>NZ_DOPX01000009.1:0-167648 GCF_003514505.1 Proteiniclasticum sp.
ATGACATTCCTTGAGAACTCCTACGCAGCTGGCGCTGACGGTCTTCTTTCACTTATTACCGATGGCACAGAGCAGCTGGTATCCAAGGCAGACGAGCTTGGAGTGTATACCGCTGTGGTATCTTCCACTCTTTATGACGAAGTAGCTTCTGTACCCACCTATATGGGCATCACCGGAATCGATTTAAGCAAGGTTGCTGATGCTTATGGTGAACTGATAGATGCGCAGTTTGATTCTTCTGAACCTGCGAATTTCATTGTGATTTCCGGTGGATCCGCCATGGGCGTTGCATCCCATCGTGAAGGAGCAAAATCCATGCTGGAAACCCTTCAGACAAAATACAATCTGACTTATGATGCAGATGTCACAGAACTGGCTACACTGAACGCCACCACAGAGATTGCCACAGGCAATGACGAAGTGAAAATCACCATCGTGCCAGGATTCCCCAATATGGACGGATACGTTTCTGGTGTTTCAGGACTGCTGCAGACAGGAGAATATGATGCAGTTGTCTCTGTATACCCTACCGCTGAAACCTTTGGAACTGCCATCGATGAAGTGGAGAAAGCCCTGGGCAAGAACATCAAGCTTCTTTGTCAGGCAAACTTTGGAGAAAATACCAAGAAGGCATTCAGCACCTTGGACTCCACAGGAAACCCAACCCTGGACGGTGCAGTCATAAACTCCGGATCCGCGTCAGATGCGTATGGAGTAGTGCTTCTTTATAACGGCATCACAGGACATGGAGATGCCTTCAAGCCGGAAGGCAAGGCCATCACCATGGCACCAGGACCTCTTGTAGCCAGCGGAGCAGAAGCTTACAGCAAGCTGGAACAGCTGGATACAAGTGATGAGATGTATGTATACACTTCCGATGAAATCAAAAACCTTCTGAAGAAATATAACGATGCTTCAGATTATGATCTGCTTATGGAAACAAGCCGAAACTTCACCACAGAAAACATTCTGGAAAGACGTGGCCTGAAGTAAGACGGTAGTGTAAAGGAGAACTGCAATTGAATGTTAAACAATTTGTCAATAAAGCCATCTATTTGATTTCAGTACCGCTGGCTGTGGGTCTTTTCATGGAACTGCTGGTGTATTCGCAGACAGGAGGACATCTCATCTCTTCGGTGCTGGATCTTCGGAACTTAGTAAGAGATCTTGGCGTTACAGCGGTGATTGCCTTTGCCTTGTCTCTAAATCTAGGCAGTGGCAGATTTGATTTATCCTTAGGCGCTCAGAGGCTTGTTGCCACCATCATTGGTGGCAACATCGCTGTGAGTCTTGGTTTTAATGGCATTGGACTGCTGATTATGGCAATTCTCATGGGGCTTCTGGCCGGATTCGGTGTTGGGATGGTCTTCAGTGTTTTCAGGATTCCACCTGTGATCCTAGGTCTTGGTATGGCCATGATCTATGAAAGTCTGGCTTTTGCTGGTTCTGATGGGAAAGGGCTGCAGCTTTTTGGTGTGCCCAATATAGAAATGCTGGTAGATCCTAATTTCACCCTATTGGTCCTGGGGCTGGGCACCTTGTTTGTTTTTATCCTCTTCACCTTCACAAAGTTCAGATATGAGATGCAAGCCATGAGAGGCTCACAGAAGATTGCAAAGACTTCTGGCATCAATGTGTTCAGACATGTTGTCATCTGCTACACCTTGGCGGGAGGACTGGTTGCAATCTCAGGTGTATTCAGCGCATCTTTCACAGGAGCTCTTGCGCCGATGCTTGGCATGACCAGTAACAGTGCAGTAATCGCCATGACTTTCCCGATGTTTCTTGGGACGTATCTGGCACGAAGAACGAACATTGCTGTGGGGATCCTCAGTGCGTCTTTGACCATAAAGCTCTTTGGGATAGGAATGGTCGCATTAAAAATCTCAAACTCACTGAATACTGTCATCAATATGCTGGTGTTTATCGGATTCCTTGCATTTCTAGCCAATGAAAAGATTCCGGCTTTAAGAAGAAGAGAAAGAGCACGTATTAAGGAAGCGAAGGCCAAAAGATTAGAACTTGAAAACGTACTACTGTAGGGAGAATATGATGGTCAATTTAAGAATAAAACCGTATGAACTCAGTGAAGAAAAAATCACCTGGGTCACAAAGACACTTTCTGAAATGTCTTTAGAAGAAAAAATAGGTCAGCTGTTTATTACGCTGAAGAGTAAGCCGGGGGTTGATGAGAAGGAGATTCAAGAGACCTTGGAAAAGTATCACCAAGGCGGACTACGCTGGCAGGGGGGAGATATGGAAACGGTCTATCTCCAAAACACCACCTATCAGAAGCTGTCAAAAATACCGCTTTTCATCGCAGCAAACTGTGATGATGGAGGAAATGGATGTATCCCTGAGAAAGGGACTTTTGTAGCAACGGCAGCTCAGGCCGCAGCCCATGAATCTCCTGATACAGCCTACCATATGGGGCTGGTTTCAGCACGTGAAGCGACGAGTATTGGCTGCAACTGGCTGTTTAATCCCGTGGCGGATATCTACATGAACTGGAGAAACACCATTGTTAACACCAGATGTTTTGGATCCGATGCAGATACGGTTCTCAAAAACACAAGAGCGTTCATCCGCGGAGTGAAAGATGGAAATCCCAACATGGCTTCTTGCATCAAGCATTTTCCAGGAGATGGTGTGGAGGAACTCGATCAGCATCTGGTTTTTGGAATCAATAGTCTCAGCGTAGATGAATGGAACAAAACATTTGGAAAAGTATATAGAAATCTCATTGAGGATGGTGTGGAAACCATCATGGTGGGACATATCGGATTACCGGAAATGAGCAGAAAGTTAAGACCAGGCATCAGGGATGAAGAAATCATGCCGGCCACCATAGCTCCAGAGCTTCTCACAGATCTTCTCAGAGGAGAGATGGGATTTAATGGACTGCTTCTTACCGACGCCACCCATATGATTGGACTGTCTGCGGTAAAGAGCAGGGAAGAGGCGCTGCCTCTGGCTGTAGCTGCGGGCTGTGACATGATTTTATTTGCCAATGATCTGGATGAGGACATGGCATTCATAAGAAATGGCATTGAAAAAAATATCATTTCGGAAGAGCGCCTTCATGATGCAGTCACAAGAATCCTGGGGCTGAAAGCGAAGCTCAATCTCACTGATGAGCAGGTGGCGATCCCTAAGAAAGAGCTTCTTTACACCACAGTAAACACAGAGGAGCATCAAAGCTTCAGAAAACTGGCTGCTGAAAGATGTGTGACCCTGGTAAAGGATACGGCAGGTCTCATTCCTGTGGACCCAGAAAAAAGGAAGAAGGTTTGGCTTGTCTATGTGCAGTCTGCACCCACAAGCATCGCCTACAGACCGGACCCGCAGCGCCTTGTTATGGTGGGAGAGCTGGAAAGAGCTGGATTCCAAGTGGAACTGGCACCATGCTTTTACGATCTGGAAGCGGAGAATGGTCCAGGCATGATGAATTTTGTGAAGATGCTGAATAAAACTAGCAGAAGAGAATTTAAAGAAAAATATGACCTGGTTCTGGTGGTGTTCAACATCAGCGGCTATGCGCAGGAAAATGTTGTCCGTGTCAAATGGAGCCAGCATCACAGTGTGGAACTGCCCTGGTATATTTCAGAGGTTCCTACCATTGGAATCAGCTTGAACTATACAAATCATCTCATTGACATTCCTCAGGTGAAGACCTTTATCAACGCCTTTGGCAGTACAAGAGAACATATCAGAGCCACTGTGGATAAGCTCTGCGGCAAGTCAGAGTTCACTGGAGAGGTGAAAGAACATTACTTCTGCAACCGGTGGGAAACGAGGTTATAAATGAGCACTCTTAAAGAAAATAGATATTTGGTCTGCATTGATTCTGATGGCTGCGCCATCGATTCTATGACAGTAAAACATGAAAAAGCTTTCGGACCTGCACTACTTGATGTTTGGGATGTGCCGACTGAAAGACATCAGGAGATCCTTACGCTGTGGAATGATTTGAATCTCTATACCAAAACCAGAGGAATCAACAGATTTCAAGGACTTTCCGCTATCTTATCCTACTACCCGGAACTGGTAGATGGTGATGAAATGAAGCAGTTTAACGCGTGGGTTCACCATACGAAGGTTCTATCACCTGAAGCCTTGAAGACAGAATATGATAAAACCGGACTTGAGATCCTATCCCAAGCACTTGCGTGGTCTCACCGAGTGAATGAGCTGATTACAGATCTGCCCTTGGCTCTTCCTTTTGAAGGAGTCAAAGAAGCCATGGTGCGCATTGGAGAGAAGGCGGACATTGCAGTAGTTTCTTCAGCAAACAGATCTGCCATTGAGGAAGAATGGAAAACCAGTGGACTATTTAATTTGGTACAGTTCTTCTTTGCTCAGAATGATGGAACCAAAAGTGAATGCATCAAAAAACTCATCGATTCAGGGTACAGAAATGATAAAATTATCATGGTAGGAGATGCCATGGGGGATTATAAGGCAGCCATAAATAACAGCATCAGGTTTTATCCCATCCTGGCGGCCAAGGAAACTTCTTCCTGGCAGGCATTTACAGACAAGTATTTTCAGATGTTCTTGAATGGAGATTTTGATGAGAAGATCCAAGATGAACTTTTGAGGACTATGGATGAGAATCTATCGGATGTCTTAAAGGAATCATAGAAAAGGAAAGACGCATACCAAACGAGGAGAGACAAGCAATCCATGCCTTGTCTCTTTCGTTTCACCATAAAGAATCAAAAGATTTCGGACGGGTTTCGGTGGAAGCGTAGCAGCATACGGAGGTAAAAAATGAGAGAATTATATCCATTAAATACAGGATGGATGTTCGAAAAAGCAAATACAGATCTTGAGAAGAATCACTGTTTTAGATTATCCCATGAGACAGTAAATCTTCCCCATACCTGGAACACAGGGGACAACAACGACAGGGGGAGGTATGTCTATCAGAGAAGCTTCTCTATAGGAAGTCAGCATACGGATCAAGAAATCTACATCGAATTTCTGGGAGCAAACTCCGTATGTCAGGTGTATTTAAACAGCACATATCTAGGAGAGCACCGGGGTGGATACGCTACCTTCCGATTTTTGATTACCCAGCTGGTCAGATGGGAAGAGGATAATGAACTGACTGTATATGTGGACAACAGCCCGACAGAAGATGTCTCCCCCTTGGCTGGAGATTTTACCATTTACGGCGGGCTTTATCGGGGCGTGAATCTCATCTGCACAGATCAAAATCATTTTGATCTGGGGTACTATGGCACCAGCGGTGTGATTCTCAGAAGCGACGTAGATGAGGAAGAAAACGGGGTTCTAAACTTGGAGCTGCATACGAAATGCAGCGAAGGTGTTCGGGTTCAGCTGTCCATTCTAGATGAGCACCATGAAATCCTGGAGACAAAATTTGAAGATGCATCCGTAAAAAACATCACCATGAAGGTGGAGAGACCAGTTTTATGGCAAGGGAAAGAAAATCCCTGTCTCTATACATTGAAAGCGGAGCTTGTGGGCGTAGATACTGTTTATGATGAGGTCAGTCTGAAATTTGGCTTCAGATCGTGCTCCCTACATGCTGAACAGGGCTTCTATCTGAATGGAAAACACCTGCGAATCAACGGTGTGGCTAAACACCAGGACTGTGAAGGGTATGGCAATGCAGTGACACCGGAAGTCATAAGACGAGATTTCGACCTGATTGGAGAGATTGGCGCCAATGCTGTAAGGCTTTCTCATTATCAGCATGATCAGCTCGTCTATGATCTCTGTGATCAGGAAGGATATGTTGTCTGGGCTGAAATTCCAATGATGTCCATGCCTGATTCAGAAAGTGTTCTGAAAAATGCGGAAGAACAGCTGAAAGAGCTTGTACTTCAGAATTGTCATCATCCTTCCATCTGCTTCTGGGGGGTTCAGAATGAGATTGCTATGGGTGGAGAGTCCATCAGCATGTACAGATCTGTGGATGAACTCAATGATACTGTGCATAAACTTTTACCTAAGGCACTGACTGCCAGTGCGAATATGTACTATGTGAAAAACGCCAGTCAGCTGAATCAGATTACAGATATGATAGGATATAATCTCTACTATGGATGGTACTATGGGGAGACAAAAGATCTGGATCCTTGGATTGAGGCGTTTCATCAGGAGAATCCAGAGGCTCCCTTGGGGATTTCAGAATACGGGGCAGATGCGAACCTTGCTTTCCATTCTGCTCATCCGAAAGTGAAGGACTATTCAGAGGAGTTTCAGAGCGTCTACCATGAAGAAACCTACAGCATAATCAGCGCCAAGCCTTATCTTTGGGGCAGTTTTCTTTGGAATATGTTTGATTTTGGCAGTGCCATCCGAAATGAAGGAGGAACCAAGGGGAAAAACTGTAAGGGACTGGTCACTTTTGACAGAAAAGTTCGGAAGGATGCCTTTTACTTCTATAAGGCCAACTGGTCCAAGGAACCGTTTATCCACATCTGTGAAAAGCGGTTTATCCACCGTCATGAGGATTTGATGGACATCAAGGTGTATTCGAATTTATCAAGAATCACCTTATCCGTTAACGGTGTTGAGATGGAGCCGGTTTCTGGAAAATTTGTATTCCTCATCAAGAATGTAGCTTTAAAGCCAGGTCAGAACATCATCAGAGCTCATCAGGAAGAGGTAGAAGATCAGGCTGTGTTTATGAAAGTAGACGAGCCGGACCTTTCATATGTCTTTGTGGATCCTCATCCGGAAATCAATGTGAAAAATTGGTTTACTCAGGAACAGGGTGAGGTGGATGTTTTTCCGGAGAACTTCTATTCTATATTGGATTCACTGGATACACTGATGGCAAGCGAAGCAGCGTGGAATGTTGTGAAAAAGTTCGCGCCAAAACTTGCAGAACGCGCAGTGCCTGGAGCTGTAACCCTACTATGGGTCTGCAACAAGATGAAAAGCGTTCTCTCGGAAGAAATGGTGAAAGAAATGAATGGTGAACTCATCAAAATCCCTAAAGGAGATATGATTCAACCTTCAAATGACGAAAACATAACTTTGAATGAAAGGGCAGGAGAAAAATGATCAGATTTACCTTAGATAGTGACAAGCTTCATCCGTTTCCCCACTACTGGGAACATAGCATAGGCAGCTGTCATGCCTATACTGCACTGAGAGAAGATTACAGAACGCAGCTGATGCGAGCTCATGACGAACTTGGATTTCAATATGTTCGGTTTCATGGCATTTTTGATGATCAGATGAGTACACTTCTCATGAAAAAAGATCATCATGGCAATGAATACGGACTTGTGTATAATTTTTCAAACATCGACAACATTTTTGATTTTCTTCTTAGAATCGGCATGAAACCTTTTATTGAGCTGGGCTTTATGCCTTCGGCCATTGCTCGAGGTGATAAAACCATATTTCATTACAATGCAAACATAACGCCACCAAAGTCTTATGATATGTGGGCAGAGCTTGTGAGAAAGTTTTCAGAGCATCTTGTGGAACGCTACGGAGTGGAAGAAGTAAAAACCTGGTTTTTTGAGGTGTGGAATGAGCCGAATCTGTTCTTCTTTTTTGATGGAACCAAGGAGGAGTATTTTAAGCTGTATGAAGTTTCAGCAAGGACCATCAAAGACGTCCATCCTGAGCTGAAAGTAGGGGGGCCAGCGACTTCCTGCAACTCCTGGATCAAGGATACGGTGGATTATTGCAAAGTCCATGATGTTCCCTTGGATTTCATTACTACCCATCATTACCCCACAGATGATCCCCTGTGGAAATCGGGTATGGATATTATGGATTTTTTTCAGTCAGACTTGGCTGGAAACCGCACCTATGAACGTGGTGTACTGACAAAGATGGCAAGAAGAGTCCGTGAAGAGGCGGGGGACTATCCGGTGTACTTCACAGAGTGGAACACCTCTGCCATGCAAGGGGATGTGAAGCGGGATGAACCCTATGCTGCGGCCATGATTGCCAAGACCTTGGCGGATCAGGACGGACTGGTAGAAGGGTACTCATACTGGACCTTCTCGGATATCTTTGAGGAAAGCGGTCAGCTGCCTGGAGTCTTTCATGGGGGATTCGGACTGCAGAACTTTTATGGGATTAAAAAGCCATCCTACAGAGTCTTTGAGCTGTTTCACGGACTAGGGGATCATAGAGTGGATATTTCTTCAGATGATTCCAATGCTACCGTGGAAGCCATTGCCACAAAAACGGATTCAGGGTACCGGATCATTTTTTATAATCATACCATTCCAGGAGAAAAGATTGGGGAGGAAAAGGTATCTTTAAATGTCTCATCCGTACATTCACTGAAGAAGGTTCTGGTCTACCGGATCGATGACACTCATGCAAATCCCAAAAAGCAATGGATGGAGATGGGAGAACCGGAGTATCTGAAAGAAAAAGAGCTTCAGCTTCTCCATGAGGCATCTGAACTGATTCCTCAAACTATGGAAATCCAGTCAGAACTGATACTGAGGATTCCAGCCCATGGTGTTATTGCGGTGGATCTTCAGTGTTGAAACTGATGCCAAGTGGAGAAGAAGTGGGCAAGAAAAGACACACTGCTTCACTGTGAGAAACCTAGCTTTTATGAAATAAGGAGGTAAGAATGAAGAAACCACATATCATTATATTTAACCCGGATCAAATGAGAAGTGACAGTATGGGGCATCTTGGGAATATCGCGGCAAGAACGCCGTTTCTGGACCGATTTGCTTCCACGGAAGGAGTTTCTTTCAGAAATGCTTTCTGTCAGAATACAGTTTGTGTGCCCAGCCGTGCCAGCTTTACAACAGGACTTTATCCCCATGTGCATGGACACAGAACCATGACACATCTGTTGAGAGCGGGAGAGGAGTCCTTGTTTAAAGAACTCAAAGACCAGGGGTATCATGTATGGATGAACGCGAGAAATGATCTCATTGCGGGACAAATCGACGGTCTTCTTGAAAAGCATGCCTCTGAAATCTATTATGGAGGCAATGCAAAGACCCCTCCAGATCCTCTATTTGAGGGATTCAAGCCAGGAGAAGGCTCTATTGATTATTCCATGTACCGCGGTGAATTGGGCGTGGATGAGGACGGTGTATATTACGGAGCTGATGATGAGGATTTAGATGCTGCCATCAGGAGAATTACAACCTATGAGGAAGAGAATCCTCTATGCCTCTTCCTTGGTCTCATCAATCCTCACCCGCCCTATCAAGTGGAAAATCCATATTTCAGTGCCATAAAGAGAGAAGAACTGCCGCCTCGGATCAAAGCTGAGGATGGAAAAGAGAAAGCGCGGATGATGGAGCTTATAAGGAGTAATCAGAAGCTTTCACATTTAACAGAATCGGACTGGAATGAAGTCCGGGCCTGCTATTTAGGTATGGTCATGAAAGTGGACCATATGTTTCAAAAGCTCTGTGATGCATTGAAAGAGGCAGGTATCTATGATGACTGCGCGATCTTCTTTCTGTCAGATCATGGAGACTATACCGGAGATTATGGGATATCTGAAAAATCCCAGAATACCTTTGAAGACTGTCTCACCAATGTGCCTCTCCTAGTTAAACCACCGGCTTGGGAAAAGGTAGATCCAGGAATCAGTGACAGTTTGGTGGAGCTCGTTGATTTTTATGGTACTGTTCTAGATTATGCAAATTGTTCTTCCACCCATACGCACTTTGGAAAGAGTCTAAAGGAGATCATTGGGAGCAGGTTGAACGAGAACCGGGAATTTGTTTGCTGTGAAGGCGGAAGACTTGCCCATGAACTCCACTGCGACGAGTTTCATGCAAATGGACCCCAGGGGACAAACCCATATACTCCTTATTACCCAAGACACTTGGCACAAAGTGATGCTACAGCCCATGGAAAAGCCACAATGATTCGAACGAGACAATTTAAATATATCGCAAGGCTTTATGAGAAAGATGAGTTCTACGATTTGGAGAAGGACCCCAAGGAGCTGATCAATCTGATGGATGAGGAGGCATACCGGGAAGAAATCCTCCGTCACAAGGAGCTCCTGATGTTTTGGTACTTACATACAAGTGATGTTGTGCCTTTTGACTATGATATGCGTTTCAGTCCAGAAATGACATGGCATAAACTAAAAAGTCTGGTGCCAAAAGAACATGAGGAAGAAATCAAGATGAAAATCGCAAAAGGGGTGAATCCTTTTGTGCTCATGAATGAATGCAAAAAAAGATTTGGTACAGAGCAAGCTGATTAAAACTTTATAAAAAATAAAGGAACTATGGATATATTCATGGTTCAGTGCATCCCTGCCATGACCGGATAAAGGAGCTTTTCAAATGCCTAATCAGACCATCTTAATCAAGCCAGCATCAGGGTACTGCAACATGAACTGCAGTTACTGCTTTTATAATGATGTGACAAATCATCGTGAAACAAAGAATTATGGATTCATGACCATGGATACAGTGGAAGAAATTGTCAGAAAGGCCTTTGCCTATGCAGACAGTTACGTTGGATTTGCTTTTCAGGGGGGAGAGCCAACTCTTGTAGGAATAGAGTTCTACCAGGGTTTCATAGGGCTGGTAGAGAAGTATAATACAAAAGGAATTCATGTAGAGTATTCTTTACAGACCAATGGAACACTCCTCCATGAAAGCTGGGCAGAATTTTTCAGACAGCACAATTTTCTCATTGGGCTGTCAATGGATGGACCAACAGAAATTCATGACATCAATAGAGTAGACCACTTAGGTAACGGTACTTATAAAGAAGTGTTAAAAGCAGCAAAGATGCTCAGAAAGCATAAGGTGGAGTTTAATGTCCTCACAGTTGTTACAAGAAATGTTGCAAGACATCCTGGTAAAGTGTATCAGTTTCTAAAGAAGAATGACTTCATGTACATGCAGTTTATCCCTTGTTTGGACAGATTGGATGAACCTCCCGGTGGGGATGTGTTTTCCCTGACACCTGAGGACTATGGTCGGTTTTTATGCCAGATCTTTGACCTATGGCACCACGATATAAAACAGAATATACCCGTGAGTGTCAGAATGTTTGACAATCTGATTCAGATTCTTCTGGGGTATTCCCCTGAGAGCTGTGATATGGCGGGTGTATGTTCTGTGAATACAGTCATAGAAGCAAATGGTTCTGTGTATCCCTGTGATTTTTACGTGCTGGATCAGTGGAAGCTGGGCAATATTTTGCAGGATGACTTTTCATCACTGAAAAAGAAGGATAGAGCAATCCTATTTGTGGATGAGTCTAAAACTAAAAATGTGGAGTGTGTAAGCTGTGATTATGTAAAGCTGTGCAAATCAGGATGTAAGCGCCATTATGTTCAAAGTGGCACATCCAGGAAGAATTATTACTGCAGTTCATACAAAAAGTTTTATGCGTATTCTTTGGAAAGACTGAGAGAGATCGCTCAGCTTGTGAGATATTATAAAAAAATCTAAGCATAGACTAAAGAGCTGTACCACGATATGTTGAAAAAGAGAAGTCTATTAATCCTCAGGTTGGATTAAGGAGTTCAAAGAAAAAGCGGTTTCCCAAAATCAAAGGGAACCGCTTTTTAAATGAAGATATTTATCAATACTACAGGTCTATGCTTTTGAGCACTTCCTTCAAAGCGTCAGCGGATTTTCTAAGTTCTACCTGTTCCTTCTCGCTGAGCTTGATGGGAATCTGTTTTTCCACACCGTTTTTACCTACAATGGCCGGCATGCTGAGTGCTACACCGTCAATGCCAAAGGATCCATGCTGAATGGAAGACACAGGAAGCACGGATTTTTCATCTCTGATGATGGCCTCGCAAATTCTTCTCACCGCCACTGCAACACCGTAGTAGGTGGCTTTCTTCTTTTCAATGATCCTATAGGCACTGTTTTTTACATCTTCTGCGATATCCTCCATATTCTGGTCATGCTCTGTAAAGCCACGCATGGAGCAGAAGTCTGAGAGCGGAACTCCGGATACATTGGCGCTGGACCAGGCAGCAATCTGAGAGTCTCCATGCTCCCCGATGATCCAGGCGTGGACGGATCTTGCATCCACACTAAGGCGCTCACCCAGAAGATACTTGAGCCTTGCTGTATCCAAGGTGGTACCTGAGCCAAAGACTCTGTTCTCTGGGAATCCCGAGAGCTTTAAAGCCACATAGGTCAGAATATCCACTGGATTTGCCACGATGAGGAGAATCCCCTGACAGTTTCTTTTGGCAATCTCGCCAATGATGGTTCTGAAAATCGCTACATTCTTCTTCACAAGATCAAGCCTTGTCTCCCCAGGCTTCTGTCCTGCACCAGCAGTAATGACAATAATGGCTGCATCCACAAGATCGTCATAGGTGCCAGCGCTGATCTTCATGGGCCGTGCAAAAGGCAGTCCATGGGAAATATCCAGGGCCTCTCCTTCAGCTCTGTTCTGATCCGCATCCAGAAGAATCATCTCCGAGAAGAGTCCACTTTCCATTAGAGCAAAGGCAGAGGAGGAACCGACAAATCCGGTGCCGATGACGGCAACTTTCCGGCTGTTCACTACTGTACTCATCTATATCATTCCTTTCGTCTTTTGTGATAAAGCGTCGGTAGTGATAATGAAGCATTCTGGTTACGGGATAACTCAAGAAAATTCATTCAAAACATGAACCTTGTGTTCCAGTAACATCAATATGCACTTATCTACCGGGACCCTGTCATACATGAGAAAAGTCAGGGTCTTACTTCATTATAAGATATCAAAGTGAAAATAAAAAGAATAATTGATGGACAGAGTATTATCTATTGCAAGGTGATTAGTCACTTTAAAATATAGTTAAAATATAAACGATAAGTTGAAAGAATGTGATACATTAACAACTTATTAAAACCATAGAAACGAAGAGCTTCCTTTCTTTTCTTTCAGGGAGGACGTCTCACCGGTAAGAAGGTCATACAGTGAGAGTCTGATCGAAGCAATCATAAATAATAAATTAACAGAAAATATAAAAAATGATATAATAAAATCATATGGAATGTAAATAGAGTACTTACCAGAAAGTGTTCTGGCGGAGACTGAGAAATGCTTGTAAGTGAAATGGGTCTATAGAAACAGAGAAGAAAGGAGAAAAACTTCATGCAGCACATCATAGAACTTCTCATCGTCCTTCTTGGCATAGGGATGACGCCGCTCCTGTACTACAGGTTTCCCAAAATACCGGAGAACATAGAACCATCGGATGGTAAAAAGGCCAGGAGCATATCCGTCATTATTCCAGCCAGAAACGAGGAAAAGAATCTCCCTCTTCTATTAGACGACCTGATAAAGCAGCGTTATGAAAACCTGGAAATCATTGTGGTGGACGATGGCTCCAGGGACAAAACAGGTGAGATTGCAAAGGCTTTTGACGTTACAGTTATCACCATCTGTGATAAGCCTCCCGGATGGCTTGGAAAAAACTGGGCCTGTCAGAAAGGGGCAGAAGCTTCAGAAGGAGAACTTCTTCTGTTTCTCGATGCAGATGTGAGGCTGAAGCCTCATGCTGTGGAAAGAATCCTAGAAGTCTACGAGAAAAATGGAGTTCCGCTTTCTGTGCAGCCCTATCATAAAACAGAGAAATGCTATGAGCAGGCTTCCTTGTTCTTTAATCTGATCCAGATCGGCGCCAACGGCACAAGTCTCAAGAAGCCTCAGAACATTGGACTGTATGGTCCACTGATTTTTCTCTCTAATGAAGACTATAAAATCATTGGTGGGCATGAGAGTGTGAAAGAAAACATTGTGGAGGATATGGCTCTAGGAGTGAGACTGAAAGAAGCGAAAATCCCATATGATCTTTATGTGGGAGATGAAGAGATTTCCTTCCGTATGTACAGTGGAGGTTTCAGAAGTCTTCTGGAAGGATGGACGAAAAATATTGCATCCGGAGCCATGAGCATACCGCCTCTGCTCTTTATGATGATTTTCTTTTTTCTCTCTTCTTTGATTTCTGTACCACTCCATATACTGACCTTTTTTATAAGCGAGCAGGGAACTTGGCTTTTTGTGTATCTTGTTTTTTATGTTCTTTGGGTAGGGATCCTCTATAATCTTTCGAAAAACGTGGGGAAGTTTCATCCTTTGGCGGTTCTTTTTTATCCTTTGCCGCTCCTGGTGCTGGTTTTTGTTTTTTTCACATCCCTGTACAAGAAGATTTTTAAGAAAAAGGTTGTCTGGAAAGGACGATCCATATAGAAGGAGATAAGTGATGCAGATTATTTTTTTATCACCAGGATGGACCATCCTTTCCATCTTTGTGCTTTGGCCACTGCTGCAGTATACCGCAGCGCTTCTTTGCCATAAGTTTCCGGACGCCCTCTACACAGAAAGGACTTTTCTATTTAGAACCTTCTCTTTTGAGAAAGAGGGACAGTTATATGCGAAGGTCTTCCGGGTGAACCGGTGGAAACATCTTCTTCCAGACGGAAGCATCAAGAAGGGAGAAGACAGATACGAGAAAAAGCACCTTTCCGATTTTTCCGAAGAGGGGCTTCAGAAGTTTCTTCTGGAATCTCGCCGGGCGGAGCTCACCCACTGGCTGGCACTCCCCTTTTTTTGGGTGTTTGGATTCTTTACGCCTCCATTGATCGTCTTCTATATGCTGGTTTATGCGATTCTTGTGAACCTGCCCTGTATCCTAGTGCAGCGCTACAACCGGCCCAGGGTGAAGAAGCTTCTGGAAAGAAAGAAAAGAAGAGAAACGCGGTAAAGAAGACCCCAAAATCTCTAAAGTGAGAAAACGATATACAAGAATGAGGAGAGGGTATTATGATTTATTATTTTTCAGGCACAGGAAACTCCAAATGGATTGCGGAAGAAATGGCAAAGAGAACAGAGGATGTCAGTGTCAGCCTTGTGGAGGAGAAGACACCCATATCCATAGAAGGAGAAGTGCTGGGGCTGGTCTTTCCCATCTATGCTTGGGGTGTACCGAAAGTGGTCCTGGATTTTATAAAGCTCTTAGAGGGAATACCATCTTATACCTATGCCATAGCCACCTGTGGAGAAGAAGCGGGCTATGCCATGCGGAATCTTCAGAAGAAACTGCCTTTGGACGCCTGCTACACCGTGGTGATGCCAAATAACTACGTGGTGGGTTCCAACTTAGAACCGGAAGAATCTGTAAGAAATAAGATCACGAAAGCGAAAGTGGATCTTTTCCATATGGCAGATGAAGTGAAGAACAGGAGGAAGGTCGTGAAAGTGGAGGAAGGGAGCTTTCCTCTTCTGAAATCCACTCTGATTCATTTTGGATTCAATCTGGCTGCAAGAAGCACAAAACCTTTTTATATCACCGATGCCTGCATCTCCTGCGGTCGGTGTGCAAAAGACTGCCCCGCAGAAGCCATAGAGATGAGAGAAGGGAAGCCTGTCTATGTGAAGGACAAGTGCTATATGTGCACGTCCTGCATCAACCGGTGTCCAGTAGAAGCCATCCAGTATGGAAAAGGGACGAAAAAAAGGGGCAGATACCAGTTTCGGGATCTTACCCTCTAAAAGAGAAGGAAGTGGCTTAAGAATCACCAGCAGAAAGGTAGGGAAAAGTATGGAACACTATGATGTCCTTGTCATCGGTGGCGGTCTTTCGGGGCTCACCGCGGCAAGCTTACTCTCAAAAAGAGGATGCAAAGTGGCTGTCATTGAAAAGAGCTATATGCCCGGGGGCTCCTGCGGCATCTTTAAGAGAGGAGACAGGACCTTTGATCAGGGGGCGGCTATGCTCTATGGATTTGGAGAAAAAGGATTCAACGCGCACCGCTTTGTCATGAACTGTCTGGAAGAACCCATAGAGATGATTCATCATGATCTTCTCTACTGCGTCAATTATGAAGGAAAACGAATCCGTTTTTATGAGGATCTGGACCGTTTCATGGAAGAGCTCTCCAGCTTGTTTCCCAAGGAGAAGGAGAGCATCAGAAGGTTTTATGGTGACATGAGACTGATGTATGAGCACATCATGGTGGAGAACCCCACCTATACGTCTGCCGATGAGACGGACCCGAAAAGTGCCCTGAAAAGCATGAGAAAGCATCCCATATCCTATATGAGGTTTCTTGGTTATCTCAATAAAAGTGCAAGAAATCTTCTGGAAAAATACTTCAAGGACCCAGAGATTTTCAATTTCTTCGACAAGCTCACGTCCACCTACTGCTATGCCACGGTGGAAGAAGCCCCTGCGGTGCTGGCCTCGGTGATGTTTGTGGACAATCATGTGGGGGGAAGCTATTACCCCGCAGGATCCACCCTGTTTCTTCCAGGAAAGCTGGAAAAGGTCATCGAAGAGCACGGGGGAGATATGTACTTGGAAACAGAAGCGGCGGAAATTCTTTTTCAGGAGGGGGAACCCTGTGGGGTCAGGCTCCAGGATGGAAGAACCCTCTATGGAAAAGACATCATTTACTCCGGTACCGTCTGGAATCTCTATGGGAAGATGATTCCAGAGAGTGAAAGCACAGAGAAAAAGAGGACCTGGGCGAAAAATCAGGTGCCCACCTATCCCAGTGTGGTGCTTTATGCAGCGGTGGACCGTGAAGTCATTCCAGAAGATACAGCTCCCATTGAAATGCTGGTGGGAAGTCCGGACAAGCTTGATGAAAGCGAAGTGACGGCGTATCTACTCAGCGTCGATGACAGAACCCTCTGTCCTGAGGACGAGCATCTTGTCATGGCCATCGGGCCCACGTTTCTTCCTTGGGAGACCTTTTTGGAGAAGGAGTATCAGGAAAAGAAGGAGGAAGAAAAAGAGAGGCTTCTAGAGGTTCTTGAAAAAAGGTTTCCTGGATTGAAGAAGAAAGTCCGGTTTACCGAGGTGGCGACCCCAAGGACCATCGAGCGCTACAATATGAAAAATGGAGGGGCTGTGGCAGGACCCAAGCAGATGCTTGGTCAGCATATGTTTAAGAGGCTTCATATCAGAACCGAGTGGAAGCATCTCTACGCCTGCGGAGAATCTACCGTCATGGGAACAGGGACGCCAACGGTGACCACCTCCGGTCTTTCCGCAGCCAATGCGGTGCTGAAGAGTCTTGGGAAAGAACCATTTGTCTATCGGGAAGGAATGAGAAATTTTGTGCATACAGTAGAGAAGCCTTTCACCAGAGACCGTATGTATGAAGGGTATGAGAAGAAGACCCGGGAAATCCTTTTGGAGGCCATGAGATGCAGATTCTGTGAACATCCTTCCTGCTCACACGGAAAAGCTTTGGATGTCCGGGGCATCATGAGAAGAGTTTCTGTGGGGAATCTCCAGGGAGCTAAGAAGTGCCTGGAAAGAACGAAGGGTGGAACCTTGGATCTGTCCCTCTATGAGGGCCGGTGCATTCTAAAGCACCAGAAAGGTGAACCGGTGCACATAAAGGGAATCATTTCCTATCTTGAGGGAGGACAGTATGAGTAAAAGCTATGAGTGCATTGTGGTTGGAGGAGGCCTAGCGGGGCTCACCAGCATGGCCTATCTGAGAAAAAACAGAATTTCATCGCTCCTCGTGGAGAAACGTGAAAAGCTTGGCGGTCTTGTGGAGACCTTCTGGCATCAGGGGTTTGCCTTTGATGCGGGTATTCGGGCTTTTGAGAACTCTGGAATCATCTTTCCTATGCTGAAGGATCTGGGGATTGAATTTCCCTTTGTGAAAAATGAAGTAACCATTGGGATCGGGAAGAAATCCATGGCGCTTGAGGGGAAAAATAGCCTCATCCGGTATGAGGAGATGCTTGCCGACCTTTTTCCCATGGAAAGAGAGAGTATTGGGAGAATCATGGCGGAAATCAGAAAGGTCATGGGATATATGGAGGTTCTCTATGGCATAGACAATCCCTTGTTTATTGAGAAAATGGATCCAGTTTATCTTCGGAAAACGCTTCTTCCCTGGTTTATGAAGTATCAGGTGAACATCCGGAAGGCTTCAAAGCTTCAGGAGCCCATTGGGGTATACTTACGAAGGTTTACGGAAAATCAGGCCCTCATTGATGTGATCATCCAGCACTTTTTTGAAGATACACCTGCGTTTTTTGCGCTCAGCTACTTCAGCCTGTATCTGGATTACAGTTATCCACTGGGAGGCACAGGGAAACTTCCGGAAAAGATGGCAGAGTACATCCTGGAGAACAAGGGGGAAATAAAAACTGGCACTGGGGTGGTGAAGGTGAATCCTGAAAACCGTACAGTCACACTGGATGATGGAGAAGTGATCACCTATGAAAAGCTCATCTGGGCAGCGGACCAGAGGTCCTTCTATTCTATGATAGAAGGGGGCTTCGATGAAAAGGTGCAGGCACAGAAAAACCTGGTGGAGAGAAGCTGTGGTGGAGACACCATTTTGACGGTATTTCTAGGTGTTGAAAAAGACGAAACTTACTTTCAGGAGCGATGCGGCAGCCACAGGTTCCACACGCCAAGTCTGGAAGGACTTTCCACGGTTCATTTTCCAGTACATGTGGAGGAGGCAAAGGAGAAGGAGCTTTTCCGCTATACAGAAGAATATCTTGAGAAAACCACCTATGAGATGTCCTGTCCTTCTTTAAGAGATAGGTCTTTGGCACCTCTAGGGTGCACAGGCCTTGTGGTCAGCACTCTGTTCAGTTATGACGTGGTGAAAAGAATGGAGGACTTGGGCGTCTATGAAGAGTTCAAGGCGTTTTCCGTGAAGACCATCCTTCGGGTGTTAGAGGAGTCCATCTTTCCAGGTTTTCAGGAAAAGGTCCGGTTCAGCCTTTGTGCTACTCCTCTGACCATGGAAAAAGAAACGCATAATTATCAGGGAGCCATCACGGGGTGGGCTTTCACAAACCCAACCATGCCTTCAGAAGACAGATTCAAAAAGATTGCAAACTCTGTGAAGACACCTCTACTAGACATCTATCAGTGTGGTCAGTGGACCTTCAGTCCCTCAGGGCTTCCGGTGTCTATTCTTACGGGAAAACTTGCCGCAGATCAGGTGAAAAAGAAAAAGGAGCAGCGCTGATATTTAGCTTTTCGGTTACCTCACATGCTATGTAGTAGGATTCTTAAATGTGGTTTACGTGTCGTGTAAATAGGTCACAGCGAAAGTAATCGCCTATGTAAGCAACACACTCTTTAAAAAGGAGGAGAGAATTATGGCCAAACTGGAGCTGCAAGTTTCAGAAGATCTGATTCAGGAAACTGAAAGAGTACTTAAACCTATGGGCATTGATGTAGAAATGGCGGTAACGATTTTTCTAAGAAGAATTGCATATGACAAAAGGCTTCCCCTGGACCTAACCGTCCCTCAGATGGAGCATCTTGACGATCAGGAATCAGGAATTCGAAGCTATACTGCGATAACCAAAGAAATGATTGATGAGCTTTGGATTTCTTTTCAACGGTATATGGATGGTAGTGATGAACTTGGGAACTTGAAGGTGATGGTGGCTCGAAATACGGGGATGAATGAGAGCAGTAGTTTTATCTATCTGTATTTTCTAGCGAATCTCATGGAAGGTCAGCCGAACTCCAGGGTAATCAAATACAAGGATTTTGAATACCTCATGGAGAAAATCAGAAATGAGATGGACAGCACATATTATGAGAAAGCGCTGGAGTCCGTCAGGAAATCTATCCCTTATTGGGAAGAGAATACTGCCGGACATTACGCTGAAAAAGTGAAAACCTATTATGAGAAGAATAAAGGAAAGCAAAATGAGGTTGTTTTAGACTGATTCTTTAGGTATTTGGAGGATGTTATGAGATTTGAACCACTTTTAGAAAAGAACCTGCTGCCGGATTTTATGATCCGGTGGGGGGCCCGGCTCATCACAAGGGCACGGTGCAAGGAAATTACTGTGACAGATGTTGAAAAGCATAGAAAAGAGTTTCTTTCTTATGTGGCGGAGCTGAAAAACCAGCCCATTGCCATTAACACAAAAGATGCCAATGAGCAGCACTATGAGCAGCCCACGGAGTTTTTTGAGAAGGTTCTGGGAAGCCGAATGAAATACAGCTGTGGATATTGGGAAGAAGAACTGCCGTATAGGGACTGGAAGCATCATCTGGATGCTTCGGAAGAAGCCATGCTGAAGCTTACCTGCCAAAGGGCAGAGATTTCAGATGGACAGAGCATTCTGGATCTTGGCTGTGGCTGGGGATCGTTGTCTCTATATATGGCGGAGAAGTATCCACATTCTCAAATCGTAGCTGTCTCAAACTCCGCCACGCAGAAAGCTTATATTGATGAGAAAGCCAAGGAAAGAGGTTTTGAGAATCTAACGGTGTACACCGAAGACATCAACACCTTTGCCATAGAAAAGAAATTTCAACGGGTTGTTTCTGTGGAGATGTTTGAACATATGAGAAATTATGAGAAACTCATGGAAAAGGTCAGTGGGTTTCTTCTACCGGATGGAAAGCTGTTTGTGCATATTTTTACCCATAAAACGACTCCTTACTCCTACGAAGTCAGAAGTGAGAACGACTGGATGACCAAGTATTTCTTTTCTGGTGGAACCATGCCAAGTCAGGACCTGCTTCATTATTTCTCTGAAAGGTTTTCTTTAGAAAAGCAGTGGGCTGTATCGGGAACCCATTACAGCAAAACCCTGGAAGCCTGGCTTCAGAAAATGGATGAAAAGAAAGATGAAATCATGCTCCTTATGGAACAGGTGGAAGGAAAGAAAGAAGCGCTGAAGTGGTTTGTGTTCTGGAGAACTTTCTTCCTGGCCTCCTCTGAGTTTTTTGCCTACCGGGAAGGTAATGAATGGTACATCAGTCATTATCTTTTTCGAAAAACAACGTTATAACATCGGTTTGACGAAGACAGTCATCATTTAGGCTGTCTTTTTTTGTTTATTCAGAGAAACAATGAATGCGTATAATTATTCATGAATAATATGTTAATGAAGGAAATCCTGCACCAATAAGCGGATGTTATTTATGAAATTATCATCATATTATTACCTATTCCGAATGTTGTGATAGAAATGAACAGTATCGTCCGAAATTTAACAGGAGGACCTCATATTAAATTCGCAAAAAGAATAAAAATTAATACGATTACATCAGAATATGTCGCTTTGCTTTAAGTAAATGTCATAATAATCAAGAAAAATGCAAGATATTTATTGACGCTTGCATGGTTGGATGTATAATTATTAAATATTAGGCGACCCGATACAGTTTGTTTACAAAATTGTTTGAGTTGCGTGTACAGATGTACCTAATGGGAAATACAAAGAAGAGTAGAAGGAGGATTAACATGAAGAAAAAGAGAATACTGGCCATGGCACTTGCCTTATCGGCTGTAATGATCTTTACCGCCTGCAGCAGCGGCGCTGAAACCCCTGCTGAAACACCAGGGGAGACACCATCCGAAAACCCTGCAGAGGGAGACAGCACTTTAAAAGTCCAGTTCAATGTGGAAGTAGCTTCCATGGATCCGCAGATTGCCACAGATGGAACTTCTTTTGAAGTCATCGCAGCAGTTACGGAAGGACTGTACTCTGTGGATAAGGACGGATCACCGATTCCTGCCATGGTGGATACTGTAGAAAAGAGTGAAGACGGACTGACCTATACTTTTAAGCTGAAAGATGCCGTATGGTCCAATGGAACGCCAGTCACAGCGAAGGATTTCGTTTTTGCCTGGAAGAGACTGGTTGATCCTGAAGTAGCCAGTGAATATGCATTCATCATGGGCGTTGCCGGTGTGAAGAATGCAGATGCCATTGCTGCAGGAGAACTTCCTGTGGATGATCTTGGTGTAACAGCAGAGGATGACAAGACTTTAGTGGTCCAGCTGGATGTACCAGTGCCATATTTTGAGTCCCTCATGTCCTTCCCTTCTTTCTTGCCCATGAATGAAGAATTCTTCACTTCCACTGGAGACAACTATGGAACATCTCCTGAGACTCTTCTGGCCAACGGACCATTCAAGGTTACAGCCTATGAGCCAGCAGCAACCACCATCACCTTAGCGAAGAACGACAGCTACTGGGATAAGGATGCAGTGAAGCTTTCTGGTATTGAGTATCAGGTCATCAAGGATTCCCAGCAGACCATGCTTTCCTATCAGAATGGAGACCTTGATATCGCAACCCTTTCAGGGGAACAGGTGGAGCAGTTCATGAACGATCCTGAATTTGTCAATGTAGTAGCAGGTTACCTCTGGTATGTATCACCAAACCAGCTGGTGAAAGGCCTTGAGAATGTGAACATCCGAACTGCCATGGCTCTTTCCTTTGATAAAGACGCCATTGCAAACAACATCCTGAAGGATGGATCCATTCCAGCGAACTTCCCAGTGCCTACTCTTCTGGCCACAGGCCCAGATGGAAAAGATTTTAGAGAAACCTCCGGAACGTATCTGGAGACCAATAAGGAAAGCGCTTTGGAATTCTGGACCAAAGGTCTGGAAGAGCTTGGCGTAGAAGGACTGACCTATACCATGCTGGTGGAGGATACAGAAGCTTCCATCAATGTTGCCCAGTTCCTTCAGTCTGAATGGCAGGCAGCCCTCCCAGGTCTTACTGTAGAACTTCAGACCATGCCAAAGAAGAACCGTGTTGAAAGGATGCAGGCTGGAGACTATGAACTGGTACTGACCAGATGGGGCCCCGACTATGCAGATCCAATGACCTACCTTGACATGTGGACCACAGGAAGCTCCAACAACTATGGATCCTGGTCCAATGCAGACTATGATGCCATCATCGAAGATGCAAAAAGAGGAGAGCTTGCGCTTGATCCTGCAGCCAGATGGGAAGCTTTAAAGGAAGCAGAAAAGATTGTCATGGATGAAGCTGTCATCCTTCCTGTATATCAGAAAGGTGATGCGGTCATGGTAAGAACAGGCGTTGAAGGCGTTGAGTTCCACTCCGTGGGCATCAACAGAGTCTTCAAGAACGCTGTGAAGAATTAAAGAACGAAAGAAAATACCATAAACAAATAGAAGAGTGTGACGCTGTTTAGAACGAAAAAAAGTGTACAGCGTCTCTCTTCTGTTTTTCAGCCAAATTTCTGTGAGGAGTAGCGCTTATGAAAAAGTATATATTGAAAAGAATCGGCATCGCAGCACTGACTCTTCTGGTCATTCTGTTCATCCTCTTCATCATGCTGGAACTGATGCCCGGTTCTCCATTTAACGATGAAAAACTGACAGATGCCCAAAGAGCCATCATCAATGCCAAATACGGTCTGGATAAGCCTGTATTTCTCAGGTTCTTTAATTACCTGAAAGCCATGCTTTCCGGAGATTTTGGAGTGTCCTACAATATTTCTAAAAATACACCCATCACTCAGCTTTTGGAGTCGAGGCTTCCTTTATCACTTCGGATCGGAGGACAAGCAGTGCTCATCGGTACAGCCGTTGGCATTGTGCTGGGACTTATTGCTGCGGTGAAACACAATACCATTTTTGACACTTTGACCACCGTGATCTCTGTACTTGGGGTCAGCTTGCCTTCCTATGTGTTTGCCATGGCGCTGATTTATTCCATGGGATTCAAACTGAAGTGGTTTCCGCTTCTCTATGAGCTGGATGAACCGTTTCATTCCACAGTACTGCCTACAGTGGCTCTTAGCATGTTCACCATCGCCACGGTGGCAAGGTTCACAAGGACAGAAATGCTGGAGGTGCTGGGTTCAGAGTATATGCTGCTGGCGGAAAGCAAGGGCATGCATCGAAACCGTCTGATCTTTGTCCATGCGCTGAGAAATGCCCTCATTCCCATCATCACGGTACTTGCGCCTCTTGTTGTGAGCCTCATGACAGGAAGCCTTGTCATTGAGAAGCTTTTTTCCATTCCGGGAATCGGATCTCTCATGGTCACGGCCATCCAGTCCAATGACTACAATGTGATCATTGCCCTGGCTTTTGTCTATAGCGTGATGTTCATCAGCATTATGCTGGTGGTGGACATTTTATACGGCATCATTGATCCGAGAATCAGACTTGCAAAGGAGAATCTCCATGAATAATCAGGATACGTTATTTAAACCAGGCGACTTCGAGCTGGTGCGAGAAGATCAGAATGACTTCGTGGATGAGGCCTATGCAAAGGAATCCTACTGGAGAGATATTCTGTCCCGCTTTGTAAAAAACAAAGGGGCAGTCATTGGTCTCTTCTTCATTTTCCTCATCATACTCATGGCGGTGGTGGGGCCTGGCATGAATGAACACACCTATGATTCCCAAATCATTCAGCATCAGAATCTGGCGCCTCGAATCCGTGCCATTGAAAGCTTGAACATTGGTATTTTTGACGGATCAGAGAAGATGAGTACTTCCACAGGTGTTGTGGAAGTGAACAAGTACGTGAATCCTGAAAAGGAAACAGGTCTTGAAAGCACCTACTACTGGTTCGGCACCGACGTTCTTGGCAGAGACATCTTCACGAGAACCTGGACGGGAACGAGAATCTCGCTCTATATTGCTCTGGTGGCTGTGCTGGTGGACATGCTCTTTGGCATGAGCTACGGACTCATTTCCGGATACTTCGGCGGGAAAGTGGACATGGCCATGCAAAGATTCTCGGAAGTGCTGAACGGCATTCCAACGCTGGTTCTCGTGACGCTCCTCATCATTGTGATGAAACCGGGGCTGTTCACCATTACTCTGGCATTAGCCCTTACGGGGTGGATCGGCATGAGCCGGGTGGCCAGAGCTCAGGTGCTGAAACTGAAGGAGCAGGAGTTCATACTCGCTTCCAAGACCCTTGGAGCGAAGGACTTCTTCATCATCTTCAAGGAGATTCTCCCCAATATCTTTGGTCAGCTCATCATCATGTCCATGTTTTCAGTGCCCAATGCCATTTTCACAGAAGCGTTTCTAGCATTTGTGGGACTGGGTGTTCCGGCACCCAACGCTTCTTTGGGTTCTCTCATCAGCGATGCTTTCAAGTCCTTCACCACACATCCCTATATGATTGTGTTTCCGGTGATTGTTCTTGGGATCATCATGCTGAGTTTCAACCTTCTGGCTGATGGACTCCGTGATGCATTTGATCCGAAAATGAAAGAAAGGTAGGTGAACACTGTGGAAAAGGAAACTGTTTTGGAGATGAAAGATCTTTCCATCTCCTTCAAGACCTCTGCAGGCGAAGTGAAGGCCATCCGCGGTGTGGATTTTACATTATATAAAGGGGATACCGTGGCCATTGTAGGAGAATCCGGCAGCGGCAAGTCTGTTACCGTGAAAGCTATCATGGGCATTCTATCCGGCAATGAGACCGTGAACAGCGGATCTATTCACTTCACCTATCATCGAGGAGATGAGGTGGTTCATGAGGATCTTCTAAAACTCTCCAGAAATGAGATGAGAAAAAGAATCAACGGGAAGCGCATTGCCATGGTTTTCCAGGACCCTATGACTTCCCTGAATCCCACCATGTCCATTGGCGCCCAGGTCATGGAAGGAATGATCTACCATCATAAAAAGTCCAAAGCCGAAGCCAGGAAACGGGCCATTGAGCTTCTGGATCTGGTAGGCATTCCAGAGCCTGAAAAAAGAATGAAGAATTATCCCCATCAGCTTTCTGGCGGCATGCGTCAAAGAGTGGTCATCGCCATTGCTCTGTCCTGCGATCCGGAAGTGCTCATCTGTGATGAACCCACCACGGCGCTGGATGTGACCATCCAGGCAAAGATTCTGGAACTCATCAAAGAGATCCAGAAGAAGATGAACATCTCTGTCATCTACATCACCCATGACCTGGGAGTTGTGGCAAAGGTGGCGGACTATGTGGCGGTCATGTATGCGGGGAAGTTCATTGAAAAAGGAACCACAGAAGAAATCTTCTTTGATCCAAGACATCCGTATACCTGGGGACTTCTATCGGCAATTCCAAGCCTGGAAAAGACAGAAGGAGCGCTGTATGCCATTCCTGGAAGTCCGCCGAATCTTCTCCATCAGGTGGTGGGAGATCCTTTTGCCCCAAGAAACCTCTATGCTTTAAACATTGATTACCGCATAGAACCGCCTATGTTTAAAATATCAGACACCCATTTTGCCAGCACCTGGCTTCTTCATGAGGACGCACCGAAGGTGGAGATGCCAAAGCAGCTGAAAGAAAGAATCGAAGGGATGAGAAAGGAGATGAAGATGCATGGAAAATAGAAAGCCACTTCTAGAAGTGAGAAATCTGAAGCAGCACTTCAAAGTCTCCAGAAAGTTCAGTGTCAAGGCGGTGGATGGTGTTTCTTTCGAGATTTATCCAGGAGAGACCTACGGCCTTGTGGGAGAGTCCGGCAGCGGAAAGTCCACCATAGGACGCTCCATCATAAGGCTGTATGACCCTACGGGTGGAAGCATCCTGTTTAAAGAAGAAGACATCTCTGGAAAGATGGACAAAAAGACAGAAAAGAATCTTCGGATGAAGATGCAGATGATCTTCCAGGATCCCATGGCTTCTTTAAATCCCAGAAAGAAAGTACTGGATCTCATCGCCCTTGGTCTGGACATCCATCATCCAAAGATGGATCCAGAGGAGAGAAAGAAGAAGGTGTATGATATTCTGGACCTGGTGGGTCTTTCTCATGAGCATGCCAGCCGGTATCCTCATCAGTTCTCCGGAGGGCAGCGCCAGCGTATCGGGATTGCAAGAGCCTTGGTGATGAATCCGGATCTCATCATTGCTGATGAAGCCATCAGTGCTTTGGATGTATCCATCCAAGCTCAGGTGGTGAATCTCATGAAAGAGATTCAGGAAAAGACCAACATTGCCTATCTCTTCATCGCCCACGATCTTTCCATGGTGAGATACATCTCTGACAGGATCGGAGTCCTACACTTTGGGCATCTGGTGGAAACAGGAACCACGGAAGAGATTTTTGAAAATCCCATTCATCCATACACCAAATCTCTGCTCTCAGCCATTCCTCATCCCAATCCTGTGACGGAACGGGAGAGAAAATCCATGACCTATGACTATGCTTCCAGTGGCATTGACTACTCTAAAGGAGTGCTGCAGAATGTGGGAGGAACCCATCAGGTCCTGGCTACAGAAGAGGAACTTCAGAGATGGACAGCAAAAGGATAGGAAGCAGCACAAAAGATTGACAAAAATATAAATAAGTTTACGGTAAAATGACGCAAACAGCTGGAAAATCAGAGCGGTTTGGGTCGTTTTTCTTTGCTTACGGAATAAGTGACTACGGAAAAATTGGTCTCGTATAACCGTTAAAATGATTGATATGCAATGAAATAGACAGCATGAGTCTGGAACTTGGTGTGCTGGAGAAGGAGGACAATTCACAATTTGTTTATTGCTATTTTTTTAACCAGTGCTATAATGAGGTTGGATTGTAATGGTTATTAAGTTAGTTTGAATTTAAGTTTAGACTATAACCATAATTATAATTATTAATAAATATTTCACCAAGTGAGAGGAGATTTTATCATGAACAAAATTGTCATTGTGGGTGCGAATCATGCAGGAACTGCAGCAGCCAATACGCTGATGGCAAACTATAAGGACGCCAAAGTCACCATTTTTGATGCGAATTCCAACATCAGTTTCTTAGGCTGTGGCATGGCCTTATGGATTGGGGAGCAGATTGCCGGAGCAGAAGGGCTCTTTTATTCCGACAAGGAGAAGCTGGAGGCTCAAGGAGCGGTGGTCCATATGGAAGCTCCTGTAGAAAATATTGATTTTGATCGTAAAGTCGTTTATGCAACGCTGAAGGATGGCACCAAGGTGGAAGAATCCTATGATAAGGTAATACTTGCCACTGGATCTACGCCAATCATCCCTAATATTCCTGGCATAGATCTGGAGAATGTGCAGAAAGTGAAGCTGTATCAGCATGCGGATGAAGTTATTAGGAAGCTGAAGACAGAAGAGATTGAGAATGTGGTCGTGGTAGGTGCAGGATACATTGGTGTGGAGCTGGCCGAAGCCTTCGAACGAAAAGGAAAGAACGTCACCCTCATTGACATTGCAGACACCTGCCTGCCTGTCTATTACGATGAACCTTTCACCGATCTCATGAGAGAGAACCTGAAGAATCATGGCATTCATCTGGCTTTTGGCGAAAGAGTGCTGGAGATTCGAGGAGATCAGAAGGTTCGAGAAGTGGTTACAGACAAGGGAGTCCATAAAGCTGATATGGTCGTGCTTTCCATTGGATTCAGACCCAATACCGCTCTTGGAAACGGAAAGCTAGAACTCTTTAGAAATGGTGCGTTTGTGGTGGATAAGCATCAGGAGACCAGTATAAAAGATGTCTACGCCATTGGAGACTGCGCTACAATTTTTGACAACAGCATTCAGGATACCAACTACATTGCACTGGCATCCAATGCGGTTCGAACTGCCATCGTGGCTGCTCACAATGCTGGAGGGACAACACTGGAATCTGCTGGAGTACAGGGATCCAACGGAATCTGCATCTATGATCTGAAAATGCTGTCTACTGGAATGACGCTGGCAAAAGCCAATGTCTGCGGATTTGAAGCAGCGGCTACAGATTATGATGATCTGCAGAAACCGGAGTTCATTGAAGAGAACAATCCGAAAGTCAAGATCAGAATTGTTTATGATAAGAAGACCAGAGTCATTCTTGGTGCTCAGATGGCATCCACCTATGACATCTCCATGGGCATCCACCTGTTCTCCCTGGCCATTCAGGAAAGGGTCACCATTGATAAGCTGGCTCTGACGGACATTTTCTTCCTGCCTCATTTCAATAAGCCTTACAATTACATCACCATGGCTGCACTGGGTGCAAAATAGGAAAGTAAGCTGCGTACAGCAGAGGGTTTTTCTGTAAAAAATAGAGATGGGTTTCTTTGGACGCCTGTCTCTTTTTATTTACTCAGTAGAATGAAGTAAGAAAAAACAGATCTGTTACTCTAACAGACCTGTTTCCATGAAGTTGATTTTCAAGGGAGCCACTTTTTCTGAAGGGGTTTTATTTCTCTCGGATCTTTTGGAAGATAGTTTTTGAAAGCCACTCTTCAAAAGCGTGAACACCTTCACTTCTTTTCAGTTCCACAAAGTTGAAGTCTTCCATATGAAAAGGCTTCTTCTGATAAATCAGTATAAAGAACTCCTCTGTGGTAAAGAATCGAATCTCCTCTGGATTGAAGCTCTTTTTCTCAATCACCCGGTGGAACATCTTTTGTGCATAAGACTTGGCGTCTGCAGTGGTTCGGAAAACAGCATCTGCGTAGCTCCTGCCTCCTGGGACTCTGGTTGTGCTGTTGTACATATTGATCACTCCTCATTATTTTTGTTCCCTTCAGGAATTTCAGGCAATAAAAAAAGCCCTTCTTAAGGAGCTATGCATCTCCTCATCGATATTAGCTGAACCACCTTACTTAAAAAAAGCAGGTTGGTATGCGGTCACAGAGCTAATCCTCTACCGCAACTCCTGATAAGAACTATTGAATTGTACATATTAACTATATCATAAATCTTAAAGATGTGAAGAGGATCTTTCCATCCTATGGTATGATAAAAACAAAAAATAAAAGCAGGTGATTCTATGGAACTTAGAAAAGTGGATGACAGCAATCTTTGGCAGATTGTAAAGCTCAGTGTGGGAGAAGACCAGAGAAAATTCGTTGCAACCAACGCGCAAAGTATACTGCAGGCGTATACCACCATCACGTCTGGTGGTGTCGCCCTTCCTTTTGGCCTTTATGAAGGAGAAGAACTGGTGGGCTTTGTGATGTTTGGATTCGATGGCTTTGAGGAAGGTGATCCTGAATATATCAAGGGAAGCTATGGTCTTTGGAGGTTTATGATCGATGAAAAGCATCAAGGAAAAGGCTATGGGAAAAAAGCCATGGAAGCCTGCCTTGCTTATTTAAGAACCTTTCCTTGCGGAAAAGCGAAGTACTGCTGGCTTTCTTATGAACCTGAAAATGAAGTCGCAAAAAAACTCTACAATTCCTTTGGGTTTCAAGAAACAGGGGATGTAGTTGAAGGAGAAGTGATTTCTCTTTTAGAATTATAATCTGATAGAACTGGAATTAAAAGTTACCTTTAAAGTTGACACCTACAGGTATCTTTTTTTGGTGATCCTATTTTTGGAAGAGACTGTACTTTTGCTATTAAGTAGATTCGAATTTAATAGAATGAAGAAGTTCGATTGATGAGTTCATTCCTGAAACTATCTTTTCAAGCGATGATCATTGAAGTTGAAATCATGAAAACTTGGAACTTCGCTAAAAGGCAATATGAATAAAAAATTTGAAATAAATGCACTCAATTATCCGCATTCTATATATAAGTGTGGGTAATTAAGTGCATTTCGATGTTCTATTATCGAAATAGACAAGGTTTTGATGGTTTCATTACTCGAGGTGAAGAAAGACCCTTAATATAATTACAATTAATCAAATCCTTTCGAAATCGGCTAATCTACACATAATTCACACATTGTTATAGATTTCTAAATGTAACGACAGAGTTATTGTTTTATACTGATAAAAAATAACGAGTATAAAACTATTAATTCATTGGAGGAGTAAGATTATGGAAAAGACAAAGGTTACAATTCAAGCTGCAGTAGATGCCACCATTGAAAAGGTCTGGAAAACCTGGACAGAACCGAAGCATATTATACACTGGAACAGTGCTTCTGACGATTGGCATTCTCCCAGTGCGGTGAATGATTTGAAGCCAGGAGGAAAGTTTAGCTACCGCATGGAGGCAAAGGACGGAAGTGAGGGCTTTGATTTTACAGGGACCTATGATGAAGTGGTTCCTTACGAGAAGATTAGCTATACCATGGATGATGATAGAAGAGTCTGGACGACTTTTATAGAAAGAGATGGGAAGACATTCATCGAAAGCATTTTTGAAGCAGAAAACACCTTTTCTGTGGAAATGCAGAAGGAGGGATGGCAGTCCATCCTGAACCGCTATAAGGCATATACGGAAAGCCAAAATGAATAAAGATGCTATAAAGATCTGTGTAAAACTCCCTGCAGTTACTAAAACTGTTTATGAAACGATGCTGGATCCTACAAAAATCTGCTTCTGGAGAGTGCCAAAGGATATGGAGTGCACCCTCCACGAGTTTCAGCCTTTTGTAGGCGGATGGATTAGAATATCTCTTACGTATCTTGATGACACACAGGTTGGAAAAACAGGGGAGCATACCGATACGTATCATGGGAGATTCATGGAACTTAAGCCCTATGAGAAAATTGTGGAAGAGCTCCAGTTTGAAAGTGCGGAAGAGAGCCTTAAAAATAGGATGACTCTTACATTTTTACTGGAAGAGATAAAAGAAGGAACGAAGCTGACGGTGATACATGAAGGGCTTCCGGAGTCCATTTCAATGAAAGACAATGAACAGGGCTGGTTGGAAGCTCTGGAACAATTGAGAAAGATTCTGCTTTTGAAAGAGGAAACCATCCTTTAAAAGAACTGAATGAATTGAATGACAAGAGCAGCTTCTTTTTCAGGAGGCTGTTTTTTTGATTCACATTTTTTGTCACAGTTAAAACATAATTAGAGTGTATGATAAAGTTACAGAAAGTGATAAAGAAGGTGAAAGATATTGATTTCCTGGTGGAAAAGACTTCTTGAAAGAATTGCCGAGTCCAACAAGAAGCAGTATGGAAATAAAAAATTGGATTGCTGTGATTTGAATAAACAGAAATAACGATAAAAGGAGGCTATTCAAATGTTTTTGATACCTGTCTTGCTGCTGGTATTTCTATACCTGCATTATAATGACCGTGACAGATTAACTCCATCTTCAAAGGGCAATACTGCTTTAACGAAGCTGAAGGAAAGATATATCCGTGGTGAAATCGACGAGGAAACCTATCTTAGAATGAAAACTGTCATAGAAGACTAATTAGAAAGGAGGAATGGCTTATGATGTTTGGAAGAAGATATTATGGTTCTGGCAGATACTTTGACCGGTATTTTGACAGATTCTATTATGGACACCATTTCGGTGATTTTGGTATTTGGCATATCCTCATGATGGTAGGGTTTGTATTACTAATTGTTCTTTTAGTGGTACTGATACTGAAGAAATCCAAAGGAAATAACGCCCATCCCGTTCAGGAAGATCATTTAAAGAAGATGCTGGATGAACGGTTTGTCCGAGGAGAGATCACCGAAGAAGAATATCAGCAGAAACTTCGTGTTCTCAATCTGAAGTAAAGGATCAAACTATAGACAATATATTGATATAACACCCCTGTCTCAATTAAATCTATAGTTCTGACCGTAAGCCTTATGTGGATGCACATAGGGCTTTTTTTAATACGATTTATTATAAAGGAGGATCAAGCTTCAACGCCAATCTATGTTCACACACAGGTGTGAGGGGTATCTTTTTTCCGTGGATTTATTGATTATTGTCCGTATTTATGGACACCATACATCCTATACTGGACTCATAAGCCCCTGGGAGAGAGAAGGCTCAGAATAGTAGAAGTTGTTACCGCCTCTTCGTAAAGCTGTCATGAGAATTCTTGAACCATGGGGCCCCAGCGATCATAAAGCGTAAAGCTTAATATAGTAGGAGGAAAATCATGAGAAAAGAACGGACAAGAAAACCTTTGTACAAGAGGTGGTGGGTGTGGCTTTTTGCGATAGTGATTATTGGTGCCGCACTTAGTGGTGGAGAAGAAGATGGGAAAGAAGCAGCGGCAGATGGTAAGGATGTAGCACCTGTAGTATCTACGCCAGAGAAGGAACAAGAAGAAGAGGAAGAAGTGGATGAAATTGTAGAAGTTGGAATCGGAGTACCAGCTATGATTGCGGATGTTAGTTTCACTGTGAACAGCATAGAAGAAACCAATGAGATCAAATCCAGCAACCAGTTTATCGAAAGTGCAAAAACAGAAGGGAAGTATGTTATTCTGGAGGTCAATGTAAAGAACGAGAAAAAAGAAGCAATAACCATTCACTCAAGCTACTTCAAGCTGATTACAACAGATGGTGTAGAATATGACCCTAACACGGACGGAGCTGTCATGATGGCGATGATGGAAGAGGAAGATTTTTTCCTTCAACAGGTGAATCCTGGTCTATCCAAGACTGGAAAGGTGGTTTTTGAAGTTGGTGGAGACCTGGATCTTAACTCTGCGGTGCTACGTGGACAGACTGGTTTTTGGGGGACGGAACAGATAGAAATCAGCTTGAAACAGTAATATAGCTGGTTTTAATCATCACGCAATAGGGCTCTTCCCTTAGAGAAGGGCTCTCCTATTTGTCCACATATTTGTTACTACTTCGTCTTTCTTCTGTTACTCCTTTGACAAGTAAATTCGTTCAGCAGTGCTACAATAGAATCGACAAAAAGGACCTTCATCAATATAAGAAGGAGGCGCAACCATGAAAACAAGAAGGTTCATCCCAAAGGTTGTGGTCTCTGCGTTTTGTTTGATTCTGCTTTTGGTTTTTTCTGGAGTTTCTTTGAAGGAAATACATCATATACTCACGGAGAATATCGCAGCAACAGCGGAAGCGACTGAAGTTAAAGTGACAACAGCGAATTTGAATCTTCGTACAGGGCCCAGCACAAGCTATCAGGTGATTCTTGTGATACCTAAAGGTGCTCAGGTGGAAGTCACGGGGTACAGTGAAAACTGGGCGAAGGTAACCTATAATGGAAAGACGGGTTATGCATCCAATGCCTATCTGAAACCTGCAGCAGTGGAAATGTACTATACCACTGCAAGTCTAAACTTAAGATCTGGTCCGGGTACCAGCTATCAGGTGCTCCTTGTGATGCCCAAAGGTGCAGGTGTTGAAGTGCTTCAGAAAAATGGGGACTGGTATCAGGTTAGATATAAAGGCACTACGGGCTACGCCAGCAGAAAGTATCTGACTGCAGAAAAGCCTAGCACAGGTGGAACGGTCCTTTATACCACTGATGAACTGAATCTGAGAAAAGGACCAGGGGTCTCTTATGCAATCGTTGCGGTCATGCCAAAAGGATCTGAGGTAACGGTTCTTAGCACATCAGAAGCATGGCCAAAAGTACGCTATAAAACATATGAAGGCTACTGCAGTCCCAAATACTTGTCGGCGACGAAACCTACGGCTCTAGCACCTGTCCTTCATAAAGGCAATAAAGCAAGCAGTGTGAAGCAGATTGCGCTCACCTTTGATGATTCAGGCTCTGCAGCGAATATCAGGTCCATTTTGAAGGCTCTCGACACGTATGGCGCAAAAGCTACGTTTTTCCCCAATGGTGATTTTGTGAAGAACAATCCGGGGCTCATTTCGGAGATTGCAGCCAAAGGTCATGAGATTGAAAACCATGGATACAGCCATAAGAGCTTAACAGGACTTTCGGACAGTGAAGTGAGAAATGAGATCAGACTGGCAAAAAATGCCCTCTATTCGGCCATCGGCAAAACCTCCACACTGTTAAGGCCACCCAATGGAAGGTATGATGAAAGAATCCAGAGACTGGCAGCAGAGGAAGGCATGAGATATCTCATTTTGTGGTCAGTAGATACCAGTGACTGGGCAACCACCAGGTATGGCGTAACCATCACCACCCAGTATGTCATTGATGAAGCGGTAACAAAAGCAGCTCAAAATGGCATCATACTGATGCACATGCATTCTTCTAAGACCGTGGAAGGACTGCCCACGATCCTGAAACGTTTGAAGGATGCTGGGTACAGTTTTGTGAGAATTTCGGATATGGTTCAGTGACGTGACGATAAAAGCCCCTCTGCTCAAAAAAGCAGAGAGGCTTTTATTACTCCCCTGTGACTTCTACTTTCATCCGATCCGGATCTTCGAAAAAAACCGCGTAATAATCGGGTCCACCTGCATAGGGGTGCCTTTCCTCATAGAGAATCTTCACACCCTTCTCCTTCAGTTTCAGCGTGAGACTGTCAACAAAGTCTTTGCTTCCCCCATGAAAAGCCAGGTGATTGAGGCCTGCTCTGCATCTATGGTAGGGGATGTTCAAAAATCTTTCTTCTGTCTGTACAAATACCAGGTAGGTATGTCCCAGGAGATAGCTGATGCCTTGAGGCCAGACTTGATATTCTTCATAGCCTAGTTCCTGCAGCAGCCACCCCCAGAAAGCCTTGCTTTTTTCGAGATCTTTCACATATAGTTCAATATGATGCAATGCACCCTTCATATTTCATCACCCTTTCTCATGGAACTGTTTTTCTTCTTTCAGTATAAAGGATTTCTGCACATACATCCTGCATCTGTGATAACTCTTCTAGTGGAAGCGGTATATTTTCCAAGTAGTAGAGATGGTATACTGAAAATAATGAGAATGAAAGGTGTGGTGACGATGGAGCTGAGAACAGATAGACTGATCCTGAAGAAGCTCGATAGGCGGGATGCAGAAGTGTTGTATGCATATTGGTCGAGAGAAGAAGTGCGAAAGTTTCAGAGCTTTCATCCTAGGAGCCTTCAGCATGTGGAAGAGTTCTTTAAGGATCTTGCCGAGGTGCCTGATGTGGAGGATACTTGGTTTCAGCTCGGCATCCATCTGAAAGAAGAGAAGAAGCTCATTGGAGATCTTGGGCTTCATTTTCTGCCAGATGGCTGTCAGGTGGAAATCGGGTATACCTTGGACCCTTGTTATCAGAAAAAGGGATATGCGGCTGAAGCCATGCATGAGATTCTGAAGTACCTTTTTGAGAAGCTTCAGAAGCATCGCGTCACAGCCTCCGTAGACCCACTGAATGAGAATTCCATCAGGCTTCTGGAAAAACTGGGATTTCGGAGAGAAGCACATTTCATCAAAGGACTTTTCTATGAGGGAGTATGGGTGGATGATGTGATCTATGCTATGCTGCGGGAAGAGTGGGTAGAGATGAATCAGTAGAAAAAAAGAATATTTCATCGTATTATGTTAAAATGCTAACATAATCATTGAAATGGAGCGGATAGCATCATGAATTACACAATCAAGAAGTTTGCCAGTATGCAGGGTCTAACCGTGGATACGCTGCGTTAGTATGAGAAAAAGGGGATTATACAGCCTTTTCAGGATGAGGAAAATGGATACCGGTATTATTCGGATATGGACGTTCGCATTGTATCTACCTCCAGATGGTATTCCAGTCTTGGATTTACCTTGAGTCAGGTGGCGGAGATTATGAAGACGCTGTCTAATGAATCTCTACAGTCCGCCTTTTCAGAGAAAATCCTGGAGCAAAAGAGGCAGATCGTATATGAGGAGGAAAAACTCAAGGAGCTGATAAGATTTCAAAGATACTATAATCTTATTGAAAGAGGCGAATCTTTCTATGAAGAAGTGGCTCTTCCGGAGCTTCTCTACCTTCCTCATTCTATGAAAGACCAGCTCATGCAGGATGAAGATATTCTCCCTTATGTCAGGGCGTGGATGGAGCTTTTGCCTGTGACGTTCTATACCAGATGGGTACCCAAAGCATCTATCGAAAAGAGAGAGCCCTTTCACTACTATATGGCTCTTTGCATTTCAAAGGAAAATCTAGCTCTGTGGCCAGTACCCCTTCCACCGTGCGTGAGAACTTCACCGGAAAGAAAATGTATCCATACCATCCTTAGAAAAAATCATGAGGAAGTACTCTCTGGAAAACATCTGGATCAGGGGCTGATGTATTTGGAGAAGAATGGCTATCGTCTATCTGGTGATGTCATGACCATGTACATTTCAAGCAGAATAGAACAAGGACAGAAAGTGAACTATCACTACGCATATTTCCCTGTGGAAACCGAATAATATTCCCTTGACCTTGGTGCTGCACCAGGGTTTATATTTAGTTTGATAAATATCAAACTTGAAAGGGGAAAAAGAAATGTTCAAAAAGAAATGTATGGCAGCAGTGCTCCTGATGCTCCTCCTCATCAGCGGTGGCTGTGGAGCGAAAGTGGAGGAGGCTCCTGAAACACCATCGGCTGGATCTGAAAAGCTTTATACCGCAGGAGAATATACAGCAACGGGTGAAGGAAACTACGGGGAGATTCCAGTAACCGTGACATTCAGTGAGACAGAAATTCTGTCCATTGTTGTCGGAGATAATGAAGAAACACCAGATATTGCAAAACCTGTATTTGAAAAGATTCCTGAGGAAATCTTGAAGGGCCAGACTCTTCATGTGGATGTCATTGCGGGAGCAACCAATTCCAGTAAAGGTCTTCTGGCTGCCATTGAAGCTTGCATTCTAAAAGCAGGCGGAGATGTGGAGAAACTCAAGAATAAAGTGGTCGAGCAAGGAAAGAAAGAACCAATAGAAAAGACAGTGGATGTTGTCATTATTGGCGGTGGCGGAGCTGGTGCAGCAGCCGCTGCCTCAGCAGCTGAGAATGGAGCTTCTGTGATTCTAGTGGAAAAAGGTTCCTCACTAGGTGGGAATACTGTTCGTGCAGGCGGTGCCTATAATGCTGTAGATGAAGAAAGACAATCTGCAGTGGATATGAACAACGCACTGGTCAATGATCTGAAAGCAATCTTAGAAGTGGATGAAAACACATTTGGAGATTTCAAAGACACGGTTGTGACACTGAAAGGTCAGATTGAGAAGTATTTTGAAGATGGAGATACCACAAAGCTTTTTGACTCTGAAGAACTTCATATGTATCAGATCTATATCGGTGGAAAGCGTACAGATAAGAACGGTGAAGAAATCACAAGCGATCTGTCCCTGGCAAAGAAGCTGACAAGTCAAGCGCTGGATGCGCTCAATTGGCTGGTTTCCAAAGACTCTACTTTAAAAATCAACGACAGCATCGGAACTGTACTGGGGGCCATGTGGCCAAGAACTCACGGACTTTCTGCCAGTGTTGGGGTTGGATTTATAAACCCTCTTGCAGAGGATGCGAAGAAGAATGGCGCTGAGTTCATGCTGGAAACAAAAGCAGAAGAGCTTATCATCGAAAATGGACGTGTCTCTGGGGTGAAAGCGGTAAAGACAGATGGCACGGAAGTGACATTACATGCGACGAAAGGTGTCATCATGGCTACTGGCGGATTTGGCGCCAATGCAAAAATGGTTGCACAGTACAATACCTACTGGCCTACCATTCCTGAAGATATGAAGAGCACCAATACTTCTAATGCCCAAGGCGATGGCATCAATATGGGGCTTGAAGCGGGAGCAGACCTTGTGGGGATGGGATTTGCACAGCTGATGCCAAGCTCACATCCTGAAACAGGAGCCCTTTCCGGAGGCGTGTGGGGAAGTGCAGAATCCCAAGTTTTCATCAATAAGGAAGGAAAGCGATTTGTCAATGAATATGCAGAAAGAGACGTGCTGGCCAGCGCTGCACTGAAGCAGACAGACAGCCTCTTCTATATCATCTGCGATCAGGTCACCGCAGGAAATCCACAGCCTGGAGATAAGAACGGCTGGGGAGATGTCATTGATGATCTGGTGGCAACCAAGAGCATCTACCGGGCAGATACTTTGGAAGAACTTGCAGAGCAGATGGGTATTCCTGCAGATGTATTTGTCTCTGAAATCGAGAAGTACAATACCTTTATTGATGATCAGAAGGATCCGGAGTTTGGAAAAACCAATTTTGGTCCAAAGATCCTGGAAGCGCCTTTCTATGCAACACCTCGTTCTCCATCACTCCACCACACCATGGGTGGTCTGGCAATCAATGACGAAGCTCAGGTGCTGGATAAAAACGGAGCAGCCATTCCTGGCTTCTATGCAGCTGGAGAAGTCACCGGCGGAATTCATGCTGGTAACAGGCTGGGTGGAAATGCGCTGACGGACATTCTGGTCTTTGGAAGAATCGCTGGCAAAAATGCGGCCAGTGAAAAGTAGAATAAACTAGAAAAAGCAGTCTATCGGTTTAAGATAGGCTGCTTTTTAATACTTATCCTTCCTTCTGAGCCAGGACAGAATCCAGCTTTTGGGGAGGACGGACTTCTTTATTGTTTTGAGGTGTAAAATCCCTGTGGGACCATTCTCTTAGGTACGTAAGGTCCTGAGGCCTCAAGGAAAAATCAAAGATGTTGAGATTCTCAGTAAGTCGTTCTTTCTTTGTGGACCTGGTTAGGGGAGTCGCCCCCAGCTCCAATACAAACCGAAGAAGGATCTGGCCTGGGCTCTTCTTATGATGGGCACAGATGTCCATGAACTCAGCCTCCTGGTAGATCACTGCAAGGGGAGCCAAAGGAGAATAAGCTTCCAGTGTGATGCCGTGATGTCTGCAGAAGTTCATATCATCTTCCAATAGCACACCCGGATGTATGAGAATCTGGTTCACCATGGGTTTCACCGTGGCTTTTTCAAGAAGAGGCTCCAGATGTTCTTTAGAGCAGTTACACACGCCGATGGCTTTGAGAACCCCTTCATGATAGAGCTCTTCCATGGCTGTCCAGGTGGAAAGAAGATCCTCTTTCCAGTCGTCTTTATGTCCCATGACCACGGGCCAGTGAATGAGATATAGATCCAGATAATCTGTCTTGAGGTTTTTCAAGGTTGCGGCTACTTCTCCTCGTACCCGGTCATATCCGTGGGCGCTGTTTCTAAGCTTACTGGTAAGAAACAGATTCTGTCTCTCGATACCGCTTTTTATAATGGCCTCACCAACATATTCTTCATTGGCATAGACTCTTGCGCAGTCTATATGGCGGTATCCCGCCTCCAGAGCATGAAGTACAGATGAGATGCAAACCTCAGGAGTTTCCAGCTTCCAGGTGCCATATCCGATGGAGGGGATCCGTAACGTTTTATCTATTTGTTTTGTGTTCATATTCATTCTCCTCTCGTCTTTTCTATCAGAAGAAGGGGATGAACCGATGTGAAAGATAACGGATTCCGGGGAAGAATCCTATGGCTATTATAAGGGTTTCTACTTTGTTTTCAAAGAGAGGTGAGGAAGAATATTTCTTCAGGCACTCTTTCATCTATGAGAATCAGATGAGAATGCCTGAAGTAGAACCGTTTTTTCTGAAAACATATTCATATATAAATATAAAAAGAGAACATAATGTCGTATAATATAGGTAATTATGTTTGGAACTATGTAGGAGGGGCTATGAAAATTTCAGGGTTAAAAGAATACGTATATCAGGAACTGAAAAATAAGCTGATCATGAATCACTTCAAGCCTGGGGAGAGGATTTGGGAAGAACACTTGGCAGAAGAACTTGGGGTCAGCAGAACTCCAGTCCGTGAAGCCATCAATCAGCTGGTGGCAGAAGGGTTCATCGAAAATCGCCCAAGGAAAGGAATCTTCGCCGCGGAAATCACAAAAGATGAGCTGAGAAAGATGCTGGATGTGCGACTGGCGCTGGAGAGTCTTGCCATTAAAGAGTGCTGCAAGAACATTACAGAAGAGCAAATGAAGGAGTTGGACGCCATTTACCAAACCTTTGCCAAAGCTCTGGAAGATGAGGAGTACAGTAAAGCCAGCCAGTGGGACAGTGAGATCCACCGTTTCATCGCTCAAGTGGCAAACAACAAAAAGCTTGCGGCCTATGTCAATGACATTCAGGATGTGTTCGCCTATACCAGAGGATACAACATCAAATGGACCAAGGAGAAGGCAGACCGCTCCATATGGGAGCATAAAAAAATCATTGAAGCCATCAAGAGCCGCAATGAAGAGGTGGCCATTGAGATTGTCCAAAAAGATATTGACTCCATGCGGGAACTGCTCAGTGAAGAATAACCCTTGAGAGGATGCGAAAGCATCCTTTCTTTTTTATGCGGAAAATCCGGTGCTGCAATTACGTATTGTAAGAAAAATAGATACTTTGATTTACAAAATAACAAAATAAAGAAACTAAACTTTATTTTTCACAAAAACAGTAAAAAATCAGATGAAATGGTTTGCAAATGGAAAGGTTTTCGGTATAATGAGGTTGTCTTATAAATTATACATTATACATTATACATTATAATCTATAAGAAAATGGGGATTATAGAACGGGATGTGAAAAGTTGAAGATATCAGGTTTGAAAGAGTATGTGTACCATGAACTGAAGAAAAAGCTCATGGAAGGGCACATCAAACAAGGGGAGAGAATCTGGGAAGAACAGATTGCTGAAGAACTGGGGGTCAGCAGAACACCGGTCAGAGAAGCGATCAATCGGCTCATTGCAGAAGGGTTTGTGCAGAATGAGCCACGAAAAGGTATTTTTGCCGCGGAGATCTCCAAAGAGGATCTCATTAAAATGCTCGATATCCGCATTGTGCTGGAAGCGCTTTCTGTGGACATCTGCTGTAGAAAAATCACGGAGGATGAAATCTCAGAGCTTCAGAAAATCTATGAGGAATACACAGAAAAGCTTACAAAGAAGGATTTTGCAAAGGCCAGTCAGCTGGACAGCAGAATTCATAAGTTCATCGCTAAGGTTTCAGAGAATTTGAAGCTCATGGAGTACATCAACGACATACAGGATTTTTTCACCTATACCAGAACGGCATCCGTGCTCTGGGATGAAAGAAAAATCAAGCGTTCTCTGGAAGATCATAAAGAACTGGTAGAGGCAATCTCTGAAAAAAATGGTGAAAAAGCAAAACTGCATATAGAAAAAGATATTTATGCCATGAAAGAACTGCTCATGGGGTAGAGGGAAAAAGGAGAGGACGAAATGAGGTTATGTTATCAGGTGGCGACTCCGGATGTAAAAGTGGATGAATCCGTTACAGCCTATCAGGGACCGTTGGAGAAGAGCTTGCGTGAACTTTCAAAATTGGGATACCAGGGAGTGGAGTTTATGACGCTGAACCCGTCAGAGCTGAACTGGAACGAAGTGAAAGAACTTCTTGAAAAGTATCATCTGAAAGCGGTGCTGGTGTGCACTGGAGAAATCTTCGGACAGCTGAAGCTTTCCTACACCCACAAAGAAGAGGCCATCCGAAAGGAAGCCATCAGACGAACCAAAGAAATCATGGATTTTGCAAGTTATCTGGGCGCGGACATCAATATTGGCCGAATCCGGGGACAGTACTGCAAGGAGCTCACAAGAGAAGAGACGGAAACCTATGCGGTGGAAGCGTTTAAAGAAATCAGCCGCTATGGGGAGGAGAAGAAAGTAAGAATTGCCCTGGAAACGGTGACCATCATGCAGACGAACTTCATTAATACTTTGGCAGAAGGTCTCGACATGGTGAAGCGAGTAGATATGAAGAATTTTCAGCTGATGCTGGATGTGTTTCATCTGAATCTGGAAGAGAAGAACCTCTATGAAGCCATCCGAACCTACAGTCCACACAACATCCATGTGCATCTGGCAGACAACAACAGAAGATATCCCGGACACTGCGGGCTGGATTTTGATAAGATCATCGGTACCTTCAAGGAATGCGGGTATGAGGGGAATTTCTCCACAGAGATTTTCCAGATCCCAAGCCAGGAAAAAGCAGCTAAAGGCGCCATAGAACATTTAAAGCCCATCTTGAAAAAGTATTACGCATAAGAACAAAGGAGGAGATGTAGAGATGACAGAGGAAAAAGTTCATGAGCTGAAAAAACTGACCCACAGATTCAGAAATGATCTCATTGATATTCTGTATGAGATCCAGACAGGACATCCTGGAGGGTCGTTATCCGCAGCAGAGATTGTCACAACACTGTATTTTGACAAACTTCGTGTGGATCCGAAAAATCCGAAAATGGAGGGAAGAGACCGGTTCATCATGTCCAAAGGGCATGCATGTCCCATCCTTTACCTGAATATGGCAGAAAAAGGCTACTTTCCCAAGGAAGACCTGAAGACACTGCGCCAGATGGACAGCCATCTGCAGGGACATCCCTGTGCCCATAAGACACCAGGGGTGGAGCTTTCCGCAGGACCACTTGGTCTGGGATTAGGCGCTGGTCTTGGTATGGCTCTTGGGGAGAAGATGAAAAAAACAGATGGGTATGTCTATGTGCTTCTTGGAGACGGTGAAGTGCAGGAAGGCGGTATCTGGGAAGCAGCCATGGCTGCGGCAAAATACAAAGCAGACAATCTCATTGCCATTCTAGACCATAACGGAGTGCAGCTGGATGGCACCTTAGAAGAAATCATGTGCATTGGAGACATTGCAGGAAAGTTTGAGGCTTTTGGCTGGGAAGTGCTTCACTGTGACGGCCATGACATTGCTTCTTTCTCCAGTGCCGTGGAGGAAGCGAAGGAGACCAAGGGGAAACCCATTGTGATCATCGCAAAAACGGTCAAAGGAAAAGGAGTCTCCTTTATGGAAGGAAAGAACATCTGGCACGGTAAGCCCATATCCCCAGAGGAGTATAAGGCGGCCAAGCTGGAACTGGGAGGAGAGAACTGATGGAGAAGAAGATCGCAATCAGAGATGCTTACGGTGAAGCCTTAAGAGATCTCGGCAAGAAAAATGACAGCATCGTTGTGCTGGAAGCGGATGTGGGGGGATCCTCCAAGAGCATCCTCTTTGGTAAAGAGTTTCCAGAGAGATATTTCAATGTAGGAATCAGTGAGTTTAACATGGTATCCATGTCCACAGGATTTGCCTCCCAAGGCATGATTCCTTTTGTGAACACCTTTGCAGTGTTTATGACCACCCGGGGCATTGATCCCATCCAGACCCTCATTGCCTATGATGAAATGAATGTGAAGCTGGCAGGAACCTACGCAGGGCTTTCTGATTCCTATGATGGAGCAAGCCATCAGGCCATCACAGACATTGCTTTTATCCGGTCCATTCCCAACATGACCATCGTTTCAGTCTGTGATGCGGTGGAGACCAGAAAAGCGGTGGAAGCCGTGGCAGCCTATGAGGGTCCAGTTTATCTGAGACTGAGTAGAGCACCCGCACCAGTGATTTTTGATGACTCCTATGACTTCCAGATTGGAAAAGGCGTCACCTTAAGAGAGGGCCGTGATGTGACTCTTGTGGCCACAGGAACCATTCTCCATAAGGCACTGGAGGCAGCTGAGCTTCTGGCTCAAGAGGGGATTGAGGCAGAGGTTCTGAACATCCATACGGTGAAGCCTATAGATGAGAACATTCTGGTTCAGGCGGCAAAGAAAACAGGAGCCGTGGTCACGGTGGAAGAGCACAGCATCCATGGAGGACTTGGCAGCGCAGTGGCGGAAGTCCTTGCAAGAAGATGTCCGACGCCAATGCAGTTTGTAGGAGCAGAAGAGTTTGCAGAATCTGGAGACTACGAAGCCCTTCTGGAGAAATACGGGTACAGTCCAAAAGCCATTGCAGATAAGGCTAAAAAAGCCATGGAAATGAAATAAGAAAGAATGAGGTAAGAACATGAGAGAATCCATCCATAAATATTTTAAAGTCGGTGTCATCCAGTTTATGAGTTATCCCAATGAGGATCTTCTGGAGTCCCTCCGGACCATTGCTAGAGACGACTACTTTGATGCCATAGAAATCAAAGGATTTCCAGATGAGGAAATGAGAGAAGAAGCTGTAAAGATTCTGAAGCAGTCCCACCTGAAAGTATGCTATGGCGCACAGCCAAGAATTCTGGGTCCGAAGCTGAATCCCAATGCCATTGATGAGGAAGAACGCCTGAAAGCGGAAAAGACCCTGATGGAAGCTCTGGATGAAGCAGAGGTGCTGGGGGCAAAAGCCATCGCCTTCCTGTCTGGAAAATGGAATCCGGAGACCAAAGAAGAAGCCTACAGCCAGCTGCTGAAAACCACCCGGAATGTTTGTGATTATGCAGCAAAAAAGGGCATGGACGTGAACCTGGAAGTCTTTGACTTTGACATGGACAAGGCAGCCCTCATCGGACCTGCACCTTATGCAGCGAAGTTTGCTGCGGACATGCGCACCACCCATGCCAATTTTGGGCTCATGGTGGATCTGTCCCACTTCCCAACCACCTATGAGACATCGAAATTTGTGATTCAGACGTTACGCCCTTATATCACCCATTTCCACATCGGAAACGCTGTGGTGAAGGAAGGGTATGAAGCCTATGGAGACCAGCATCCAAGATTTGGATATCCGGACAGCGCAAATGATGTGGAGGAGCTTCTGGAGTTCTTAAAGGTGCTGAAAGAAGAAGGGTTCTTCAACGCTGAAAATCCTTATGTGCTTTCTTTTGAAGTGAAGCCATGGAAGGATGAAGATCCTGCCATCATCATGGCAAACAGCAAGCGTGTGCTGAACAGAGCCTGGGCACTATTAGAAGACTAGAAAACGAAGGAGGACATACTTATGAAAATTGTAATACTGGACGGATATACAGAAAATCCTGGAGACCTCTCCTGGGAGGGATTTGAAAAGCTTGGAGACCTGACCGTGTATGATAGAACACCACTGGAACTCATCGTAGAAAGAATTGGCGATGCGGAGGTGGTTTATACCAACAAGACGCCCATCACCAAAGAAACCATCGATGCCTGCCCGAACATGAAATTCATCGGTGTTCTGGCCACAGGCTATAATGTCATCGATGTGAATTATGCCAAGGAAAAGAATGTGCTGGTTTCAAACATTCCTACCTACGGTACGGATGCTGTATCCCAGTTTGCCATAGCGATGCTTCTGGAGATGAGCCATCACATCGGACTTCATTCTGAAGCTGTGAAAGACGGCGAGTGGACCAGCAATCCGGACTGGACCTTCTGGAAGAGACCTCTTATTGAGCTGGCTGGAAAAACCATGGGAATCATCGGGTTTGGCAGAATCGGCCAAGGCACCGGACGGATTGCACAGGCTCTCGGTATGAAGGTTCTGGCCTATGATGCCCATAAGTTTGATGAACTGGTGTCTGATTCCTGCAGATATGTGGAACTGGATGAGCTCTTTAGAGAATCTGATGTGATTTCTCTTCACTGTCCGCTGTTCCCTGAAACACAAGGCATCATCAATAAAGAGAACATCGCCAAGATGAAAGACGGCGTGAAGATCATCAACACCAGCCGTGGACCTCTTGTGGTGGAACAGGACCTTGCTGATGCGCTGAACAGTGGAAAAGTAAGCGGAGCTGGCCTTGATGTGGTTTCTACAGAACCCATCCGTTCTGACAATCCGCTCCTTACAGCAAAGAATGTGTATCTCACACCTCATATCGCCTGGGCGCCCAAGGAGTCCCGTCAGAGGCTCATGGATATTGCGGTGAGCAATCTCAAGGCATACCTTGAAGGCGCTCCTGTGAACATTGTCAACGGTTAGCCGTTTTCAGACAGAGATACAGGAGGGGGTAGCAAGATGAGAGTAGTGGTAGCAATGGACTCCTTCAAAGGAAGCCTCACTTCTCTGGAGGCGGGAAATGCCGTGAAGAAAGGAATTCTTCAGGAAGCCTCCTGCCAAGTGGTGGTGAAGGCTCTGGCCGATGGGGGAGAGGGAACCACAGAAGCTTTTGTGGAAGGCTATGGCGGTGAGATCATCACAGTGGCCGTAGAAGGACCCTATGGAAGACCAGTAGAAGCCACCTATGGCTGGCTGAAGGAAAAACAGATGGCCATCATGGAAATGGCCTCTTCCTCAGGAATCATGCTGGCAAAGAAAAGTGAGATGAATCCACTAAAAGCCAGCACCTTCGGATTTGGGGAAATGATCCTTGATGCCGCAGGGCGGGGCGCAAGAACCTTTCTTCTGGGCATTGGGGGCAGCGCCACCAATGATGGAGGGCTTGGAATGCTCACAGCCCTTGGGTATGAGTATCTGGATAAAGAAGGCGTCCCTGTGGATAAAACTGGGGAATCCTTAGGAAAGATCTGCTCCGTTTCCTTTGAGAAGGTGCATCCTCTCATTTCTCAGTGCACATTCCAGGTTGCCTGTGATGTGAACAATCCGCTTCTGGGTGAGCGAGGAGCCACGGCGGTCTACGGTCCACAAAAAGGGGTGACACCAGAAACAGGGAAAGTCCTGGAAGAAGGTCTTCTGAACTTCTCGAAGGTGACAAGAGATGCTCTTCATAGAGACCACAGCGACTCCTCTGGAGCTGGCGCTGCGGGAGGCTTGGGCTTTTCACTTCTTAGTTATCTGAACGCAGAGTTGAAAGAAGGGGTCAAGCTGGTGCTGGAAGCAGTGAAGCTGGAGGAAGATGTGAAGCATGCGGACATCATCTTTACAGGAGAGGGCCGCATCGACGCTCAGAGCTCCATGGGGAAAGCGCCCATGGGTGTCATGGAGCTTGCGAAGAAATACAATAAAAGAGTCATCGCCCTTGGGGGCAGTGTGACAAAAGAGATCTCTAAACTGAATGAATTGGGAATGGATGCCTGCTTCTCTATTCTGAACGAGGTGGTGACCTTGGAGGAAGCCATGAAGAAAGAAACAGCGGAGAAAAACCTGACGCAGACAGCCTCACAGATCATGAGACTTTTAGTTTAATATTGGGGGAAATGTGATGTTAAGACTAAACACAAAAAAAATACTGCCCGTGGTCTTTATCGCCTTAGGAGCTTTGTTTATGGCTGTAAGCCTCACTCAGCTGGGATTTTGGGTGGATGGTCCGGGACCTGGTTTCTTTCCTTCCATCATCTCAGCGGTGATGATGGTCATGGGGGTGGTAACCTTCTTTCTGACACTGAAAGACGACACAAAAGCAAAATTCCTAAAAGAAGAGCTTTTGGTCATCTATGCAGGTATTGGCATCTTTGCCGGAACCTTTATCATCGGTTTTGTACCGACCATTCTCGTGTATCTTTTCCTGTGGCTGAGAGTCTTTGAGAAAATCAGCTGGAAAGTAAGTGCAGTCATTGTAGCCATTGCCATGCTCATCACCATGGGTGTTTTCGGTACTTGGCTTGGCATCCAGTTTCCTTTGGGACTCTTGGAAAACTTTGTGGGATAGGGGGGAGAATAAATTATGGAAAATATTGAACTGCTACTGAATGGATTTATGGTTGCATTCTCACCAATGAATCTGGGGGCTGCATTTCTTGGTGCCATCCTTGGGCTCATCGTTGGGGCCATGCCTGGGATCGGATCTCTGGCTGGGGTAGCGCTTTTGCTGCCGCTGACTTATAAATTCAATCCCACCACCGCCATCATCATGCTGGGTGCTCTTTACTACTCCAACATGTATGGTGGAAGCTTCAGTGCCATTCTTCTGAATATCCCTGGAGATTCTCCAGCGGTGATGACGGCTCTGGACGGCTATCCCATGGCCAAGAAGAAAAAGAGGCCTGGACAGGCTCTCTTCACGGCCAATATGGCCTCCTTCATCGGAGGAACCATCGGCATGATCATCCTGACCTTTGCAGGTCCGGCTCTGGCAAATCTTGGGTTAAAGTTTGGTCCTTCGGAGATGACGGCCATCCTCCTTATTGCCATGACCTCCATCAGCTGGCTGGTGGGTGAGAATCCCATAAAAGGCGTTCTCATCACCATGTTGGGAATCCTTCTTGCCAGCATCGGCATGGATACCCTTTCCGGAGCGCCAAGATTTGATTTTGGCAATATGTATCTTCTGGGCGGCATTCCTTTTACTCCTTTTGTCATTGGAACCGTTGGGTTTTCCCAGGTGATCAGTCTCATGAGTGAGAGAAATAAAAAAGTTGAAGAAAAATTCGAGTCCAAACTATCGATCAAAGGAAGTATGCTGACGAAAAGGGATGTGAAAAGGCTCCTTCCACCTGCCTTGCGATCCGGATTTCTGGGCACCTTTGTGGGGGTACTGCCAGGAGCAGGAGCCACCACAGGTTCTTTCATGGGGTATGCCATGCAGAAGAAGTTCAAAAATGAGGAACCATTAGGAACAGGAGCTGTGGAAGGCATTGCGGCTTGTGAAGCGGCGAACAATGCTGCGGCTGCAGGGGCATTCGCTCCCCTTCTGGCCCTTGGTATACCAGGTTCTGGAACCGGCGCAGTTCTTCTTGGAGGACTGATGATGTGGGGACTGAACCCAGGTCCACTGCTCTTTCAGAATGAGCCGGAGTTTGCCTGGGGACTCATCGCTTCACTGTTCATTTCAAATATTATAACGTTAACCATCGCCATCCTTGTGATTCCATTTTTAACGAAGATCATCTCAGTACCGACCCGTTATATGATTCCCATCATTACGGTGGTGTGTTTTGTGGGTGCTTACAGCACCACCTACTCCATGTATGGCGTGTTTGTGATGCTGGCTTCCGGTATTCTCAGCTACTTCCTTCAGAAGAATGAGTATCCGGTGGCACCGATGCTTCTGTCCTTTGTACTGGCTCCGCTTTTGGAGTCCAACATGAGAAAAGCATTCATTATATCCGGTGGAAGCCTTAATATCTTCTTCACAAGACCCATTACTCTTGTGCTGATGATTGTGTTTATTTCCATCATTGTGGTTCCTGTGCTGAGAAGCATACTGTCAAAATTCGGGGTCAAGAAAAATCAAAGTGTTCCAAATTAAATTCAAATATATTATTGGGGGTACATTATGAAAAAGAAAATCATCTCACTACTGGTTGGGGCTATGTCACTGGCGGTTCTTCTCACAGGCTGCGGCGCGAAGGAAGGCGGAGCGTACAAACCCGCATCCAACGTCACCTGGATTGTCACCAGCGGACCTGGAGGGGGAAGTGATATCTTCACAAGAATGATCAGCGATATCATGACTACAGACAAGATTGTGGACAGCACCTTTGTTGTGACCAACAAGACCGACGGAGGCGGAGAAATCGGACGTAATGAAGTGGCAAACACCAAAGGCAATAAGGCCAATGACACCTTGCTCACCTTCAACAGCGGAGACTTAATGCCTATGGTTCTCAACACCAAGAACAGATCCGAGAACTTCAGGATCCTGGCCATCATGGCAGTGGACAAGCAGCTGATCTTCAAGGGCACTGAAACAAAGTATGAAACCTTTAAGGATGCCATCGAAGCGGCCAAAAACGGCGAGAGTGTTGTCATCGGCGGATCTAAAGGAGACGATATTGCGACCTACGAAGCCATGGTAGAAGAGATTGGGGTTTCCAAAGACAATATGAAGTTCATCACCCATGACTCCACTGGAGACGCCATCACTGCAGCTCTTGGCGGGCACGTTGAATTTGTCATCTCAAAGCCAGCAGCAGCGGCGCAGTATGTGGAAGCAGGTTCCCTCATTCCTGTACTGGCACTTTCTAATGAAAGATACACTGGAAATCTGGCAGATGCACCAACCCTTAGCGAAGTTGGGGACTATGACAATGTCGAGATTCCTGTATGGAGAGGCGTAGCGGCTCCAAAGGAAATGAGTGATGAGGCAGTGGCTTACTGGACAGAAGCACTGAAGAAAGTATCTGAATCAGATAAATGGAAGAACGACTACATTGAAAAGAACAAGCTGATTCCAGACTATAAGAATGCAGCAGATGCCACCACTTATGTGACCACCTATGAAAAGGACTTTATGACAGCCAACAACATTAAGTAAGATACCAGGAACAGGCAGGAGATTCCTGCCTTTCCTTTCACTAATGAGAACAAATGGAGGACGAATATGGAGATGAAACCAATCATTGGTCTCATTCTGGGGGATGCCTCAGGAGTGGGTCCTGAAATTATTGCAAAACTTGCGGCGAATGGCTTTTACAAAGAGCACTGCCGTCCTGTGGTTCTGGGAGATGCCAGAATTCTGGAGATGGGTGCTAAAGCATCTGGGGTAACAGTACCTATGGAAATCATCGGAAGCATCAGTGAAGCGACCTGGGAAAACGGAATTCCAGTGCTGGATCAGAAGAATCAGGATCCTTCCACAGTGGCATACGGCACACTTACAAAAGAGAATGGCAAAGTCACACTGGATCTTCTGAAGCTGGCCACGGATCTTTTCAAAGCCAAAGAAATACACGGATTCTGCTTCGGTCCCCTGAACAAGTCTGCAATGATCGAGGCGGGCTGTGCCTTTGAAAGTGAGCACCACTATCTGGCGCATCTTTTCGAGCATACAGCTCCATTTGGAGAAATCAACCATGTGGACAATCTCTGGACCACCAGAACCACCAGTCACATTCCAATCAAGGAAGTCAGTGAGAACCTCACAGAGAATAAAATTTTCCGAGCCATGACTCTGGCCCATGAGACATTGAAAGCTGCAGGGATTGAAAACCCTAGACTTGGCGTAGCTGCCCTCAATCCTCATGGAGGGGAACATGGCAAATGCGGACGCGAAGAGATTGATGTCATTGAACCGACCATCAGAAAGGCCAATGAGGAAGGCATCCATGCCATGGGGCCTTACCCTTCAGACATCCTTTTCATCAAAGCATTCCGTGGGGATTTTGACGGCGTGGTGACCATGTACCATGACCAGGGACAGATTGCGCTGAAACTGAAAGGTTTTGACCAGGGCATCACCATAGCAGGAGGACTTCCTGCACCTATTGTCACCTGTGCCCATGGAACTGCTTATGACATTGCTGGAAAAGGCATTGTGAAAACCTCTGCTTTTGAAAATGCAGTGAAGATGGCTTCCAGAATGGCTGTCCATTCCGTTCTGTAAATGATAGAATAAGAAAAAAGGGAAGGGGAACCTTCCCTTTTCACAGTGAAAAACAAGTGATGATGTAGAAGGAGAAAAGAAAAATGAAGACCATAGCACTGGTTCATACAGTAAAAACTGTTGCGAATACTTTTGATGAGAAGATCAGAAGCCGGGCAAAAGATCCTGTGAAGATCTATAATCTTCTGGATGATTTTCTTGCGCTCCATCCCAATGAAGTGGGTGAGTTCACCATCCTAAACAAGAACAGGCTGTATCATGATCTGAAAAATGCGGAGCTTACAAATGCTGACCTTATTGTAGTCACCTGCTCCACTTTAACGCCTGTGGTGGAGGAGCTTCGTCCGTTGATTTCTGTTCCGGTCATTGCCATTGATGATGCCATGGGGAGAAAAGCTGTGCGGATGGGGAAAAATATTCTCATTCTCGCCACGGCAGGCAGCACCGTGGTGCCGACCAGAAGGAAACTGGAGAGAGAAGCACTTCTTTTGGGGAAAGATGTGTCATTGAGCCAAAAGGTCTGTGCAAAAGCCTTTGATGCGCTAAAGGCCGGAAATACTGAGCTGCATGACCATCTTCTTCGGGCCGAAGTCAAAACCATAGGAGATGTGGACTGCATTGTACTGGCTCAGGCTTCCATGGCCCATCTACGGGAGGAGATCGAAAAGAGTACAGGAATCCCGGTTTTGGCCAGTCCAGATCTTTGCATTGATGAGATTCTGGAGCATCTGGAGAACTAGAAACAGTCAGGTCCTATAGGGTTAAAATGCATGGTCCGGAACTTCTGTTCCGGGCTTTTTCATTTGCTGAAGAACTCAAAAATACAGGATTAAGTGTCTGGTCAATAAAGTCTGTACCTTAGGGATAGAAAGAAATGGAAAGAAAATCAGACCAATAGGTTTCAAGTGCTTGCAGAAATGTAAATTTGAAGCTACAGTTGAAGAAAAGAACAGGATACATTGTATGGAGGAGAGGCATATGCAGCTATTAAAGAAGATCAACTATAGAATCACCCTCATCGCCCTCATTATTTTGGTGCAGCTTTTATGGGGGACACTGTTTCTGATGGATTTTGTGGGAAACCGTCAGTGGATCAGTGTGATGCTTTCCGCCCTCAGTCTATTGGTGGTATTGTTCCTCAATATGAAGGAAGAGAATGCCTCTTATAAGATCGGGTGGATCATACTCATTATGACGCTGCCCGTATTTGGAGGCTTGTTCTATCTTCTTTTTGGCAACAAAAGACCTTCCAGTTTCATGAGAATGAGACTGAAAAAGTCCCATGAATCCATTCATCCTCTTCTTCCACAAAGCAAAGAGATTTTAGAAAAGCTGAAGATGGACGATGACAGAGCCCACGGCACAGCAAAGTATGTGTCGAAGAAAAATGACTATCCAATCTATGAGAAGACAGATGTGAAGTACTATCCCGTGGGAGAAGAGATGTTCTCTGATATGATTAGGGCCATGGAGAAGGCAAAGCACTTCATTTATCTGGAGTACTTTATAGTGGAAGAAGGCCTCATGTGGAACCGTATGCTGGAGGTTCTTTCTGGAAAAGTACAGGAAGGGGTGGACGTCCGCATGATCTATGACGATGTGGGCTCTATGTTTCTTCTGCCTGGCGACTTTATCAAAAAAATGGAGGCTGCAGGCATCAAGTGTATGGCCTTCAACCGATTCCGTCCTATTTTATCTGTGGTGATGAACCACCGAAACCACCGAAAGATTCTAGTAGTGGACGGGCATACCGCCTTTACCGGCGGCATCAATCTGGCCGATGAATATATCAATGAAAAGGTCCGTTTTGGTCACTGGAAGGATACGGGCATCCGGCTAAGAGGAGAAGCGGTGAAAAGCTTCACCCTGATGTTTCTTGAAATGTGGAATGCCTTCCGAAGCGATGTGGTGGACCCGCTGTCGCTTCCTGAAGTTTTATACGCACCATCCTCCTTCACAGCAAAAGGCTATGTTCAGCCCTTTTCAGACTCTCCTTTGGATGATGAGCCTTTGGGGGAGAATGTGTATATTGAGATCCTTTCCCAGGCCAGGGACTATGTCTATATCTTCACGCCCTACCTCATCATCGACAATGAGCTGCAGTCTGCTCTTTGCCTGGCGGCAAAACGAGGTGTGGATGTAAGGATCGTAACCCCAGGGATCCCTGACAAGAAGCTGGTCTTTCGGATCACCAGGTCCAACTATATGCCTCTTCTGAAAGCAGGCGTTCGGATTTATGAATACAGTCCTGGATTCATCCACGCCAAAAGCTATGTCAGTGATGACGATATTGGGGTAGTTGGTACCATCAATATGGATTACAGAAGCCTTTATCTGCATTTTGAATGCGGTGCACTGCTCTATGGACATGAGGTGCTGAAGGATCTAAAGAAAGATGCCTTAGAGACCTTTGCGGTCAGCAAAGAGATCAAAAAAGAGGATCTGAAGGAAACGCTCTTTGCCAGAACCTTTGATGCTCTTTTACGCCTCTTTGCCATACTGTTCTAATGACAGTTATTCCTGAAATCTGAGAGGAACCATGGGTTTGGAGAAGTGGAGAATATGAACCGTCTTTCGTGCAATACCTTGAAGATGACTGAAAGGAAAAATACGAAAAGGAGTGAACCCTTTGAAGGGAACACTCCTTTTCACTCTTTAGGGGGTAACACGCACGAGAATCTTTCCCCTGGCATGCCTTGTGGTCAGTTCCCGGAGCCCTTCCTTCAATGCGCTGAAAGGGAGAACCTTTGATATCATAGGATCCACTTTTCCTGAAACCGTGAGAGCTGCAAGTTCTTCTGCCATGACACGGAGGTCTTTTCTTTGCAGGTCATTTTTCGAGCTGTGGGCTCCACCCAGGGCCAGGCTGTGGATAGAGACAGCTTTTCTGTAGGGGTTGAAACCCGTGAGATCCGGAAGATCCACGATGGAAATGAGATGGCCGTTGAAGGCAAGCCTATTAAGATCCTCTTCGGCGGATTCTTTACTCACTGTATTGAGAATGAGGTCTGCACCGAGAGATTTTGTGATGGTCATGACCCGTTCTGTGACATCCTCACTTTTATAGTCGATGACTTCGTCAGCTCCAAGACCCCTAACATAGGATTCATTCTCCTTGGAGCAGGTGGTGATGACGTTGAGACCCAGGCTTTTCGCAATCTGAAGGGCAAAGCCGCCAACTCCGCCTGCACCTCCATGGATGAGCACCCATTTCATATGGGCTGTGTTTACTTTTCTAGTGAGGGCCTGATAGGCGGTAAGACCTGCACAGGGAAGTGCAGCAGCGGCAGCAAAGTCCATACCATCAGGAATCTTTGCTGCAGTTAAGGCTGTGGTCACAGCGTATTCTGCAAAAACGCCTGGTTTACTGAGGTCTCCATGATAAAAGACCCGGTCTCCAACCTTGAAGTCAGTGACTTCCTCTCCTACCGCTTCCACTTCCCCGGCGCCATCCAGACCTGGCACAAAAGGATACACCCACTTTTTATGTCCTCCAGAAAGAACTTTATAGTCCACAGGATTCAGTCCTGCCACATGGATTTTCACAAGGATCTCACCTTTTTTTGGTTCTGGTATGGGCAGGTCCATGAGGGTCAGGTTTTCAAAAGAGCCTGGACTTTCTATTGCATATGCTTTCATTTTATTCACCTCGATCTTTTCATTGTGCCACAGGGATGACACACTACAATTCTACAATGACACTATGAAGCGGAGAAGTAGAACTGGTGAAATTTTTTTTAGATTCCCATGGATTGCGTCAGTTTTGCGTAACTTCTGTTCGGAATCCTTGCTATGATAAAAGAGAAAGAGGTGGTGACAAAGAGATGAAGGAACACATTTACATTGCAGAAGACGAGAAAGAAATCAGAGAGATGGTGAAGACCTTTCTCATGAGTGAAGGCTATGAGGTATCAGATTTTTCTACAGGAGATGCACTTTTTGAAAAGTTTCTTCAGAAAGAACCGGACCTTGTGATTCTAGATGTGCTGATGCCAGGGTCCAGCGGTTTTGACATCACGAAGAAAATAAGAGAAAGAAGCACTGTGCCCATCATCATCCTCACGGCCAGAGACAGCGATCTGGACTATGCCACAGGAATCAACCTTGGCAGCGATGACTACTTTACAAAACCATTCAGTGCCATTTCTCTGGTCATGCGGGTGAAGGCTATGTTAAGAAGGGTGCGCCTGGATCAGGAGAACCTCAAGGAAAAGGAAGAAGAGAATCTTTCTTTTTCTACCCTTAGTGTAAATCCAGGCACCATGGAGGTGCTGCTAGAGGGCAAAGTTTTAGAGCTTACGCCCACAGAGTTCCGGCTGCTTTCTTATCTTATGAAAAACAGTGACCGGGCGGTATCAAGAACAGAGCTTTTGGATGAAGTCTGGGGATACAGCATCGAAGTGGAGACGAGGGCTTGTGATGATACGGTGAGAAGGCTTCGTAAAAAGCTTTCCTCCTCCAACATCCGGATCGACAATATCTGGGGCTTCGGCTTCAGAATCATGGAGGAAGAGTCATGAAAAAACTGAAAAGCCTAAAAACCCGAGTGCTATTTCTGTTATCGGGCCTCATCCTTCTGGTGTTTCTTCTGATTTTTACTGCCTTTAATCTTCTCATCTCCAGCTATATTGAAAGCAGCGCTACGGAAGCCCTCACAAGGGTAAGAAGTGATGGGATTCCCAAAGACATGAAAGGTGGAAAAGTACCGCCGGAGAAAAAGTATCCGGAGATTCCAGGAGGATCCTCTCAGCGGCTTTTTGTGACAGAGGACTATGAGGTGCTGGTGCCTGATTTTTATCCAGAGGTCACGGAATCCTCTCCCCTTTTTGAAGTTAAAACTGCAGTGGAAGATAGAGAGATCTCTCTAGAGGAAGGGGGCGTGAAACGCCTTACCGCTGGAGAGGGGCTCTATTACTATACCGTGGTAAAGAGCAGATCTGTCACTGGGAGAGACCTTTATGAGGTGCATTTTATCAACATGAGCAATCTCTATGATTTTGAGAAAAACCTCTCCCAAATGCTCCTCTTTATTATGTCAGTGGCCCTTCTTCTCACGGTGATCCTTGGCTACTTTCTGGCAGGTAGAATTGTAAAGCCTGTGAAGGCACTGTCGGTTTTTGCCAAGAGAATGGGAGAAGGAGAGTATGGCAGTTTGGAGGAAGATTTTTCTGATCTGGAGCTTCATGAACTGAAAGCCGTTATGAATGAAACCAGTGAGAAGCTGAAAAAATATCAGGAAGACCAAAGGACATTCTTTCAGAACGCGTCCCATGAGCTGAGAACGCCTCTTCAGATCATTAAATCCAATGCGGAAGCTCTGGAAGTGGGTCTTCTTGAAAAAGAGAAAGCCCTGCCGGTGATGAAGCGTGAAGTGGATCATCTGGGAAGCCTCGTGGAGGATATCATACTTTTATCCAAACTGGATGCCAAAATGGAGGACTTAAGAAAAGAGAAGCTGGATCTTCGGGAGACCCTGTCTGCTTCCTCTGAGCGGTTCATGAGCCTTCTTCTGGAGAAGGGACTCACCATCCGGTATGACTTTCCAAAGGAGCCCGTTTATTTCATCTATGAGGAGAAGACCCTTGAGAGAGCCTTTGAAAACCTCCTGTCCAATGCGGTGCGTTATGCGAAACATGAAATCACCCTTGCGGTATCCAAGGCGGAAGGCCGCATTTTCATCCGAGTGGAGGATGATGGGGAAGGCATGGCGGAGGAGACCAGAAAGAAACTTTTTGACCGGTTTTATAAAGGGAAGGATGGTCAGCATGGCATAGGGCTATCCATTGTAAGGTCTGTGATCAGCGCCTATGAAGGGCGTATCGATGTAAAAAGCGGGAAAGACGGCACCGTATTTATTGTAATCCTGCCGGATTCTATCGAAAGTAAATCCCCATAAGTACTGTTTTTTATATGAAAGCTCCTTTTATATTAAGGGGCTTTTTCTTTTTTTATGTTTCAACTGCATCAGTTTTGCGTAACTTTTCGGTGAGTTTTTCGGAGATGCTCCTGATGCAAAGGGCTAGAATAAAACATGTAGAAAGGAGGAAGGAAGCGATGAAAGAACCATGTTATCGACATGAACTGAAATATCTCCTCTCCCCAGAGAAAGCAGAGATTTTATCCAAAAGATTGGAGAAATTCCTTCCAAGAGACCCTCATGTGAGAGGAAAAGGCTATACCATCAGGAGCCTGTATTTTGACAGCTTCAATGATGAGGCGCTTCAGGACAATCTGATGGGGGCCGCTCTCCGGGAGAAATTCAGAATCAGGCTCTATGAAGAAGACTTCACGCTGATCCGTCTGGAAAAGAAAGTAAAGCACCTGTCCCAGGGGTTTAAGGAGTCAGGCCTTCTTACGCCTTTGGAAACCAGTTGGATTCTGGAGGGGCGCTATGAGTTTCTCAAAGAGAAGAAGGAGAGGATTTTTCTGGACTTTTATATGGCGCTAAGGGGAAAGCTCTTAAGGCCGAAGGTTATTATCACCTATGACCGGGAACCGTTCATGTGGGAAGCTGGGAATGTGAGAATCACCTTGGACAGGAACATCAGATTCTATAGAAATCCTATGGATTTTTTGAAGAAGAATCTTTGCTGCCTGCCAGATGAAAAGAGAAAAGCACTTCTGGAAGTAAAATACGACGGGTTTCTGCCAAGCTTCATCCCGGAGATCCTTACTGGAGAAAACCCTCTTCAGACCGCTCACTCCAAGTATGTCCTGGGCAGACTTGCCCTGGATTATTGAAATAATCAAAAAAAGAAATGATAACGAAATGAGGAGATTAACATGACCTTTCAAGACATTCTTAAATCCAGTTTTCTGGAAAACCTGACTACCTTTTCCTTTTTGGATGCCGCCATTGCACTCTTTATGGCTTTTGCAGTAGGGGTTTTCATCCACACGGTGTATAAGAAGACCTTCAGTGGTGTCCTTTATAACGATGCCTTCAATACATCGTTGGTGCTTCTCACCATGCTCACTACCTTCGTCATTCTAGCGGTGACCTCCAATGTGGTGCTGTCTCTTGGCATGGTGGGTGCCCTTTCCATTGTACGTTTCCGTACCGCCATCAAGGATCCTTTGGATCTGGTGTTTCTTTTTTGGGCCATCGGTGTGGGGATTGTCCTGGGCGCAGGTCTTCTGCCTTTGGCACTTCTAGGCTCTTTTCTCATTGGACTGGTGCTTCTGCTTTTTGTCCGGGGCCATGGGGAGCATCTTTCCTATCTCCTTCTTCTGCATGTTTCTGATGAGTCTGTAGAGGTGGAAACCTTGGGAATTCTAAAGAAAGAAACAAAGAAAATGAGTGTCAAATCAAAGACAGTGCACCCTGGAGAGATTGAACTCATCTATGAGCTGCAGCTGAAAACAAAGAGCACCGCTTTCGTCAATGAGCTGGGTGCAATCAGCGGCGTAGAGGCTGTGACCCTCATGACCTCTCAGGGAGAGATCTCCGCATAATATAGAAAGAAAGGAAGAATGAAATCATGAATGATCGTAGAAAAAGCCTTAAAAGCGCAGGAGTTCTCCTGCTGATGTTGTTACTTATCACAGGATGCTCTATGAAGGAGCCTCAAGAAGAACTAGAAAGTGTACAGACCCCATCTGTGGAAGAGCAGGAGGGCCTGGAAGAAGTGGATACTTCTGTGGATTCTTCAGAAAATGCGGGCATAACGGTGGAGTATTCCAAGAAGGATCTGGAGACGGCTTATGATGAAACCTCTGCCACAAAGATTGTTTTCTCCGGGGAAGCTTTGGTCACAGGTGAAGGTGCAGAAACAGAGGGTAGAAACGTCACCATTACAAAGGGCGGAACCTACCTTCTCTCTGGTACATCAGAAGATGGATCTTTATCCGTGAAGGTCACAGAGGAGGAAGATGTGGTGCTGATCCTAAATGGGCTGGATCTTACAAGCAGGTCCACCTCCGCCATTAAAATCTATGAAGCGGATAAAGTGGTGATGACCCTCGCTTCGGGAACAAAGAACATCTTAAGGGATGGAGAACTCTATGAGGAAGAAGACCTTGATCCCAATGGAGCCATATTTTCAAAAGGGGATCTCACCATCAATGGAGAAGGAGAACTTCTTGTCTATGGAAACTATGCCCATGGCATTGTCAGTAAGGATGATTTCAAGATGGTCAGCGGAGAAGTGACGGTCTATGCCAAGGAAGATGGGATCAAAGGAAAAGACCTGGTGGCAGTGAAGGATGGAACCCTCTATATTGAGGCAGGAAGTGACGGAATCCAATCCAGTAATGATGAGGACCCAGAAAAAGGTGTTGTGCTTCTTGAAAATGGTAGTGTCACCATATCTTCAGGTAATGATGGAATTCAAGCAGAAACGGTGCTGGAAATCAGGGAAGGTACCTATGTCCTCACCACCGGTGGGGGCAGCAGCATCGTCAGCACCAGTGACAACTGGGGAAACTGGGGACCTTCGTCTCAGGTGGAAGAGGAAAGCAGTGATTCTGCAAAGGGGCTGAAAGCTGGAACAGTTTTGAACATTTTAGGTGGAACCTTTGACATCAGCTCTTCGGATGATGCAGTGCACTCCAATGGGAACATTCTTATGAAAAATGGAGTGCTTTCCATCTCATCCGGGGATGATGGCATCCATGCAGATGACACTGTGGAGATTGCCGGGGGGGAAGTCTATATTGAAATGAGCTATGAGGGCATAGAAGGGTCTAAGGTCATCATTGGAGATGGAAAAATCCATGTGGGGGCCAAAGACGACGGCATCAACACCGCAGGGGGCAATGACAGCTCTTCTCTAAATGGGAGACCGGGACAGAATATGTTCTCCTCTGATGGGAGTTTTCTCTCTATAACTGGTGGAGAAATAAGAGTGAATGCGGAAGGAGATGGCATTGATGTCAACGGAGATGCAGAGATGACTGGCGGGCTGGTCATTATTGAAGGACCGCTAAATGATGGAAACAGCGCTCTGGACTATAACGGGAGCTTTTCGATTACAGGAGGCACACTGCTTGCTCTTGGCTCCAGCGGTATGGCCATGAATGTCTCAGAGACCTCTACCCAAGGAGCCTTTCTCTTAAATGGTGAAGAAGTGGCTGCGGGTGAAACCCTGGTCATCAAGACATCCTCAGGAGAAGAGCTGTTTTCTTATACTACTGAGAAAAACAGTGCTTCTCTCCTGTTCTCCTCAGAAGACCTGAAACAAGGAGAAACCTATGGGGTCTATTCGGAAGGGAAAGCACTGAGTGAGGTGTCTATGACAAGCCTTGTGACAACCATGGGCACTTCTGGCATGACACCAGATGGTGGCAAGAACCCTGGAGGAGGCATGATCCCAGGAGGCGGGAAGGTTCCGGGGAGTAGGCCTTAAGAAAGCAGATAAAAGGACTGCGCAGGCAATCTGCACAGTCCTTTGCTGTTTCATTGTGGTGATGATGAAGAAAGTCAGGAACCTTTCAGAAAAAACTTGGACTTTTCTAGACTTCAATGGAGATAATAGAAGAAAGTGTAGTAAAGAATGGGTGTGAGGTACATAAATGGAAAAGAAACTGAAACAAGTTGTGGGGATTCTGATGCTGATGACGGTGATGTTCACGGGATGGATGTTTTTTGGAGGACCTTTTGATACGTATTATCTTCTATGGAATCTCCTGTTGGCGTGGATTCCTCTGGGCATTGCACTGGTCCTGATAAAGGAGAGAAAGAAACAGCCGTCGGGGCTCCGGGCTCTGGGGAAAGGGTTCCTGGCGGCTTTATGGCTTTTCTTCTTTCCCAACGCAGTGTATGTGATTACGGATTTTATCCATCTGAGTCAGGATGTATTTTATTATCCGAACCCGTCCTATGAACCTTATTCAGGAGCAGAGCGCATCCTCTACAGCATGGAGAAACTGCCCTGGAACAATTTTTTCTCTATCTCCTATGCAGTGTTTCTGGGGTGTGCTCTCAGTGCCCTTTCCTTATACCTTCTCCATGGGGAGGTGAGAAGGGCGAAGGGCAGCAGAAGAGCCTGGGGGATGGTTGTTGCTGTCCATCTTCTCAGTGGCTATGCCATCTATCTTGGCAGGTTCATCCGCTTTAACTCCTGGGATGCGGTGCTTCGGCCAGTGCATCTTCTCCGGTTTGTTGTGGGAAGTTTTGATAAACATGCACTTTCTTTCAGCCTTCAGTTTTTCCTTTTGTCTTTTTTCATCTATCTGATCTTTTATCTCTTTGCGGATCTTGGGAGAAGTGAAGAGAAAACCCAGTAGTCAGGTGTTTTTTCTATTGGAGGATCTGAGAAAGAAGCAGCATGCTTTTCTGTTTCATTTTTGAGAAGAATTGTGTATGCTGAAAATAACAAGATGAAAGAGAGGTGTCGTGATGGAAAACAGTAAAGTGGAAGATGAACTCATAGAAGTCTGCACATCCCTTGGAAAAGTGTCCGGTCTGGAGTTCTCTCTTCTGAATAGCGATGCAAAAACCCTCTTCAGACTGGTTCTTCGAAAAGACACGACCCTCTTCAAGTACCGTCAGCAGTATAAAAGTGATATGGTGAAAAGCACCTTCACAAGAAAAGCAGAAGAGGTGCTGGTATACAAAGATAATCTGGGACTTCAGTACCTGGCTGTAAGCCTTTTTTCTGAGCAGCAGCCCTATGTGGTGGTGGGGGGGCCATTTCTCAACGCCCACGTCTCGAAAGAAGAGCTGTTGGATCTACTGGAGGAGAATGGGATTCCGATGCAGGATCAGAAGTTTCTTCTGGAAGCTTATCGAACCATCAAAATTCTCAATCAGGAGGAATATCAGTCCCTTGCAAAAGTCATGGTGTGGAGCCTCACGAAGAAAAATCTTGATGCGAAAGTGTACTATCACCGATCCAGAATCACAGACTTCAAAAAAATAAGGCCGCGGGAGATCGAAGAGTCCTTCACGCTCATCGATGAGCGGTACCGGATCCAAAATAAAATGATGTACTATGTGAGCATCGGAGATGGAGAGTCCGCAAAGAAGATCATGAGTAAGACCGTATATGATTTCAGTTATCGGGTACCGGGAGATCCTTTAAGAGCTTTAAAGAATCTGTATCTGACTTTTAATACCATTCTCCGCATCGCCGTGGAAAGAGCAGGGGTTCCGCCTATCAGCATCCATCAGCTTTCTGATAACATGGCTATTTACATTGAGAGGATGCAGAGCATCGAAATGGTTCAGGAGGTTTCTGACAGGCTCATTGACGAGTATGCTGCTCTGGTTCAGAGAATGACCACCGTAGGTTACTCCAGACATATCCAAAATGCCATTCATTATCTGGAAGCACATCTGGAGGAGAAAATCCATCTTCAGGATGTGGCCGATTATGTCCATATCAGTGCGTCCCATCTTTCCAGGCAGTTCCGGAAAGAAACGGGACTCTCCATGACAGCGTTCATCAATAAAAGAAGAGTGGACCGGGCCAAAGCCCTTCTTTCAGAAAATCAGGAAAGCGTCACAGCCATTGCCTTGTCCTGCGGGTTTGAGAATCTCAATTATTTCAGCAAAATCTTCAGAGAGCAAACAGGGATGACGCCGCTGAACTATCAGAAACAGCATAAAATACAGGAATAGTAAAAGACTGCATCTTATCTATAGGATAGGTTCAGTCTTTTTCATGTTTTTGTCAATGAAATCACAAATTCTTTGGTTTTTCAAAGAGAGACAGCATATTATTTCTATAAACAACAAAATAATTGCAATAGGTAACGTTATCATTTTTTATAATAAGTTCATTGATTCACAAAGTATGAGGAGGAATGCAACTTGTTATATCCAATATCGACCCCGACCAGAACGCTTATGGACCTATCAGGCATTTGGAGGTTTTCTCTGGAGGAGAACCACGATCCGAAAAGTCCACTGTCCCATGGAGAGGTCATGGCAGTGCCAGGTTCTTTCAATGAGCAGGGTGTGCTGAGAAAGATCAGAAACCACGTGGGCTCTGTATGGTATGAGAAGGACTTTGAGATCTTTCATAAACTTCTTTCTGAAAGGCTGGTGCTGCGTTTTGGCAGTGCGACCCATTATGCAAAAGTATATGTCAATGGCAAGCTCGTCACAGAACATAAGGGCGGATTCATGCCTTTTGAGGCAGAGATCAATGAATATCTGATCTCTGGAAAGAACCGTGTCACGGTGGAAGTGAACAATATCCTGGATTACAGCACTCTACCAGTTGGAAACTACAAAGAAGAAAATGGCGTGAAAAAGAATCAGCCGAACTTTGATTTCTTTAATTATGCCGGTCTCCATAGACCTGTGAAGATCTACTCCACTCCGAAGAGCTATGTGGAAGATCTCTCCATCACTTATGATGTGGAGGAAGGTCATGCAGTGGTGCACTTTTCTGAAACTGTAAAAGGAGACTTCGACAAAGTAAGGTTCCTGGTGAGAGATGAGAACCAGCAGGTGGTTTATGACGGATATGAGAAAGATGCCCTCATTAGAAACGTCATCCTTTGGCAGCCTTTGAAGGCCTATCTTTATGAAGTGGAAGTTCATGTGGAGAAGGACAGTGAAGTTGTGGATATCTATACAGAATCCTTTGGTATCCGAACGGTGGAAGTGAAAAACAATCAGTTCCTCATCAATGATAAGCCGTTCTACTTCAAGGGCTTTGGAAAGCACGAGGATTTCTTTGTCAACGGCCGTGGCCTCAATGAGGCACTGAATGTGACGGATTTGAACCTGATGAAGTGGCTGGGGGCAAATTCCTTCAGAACTGCCCATTATCCTTATTCTGAAGAGATGATGAGACTTTGTGACAGGCAGGGGATTGTTGTCATTGATGAGACGCCTGCAGTGGGACTTATGCATGGCTTCAACTTTGCACTGTTTGGTGGAGATGGAGACAAGAAGAAGACCTTTGAAGTGATGAACACCAAAGAAGCACATGAGCAGGTGCTGAGAGAGCTGGTAGCAAGAGACAAGAATCTTGCCTGCGTTGTCATGTGGTCTGTGGCCAACGAAGCCACCACCATTGAAGAAGGTGCAGAGGAGTATTTTGCACCACTTATCAAGCTCACAAAAGAGCTGGATCCTCAGAAGAGACCTGTGACCCAGGTGCTCATCATGATGTCCATGCCTCATAATGATGTGGTGTCCAAACATCTGGATGTGATCTGTCTCAACCGTTATTATGGATGGTATGTGAATACGGGAGAACTGGAAGAGGCAAAGACTGCTTTAAGAAATGAACTTCTAGAGTGGAAGAAAGCGTATCCCAATACACCGGTGATGTTCACAGAATATGGTGCAGACACTGTGGCTGGATTCCACGCAGTGGATGACATTCCATTTACCGAAGAGTATCAGGTAAGGTATCTTCAGGCGAATCATGAAGTCTTTGATGAGTTTGACCATGTCATCGGAGAACAGATGTGGAATTTCGCAGACTTTGAAACCTCTGTGGGCATCATCAGAGTCCAGGGGAACAAGAAGGGTCTTTTCACAAGACAGAGACACCCGAAGATGGCTGCACACTCTGTGAGAGACCGCTGGATGAATATTCCGGATTTTGGATATAAGAACAAATAGACAACAAGAAGAACAGAACGAGTTGAAAAAGCAGAAAAAACGGTAGACAAAAGAGAAAGAAGTGGGGAAAGATTCAGGGATGGTGTTTCCATCCCGCCCGCTACATATTCATGCGAATAGGCGCCATTTTCATGGATAGGCATTAAAACGAACGAAGCACAGTCCATTCATCTACAGGATTTTATAATTATACGGAGGAAATCATGGAAAACAATAATAAAGTCACCTATAATACTGCCTCGACTGCCCAGATCGGCCTATTCGTCTTGAACAATACTGCCACGAATCTCTATATGTTTTTTATGCTGTTTGTTTCCTACTATGCCACAGGGGTAGCGGGGCTTCTTGTGGTGGCCGTAACCACCATCATGACAGCCATGAGAATTTTTGATGGTATTACAGATCCCATCATCGGATTTATCATAGATAAAACAGAGTCCAAGATTGGTAAGTTCAGACCGTATATGGTACTGGGCAATGTAATCCTTGCTCTCAGCGTAGTTCTTCTACATATGACCACCCATCTGGTGCCACAAGGATTCAGGCTGGTTTACTTCATTCTGGTGTACTCAGTCTATATCATTGGATACACCTTTCAGACAGCCTGCACCAAAGCGGCTCAGACTGTTCTGACCAACGATCCGAAGAAAAGACCCCTTTTCACTCTGTTTGACGGCATCTTCAATACCGTGCTTTTCACAGGAGGACAGTTTCTCATCTCCAATGTGCTGGTACCTAAGCACGGAGGATTCACCATGGGTTTCTTCCGTGAAATGATGGTGTATGTCATTGTGGTCTCTGGTGTGTTCACCGCTCTTTCTGTGATTTCTTTATGGAAAAAGGATGTGAAAGAGAACTGGGGTGTTCCATCTGATGTTCAGATTAAGTTCCGGGACTACTGGCCCATCATCAAAGGAAACAGACCCCTTCAGATGCTCATCATCTCCGCCTCCACGGATAAGCTGGCTGCCACTGTGAAACAGAATTCTGTCACGGTCATCATGCTCTATGGCATCCTACTTGGAAACTATGCCTTATCTGGGACCATGGGACTGATCATGACGCCTTTGACCATTGTATTGACTTTCATCGGCATCGGCTATGCCAGAAAACTGGGTCAGAAAAAGGCTTATGTGGTTTCTACCTGGATTTCCGTGCTGCTGGGTGTTCTCCTTCTTCTCTTCTTCGCCACTGCGGATCTTAGAAGCATCTCTCTGTCTTCTATCAATCTGGCCACGATTCTGTTTATTGTTCTGATGGTCCTACAGGGCGGTGCCATCTCCATCGGATCCAATATCGTCATCCCAATGATTGCAGACTGCTCTGACTATCAGACTTACAAAACCGGGCAGTATATTCCTGGGATGATGGGCACCATCTTCTCCTTTGTGGATAAGCTGATTTCAGCCTTCAGTGCCAGCATTGTGGGTATCATGGTTGCTACCATCGGGTTCCGGGAGCAGCTGCCCACAGCAGATACACCCTATTCCGGTCCAATATTCTGGATGACCATGTTCTTCTTCATCGGGATGCCAATTTTAGGCTGGCTGGCTTCTCTCATTGCCATGAGATACTATGAGCTGGATGGAGAGAAAATGGTGGAGATTCAGCAGGCCATTCACGATCAAAAAGAAGCTGCTGTATAAAAGCAGAAGGTTTCCTCTTGAGAGAGTCTTCAGTTCCAAGGGCTGAGGCTCTCTTTTTTGAGCACTTTATGATGTGCTGAAATTTAATTCTGTTCTAATGGGAAAAAAACCAAATCGTTAATAAAAGGTTTACATTCACCGGTTGAATCCGTTCATTTTTTGCTCAATAATAGAGATATGAGGATTCTTTGAAATTCAAATATATTACTAAAGCATAGAAAATATAGTGGATTTTAAAGAACTTTAATATCGTATAAAAGGAGAATGAACAATGAGAAGACTGATCAATGATCCTTATGACGTGGTGGAGGAAATGCTGTCTGGGTATGTGAAGGCACACAGCGACTATGTGAAACTTCTGGAGCATGATGGAAGAGTGGTTGTGACTACAAATCCTGTACCTGGAAAAGTCGGTGTCATCATCGGAGGCGGCTCAGGACACGAACCTCTATTTTTGGGCTATGTAGGCAAGAACTTCGCAGATGCTGCTGTCATCGGCAACATCAATACTTCTCCATCACCAGAACCTTGTTATAATGCTGTAAAGGCAGTGGATCAGGGAAAAGGCTGTATTTATCTTTATGGAAACTATGCAGGAGACGTGATGAACTTTGATATGGGTGCTGAAATGGCAGCCGACGATGGCATCCGCGTAGAGACTGTTCTTGTGACAGATGACGTGGTTTCTTCTGAAAATATTGAGGACAGAAGAGGAATCGCTGGCGACCTCTTTGTGTTCAAAGCTGCTGCTGCCGCTGCTGCCAAGGGCATGGACCTGGATGCTGTAGTTGCTGCTGCAAAGAAATGCAATGACAATACCCGTTCCATGGGTGTTGCGCTTTCATCTTCCACCATTCCAGTAAAGGGCGGCACTATTTTTGATATGGAAGATGGAGACATGGAAATCGGTATGGGTATTCACGGTGAGCCTGGAGTACGTCGTGGTAAGATCGAACCTGCAGACCAGGTGGTCGATGAAATCATGGAACATATTCTGAAGGACTTCCCGCTCTCTGAAGGCGATGAAGTGTACACTCTGGTGAATGGTCTTGGCGGACTGCCTCTCATGGACCAGTATATTCTTCATAACCATCTGGAAGAAGTGCTGAGAGAAAAGGGCGTTAAAGTCTACAAATCTCTCGTAGGAAACTATGCGACTTCAATGGATATGATTGGTATGGGCATCACCATCGTCAAGGTGGACGAGGAGCTGAAGGAGCTTCTGGATTATCCAGTGGATACTCCTTATATGAGCATCAGATAAGATACATCTCTACTTGAGGATATCCGCAGAAAAAAGGGTCTTGGCCTTTTTTGAGCGGATATCCTTCCATTTCAAAAGAAGATAATAATCCCGGAACCGCTGGTTCTGGCCGGAGGAAATAGTATGGTATATAACAAGGAATTTTTCAAAAACTTTATTCTGCGTCTCATCCCCATGTTTGAGGAGCATCGTGACTATCTGTCAAAACTGGACTCCGACATCGGAGATGGAGACCATGGGGTCAATATGTCCATCGGATTCCGTGAAGTAGAAAAGCAGCTGGATAAAATCTATGAGGAAACAGAAGACATCGCTTCTTTTTATAAGAAAGTCGGCATGATCATTCTTGGAAAAGTAGGTGGGGCTGCAGGTCCCCTTTATGGCAGCCTCTTCATGAAAGCCGGAGAAGATATCAAAGGCAAGAATGAAATCACCTTCCCGGAACTTGTGGGCTTCATCGACAATGGGGTAAAAGCCATTGAAGCCAGAGGTAAGGCTGTGGTGGGAGATAAGACCATGGTGGATGCGCTGAGGCCTGCTGTGGATAAACTGAAGGACTCTGTTGAGGCAGGTACTGAGGATGTGGAAAGCTTTGAAGCCTTTGTGGATGAACTGAAAGCAGGTTCTGACAGAACCATTCCACTCATCGCAAAGAAGGGAAGAGCCATGAGACTGGGGGAAAGAGCCATTGGATTCAGAGATCCCGGTTCCTTCTCCTCTTATCTCATTTATCAGGAAATGCTGAAGGAAATGAAGAATGCATAAGGAGAACACCATGAAGAGAAAACCCATCGTGGGCATGAGCCTGAAGATTTACGTGAACCGTATGGAAGAGGCGAAGACCCTGGCGAAGGAGATGAAGAAAAGGCTCGGGCAGATGGAAGATCTGGATCTTTTTCTCATTCCCTCCATGGGGACACTCTATCCTGTGGCAGAGATTCTAAAAGACTCTGCCATCCGCTATGGTGTGCAGAATATTGCACCGAAAGCCCAAGGAGCTTATACAGGGGAGTTCTCCATTGAGAGTGCGGAAGATCTTTCCTGCTCTTTGGTGGAGCTTGGCCATGCGGAGCGTAAAGCTCTTTTTCAGGAGACACCGGAAATGATCAATGAGAAGGTGCACCTGACCTTACACTACCATATGTGGCCCATCGTCTGTATCGGAGAACGGGAAAAGGGAGAAGGAAGAAAAGAAGCGTTGAAGGACCAGATTCTTTCTTATATGAAAGGCATCTCACCGGAGAGGTTCAAAGATATCGTCCTGGCCTATGAGCCAGAGTGGGCTATTGGTCAGCCGGAGCCTGCAGAGGCTTCCTATGTGCATGAATCCATGGCCCTCATCCGAGATATTGTCCGGGAGCATTTTGGAGAGAAAGCCAGCTCAGCTGTTCGTCTCATCTATGGCGGGTCTGCGAAGAAAGAGACGGCCTTAGAGATTGCACAGTCGGAAGATGTGGATGGTTTATTCATCGGAAGGTTTGGACATGAGATGGACAACCTGGAAGCCATCGTAAGAAACGTAAGAAAAGCAAAGGAGGGTGTTTAATATGAAAATCGCCATTGGCTGCGATGAAATGGGATATGAGTTGAAGCAGCATATCCTTACGGTATTAAAAGACAACGGGTATGAGTATGAGGATTTCGGCTCCTTTGAAGGAGAAACCATTCTGTACCCCAACATAGCAGAGAAGGTTGCAAAGGAAGTGGCATCCAAGAAATTTGATCGGGGCATCATCATCTGCGGAACGGGCATTGGCGTAGCCATCACAGCCAATAAAGTTCATGGCATAAGAGCGGCTCAGGTGGCTGATGTTTACTCTGCAGAAAGAGCCGCGAAAAGCAATGATGCCAACATCATCACCATGGGTGGACTCACCATGGGGAAAGCCCATGCAGAAATGCTCACGCTAGCGTATCTTCACAGCGAGTTCCAAGGAGGACGTTCTCTTCCTAAGGTGGACCGCATGAAGGAGATTGACGACCAGTACAGAGGAGAATAGTTTATGGTAAAATCAGCACTCAACATGGGAGTGCTGATTTTTACGTTATGTACACAACCTGAAGGCACTTGTTCTTCTTTTTGCAGAATGCTACAATGAGGTCAAATATACAGCGGTGTATCTTATCAAATTGTATGGAGGATGTATCTCTATCGACTGACGCTTCAGAACAACGGCGGGGGAAAATGACCCTGCATGAAAGAAAGGAAGAGTGGTCATGAAAAAGAAATCTTTACTCATGCGCTGGATGAGTGTACTCATGGTGTCTATGCTGTTTGCCCTCTTTGTTGGTTGCAGTTCTAAGGAGGAGCCTTCTGTACCTGGTGAAACACCGCCAGCGGAAGAAGGAGAACAAGAGGAGGAGAAGCCGGAAGAAACGCCTGGTGAGGAGAAACCTGCAGAAGAAAACACTCTCAGCAAGGAAGAACTGAAAGATCTTTTTGGCAGTGGAAAGGACATGGCGGAAGTCTACTACGAGATGCAGGTTACGGGTATGGGCAGCGAGAACACCATCAGCCGCATGTATATGAAAGGCACCAAAATGAGGGCGGAGAGCGAAGTCATGGGGCAGACTTTTGTGATGATTCATGGAGAAGATGCGCTGTATATCCTGGATGCCTCCAGCAAAACAGCCATGAAAATGCCTCTGGGAGAAGATGCCGAGGGAGAGCAGGATACTTTTACCATGGACGATTTCACCAGTGATGTGGATGAAACAGACATGACCTATGTGGGAAAAGAAACGTTAAACGGAGTTTCCTGCCATGTGGTGGAGAGCACAAAGCTTGAAGAGGGCTATCATGTGAAAATGTGGCTCCATGAAGAGTATGGATTCCCCATGAAGATGGAATCCCATAATAAAGACGGCTCTGAAGCCTTTGTCATGGAAGTGACGGACTTCAAAGTGGGAGATCTTTCTGATGCTCTGTTTGAAGTGCCGGAAGGCTATGAAATCGTGGATATGGGAAATCTCATTCCCACTGTTCCATAAGGCTTGAGATGGTCCATAGACAAAATATGACAATTCTTACCGGCAGTGGAAAATCTGCCGGTTTTTTCGTACGGATTTCCAGAAAAGTGCTATGATGAATGTAAGAAATGAAGCAAGGAGGTGCAGGTATGAAGAAAATTAAAGCGCTCAGTCTTATGTTGTCGAGTCTCGTTCTTTTTTCCTGCACCCAGAATCCTTTTTTCTCTAAAGAAGATAGTGTAAAGGAGCATCCTGAAGTCCAAAAGGTGGAGAAGGTTCCGGAAAATGAAGTGATGGAGCCCGTATCAGATCATACCTCTTTATCATCCAGAAGGAACACGGCTGAATCACCAGAGGAGAGTGTAAAAAGAAAAGAGGAACCTCTCACCTTCATAAAGCATCACCAGGTGTTCTTTATGAAAATGACAGGAAATCTTCGCCAAGGTCCCGGGATTCAGTATGAGATTCTTCAAGTGATTTATGAAGAGGAAAAGATTGAGACCCTGGAAAAAGTCAGCAATGGGTGGTACAAAGTCCGATACGGAAGTGAGGAGGGGTATCTCAGCGGCATTCTTCTCACAGAGGAAAAACCCCTTGAGATCTCGAAAGAAACAACTTCACCGGTGAAAGAACCTGTAGAAACCCCTTCAGAGAATAACCCATCAGAGCAAGCTTTGGAGACTGCCTCGAAGCCTCAGGAACAGTCACCAGGGGAAGAAACAGGGAAAAGTTCTGGTGAGACTTCTCCGCTGAGTTCAGAAAGAGCTTTAGCCAGCGATGAAGTGAGGCTTCAAGATGCGACGATGAAGCACCAGAGGGAAGTGCGGCATATTGGACTGCGTGTCAACGCCATAGAAGTTCCCGATGATACCCATCCGTATGGCACCATTTTGGAGATGGTGTCAAAGCCAGGCATTTATAAGAAAGGGGACACCATTGACATAAAGATTGCGGTGGCATCGGATAAAAAAGCATACTTTAGCACAGCAGATAAAAGTCTTCCCCAAAACTACAAATCTGTTGTCCATAAAAATCTGGAAGAAGAGATTCTAAAACTTCTGAATGCCTACAGAAGAGACAATGGACTCAAAGAGCTGCTTCTGAAAGAGGATCTCATGAGTTCAGCCAGATATAAGAGTGAGTCCATGCTGCAGCATGATTACTTTGCTCACTATAATCCCCACTTAGAGTATATTTCCTTTGGAGACCTTATGAACTTCATTTTCGGCTATACCCATTACACCAAAAAAGGAGAGAATCTTTTTGCCAATATGGGCAGTGAGGCAGTTTCCGCCCAGGTGATTTTTGAAGGATGGAAAAACTCTCCTTCTCACAATAAAGCCATGCTGGATCCGGAGTATATCTATGTCGGAGTTGGCATCATCACAGCTCCTGTCAGCGGAACTTTTTATGGTGGGAAATATGTGACCCTGGCCACTCAGCATTTTGGGAAATAAGGATACTTAAGGATAGAATACTAAAAAAGAAACAGAGGTCTGCCATCACTTTGGCAGGCCTCTGTTTCTTCTAAAAACTATTCCCCGAAGAAAAATGGACGGATTTCGTCAGATATTTTTGGCAGATATTCATGTCCGTATTCTGGAAGAATGAGAAGTTCTTTTTTGCTTCTAATTTTATTGAAGGTGGCAAACTGTGTCACCGGCGGAACAACTTCATCTTTCATACCCACTGCCCAGAGCACTTCGGCTTGGATTCGCGGTGCTAAATGCTGAAGATCGATATACTCCAAAGTTTCAAAGAATTCTACCTCTTTCTTATGCAGAGGATCCCTGAAACGGAAATAATAAGGGAGTTCTTCAAAGGCAGAAGTTTCTGCTCCTAACTCATAGGCTTTCCGATAATCAGATAGAAAAGGATACACAGCAAGCACTTTTTTTACTTCAGGGACAAGGGCCGCACAAGCGATGGTTAGCCCTCCGCCTTGAGAAGCACCTTGAGCATAGATATCAGTTCGATCCACATAAGGAAAAGACATAAGAATCCTTGCAGCGTGTGCAGTATCGATAAAGACTCTTCTGTAGTACAGGTTTTCCTTCCCCTCCTCTACACCTCTAATGATGAGGCCTTTCATGACACCACCAGAGGTCTTGGTATTGTCTTCAGAGGGGCCACCCTGGCCACGAGCATCCATGGAAAGGACCGTAAAGCCTTCTGCCACAAGTCCAACTTTATCAGAAAAATCTCCGGAGTCTGTATGATAGCCATGAAACTGGAGCATTCCTTTATACAGTTTTCCTTCTGTTTCTTTTGGTGTATGCAGCTGACAGTGAACCTTTGCTCCTCCAACACCAATGAACGTAAGATGATAAGCTCTGGCAACTTTAGAGGGGAAGTAAATTTCTTCTAAATGATAACTAAGAGGTAGTGCCTGCATTTCCTTGAGGGCATTGTCCCAGTAGAGATCAAAATCTTCGGGTTTTCTACCCATTCCTTTGTAGCTTTTCAGTTCTTCGATGGTCATCGTTTTCCTCCTGTTCTTCTGATCATTTCTAAATAGTATCTGACAGTGTGGTAAGGCCCTTTCCAGTGATCTGAAATATGTTCCGGTTCCTGATGGTTATGAATAAGTGATGATAAAGGTTCTCCCTCTTCTGTAAGTCTTGAATACCATTCGCTTCCTGGTCTTTTATCGATAAAGAACTTTCCAATATAATCATATACTTTTACAGCTGCATCAAGATAGTCTTTCTGGCCAGTTTTCTCATAGGCATCATAGAACCCTATGACCGCTTCTGCCTGTGGCCACCATACAAAAATGGGATGGTGCTGTTCACTGCTGTCAGATAACAATGCACCACTTCTGTGAAGACCTTCTTTGAGTGAAGTGCTTGCAAGGCGAAGGTTCATTCTGTAGATTTTTTCCTTCAGTGTGGCTTTCAGAGGAAGAATGGATAGAGTTTCTGTAAGAAGCCAAGCGGTTTCGATGTCGTGTCCATAAGAGATCGTATCGTGAACCGGTGTCCAGTCTTTATAGAAACTTTGAGCACAGTATTTTTCGGATATATATACTTTTTCATGGAAAATCTCAAGAAGAAGCTCTGTCTTTGCGAGAACAAGGGGGTTTTGGGTCACTGCATAAAGTGCTGTATAGGCTTCAAGAATATGGAGAAATGTATTGGTAGTATGTGATGCATCTCCCTGATCTAAGGTAAGAATTTCAGGACGTTTTGCTGAATAGTTGCAGAGAAACTCTTCTTCATAATAGTGCCCTGCTTCATTCCAGACTTTTTCCTCCAATAGACAGAAAAGATGAAGAGCTTTCTCCTTGGCACCTTGTTTAGGTTTTACTTTTTCATACGCACTGAGACCATAGATGGCAAAGGCTTGAGCATAAGTGACTTTTCTTGTGTCTAAAGGGGTCCCATCCTTATCCACCATCCAGTAGATACCACCATAGAGTGGATCCAGAAATTTCTCGCACAGAAAATTATAGGCATGATCCGCTATATTGAGATCATTTTTATCTTTGGTCAGTGAATAAACCTTCGAGAATGCAAAGAGAAAGCGGCTGTTCATAACACCCCCTTTTGGGGCTTCTCTTTGTTCCTCCAGATGAATGTTTACAGCTCCGTAGAAGCCTCCATATTGAGTGTCCAACTGGCTACGCCAGAATGGAAGAACAGTATGTTCCAGCTCGTAGATGAAGTGTTCTTTATTCATGATGTTCTCCTTTATGATCTTTCTCAATGAGTGAGTTCAACCACTTCCCGTTCTTCGTACGATTACTGCCAAGAAGAAAGCGGATGATTTCATGAAAACCTGCCGCCAGGTACATGTAAGGGAAAGGTACAGACGCGATAAGTAGTATCCAGGTTAGAGGGATACTCACAAGCCAAACGCTCAAGGTATCCATGTAGAGCACATATTTTGTATCTCCACCAACTCTAAGTATTCCTACATTGTTCACGTAATTGTAGTGCTTAAAGAGTGAGAGTCCAGCATAGATATAAAGCAAGATTCTGGAAAGTGATTCAACTTCACTGGTGATGTTGTAAAGAGTGAGAAGCCTCGGACTGAAGAGAATAATCAAGATACCGGTGACCAAAGAAAGCTGAAGTGTTAGTTTTAAAAACTGATCTGCATATCCTTTTGCTTTCTTAAAGGATGATTTGCCAAGTTCATGTCCAATCATCACAGAAGAGGCATCGCTAAGTCCTGTATAAACACAGATGAAAATGAAGACAAGGGGATCGATGAGGGTTACTGCCGCGGTTTCATTGGTGCCTACTTGCGTATAGAAGTAAAAGAGGGTCAAGTCTCCAAGAGTCCAGGTCAGGTGGTTGAAGATAGAAGGAAGTGTCAGGGAAAAGTATCTTCTTTCAAAACCTCCTTCTTTATTGTACTTAACAGCATCACTCCCAACCAGACGTTCGCGGTAAAGAAGATGTAGAAGAAGTGCTGTCTGGATGAGTCTTGCAAGGAGCGTTGCATAAGCAGCACCTTTGATGCCAAGTTCCGGCAGCCCGAAAGGGCCGTAGATCAGAATCCAATTAAAGAAGGTATTGAACAGAAGTGCTATGACACTGTAGGCAGTGGGTTTATGAACAATGCCCATGGATTTGAGGATTACGCCAAAGAGCATGCTCCAACCGGTGAGCATATACGTGAAGGCAATGATTTTGATATAAGATACTGCATTCACCATGACAGATGGATCCACTGTGAAGATGGAAAGAACATTTTCTGTGAAAATGAAGGTGAACATACCAAAGAGCAAGGAAAAGAATGTTACATAAAGAAAGACCAGGTCTAGAGTCTTCTTGACGCCTTCCCGATCTCTTTTGCCAAAATACTGTGCGGAAAAAATCGTAGCTCCGCTGACAAATCCCTGAAGCACGATGATGAGAAACTGGGAGTATTTGTTAGCTATACCTACTCCAGCAATGGCTGATACACCAAGGCCCCCCACCATCAGGGAGTCCACCATGTTCAGTCCTGAGGTGATGAGCATCTGTAAGGTGACTGGTAAGGCGAAATACCACATTTTTTTATAGAAAGTATAAGTGCTGTCTGTCATAAGGAGCCTCCGGTTTGGATTGATTTTTGGGATTTTTGTACAGTGTATTCTTTACAGGAACACAATCAGGTGGTATCGTATTCAGTATACTAATAAATATATACTTTTAAAAATCAATGTCAATACTTAATAGGAGGTTTTTATGGAATTTATCAAAGCAGTCACCTTCGGGTATCTCAGCAAAAGAGGAGAATGGGAAACAGAGGAAGCGAAAGAATCGTTGCGACTCTTAAAGGAAAGAATGGCCATCACTCATGTGGTGTTGGCTGTGGTAGTAGAGCAGGAACATATTCATGCCACAGAGATCAACTGGCAGGATTCTTGTGTGCTCTCAGATGAAGAAGTGGAGGCTATGGTCCATTATGCCCATGGTCTGGGACTGAAAGTCATCATGAAGCCCATGGTGAACATTACGACGGGTCACTGGAGAGCCCATATCAATTTTTTTGACCATGATGTTCCCTGTGAACCAAAATGGTCTGAGTGGTTCTCTTCCTATACCGCCTTTATCAGACATTATGGTAAGATGGCAGAGAAGACGGAATCTGAGATGTTTGTCATCGGCTGCGAACTTGTGAATGCTGATAGAAGGGAGAAAGAATGGAGAACGCTCATAAAGGAAGTCAGGGAAGTATACAATGGACCTATAACGTATAACTGCGATAAGTATCAGGAAGGAAATATCACCTGGTGGGATGCAGTGGATGTAATCTCTTCCTCCGGCTACTATCCTGTGGATAAAATAGACGAGGAACTTGCGAGGATCGAGAAGGTGGTTCAGAAGGAAGGAAAACCATTCTTCTTCTGTGAGGCAGGCTGTGCATCCAGAGTCGGAGCAAAATGGCTGCCGAATAACTGGGAGCTTCAGGGAGAACCTTCTTTGGAAGAGCAAAAAGTCTGGTATGAAGCCTTTTTATATGGAGTCTCTAAGTTTTCTTTTGTGGAAGGAATGGCACTTTGGGACTGGAAAGCTCGGCTTTATCCCATTGAAAAAGCTACTGAAGATATGGACTATGCCTTGTATGGCAAGCCATCTGAAACTCTTGTCGAAAATTTCTATAAAAATAATTAAACATTTTCATTTAAAAGTATATACATTTAAATTTAAAAGTGCTAATATAAACCTGTAAACGATATTTTGTCTAGGAGGACATGTAATGAAAAAAAGATCAATTTTTGCTTTAGCATCATTGACTGTAGTCACATCCATGCTTCTATCCGCCTGCGGAAATAGCAGCGCACCAAAGGATCCAGAGACTCCAGGTGCAGAAGGGGAAGTGGAGACCATCACCTTCATCAACCACAAGACGGATTGGGAGACCAACGGCAAGTGGGATGAGTATATGGCAGAATTCAATAAAGTTCACCCAAACATTAAAGTAGAAATCCAGACCATCACTGATTATGCCGGTCAGATGAAGACTAGAATGAACACCAAGGAGTATGGGGATTTGCTCATGCTGCCTGCAGACATTAGCCCACAAGACTATGCACTATTTTTTGAACCACTGGGCCAGAAAGAGGAGCTGTCTGAAAAGTATATGGGTCTCAATGACCGATCTTTTGAAGGGGTTCAGTATGGAATTCCAACACAGCTTAATGCCACCGGTATGGTTGTTAATATGAAAGTATTCCAGAATGCGGGAATCAATGAGTTCCCAAAGACACCGGAAGAGTTTGTCAAGGCGCTGGAAACCATCAAGGAAAAGAATCCTGATGTGATTCCTCTTTACACAAACTATGCTGCAGGCTGGACACTGTCCAACTGGGATTTTGTGAGAACTGGTGTATCTGGAGATCCAGATGTGACCACCAAGATGGCACAGGACGAAGCTCCTTTTGAAAAGGGCGATACCATGCATACCATCTATGATGTATTATTCCAGGTTGCTGAAAAGGGACTCATCGAAGCGGATCCAACCACATCTGACTGGGAGCAGTCCAAAGTGGATATGGCAAATGGAAAGATTGGTGTGATGGTTCTCGGCAGCTGGGCAGTACCACAGGTACAGGCCATTGTTCCTGAAAATGCGGATGATATCACTTTCCAGACCTTCCCTGTCACAGCAGCAGATGGAAAACAGTATATGGGTGTTGGTGGAGACTATAACCTTGCCATCAATGTGAACTCTGAGCATAAGGAAGCTGCAAGAAAGCTCCTTGACTGGCTCATCGACGAATCTGCATACGCAGTTGAAAATGGTGGACTACCAGCACTGAAGGGCGGAGAATATCCACCAGCACTGAAAGCAAGCCAGGACGCAGGTGTTATCCTTTTGGAAGAGAATCCAGCACCAGCTGGAAAGGAATCCCTTTTCTCTGATGTGAACAATGAAGCTGAACTGGGAGTGGGGTCCACAGACCTTGAGAAGCAGAGAATCATTGATGCTGCAGTGGGCAACAGCAATGAAAAGTTTGAAGATATCATGAACGAGTACAATACACGCTGGGCTGACGCTGTTAAGAAGTTCAGCAGCAACTAAGGAACTTATTGCAGGCGCTCCTTCATAAAAAGAAGTAGCGCCTGTTTATAAATGGAGGGAAAGGTTTTGAAGAAATATAGAATCAGCAAAAAGACAGAAAAGCGCATCCTGATCTTTTTGTTTACATTCATCCCTGTGAGTCTTCTGGTATTGTTCTCCTATTATCCCTTGGTCAGAATGTTTCAGTATTCACTGACCAACTGGAATGGGATCACACCAAATCCTGACTTTGTGGGGCTTGAAAACTACAAGACGGTCATGACGAATCCGAACTATTTTACGGTGTTTAAAACAAGTCTCTACTATTTCATAGCGACTTTTTTTCAGCTCGGCATTGCTCTTCTTTTTGCTACACTTCTATCTTTCAAGGTGAAGTTCAAGAACCTGTGGAAAGGAGTTCTCTTTTTCCCTTATCTGTTGAATGGTGTAGCCATTGGGTTCATTTTCCTTTACTTCTATAAAGGAGGCGGAACACTAGACTCTGTCTTAAGCTTTCTTGGCCTTGATCATATGATTCAGCTCTGGCTGGGAGACCGTTCGATCAACAATATATCCCTGGCTTTCACTTCAGTATGGAGATATACAGGTTTTAATTTTCTTATTTTCTTGGGGGCCATTCAGTCTGTAAGTCCTGAAATCTATGAGGCTGCGCAGATTGATGGAGCCAGTCGCTGGGATGAGTTCAAATATATCATCGTTCCAAGTATCAAGAATATCATATTCCTCAATATTATTCTGGGGATCAGTGGTTCATTAAGTGTCTTCGATATTCCTTATATCATGACAGGAGGATCCAACGGCACCATGACTTTTGTCATTCAGACCATCAACACCGCATTCAAGTACAATAAGACAGGGCTTGCATCAGCCATGGCTGTGATCCTGCTCATCATTGTTGTGGTGGTCACCCTCATTCAGAGATATGCAGTACGGGAAAGAAAGGAAGGGTAAATTGTGAAGGATCAAAAAAGGAAAAAGAAAAAGGTGAAGATTACGCCTGGCAGTATCTTTAAGTATACTGTACTGACCATTGGTGCCATCGTCGCATTACTGCCCCTTCTGGTGGTACTCATAGGCTCTATGAAATCCAATGAGGAGTTTCTTACAAGCAGTGTGCTTTCTCTACCCAAGTCCTTGGATTTCAGCAACTACAAGACCGCTTTTGTTGACGGTCAGATGCTTATAGGCTTTAAGAACACCTTCTTTATCTTCATCATCAGTATGGTGGGAAAGCTTACCTTAAGCTCTATGTTCGCTTATGCGTTCAACCGCTTTGACTTCAAATTCAAAAAGCTCATCCTGGCTCTTTTTATGACGGCGATGCTTATTCCCTCCATCACCAGTCAGGTGGCCACCTTCCAGATTATCGTGGGGATGGGGCTTTATGATACCATCTGGTCTGTTATTCTTCTGAACCTTGGAACAGATGTCATCTCCCTATATATCTTTATGCAGTATCTGGATGAGATTCCGATTTCTCTGGATGAAGCGGCATATCTTGACGGAGCATCTTATTTTCAGATTTTCTGGCATGTGATCTTACCGAATCTGAAAGCGCCCATTGTTACCATGCTGATCATCAGTGGCGTGGGTGTTTATAACGACTTTTATAACCCTTTTCTCTATATGCCAAGTAGAGATCTTAAAGTGATTTCCACTGCGCTGTTTGCTTTCAAAGGTCCCTACGGCACTAACTGGCCGGTGATCCTTGCAGGGGTGATGATTGTGATTCTACCAATTCTGCTCTTGTTCCTCTTTTTGCAGAAGTATATCTATAACGGGGTAGCAGGTTCTGTGAAGTAATCGAAAGGAGAACCAATGGAAAAGAAATCAAAACTTTTTCTTTTTGTGGATAAAATCTATGAAATGGCAGAAATCTCTCTCACCATGATCCTCGTATCCTTTATGCACGGCGGAGTTTTTGGTGTTCTTCATGGCCTCCTGAAAGGAATGGAGAAAGCAGAAGACTACGGGTGGTCAGAAGTAGACAAAAGACCTCTTAAGATTGCCCATAATAGGTTGCTGTCTTTTCTGTGGTCTCTTTTTCTTCTTTGTACACTCTTCGCTGCAAGAGGTATGGCAAGAAGGGGTTCTGCTATGAACCTTCTTCTCTATATGGTTTCTTTGCTTTATTTTATCTTTTTTACAACGTATCTTCTGATGCTTTTATCAGAAGAAAGGAGAAAGATTGGGAAGATGCAGATGGCAATGGCCTTCCAGAGAATATTTCTAAAGCCTAAAGCTTCCTTCTTTTATTTTTTACTCAGTTTTTCAGGATATCTGCTCTCTTTTGTGCATCCGGTGACTACGGCTGTGCTGCTTCCGGGTCTTTTCCTTTATCTGTACCTGAAAGGAAGGACACAGTTTTCTGAAGAAGATAAAGAAGTTGAGTTGACCCTTGTAAGATCCGCAGAAAGCGATGAAAGGAGCCCTTATGAAGACAATGATCCACATCCATGAGGAGAATCTGGAATTTCACCTCACCAATGGAAAAATCAGCTATATTTTCAGAGTCATGGAAGATACAGGAGTTTTGGAGCAGCTGTATACCGGAAAGGCACTGAGACCTCAACCTTCTTATAACCATCTTCTGGAGCGCGAGGTCCGACCATCGAATAATCTTCTGGAAGGCAGTCTTCTGACTTCTCTTGAGCACGTGAAACAGGAGATGCCCGTATATGGCACTACAGACTTCAGGGAACCTGGCGTCAGTATTCGCTATGAGGATGGAGATACCATCTCTCATTTTGCCTACCACAGCCATTACACCATGAAAGGGAAACCAAGGCTCTCTGGCATGCCCCATACCTTCTGTAATGAGGAGGAAGGGGAAACTCTTGTGGTGGAGCTTCGGGATAGATACAGCAAACTTTCGCTTCTTCTTTCGTACAGCATTTTAAAAGATCATCCTGTCCTCATCAGGCATAGTGAAATTCAGAATCTTGGTGAAGAGGAGGTGACGATAGAAAGACTAATGAGTATATCACTTGATCTTCCAGAAGGAAATTTTGATTTTGTTCACCTTCATGGTGCCTGGGCAAGAGAGATGCAGATGGAAAGAAAGGACCTCGGAAGGGGCATCACCTCCATCGGGAGTACCAGAGGTGCGTCCAGTCATATTCACAATCCGTTCTTCGCACTTCTGGAGAAGGATGCTGGAGAAGGGACAGGACGCGTTTATGGTCTGAGCTTTCTCTACAGTGGAGATTTTCTAGGTCAGGTGGAGGTGGATTCCTATGAGGTCACTAGAGCCATGATGGGCATCAATCCAAGAAACTTCTCCTGGATACTGAAAAAAGGAGAGCACTTCACCACCCCTGAAGCAGTACTGGTCTTCAGTGAAGAGGGGATAGGAGGTATGAGCCGTGGGTTTCACAATCTCTTCAGAAAGCATCTCATCCGAAAAGAATGGGCACTGAGGAAAAGACCGCTCCTTCTAAACAGCTGGGAAGGCACCTACTTTGACTTCACCGAAGAGAAGATCCTTTCCATGGCCAAGGAAGCAAAAGAGATGGACATCGAGCTTTTTGTTCTGGATGATGGATGGTTTGGAAATCGAAATAGCGACAATTCCTCTCTTGGGAACTGGAAGGAAGATCCAAAGAAGCTTCCTTCTGGGATGGAAGGTCTCTCAAAAAAGATTAGAGATCTGGGGCTTTCTTTTGGACTCTGGTTTGAACCGGAGATGGTGAATAAAGATACTCCTTTATATCAAGAACATCCGGAATGGATCATCGGCCATCCGAAGAAGAATATATCCCATGGCAGAAATCAGTATGTGCTGGACTTTTCGAATCCTGATGTGGTGGAGGAAATCTTCAGACAAATGGATAAGATCCTCGAAAAAAGCAATCTTGCGTATCTCAAATGGGATATGAACCGATATATTTCGGAAGGGTATGTGGAGCACCTTGGGAAAAAACATCAAGGTGAGCTTTTTCATCGGTATATTCTTGGGGTGTACCGCCTCTACGAAATGATCCTTGAAAAGTACCCAGACCTTCTTATAGAAGCCTGTGCCGGCGGCGGTGGGAGGTTTGATCCGGGTATGCTGTATTTCTCTCCTCAGATCTGGCTGAGTGATGACACCGATGCTGTGGAGAGGCTGAAAATTCAATATGGCGCTTCTTTAGTCTATCCTATTTCATGTCTTGGAAGCCATGTGAGTCAGGTGCCGAACCATCAGGTAGCAAGAATTACCTCTCTTACTATGAGAGGAGATGTGGCACTATTCGGCACTTCTGGCTATGAGCTGAATCCCATGGAGTTTACTGAAAAGGAAAAGGAAGAAATAAGAATCCAGATTGCATTTAGGAATAAGCATCAGAATCTTCTTTTGACAGGAGATTTCTACAGATTGTCCAGTCCTTTTGAAAAAAATATTACTGCTTGGATGGTAGTTTCAAAAGATCAGAAGGAAGCACTTTTAGGCATTTATGAGGTGCTGGCTTCGCCGAATAAGCCTTATAGGCGTATCCGACTGAAAGGTCTTTATGCAGAAGGGGTTTATCAAATAGATAAAGGGTCTACAAGACCAGGGGATGAACTCATGGAAGTGGGGATCCTTCTCGGAGAGAATTATATCGGACGTGCTCAGTCTTACTGGGGCAGGACGCTGCCAGGAGATTTTCACAGTAAAGTGATTCATCTCAAGCAGGTCTAAGAATGAAGTATTATGTGTGATAGGAGATAGAACAAATGAGATTAGAATTTCCAAAGAATTTTTGGTGGGGTGCAGCCACCTCAGGACCGCAGAGTGAAGGCAGATTTATGAAAAAGCATGCCAATGTTTTTGATTATTGGTATGAGATAGATCCTCACGCATTTTATGATCAGGTAGGACCTGACACCGCCTCCAATTTCTTCAACAGCTATAGAGAAGACCTTGCTATGATGAAGGAAATCGGTCTTAATTCCTTCCGTACCTCTATACAGTGGACGAGGCTCATGGAAGACCTGGAAAAAGGAACAGTCAGCGACGAGGGAGTCCGATTTTATAGTGCAGTCATTGATGAAGCGTTGGCTCTTGGGATAACTCCCGTGATGAATCTTTTTCATTTCGATCTTCCTGTAGAACTTCAGCACCAGTACGGTGGATGGGAGAATAAACATGTGGTGGAGCTCTATGTGAAGTTTGCCAGAGCTTGTTTCCACCATTTTGGAGATCGGGTAAAGTCTTTCTTCACTTTCAATGAACCCATGGTGGTGGTGGATGGCGGATACCTTTATGAGTTCCATTATCCTCTGGAAGTGAATGGGAAAAAAGCAGTGCAAGTGGCCTATAACATTGCCTTAGCCTCTGCAAAAGCTGTGGAAGTGTACAACAAAGAGTTTAAAGAAAAGCAGAAAGGCGAAATCGGAATCATTCTTAATCTCACACCGAACTATCCGGCGACAGAAGAGGAAGAAGATCTTAAGGCAGCACATTTTGCAAACCTTTGGATGAATGATTTCTACCTGGATGCTTCCGTGAAAGGTACCTTTAAAGAAGAGCTGGTTTCAGTACTTAGAAAAGATGGCGTCTTATGGGAAGGAACAGAAGAGGAAGAGAAGATTTTCAAAGAAAATACCATTGATGTTTTAGGCGTGAACTTCTATCATCCTCATCGGGTCATGAGACCAGATATTTCCCCCAACAGTTTAACCGTGGACTGGATGCCTACCAAATATTTTAAGGAATATGAGATGCCAGGTAGACGAATGAATGTGGATAAAGGGTGGGAAATCTATCCTAAAGCTCTCTTTGATATTGCCGTCAATGTGAGAGACAACTACGGAAACATTAAGTGGTTCGTTTCTGAAAATGGGATGGGGGTTTCCAGAGAAGAGAGATATCTCGGAAAAGATGGGATTATTGAGGATAATTACCGTATCCAATTTATCATGGAGCACCTCTACTGGCTTCATAAGGGAATTGAAGAAGGATCCAACTGCTTTGGCTATCATCTTTGGACGCCCATTGACTGCTGGTCCTGGAAGAATGCCTACAGAAATCGTTATGGCATGATTTCCAATAATATCCACACCCAGGTGAAGACCATTAAGAAGTCGGGTTTCTGGTTCAGAACAGTAGCGGACGAGAATTCGATGACACTTCCAGAAGGATTTGTGTCACCTTTCTAGAAAATCCTTGAGTTTCAACTGTCATGGAGTGAAAACTTTTGTTATACTAAGTATAGACTTTTAATTTCGTATGCAAAATGCGGATAATTCAGGAAAGAAGGTGTCCTATGCAAAAGTATGTGATTATCTCCAATGATTTACGTAATAAAATACTGAAGGGGGAGTTCAAGGCCAACGAGCAGATTCCCTTTGAAAAAGATCTGTGTGAGTTCTATGGAGCAAGCAAAATGACTGTGAAAAAGGCGTTGGATATGCTGGTGACAGAAGGTCTGATCATCAAGCGCCGCGGCGCAGGCACATTCGTGAAAGATCTTAACATGGAAGAGATGGAGAAAATCATGATGGCCAATCAGTTCAGAGGAACCACAGCCATCAATGCAGGAAAAGAAGTGGTCAGTAAAGTCCTTAATTTTTCTGTAATCCGTGTGCCAGAGGATGTGGCGAAAAAGCTCAATCTTCCCTGGGATACCTTTGTTTATGATATATATCGTGTGAGGTACGTGGATGATAAACCCAAAGTTATGGAGAAGATGTATATGCCCATCGATCTCATTCCAGGGTTAAAAGAAAAAAATATCAAAGCCTCTATCTATGAGTATCTTGAGAATGAACTGAAACTGAAGCTTCAGAGTGCACATCGTACTGTTTCTGTGAGAAAAGCCTCTGATTTTGAAGCAGAAGAGTTATGTCTGGAAAAAGGAGACCCAGTGGCAGTAGCAGAGCAGGTGGGATATTTGGATACAGGTGCAGCTTTTGAATATTCGATCTCGGTTCACAGATGGGATGAATACTCCATCGAAATTGTACTGACCAGAAATTGAGAAAACGAGGAGAAATCATGAGTTTATTAGTGATTGATATCGGAGGTTCAAGTGTTAAATACGGATATTATGGACGGGATGGCTTAGCGGACACAGGCTCCTTTGTAACCCCAGATTCATATGCAGTAATGAAGAGTGAACTGTCAGATATATTTATGAGAATGAAAAAGGATAAGGATTTAGAGGGAGTCGCTATCAGCGCTCCAGGAGCAGTTGAGAGTACATTGGGAATTATCGGTGGACTCAGTGCTGTGCCTTATATTCACAATTTTGATATTAAAAAGGATCTTGAAGATCTATTCGGAGTACCAGTATCACTGGAGAATGATGCGAACTGCGCTGCTCTTGCAGAACTCTATGAAGGTGCTGCAAAAGAGTCAGAAAATATACTGTTTATGGTCATTGGATCAGGTATTGGTGGTGGAGTGATCCTAAACCGAAAACTCCATAAAGGCAGAAATCTTTTTGGAGGTGAGTTTGGCTATATGATGATCCAAGGAGAAGATACGTTAAGTAAACTGGGAAGCCCGGTGCAGATGGCAGAGAGATACAGTCTTGAAAAAGGGGAATCATCAGAGGGCAGCGAAGTTTTTCGGAGAGCTGATGCAGGTGAAGAACTGGCGAAGAAACATGTAGAAAATCTTCTAGATAGCCTTTCCCGTGGAATCTTCAATCTTTCAGTAGCTTTTAATCCCGATCTTGTTATCATAGGTGGAGGACTCTCAAAACGGGAAGATTTGGTACCGAGACTCCAAGAAAAGGTGGAATTTTACATAAAGAAGAGAGGAGCAGAGGGACTTGAGATAAATTTGGTCCCCTGCGCATTCAGAAGTGAAGCCAATCTGATTGGAGCTGCCATCCATTTCAGAGAATCCAGGAAATAGTGACTTATTTGGAGAGCAGAGAAACTTTCTGCTCTCTTTTTGCGGGAAGGTTTCTCTTTGAACCTTAGAACGACTTACTAGGAGGTCTCTATGAAAATTCTTCCGATATCCTTGGTACTCAAAGAAATGGTTTTGAGGTACAATAGGACTTGAGAATATTTTATGGGGGCGATTCCGCTTTGATCATGGATCTTGAAATTATACGAAGTGTTATATTGAATATTGGGTTATTGGTGATTCTGGCACTGCTTCTGACCCAGTTTTCCATCACCAAACGGTTTATCACGGGAGAGAAGAAGACACTGAGTGAACAGGTTTTTCTCATGGCCCTCTTTGGCGTCATGGGGATTGTCTCCACCATCACAGGTTATGAGGTCTCTGGAGCCATTGCAAACACTAGAGTCATCAGCGTCATGGCGGGGGGGCTCATCGGTGGACCTGTGGTGGGCATCGGAGCGTCTGTCATTGCAGGGCTTCACCGCTACTTCAGCGATGTGGGTGGACTCACAGCCCTTTCCTGCGCCATTTCCACCATGGCAGAGGGGGTGCTTTCTGCTTTTTTCTACACGAGAATCAAGGCCAAAGGCTACCAGGAGTCCCATGTGTTTCTTCTGACCTTTGCTGCGGAGCTTCTGCAGATGGCGCTGATCCTTCTCATCGCTCGGCCTTTTGATATGGCATATACGCTGGTTCGCGCAATCTTTGTGCCCATGGTCATGTTCAACTCCGTGGGTATGGTATTTTTTATGAGCATCTTTAAGAGCATCTTCACAGAGCAGGCTTATGAGATTGGGAAAAACACCACCATGACCTTTGAAATCACGAGAAAATGTCTGCCGTATCTTGCCAAAGGCACCTATGACAAAGAGAGCCTTTTTGAGATTGCCAAAACCATTGTGACCCACTCGGGTCATCAGGCCGCTGTGTTCACCCAGGGAGAGAAGCTGTTGACAACATATGGGGAACTGAACCAGAAGGATCTTATGGTTCTGGAAACCTTTGCCAAGAAGATCTATGAAGAGAAGTCCAGCTTTCTCTATGAGAGCTCGGGGACTTCAGGTAAGCGAGAGCTTTTTGGAAAAAGCAAAGTCTATATGGGATCCCCCATTTTCAAAAATCGGGAAACCCTGGGGACGCTCATTGTGGTCAGCAGCAAGACGGGTTTCAGCATCCCCACGGGCAAAGAGTTTGTAGAGGGACTGACCCAGTTTTTCTCTGTGCAGTATGACTTAGCAGAACTGGACCATCAGAAGGCGCTGCTTCATAAAGTGGAGTACCGGGCACTGCAGTCCCAAATCAATCCGCACTTCATATTCAACTCTCTGAACACCATTTCTGCATTTACCAGAGAAAAACCGGAGAAAGCAAGAGATCTTCTCATTGCCCTGGCAGCCTATTTCAGAAACAGCATCAAGACCCAAGATGGCTTTGTGAGCATTTATGAGGAGCTGGAATATGTCAATGCGTATCTGGAACTTGAAAAAGCAAGATTTGAAGATCGTCTGGAAGTGACACTTTCCATTGAGGATCACTTGAAAATGAAGGTTCCTTGTCTCATCCTTCAACCCATAGTAGAAAATGCCATTTTACATGGAGCCATGAAAAGGAAGAAGGGAATTGTCCATATCTCTGTGGAGAGTATTGGAGAGGATGTGGAAATCTCTATTAAAGACAATGGACAGGGCATTCCAGAGAAAGTGCTGGAAGCGCTGAGAGAGGGAGAAACCAAGGAGTTTTCCATTGGTCTGTTCAATGTGGAGAAGAGACTTCGTTATCTTTATGGCAAAGATCGTGGGCTTAAGATCCAAACGGGAGAAGAAGGCACCAAGGTCACCATCACGCTGCCCAAAGTGATGGAAAAAGAGTATACACCAGTATTTGCATAGGAAAGGAAGAAGAGAATGAGAATCGCCATCATAGATGATGAAAAACCCGCCAGAAGTGAATTGAAGTATCTCGTTGGTCTTTATGAGGAAGAAGCGGAGTTCACTGAAATCTCTTCAGGAGAAGAAGCTCTGGAAGTGCTGAAGAAAGAGAACTTTGATCTACTTCTCATAGATATGAACCTGGGAGATATCAGTGGCTCTGCACTGGCGTACATGGCCAGGAAGAAAATGCCGGAGACGGAAATAGTCTTTGCCACAGCTCTCAGCACCTATGCGGAAAAGGCTTTTGAAGTGGAAGCGCTTTATTATCTTCTGAAGCCTTTTTCGGGAGAAAAAGTAAAACAGATGCTGGAGCGGTATCATGTGAAAAAAGACAGAAAAGAGGAAGAGGAAGAGCCGAAGCGAAAATCTTTTCAGAAGATTCCTGTGACTTTAGAAAAGAAAACCCTGATGGTGGATCTATCCGAGGTGATATACATAGAATCCCAGAACAGAGTTTGTGTCATCCATACAAAGAGTGGAGATTTTGAAGATCACAATACACTGAACTACTACGAAGAGCGTTTAAAAGACAAGGGGTTTTTCAGGATTCAGAAGAGTTACATCGTCAATCTCCGCTATGTGTCTGAGATTGCTCCCTGGTTTCATGGCACCTATTCGGTGAAGCTCACAGGACTGAAAGATGTAGTTTTACCGGTGAGCAGAAAGATCATCAAGGAGCTGAGAGAAGAACTTTGCATTTGACACCGTAATTTTTGCATTTCACCCACTGATTATGATAACCTTTACAGAAAACGGATTCTAAAATGAAACAAAGTGATACCATGAGAATCAAGGAAATGTCTTTAAGGCCTATAAAGACATTTGAACTAGGATGAAGGAGGATTTATTCATGGTATCATTTTTTATTTGTCTTTTTGTTCTCATCGCTGGTTATGCACTCTACGGCAGGTATGTGGAACGGCAGTTCGGACCTGATGATAGAGTGACGCCTGCGGTTGCTCTGGCGGATGGCTCAGACTATGTTGTAATGCCTATGTGGCGTGTATTTCTTGTTCAGCTTCTGAACATCGCAGGTCTTGGACCAATCTTCGGTGCCATTGCAGGAGCCTTATGGGGTCCATCTGTATTTTTATGGATCACCTTTGGTACAATCTTTGCGGGTGGTGTCCATGACTATCTGACCGGAATGATCTCCATGAGACATGAAGGAAAGAGCATTGGCGAGCTTGTGGGTATTTATCTTGGAACTGGCATGAAGCAGGTCATGAGAGTGTTCTCAGTAGTGCTTCTTGTACTGGTTGGTGTGGCTTTCTCCACAGGTCCTGCGGCACTTCTTGCCATGCTGACACCTGACAGTCTGGATAAGGTGTTCTGGCTGGTTGTGATTCTCATTTACTACTTTATTGCGACGTTTGTTCCTGTTGATAAGATCATCGGTAAAATATATCCAATATTTGGATTAAGCCTGATTTTTATGGCACTTGGAGTTATTGGCGGAATCCTTTTCCAAGGATACCATATTCCAGAAATCACCTTATCCAATCTTCACCCAAAGGGTACACCAATTTGGCCTATGATGTTCGTATCAGTAGCTTGCGGAGCCATCTCCGGATTCCATGCAACCCAGTCACCTATTATGGCTAGATGCATGAATACAGAGAAAGACGGAAGAAAGATATTCTACGGAGCCATGGTGGCTGAAGGTGTCATCGCTCTTATTTGGGCTGCTGCTGGTGTGGCATTCTATGAAACCACAGGTGGACTTCAGGCGGCATTAACAGAGCTTGGCGGACAAGGACCTGTTGTATATCAAATTACCTCCACGCTCCTCGGGCCAATAGGCGCAGTCATCGCCATGATCGGTGTTATTGCCTGTCCGATTTCTTCAGGAGACACAGCATTCAGAAGTGCTAGACTTGTCATTGCAGACTGGTTTGCCATTGACCAGAAAGACACAAAGAAGAGATTCTTTCTGACACTTCCAATTCTTGGTGTTGGTGCAATCCTTACACAGATGGATGTGCAGATGATCTGGAGATACTTCTCCTGGAGTAACCAGACCTTAGCCATGATGGCATTATGGCTGGCTGCTATGTATCTGTACAGAAACGCAAAGAATTTCTGGCTGGCTGCGATTCCTGCGACCTTCATGTCAGCAGTAAGTATGACTTACATTCTGATGGCACCTGAAGGCTTCAAGCTCAGCACTTCCATTGCTTACCCAGTGGGTATCGTCTTTGCACTGGGATGCCTCGGATTCTTCTTGAAGGCCAGTGTGCTGAAGAAAGACCAGAAGGCTGATAAAGCAGCTTAAATCATCGTTATCCATTAGTTTTCCATAGCAAAAGACCTGCTTACTCATGAAGGGAGTCCTTCATGAAAGCAGGTCTTGTTATTTTTCTTAGAGGTTTCAGCACTTTATTTTAGCAATCCAGGACACCATGGCGGTGAACTGTCCCTCTAGTTTCACCGTGTCTTTAGCCTCTGTCAAGATGAAATGGTCTCCTTTTTTAATTGGAAGATCATTCATGGTGCCTTCTCCGGTAAGGATACTGACCAAGGTGAATCCAGGAAGCTTCTTGTCTGATTCTCCATGAACATCCCACTTTTCCACTGTGAAGAAGGTGGAGTCCACATAGTGGGTGATGGTGAGATTTTCTTCTTCCTGTACCGTTGGGTGCACTCGAGTGCCGACATGGGGCACCATGGCCACTTTAATGGAGGACTCGATATGAAGATCTCTCTTCTTCCCTTCATCATCCACACGGTCATAGTCATAAACCCGGTAGGTGGTGTCAGAGGACTGCTGGGTTTCCAGAACCAGCGTTCCTTTACAGAGCGCATGGATGGTCCCTGAGGGCACGTAGAAGAAATCCCCAGGCTGAATGGAGACGCGAGTCAGGAGCCTGTCCCAGTTTCCCCTTTGTATCATTTCTTCCAGTTCTTTTCTTGTTCTTGCGGTATGTCCGAAGATGAGCTCCGCGCCCTCTTCACAATCAAGAATATACCAGCATTCTGTTTTTCCTAAGTCATTTTCCACTTGCATGGCATACTCATCATCGGGATGGACCTGCACACTGAGATCGTTTTTGGCATCCAGAATCTTCGTGAGTAGAGGAAATACAGGAGAATTGATCCTGCCAAAAAGGTCTCTATGGCTTTTATAGACTTCACTCAGCTTCTTTCCCGCCAATTCTCCATTCTCAATGAGGCAGTCTCCATTTCTGTGAGCGGAGATTGCCCAGCATTCACCGGTGGTATCGCTGGGAATCTCATATCCAAAGTACTCTTCTAAGGCTCTTCCACCCCAGATTCTTTCCTGGAAGATGGGTTTTAGTTTTAATATATCCTGCATACGGCACCTCGTTTTCGATATTTCAAATTCATAAGTCTCTCTCATTATAACGTAAATGGGCTGGAAGTTGAAACGAAGAAATCAAAACTGCATAGCTTCTGGGATGAAGGAATAGAAATGCCAGAATGCGTGCAGAAAATTCAGAATCTGTTGTTGTGAAGAGAGGTTTATTATGATAAACTTATAGAAAAAAGGAGGAGGATCTGTATGAGTGCATATAAACTTTTTGAAGCAGAATATAATCTGATGGATATTATTTGGGCGCATGAACCCATCAACTCCACGGAACTTGTGAAAAAAGCAGAGGAAACCCTCGGCTGGAAAAAATCCACAACCTATACCGTGTTAAGAAAATTGGTGCACAAAGGATTTTTGAGAAATGAAGAAGCAACGGTCAGTGCGTTGATATCCAGAGAAGAAGCGCTCTACGCCGAAAGCAAAGACTTTCTGGACCGGTTCTTTCAAGGTTCTCTTCCATCGTTTCTGGCTTCTTTCACAGGAGAGAGGAAGCTTTCGGAGAAAGAGCTTGCCGAAATACGAAAAATGATGGAGGAGGAAAACGGATGAGAGAGCTGTTCATCGCCATCCTCAGCCTTTCGATTCAGGCATCTTATGTGGCTCTTTGGATCTTCTTTGTGAGAATGCTTCTGAAGAGGTTTCCGAAAATCTTTTCCTATGCTTTATGGAGCATTCTGCTTTTTCGTCTGCTCCTTCCTGTTGGCATCAACAGTCCTGTGAGCATCCTGCCAGAGACTCTTGTGGCAGAAAGAGCCCAAGAAAGCATCACCATGGAGACCACAGAAACCTTCATTGAGGTCCCGGTACTGTTTCTGGGAGACAAGGCGTCCCTCGTAAAGGATCTCGTACTGGTTGATATTTTAGCCGCAGTTTACTACGGTGTCCTTGGAATCCTTTTTCTTCACTTTATCGGCAGTCTATGGAAAATCCGAAGAAAGATCCAGGGAGCAAAACGGATATCCGGTGAGATTTTCACGGGCAATGAGATAAAAAGACCCTTTGCCTATGGGATCATACGTCCCAGGATATACCTTCCAAAAAACTTAAGCAGCATCGAAAGTATTCATATCATTGAGCATGAGAAAGAACATTTGAGAAGACAGGATCCTCTGATCAAGGCCCTTTCTTATCTGATACTTCTGATTCATTGGTTCAATCCCATCCTCTTTATTTCTTTCGTCTTCATGGTCCGGGATATGGAGCAGTCCTGTGATGAGGCCGTCCTGAAAAACATGGAGAAGGCTCAGCACAAAGCCTATATAGAGACCCTGCTCAGTCTTGAAATGAGAAAACCGGATCCGTTGCTTCTCGCGGGGTATTCCGCTGGAGATCTTAAGGGAAGAGTCCGGAATATCCTTCAGTATAAAAAACCGAAAAAGTGGATCAGGGTGTTCTCCTTGATGCTTTTGGGCATATCAGCGGTACTGCTTTTGACAAACCCAGTGATGAAGCCATCTGCGGAGATCATAGATGAAATCCTAGAAACAGAAGAGCAGCAGCCAGTCAAAATAGAGTACCAAATCCAGCCCAAGGAAGTGGAAAGGGTATTCGGAGACCATCTGAAAGTTTATGAATATAAGAACTTTATGTTTGTTGTGAGGGACACCGTGGAAAGAGAAGCTGGCTATGATAAAAACCGAGTACTCACATTCCGTGATGTCCAGTGGGAGATGAAGGACGAAAAGACAGGGATGGTCCTTTTTGAAGCGCGAAACTATGTGGCCGGAGACCAGATGATTGTGGAAGACCGCTTAGAACAGGTCTATTATCATGGTGAAACTGACAGAACCTACCTGGTCTTTAACACTGGGGATGGAACAGAAGAATCCTTCTCTTATCCGGGATATCGGGTGAAGGACTTTGTGGAAGGAAATCTGTACCGATTTATCTTAGATGTGGTGCCGGTTTATCCTGAGATGGACCGTTTCATAAAACTTGAACTCCGCGAACCAGAAGCTCTGAATTAAGGGGGAAATCATTTGAAAATCATTAAGATCCTGAAAAGAGAAGAAGAAGTAGACCAGAAATCCTATATTCTATGGACCTGGCCAGGTCCCATTTTACTGGCCTTTCTAGTATTCCTGGGAACAGAGCAAGGGGACCGGTTCATGGGCAAGCATCTGATGGATATGAGCGGAGCTTTGTTCGCTGGGGCATTTCTTGTGTTCCTCCTCATGCTGATTTTTGTCATCTTTCTTTCTGGAAGAAGATTTGTTATGTTTCAGCAGTCCGGATACCTTGCGCTGCTGATGCTTCTCATCCCCGTCTATTTCATCATATGGGTCTATCTTGCCTTTCGAAAAGATCTCTATTATCTGAAAGAAAGCAGAGAAAAATAACGAAGAAAGAATGCATCATGTAGTTGATGTAAGGGTGAGTAGTATGAAAAAATATTGGAGTATTGTTCTGGGCATGCTTCTCTTATTTGGAGCAGCCTGTGACAAAAATAAGGATATAGAAAACTATAATCAGTATCTTCAGACACCACGATACAGTGAAGCGAATAAACGCGCTGAAATCGGGAATCTCTTTTACGAGACAGAAGAAAAGATCGGAATTCATACGTCATTTGGTGTATTTCTCTATGATGTGGAAAATGAAAAAATGCTGACCGCTTTTGACCTCAATGTGGAGAAAGCCTTTGGAGAGGGCGTACTTTCAGAAACAAGACTCAGCAGTGATGAAAAAGGGATCTTTCTATTTGGTTTCACCCATGAGAAAACCATAGAGGACTATCATTACTATTATGAGATTTCATCGGGGAATCTCTACCAAAAGACTGGAAAAGTAGAGGACAAAGATCTTTTTCCCCTACCGGACCAGAACCGGCAAGCCTTCTCAACCAGTAACTGGACGGCAGAAGACTTGGCCTATTACCCTGTAGGGAGCTTAGACCCCATCTACCCACTAAAGGGAGTACAATAAGATATCAGCTGATACTTGGAAAAAGTGCTTCTGAGAAAGTATCATCATGAAACGTAAATGGAAGGAGATGCCATGAAAAATTTCTTTGCTCTATTTTTCCTTAATCTTGTGATTCTGATACTGCTCCTAACAGTATTTAGTGATTCGCTACTGAGCGGATGGGGGATCCTCCTGCTTTTTGCTCTTATGACAGCCATCCCCATGACCTTTATTCTTCATCAGATTGAAACGGTGGAAGATCTCACAAAACGTCTGGAAGAGCTGGAGAAAAACAGTGTCTTAAGTACAGCTGATGTATCTAAAGAAGAGGATCCTTACGTATAAAAGCATGTTAAAAACATAGAAAAGAGCTGGCAGCCATGAAATCAATCATAGTTGCCAGCTCTTATTGTTTTATCCTCAAATTCAAAAATCAAAGGGTGGTCACCACATACCCTATAATGGCTACCAGAGTGAGGCTGAGAAGATTCACGGTGTTATTCGATACCAGCTTGAAGCCTTTCTTCGGCAGGTCCATGGCATGGGCAGGAATGTCCTGCAGTTTTCCAGAAACATCTTCATACTTACGTTGAAGAGAGGCCCCTAAAACACTGTCTATGATGGTGCCAAAGAACCCAAGAAGAACCCCGAGAAGATATTCTTCTGGGCCAAAGGCCAGCAGAATCGGAAGAGAAAGAAGGACGCTTCCGACGATGCCCGCCACAAGACCCTGAAGAGTCACGCCACCGGAAACACCCATGGGCAGAGGTTTACCGGTGAGGATGTGGAAGACTCTGCCTTTACTCATCATCCCAATTTCCGAGGAGAAGGTATCCGATGCTGCGGCAGAGAAAACCGTGAAGGCAAGAAACAGATAGATGGGTTCCTCTGTGAAAAAGTAGATCCAGGAGAGGATTACCGATGGAAGAGAGTTTGCCAGGACCTGCTTCCAGTTTCTGGCGCCTGTATGTTCCTGGGTCTTTTCAGCTTCGCTCTTTTCTTTGGTTTTCATCTTGCTGACGCCGGTACCAAGAATAAAGAAGAGAATCAGGCTGGAGCCCAGAAGAAATCCGCCAAGGGTATATAACGTTACAGCGGTGAGAAGAGCAGCCACCATTCCATCCGGGGTGATCGCTTCTTTTCTGAAGGCATAAACCAGTATGGCAAGGGCTACTGCCAGATAAATAAAATAAGGTAGGGTGCCAAACTCCATGGAAAGGACGGCAAAGAGTGCTGATCCTATGGGAAGCGTCAGATTGTCGCAGCCTTTTTTTCCAGTGAGCTCCATGAAGGCAGAAAAAATGCCGTTGAGAAGTGCAACAAAAAGAATAAAGAGAAAACTGCGCTCTATACTGAACTCCTTTTGGAAGTAGAGAAGACTGCCAAAGGTGGCTAAGAATGCTGTAGCGGCCACCGTCAGGCTTCCGGTTAATGACTTAAGAGGTGCAAAGGAAAAGGGCTTTTTCTTTCCCCATTTTTTGCCGGAGATGGCGGCAAAACCATCTCCGTAGGCCATGGTGAGGACACCGATATAAGGCAGCGCCCGGAACCCAAGGAGGAATCCAAGACCAGATAGAAAGAAAAGGCTGACGGCATAGTACACGGTCCCTAAGCTGTCATCGTTTCTTTCCATGGCCGAAATGAGCGTATATTTAAGACTCAGGCTGTTGATGATGATAAAAGTGAAGGGCACAAGGACTACAGCCCAGAGCTCCGTGAAAAGAGGCGTGAGAAAAACCCAGTTGCCCACCAGGATGTGAACTACTTTTCGAGAGGTTTCTGAAGCGCCTTGGCTTTTCTTTGCCACCACTGTGGCGATACCGATGACAAAGAAAATATAGGCCAGCGATGAAGTGAGACCGATGATGTTTTCCATATTTCTTATCCTTCCTTTAGTTCATTGCTGTGTTACAGAAGATCCACAAGACTTTTTGCTTTTAGCACCAGCTTAGCCCGGGTCATGGAATCTGTATAGCACCTTTTTGTGAATACATTATAGCGGGATTTCCGGATGGCTCCATGGATGCCCTGGTAAAGAAGTGCTGCGGATAGCAAAGGGGTTCTTGCTGCTGGATGAAAATAGGGGAGATAAGAAGCGATGCCTTCATACAAGGGATTCGCAAGATCCATGAGATGCTCCACCATAGGGATGAAGCCTGCAGGTAGGGATTCTTCGGTGAAGGCTTCTTTTAAACTCAGTTCTCTTAATATATCTTCCTTTATTCCATAGACTTCCAAAAGGTCTGAAGGCAAGTACAGCCGGTCTCTGTCCCGAAGGTCTTCCCCCACATCCCGCAGAATGTTTGTGATCTGCATGCCAATGCCAAGTTCTTCACAAGTCCTTAGAAACTCCGGATCTTCCGCCAGTTTTTCATCCAGTGCCAATAGAGGTACCATCATTCTGCCCACAGACCCCGCTACTTTCCGGCTGTATTCTTTGAGTTCCTCCAGAGTAGTGATCTTCTGAAAAGAGAGATCGCTTTTTTGTCCCTCTATCTGAAGAAGAAGTGCGTCTAGAGGAATTCCCCAGGAGGTCACAGTGTCCTCAAAGGCGGGCCAGAAACTTTCCTTCAAGGGAGAACTGTGATCTTCTTCATGATACAGGTTCTTCACGTTTCTTTCCAGCTCTTCCAAGGCCAGCAGCCTTTCTTCTCTTGTTTTCCCCAAAGCATCTCCATCTGCCAGGTCGTCTGCATAGCGGTTGAAGGCGTAAAGGGCGCAAACCCCTTGAAATCTCTCTTCAGGGAGTCTTCTGAAAGCTTCATAAAAGCTTTTGGCACGTTGCTTCATGATGTCTTCTGCGGCTTCATAGGAGCGCTGAAGGACATCTTCTTTTCTTTCTTTTTCCATCACTTGAAGTCATCTCCTGGTTCGTCCCGTCTCAGCTCCTCGGCGCAGATCTTTCCAGACTGAAGGACGATGGGAACCCCTGCACCAGGATGAGTGCTGGATCCTGTGAAGTAGAGTCCCTCCACTTCCATGGATTTGGCCTGGGGTCTCCAGTGGTTACTCTGACGGAGGGTGGGCTGAAGTCCAAAAGTAGCGCCTCGATAGGCAGAAAAAGACTGCTCAAAGTCTTTTGGAGTAAAGATCCTCTCTAACACCACTTCCTCCCGGATATTTTCAAGACCAGGGATCCGGGAGAGGGTTTCAAAGGCTTTTTCCCGGTAATAGCTGATGGTCTCCTCGCTCCACTCATAGGTTCCTGTGCCAAGCTCTGACACAGGAATCAGTGTGTAGAAACTGGATTTGCCTGCCGGTGCCATGGAAGGGTCCACCTGGGAGGGCACATGAAGGTAGATGGAAGGATCCTCAATGAGACGTCCGTCAAAGATTCGGGTAAGGTTGTCATCCAGATCCTTAGAAATCACAAAGGTGTGCGGTGCAAGCTTTTCATAGGTTTGATCCATACCCCAGTAAAACACAAGGCAGGAGCAGGAGTAGTCCATGCTGTCGATCTTTTCTTTGGTGTATTTTCCTCTGGCGCTGTCCTCTTTGATGAGGTGGGTCATGGTGTAGGGGAAATCCGCATTGCTGATGACATAGTCTGATGTCACTGCCTTGCCCTTCACAGAAAGTCCCAGGGCTTTTCCACCCGCGATGAGAATTTCATCCACCTGATGATTGTAGTGGATTTTACCGCCAAGCTCCTCAAAGAGTCTCGCCATGCCTTGTGCCATGGTGTGCATCCCGCCTTCAATGAACCAGACGCCATAAAGAAGTTCAATCATAGGGATGATGTTGTAAAGAGAGGGTCCTTTCTGTGGAGATACCCCGATATAAAGGGTCTGGAAAGAAAGCATCTGCTGAAGATCCTTGTCCGGCATAAAGGAGGCCATCATATGGTCCGCGCTGTCAAAGGTTTTGAGCTTCAGTGCCTGCTGCATCATAAAAGGATTGTAGATGTCTTTTTTATTCCGGAAGGGCCTCGTGATGAAGTGATCAAGAGCCACCTGATACCGGGTGTAGATTTCGGAAAGATACTGAAGAAAGCCTCTGGCATTCTCCGGTCCTTTCTTTTCCACCATCTCCATGAGCTTTGTGAGATCCGAACTTACTTCATAATGTCTGTAGGGTTCATCTTTGAAGTACACCTCATACATAGGATCCAGTTTCTTCATGGGGATGTAGTCATCGGGATTTCTTCCTGCCAGGGCGAAGACTTCCTGGTAGATGGAAGGCATCATGACCAGAGTCGGTCCCACATCAAAGGTGAACCCTTCGGCTTGGATCTGATGCATTTTGCCTCCGGGCTGTGGTCCCTGTTCGTAGATCTCCACCTCATACCCTGCATGCTGCAGCCGTATGGCTGAGGACAGACCGGCCATGCCGGCTCCGACAACTAATACTTTTTTTCCCATTACTTTTCCTCCGTTCTTCTGTAAGTCTTATTTGATTTATGATGTTAAAGCTTCCAGTGGCCTGTGAGATTATAGCCAATCTGACGGGATACTTTTAAAAACACTTCTTTCTCTGGTTCCGTGATTCCGCTGAAACACTGTTCTTCCCAGTCTCTCATGATTTTCTTCAGCTCTGGCATCAATGCGGAAGACTTTAAAGTGAGATGACAGTTTTTTATCCTGAGGTCGCCTTCCTCTTCTCTCCGTTCCAGAAGATCCTTTTCTTCCATTTCTTTCAGAAGCTTCGCCACATTGGCTTTATCCGTCTGAAGAAAAGGGATGAGTCTTCCCTGGGAGATGCCCGGAACCTGATCCACGACAAGAAGCACCACCATGGAACGCCAATCCAATTGAAGGGGCTGCAGCATCTCATCCAGAATCTGTTTTCCGTATTTGTGAAAGACACTGATTGTACAGATAAACATGTTCTTCCTCCTTAATTTTTCACTTGGTTGTATTATACAACAGATATACTGTTTATAGGAGTAGAGAAGAGGAAGAAAAAAGCATCCCGTGAGCAAAAAACAGAAAAAAACCACTGTAAAGCTTCAGCTTAGGCAGTTACAGCACTTCTAAGATTCTGAAGGAAGGAAGCTTGAAAGTGAAAATATCACATAATGTAATTCTGCAGAAGGAATATGTCAGAATGTGATTTGATTTGCTGGAGCAGAAGGAGGGCCAAGGTCTTTTCATGATAAAAAATGACTTCGACGATCTTTCTAAAAGAGAATAAAAGAAAATCTACTGTTCCCTCTACAAATTATTGTAAAACAATAATTTTGATGATACACTAAGATCAATAATTATCGTCTTACAATAATTAGAAAGAAGGTGTGTTGTATGATTCAATCTAAAAAGGTCTGGACCATCAGTGCGGGGATACTGTCTGGAATCTTACTGCTGGTTCTTCTGTTTCGTAGAAGCTCTCCAGAGATGTTTCTCTCCGTGTTCTCCTTTCCTCTTCTGCCCCTTGCAAAGATCCTAAGGAGTCTTTCCCTGAAGGGTGGGTTTTATAATGTGCTGGCCTGGCTTCTTTATCTCGATCTTTCCCTGTCTCCTCTTTATGTGCTGTTTCTCAGGCGAAAAAAGGAGAGGCTGTTGCGGGAGGTGCTTTTGGGAGCTGGAAGTGCGCTTCTGTTTTACGCCTTGTATCAGCTCATGAATCCAAGAAATCTGTCTGCGCTTTATGGAGACTTCGGTGGAGAGGGCATTTTTGCGATGCTCATGGGAGGCGTTCTATATTCTCTCCTCTTTTCCTATATTGTGCTGTCTGCCCTTCATGCCCTGAAAGAGAAGGATCGCACAGGTCTTTTTGCCTATGGGCAAGGAGCCCTTTATCTGATGTTTCTTCTTTTTGTTTTTCAAGTGATGGGCCCTCAGCTGTGGCAGTGGATCTCTAAAAGTGAAGCTCTTCTTCAAGGAAATACTGAGATGCTGGGTGTACTTTATGGAACTGGCAGTCTTACCATCAGCCAATTTTTCCTACTTCTGCAGTTTTTACTGGGCGCTCTTCCGTACCTTTTGGGCATTCCGCTCCTTTATCGGGGAGCGAGGCTTCTGGAGCTTTCAAAAGAAGGGACTACAGAAGAAGCGGCAGCCCTCTCAGAGCGGCTTGGAAAAGGGAGTGTTACGCTCATCCAGATGACGGTTCTGATGAACCTTTCCTATCACTTCCTGCAGCTGCTTTTTTTGGGGAACATCCTTTCCATGGAAGTGACCCTCCTACTGCCGGTTCTGCCCATGATGGCATCCATCGGGATCTATCTTCTGACAGTGCTTTTGAAGGAAAACAAAGCGCTGAGAGAAGACAACGATCTGTTCATATAAAAAGGAGGGAGTTTCTTGGCGATTAACGTGCATCTGGATGAGATGCTGAAAGAGCGGGGCATGACAGCAAAGGAGCTTTGCGGTCTTGTGGGGATCACAGAAGCCAATCTCTCCATTTTAAGAAGTGGAAAAGCGAAAGGCATCAGGTTCCATACGATAAACCGAATCTGTTATTTTCTGGGGTGTGATGTGGGGGATCTGTTGAAATTTGACGGAGAACTGGAGGAGGAAGAATATGAAGCATAAATTTTTGATTGGTGGTCTCCTATTGGGGGTCATGATGATCACAGGATGTCAGCTGGCGAAAGAGGAGGAGCAGGTTTCCAAAGGAAGGTTCATCGGGGTATACCTACGAACAGACCGGATGGGGCAACTAGAAGAAGAAGATCTTCCAGAAGTGGTCTATGATGAAGAAACGGAGACCTATGAGGTGAAAGAGGAGAAAGGATATTTCTTTTTTTCTCCTTCTGTAACCAAAAAAGATGGAGAAAGATATCAGGAGCAGGTCACCAGTGGCCATCTTTCAGACATGAATATCACTGTCAGTGTGGGAGAGGGAGGTGGAACCGCGCAAGATGTGGAAGCCGTGCTCTACTTCACAGAGAAAAATCAGATCTTCTATCCTTACCGGATTCGCCAGGATGAGAACGGAGAGGTTTTCATGCAGCGGTCTGATGACATGGGCTATCAAGTGGATCATCTCAGTGCGCTGATGCTTTCAGAAGATGACTCTTATGACGAAATCGGAAACAACGAAGGATATCAGATGAAGTTCAAGGTGAGCTTTCTGTATAAAGCGGCACCGGAAGTCGTGAGAATATTTGAGATGGGAAAGGACCATGCTATCAGAAAGGAAACAGTGCTTCCTTTTTCTGAGAATCTGGAAGAGTACAGACCAGATAAGGATACAGCATATCTTCTCCTGGAGTATGAATCTTCTTTAGAAGGAGAAGAGTCCATAGACAGGCTTCTCGTATCCAAGGAGGAAGCGTCCTTCCCTCTTTATGAGGAAGCGGAGGGTGTTCTCCTAAAGAAGCTTGTGCCAATTCTGTGGGAAGAATAAGGAAAAGTAAGAGAAAGCTGTAAGATGCTCCGGTCTTTTTTCTTTTAATGCAATTTGGTTACTATAACCAAAAGAACAGGGTTCTTTTTGGCTGTTTTGTGGGTGGGTTGTTCTTTCTTTCTCATGATAAAGTTATTCCTAGAAAAGGATTTCAGAAAGGAAGGATTATCATGAAAACAGCAGTCATTGCGATAGGCGGAAATGCCATCATCATGGAAGGGCAAAAAGGAACCATCGAAGAGCAGTTTGAAAATGTGAGTAAAAGTTGTGACCATATCATCAATCTTTTAGAAGAAGGATACAATGTGGTGCTGACCCACGGAAATGGACCCCACGTAGGGAATTCTCTGATTAAGGGAGAAGCGGGGAAGGATCTTGTGCCTGCGTATCCCATGGATGCCTGCGGTGCAGAGACCCAAGGACTTCTTGGTTATGTCATCAAGCAGAGCCTCATGAACCGTATGAAGGAGAGAGGCCTGACGAAAAAGATTGTTTCCCTGGTGACCCAGGTGGAAGTATACGGAACAGACCCAGCATTTAAGAATCCTACAAAACCAGTGGGACCTTTCTTCACCAAGGAAGAAGCAGATGTTCTCATGGCAGAAAAAGGATTTGTGATGAAGGAAGACAGCGGCCGTGGATATAGAAGAGTAGTGGCTTCACCAAAACCTCAGGAGATCATCGAGAAGGAAGCTGTTAAAGCTCTGGCAGGTCTAGGATACCTGGTCATCGCAGCTGGCGGCGGCGGAATTCCAGTCATTAAAGATGTGGAAGACCAGTATCACGGAGTAGAGGCGGTCATCGATAAAGATTATGCATCCGCACTGCTTGCTCTGGAAATTGATGCAGATCTACTTGTGATCCTTACGGGTGTAGAACAGGTGGCAGTGAACTTTGGCAAGCCTACACAGGAGAACCTTTCTGTCATGGATGTGGAAGCGGCAAGAAAACACATGGCCGATGGACAGTTCCCTGCAGGAAGCATGGGACCCAAGATCGATGCGGCTCTTTCCTTTGTGGAGGCCACAGGTGGGGAAGCGCTCATTACTTCCATGGATCAGCTGAAGCGTGCCATCAAGGGCGAGACGGGTACAAGAATCGTCAAGTACTAAAGAAAACATCATAGAAACACAAAAGAAAAGGTCTGGGTTCATGCTTTGTGAGGCATAAACCCAGACCTTTAAATTTTTTGAAAGTCATCCTTTAAAGATCCAGCAGCCGGTAGATCTTAAGAGCCAGCTGGTATTTGAGAATCTCGTCGGAGTCTTTCAGATCCGACTGTAGGATGGTGGAAATCCGGTCCATCCGGTAGAGGATGGTGTTTCTATGGGCAAAAAGAGCACGGGCGGTTTCGGCTACATTGAAGTGGTGGGCAATCCAGGACTCCAAGGTGGGCAGAAGCTCACTTTTGTATTTCTCATCGTACTCCTGGATGGGGCCTAACGTATGCTGGAAAAACTGTGTCATCTCCTTGGGATCGATGTTCTCTTCCAGAAAGTGGTGCACAATGAAATCTTCAAAATGAGAGATCTTCTTCTCTGTAGGGGACTTTTTCAGAAGCCTGAGGGCTTCCTTGGCTTCCCGGAAAGATTTGTGAAGATCCAGAAGGTTTGTGGCAGTTTTACCGATGCCCAGGGTGAGCTGTACACTTTTGATGTACATTTCCGCATCCGTCAGAAGCTCCTCTCCCAAGGATTTCATGTAGGAGATGGAATGGTCCTCTTTGGCTTTTTTTCCCAGAAGAAGAATGATTTGTGTATTTTGACTAAAAGCGTGAAGAACGTAATCTTTCTGGCTGGCGTAGTCCTCTATAAAGCGGAGGGTTTCTTTGACCTTTTCATCTTCCTCCCGTTTTCGTTCAAGAAGATTTTCTAGGGAATACTCACTTTCTAAGGACACGGAGAGAATCATAGGCGTATAAGAAAGACTCGGATTGAGACCGTGGACCTCGCAGAGGTAGGTGAGATTTTCCACGTCCTTGATCTGACCGGATAAAAGCTCGTCAAAGAAATCTCTTCGGACTCTGTTTTTGGTTCTTTCCAGCTCATTGTTCCGGATTCTTTCCAGGGCAAAGGACATGGCCGCATTTTCCAGAGCGATGAAATCCACATCCTGGAGCTCTTTCAAGGTATTCCATACCAGAATATACCCATGGTGCTGCACACCGATGGAAACAGGCATCAGGACAAAAGGAATCTCCACGTCGTGGAGGGTGGTGGAACGGACGAGGGGTTTCTGAAGACTTTCAAAATCCATAGGGAGCGTCCGGATGAACTCATCATCCACAAAAGACTTGGACATCTCCAGTGGAAGAAACTCCGTCACCGGATGTGGATCCTCCTCCTGAAGCTCCCATAGGAGAACATTCCAGTACTTATCCATGAGAATCACGGAGTTTCCAATCATAGAGGAAAGGCTCTGACATATTTTTTTGAGACCTCCGCTGTGAAGAGAGATCCGAAGAAACTCCTCGTGGATTTCCAGGGATTTTTTATTGATCACATCATAGTTCTCGGATGTTTCTGCCAGAACAAAGGTAGATATTTTAGCAAAAGACATGCCGTAGGGGATCTCAATGATGGGCATTTTGTACTTATTGCCAAGTTCCAGAATACAGTCCGGAACGGTGCCGAAATACCGTTTGGGCTTGATGCACAGGGCGGGACAGTTGAGGTTCTTCAGCTGCTTCATCACTTCTTTTTGACGTTCTTCACTGTCCTTGAAGAAATAGCCGGAAGTGACCAGCATCTCTCCAGGGGAGAACCAGTCGAGAGCATCGGGATTATCCATGATGTTGACACTGGAGATCACATGGTCCAGTCCTTCTTCGCCGGACACCAGCTTGAGATCCCGAAGTGCCGGAAGTTTTAAAAGTTGCCTGACTGTAAGCATTGTCTCACACCTCGATTTGTTAAAAAATTCATAAGTTAGATACATTATAGGCTTCCTTGTGAAAAAGAACAATGACTTTGTTTCTTGTGCACAAACAGAAAGTGAAATCTTAGGTGATATCAGCCAATGATGAAATTGTTTACAAAAGTTAACATAGAACATGACAAAGGAAATTTCCTTCCGGAATGTGTGTCTTCGACAGGGTACCCGGGTTCATGCAGGAGGAGGAAAAAAGAGTCCAATATTTTGAACTTATTTTTAGGAGGTATATTATGGCTCAACTACTTGGCTGGAAAAAAGGCGACTGGGGTGCATACTTCGGACTGCTTGCCAATAATCTTACAAACTTCTTTACCATGGCGGGACTTCTGATTTTTACCGTTGGCATGCCTGCGGAATTTGTCTATAAGAGAATTGCTCCTGGTTTCGGACTTGCCATCTTCATTGCAGGTTTTTTCTACTGGTATGCAGGAAAGAACCTGATGAAGAAAACAGGACGTACGGATGTCACTGCGCTTCCATCGGGGCCTAGTGCACCCTCGATCTTCATCGTAGTGTTTATGGTCATCATGCCTATCGCAAAATCCACTGGAGATGTGTACTACGCTTGGCGTGTAGCTCTTGGCTGGTGTTTCCTGGAAGCGCTCATCGAACTTTCCGGCGCATTCATTGGAGACTGGCTGAGAAGAATCATCCCAAGAAGCGTTCTTCTATCCGCTCTTTCTGGACTGGGACTTCTGCTTCTTGCTATGAACCCAATCCTTCAGTCCTTTGAAGCACCTTATGTAGCATTTGTTGTGATCGCTGTCATCTTCATCAACTGGTTTGGTAAGAAAGCGGTATTCCCTAAGATTCCTACAGGATTCCTGATCCTTGCCATCGGTACTGTACTGGCTTGGCTCTTTGGACAGATGGATGCTTCAGGCATCACAGAAGGTCTGAAGCAGGTTGGCTTCTCCTTCCCAATTCCACAGTTTGGAGATCTTTTCAAAGGCATCTCCCCAGCGATGGTGTTCCTGATTTCAGCGATTCCACTGGGCGTTACAAACTTTATCTTCACCCTGGAAAACATTGAATCCGCTTCTGCAGCTGGCGATGACTTCAACGTAAGAAACATCATGCTGGCCAACGGAATCTCCTCCATCATCGGAAGTTTCTTTGGTTGTCCTTTCCCAACCACCGTATACATCGGACATCCAGGCTGGAAATCCATTGGTGCAGGTATCGGATATACCTTAGTCACTGGGTTCACTGTATTTATCATCAGCATCTTAGGTCTTGGTGGCCTCTTCCTGGGCATCATTCCACTGAGTGCTGTATTCCCAATCCTCTTCTACGTAGGAATCGTTGTAGCTAGACAGGCTGCCAATGAAACACCAAAGATTGAACTGCCTGTTGTGTTTGTATCCCTCTTCCCATGGATTGCCAACTGGGCTCTGACTCTTGTGAACAACACCTTGAGCGCAGCTGGAACCAACGCTGGCGCTGTAGGACTGGAAGCCTTCACCAAGGCAGGCGTGTACCACAGAGGCCTGGTCGCTCTTGGAAGCGGCGCACCAATATCCAGTATTGTCTGGGGATGTCTTGTGGTCTTTGCCATCAGAAATGACTCCACAAAAGCCATCATCACAGCAGTTACTGCAGCAGTCCTAACCTATACAGGTGTTATCCACTCCCCTGGCGTAGGATTTGGTCTGCAGCCAGAAATCACCGTCGGATACCTTCTCATCGCTGGTCTTTTTGCCTACAAGTTCTTTGCAGACAAGAAGGGCCTGGCTGGAGAAACAGATATGCCGGATCAGACCGCTTAAGAAGATACAGAAGATAAAAGATGAGGAAGGAAGCCTTCATATGAAAAGGCTCCTTCCTCCCATTCCAAAAGTAAGGAGAAATGACAATGAATGACGAATTACTGCGCCAAGCAGGTCTTGAAAACATAGAAGAAGTGGCACGGCTCATTGAAGAGGGTGCATTCATCGATGTACAGGACAAAGACGGGCGTACTCCACTGATGATTGCTGTTCAGAAGAACAATCTGGAGCTGGCTACGCTTCTTATGGAAAAAGGAGCCAATCTCAACATCCGAGACAACACCATGCTGAGTCCTTGGCTCTGTGCAGGAGCCAACGGGTTCCACAGAATTCTGGAGAAGGCTCTGGCGTTCTCACCAGATCTGAAGTCCGTAAACCGCTTTGGCGGCACTGTGCTTCTTCCAAGCTCTGAAAAAGGATACTTAAAGACCGTAGAAGTGGGTATTAAGGCAGGGGTTCCTGTGAATCACGTGAACGATCTTGGCTGGTCCGCCCTTCAGGAAGCAGTGATCCTTGGTAACGAAAGCTTCCTGTACAGTGATATTGTAAGAAAACTCATGGAAAACGGAGCCCGTCCCCATGATGTGGATCACGATGGCAACAGCCCCATAGAAGTAGCCCGAAAAAGAGGAAATGAGAAAGTCCTTTCTATCTTAGAGCAAAGGGAGCCAAAGAAGGTTCCTGCAGTTTTGGAAGCAAGACGTCTTATTGAAGAGAACCATTATGAAGAAGCGCTGAAAGTGCTGGATACCCTGGTGAAGGAAGAGAAGACAGCTTTGGAAGCCTACTACCTGAAAGGGTATGTGTACACTCTGAAAGTAGAGTATGACAAGGCTCTGGAAGCTTACCTGGAAGGGGCGAAGCTGCCAAAGGCACTTCCTGAATTCTACTTCTACACTGCAAACACCTTAAGACTTATGAAGAAGAGCGAAGAAGCCCTTCGAGAGTATGAGAAAGCCATCGAGATGAATCCACAGGACTTCTTCTACAGATACCACATGTCCAACTACTTGAGAGAACTGGGCATGCATGAAGCAGCGGTGAAAACCATGGATGATCTTCTGGAACTGGATCCACCACGGTATGACTACTGCTTCCACAAGGCAAACAGTTTGAGATCTCTAGGACGTCATGAGGAAGCGGTGGAAGCCATGGACAAAGCCATTGTACTGGATAAAGGAAACTCTCTTTATGTATTCCACAAGGCGCAGTCACTTCATCTTCTGGGACGTCTGGAAGAAGCAAAAGAGCTGCTGAACCTGGCGCTTTCCATGAAGCAGTCTCCTGTATATGAAGCAGAGCTTTCCAGAGTGGAAGAAAAACTGGAAGCCCGATAAACCTTATTTTTTAAAAGCATAGCAAGTAGAGGAGGACATAGAGATGGAAGCCCTGAAGATTCATGATGCGCTGGACAGACTGCTGACTCAAGGACCCATCAGGGGCCAGGTGCACAGTGTGTTTCAGAAAGCGCTGAATATCATTGATGAGGAGAACCATCTCTATACCCTGCTCACTTCTGAAATGGATGACGGACCTCTGGCCGTTACCTTATCCCTGAAGAGCTTCGAGGAGTCTCCTTTTATAAAAGATCAGAGGATCCTCATGACCAGAGAAGAGATTAGCATTCCAGGGCATCGCATACCTTTGGAGAATGCTTCCCGGTTTTCTCTCCTCTTTCCTCCCTATGACCCATCCCCCTGGTGTTATAGATTGATACAGGAAACAGAAAACATACTGGAGAGAGAAAATCAACACGGAGATTCCCCATATGAGAGAGCTGTGGAAAAACTGCTTCATGAACGGCTGATGGATCTTACCGATGCCTTCCAGAAGAAGGATGAAGATCAGATTCTCTCGTCTTCTAAAAAGCTCATTGGGCTTGGACCTGGGCTTACCCCCAGCGGAGATGATGTGCTTCTTGGCATGATGCTCGTACTAAACCTTCCGGGAAATCCATATGAAAAATATCTGCCGCTTTTTGACCAGGTGCTTTTAGAAGCCCGGGACGAGACAAATCTCTTGAGCTTCCATGGCCTCGCAAGAGCACGGGAAGGCTTTGTACGGAGGAATCTCCTGGATTTCATAAAGGCCATTCTGAGAGATAAGGAGATTGAAAAAGAAAGAGAACAGGTTAGATCAATTGGACACACTTCTGGCCAGGATATTCTTTTAGGAGTCCTGAGCTTATTAAAAATATGTTTGGAAAAGGAGAAATGAAATGGCAATTAAAACCATCATCAAAAAGAACACTTATTTTGATTCTGTATCCCTTATGGCACTTTCTACCAAAGCCAATGGTGTAGAAGGCGTCAAGCAGGTGAACATCGCCATGGGCACCAGCATGAACAAGGATGTTTTAAAGAACACAGGTCTTCTTCAGAAAGAAGCAGAAGAGGCAAAGCCTGGAGATCTTATGATCGTCATCGAGAGTGAGGAAGGCTACGATCCAGAAGAGCTTCTCGTAAAAGTAGAAGAAGTCATGCAGAGAAAAGAAGTGCAGGGCGAAGAGAAGGATCTTACTTACAGCAGTGTAGAAGCCGCTGTAAAGCACCACAAGGATGCTAAGGTTGCTGTAATTTCCGTACCTGGCGCTTACGCAGCAAGAGTGGCAAAGAAAGCCATCCGGGAAGGACTTCATGTCATGATGTTCAGTGACAACGTGACACTGGAAGATGAAATTGAACTGAAGAAAGAAGCGCATGAAAAGGGTCTTCTTGTCATGGGACCAGACTGCGGTACCGCAATATTAAACGGAAAAGGACTTTGCTTCGCCAATGAGGTAAGACGCGGATCCATCGGAATCGTTGCAGCTTCAGGAACAGGCGCACAGGAAGTCAGCGTTCGTATCCATGACTTTGGCGGCGGTGTTTCCCAGCTCATCGGAACTGGCGGAAGAGACCTGTCTAAAGAAGTAGGCGGCATCATGATGCTGGACGGCATCAAAGCACTTCAGGAAGATGAGGACACCAAGATTATCATTCTGGTTTCCAAGCCACCCGCAAAAGAAGTTGCAGACAAGATTTATGCAGAAGTACAGAAGAGCGAGAAGCCTGTAGTCATCTGTTTCCTTGGGGGAGACCAAAAGGAAATCGAAGCTTCAGGAGCGATTTATGCAAAGACCACCAAGCAGGCAGCGCTGAAGGCTGTGATTCTGTCTGGTGTTCCAGAAGAAACCATCAACAAGCATTCACTCAATATGCCACTCATTGAAGAAATCAAAGCTAAGCTGAATCCAGAGCAGAAATATGTAAGAGGCCTCTTCTGTGGCGGAACCATCTGCCAGGAAGTTGCATACCTTGTAGAAGAAGCTGTTGGACCTGTATACAGCAACATCTCCAAGAAGGAAGCTTATAAGATCGGACCTATGGAAGTAAGCAAAGAGCATACCTTCATCGATTTTGGAGATGACAGCTTCACACAGGGAAGACCTCATCCAATGATTGACCCATCCTTAAGACTGGACCGTATTGTGAAGGAAGCGAAAGATCCTGAAGTTGGCGTCATTGCCATTGATATGATCCTTGGATACGGCGCTCATATGGACCCAGTGGGTGCTACTCTTCCTGCCATCAAGGAAGCAAAGGCCATTGCAGCAAAAGAAGGCAGACATCTGGAAATTCTAGCATTTGTATTAGGAACTGAGCTGGATCCACAGGTCTTTGATGATCAGGTGGAAAGACTCATGGCAGAAGGTGTGACCATTTCCAGCAGCAGTGAGAACACTGGACTCTTATCCAGAGGATTCGTGTCAAAGGAGGAAAACTAATCATGGTAAAAATCAACGAATTATTCAGCAGTGACCTGGAAGTTGTCAACGTAGGACTGGAGATGTTCAAAGAAGATCTCAACAGCCAGGGGGTAAAAGTATCCCAGGTGAATTTCATGCCTCCAGCAGATGGAGATGAAGAAGTGCTGGCAGCACTGGACTATCTGGATACTCCAGGAATCCGCGAAAAGATAGAAGCAGCAAACAAAGAAGTGGTAGAAAAAGTAGTTTCTTCCAGACCTGTACTCATTGGCTTTGATCAGGCGATCAACGTCATTCCAGGAATGAAGAAGAACATGATCATCCATGCAGGCCCACCAGTGGCTTGGGAAAACATGTGTGGTGCCATGAAGGGTGCGGTGACAGGAGCGCTTGTTTTCGAAGGATTGGCAAAAGATATTGCTGATGCAGAGAGACTGGCAGCTTCTGGAGAGATTGAGTTCTCTCCATGCCACGAGCACAGCACGGTAGGATCCATGGCAGGAGTCACCTCTCCTTCTATGTACGTGCATATCGTAGAAAACAAGACCTACGGAAATGTTTCCTATACAAACCTCAGCGAGCAGCTTTCCAAGATCCTCAGAATGGGTGCCAATGACGAAAGTGTTATTGAAAGACTCATCTGGATGAGAGATGTACTTGGACCAATGCTGAAGGAAGCCATGGAGATTGCAGGAGAAATCGATCTGAGACTTCTTCTTTCCCAGGCGCTACACATGGGAGATGAGTGCCATAACAGAAACGTAGCAGGTACTACACTTCTTATTCAGGCACTGACCCCTTATCTGGTGCAGACCAGCTTCTCCACCAAAGACAAGGTGGATGTGTTCAACTTCGTGGCATCCTCTGACTACTTCTCCGGACCTACATGGATGGCTCTGGCGAAGAATGCCATGGACGCTGCCCACAATGTGGAATACAGCTCCATTTTGACCACCATGGCCAGAAATGGATATGAGTTCGGTATCCGTGTCAGCGGACTGGAAGGCAACCAGTGGTTCACTGGACCCGCTCAGGTGGTTGTAGGACCTCTCTTTGCAGGATTCAAGCCAGAAGACTCAGGCCTTGATATCGGAGACAGCGCCATCACAGAAACCTATGGCATTGGCGGATTCGCTATGTCCACAGCCCCAGCCATCGTTTCCCTTGTTGGTGGAACTGTAAATGACGCCATCAACTACACCAAGAAGATGGGTGAAATCACCAACACTGAAAATCCAAATGTGACCATTCCAATCCTGAACTTCCAGGGTATTCCAACTGGAATTGATCTGAGAAAAGTTCTGGAGACAGGTGTTCTCCCACTCATCGATACTGCCATTGCTCATAAAGAGCCTGGTATCGGTATGATTGGAGCAGGTGTTGTAAATCCTCCAATGGAGTGCTTCAAGAAGGCAGCCCTGGCTCTGGCGAAGAGAATCAAGGAACTGGAAGCATAAGATCGTTTTTTCCCTCATAGACCATGCCTCTCATTTCAAAACCCCATTCTTTCAACGGAGATTTTCGAAAAAGAATGGGGTTCTTTTTTTTTACTGGAATATTCAGGTGAAACAAGAAGTCTCCTGCTTAAGGTTTTAGCTTAAACAGGAGACTCATGCTGTAAAATAGGAAGAAGCGTCGAAAGAATTAAATCAAGGGAAGGAATATCAGATTTCAAGGTGGAATTGGAAAAGACGCATCTCCCAGGGGTTTACCCTTTTATGATACAGCAGGTAAAGGTTACATCCTAGACTTATTTTGTATGAAATGAATATTTATGCAAATATTGTGAGATTGATTTTTTGAAGGGCAAATACTGAGAATCTGAAAAAAACACCAAAAGAAACTTTTTGAAAACCAAGGTGTTTCTTTTGGTGAATCAACGTATTGGATAAAAGTTTTATGACGTGTTTAAAGTGAGAGTTTGTGTTCCTTAGTTAAAGATATATGTGGTTTCTAGAGGAGATACTAACCTCTCAGCACCTGAAGATCTGGACCACGGCCTTCTAACATGTCCTTCACTCTACGTCCGATGATGGTATTGTAGAGTGGGTGAGTCAGAATATAAAACTGATTTTCCTCTATGGCTGTGAGTACACTCATACCGATGGAATCAATGGGCATTCCTGTTTTGATGACAAACTCTGCTCTTTTCAGACCTGCAAAGTAGGAAGGACTTTGATAGTAGGGATCACTTTTGTCATTAAACCGTTCTGGGCGATGACGTTCATAGTTGTGAAGATCTGTTTGTACAAATCCTGGACAGAAAACTGAGAGTTTTATTTTGGAGCCAATGGCCTGAAGGTCGAAGCTGGTGCTTTCTGTGAGTGCCACACTGGCATGCTTTGTAGTATGATAGGCCGGCATCCCATTGGAGGTGATAAGGCCTGCCACGGAGGCTACATTGAGAATATGGCATTCTGTATCCTGTTTCAGCATGAGAGGAATGACCTTTTTCATAGCATAAACTTGGCTCATGATATTGGCAGAAACAATCCATTCCCAGTCCTGAAGAGGTAGTTCCCAGACAGGTCCTGATATAGCAACTCCAGCATTATTGACAAGAAAGTCGATCTGCCCAAAAGTCTCAATAGTACTGTCTACGAGCTTTTCTACTTCTTCGGATACTGTGACATCTGCGTGTAAAGTGAGAACCTCTGCCCCGGCTTTACGAAGAACCTCGGAAGCCGCTTCCAGGTCGTTTTTGTCGATATCGTTTAGTGCCAGCTTCATACCTCTAGCTGCACATTCTTTGGCAATTTCAAACCCAAACCCATTTCCTGCACCTGTTATAAGTGCTACTTTATTTTTAAACTCTTTCATCTTTTTCTCCTTTACTCCATAGAGGTGAAAGCGAAGGCTTCCTGATAGCCGTCTTTGATCGCTTCTTGAATTCTACCACCCCGGTTGGCATCGCCGATTACACGAACGTTATTAAATGACTGCCTGAAAGCAGCCACTTGGTCCCTACGTGGACTTACTCCTAAGGCAAGAACTATCGTGTCAGCTTCTACGAAGATACCTTGAGAAGTCCGTTGGTTCATAAGCATGACACCCTGGTCAGATATTGACAGAAGTTTATGATTGGGCAATAGTGCAGGATTGAATTTCTTAAACCGCATCATAAGATCGATAAGAATGGTGCGGTTGATGCCAGGGCCAATCTCCTTCTGCATTTCTACTACAGTTACAGGATGTCCTTTCTCTGCAAGGACTTCGGCGGTCTCTAAACCAGTAAGCCCTGAACCGATGATGAGAACTCTTCCTACGGGTTTCACCTTTCCAAGAAGAACATCTTCTGCTTTCTGAACGTTATCTTTATCAATACCAGGAATGGGAGGTATAGAAGGAGAAGCACCCACAGCAACGAAGACGCAGGATGGATTTAGTGCTTTCACATCTTCCACAGAAGCTTTCTTTCCTAATCGGACTTCTACAGAGCTTGCTTCGATTTCACTAATTAGACCATCATTCATAGCTTTGACTTTATCCTTTAAAGGGGCCTGATAGGCAACATTTAATGTTCCCCCCAGATGATCCTTTTCCTCAAAAAGAACCACCTGGTATCCTTTCTTGTCAAGGACAAGCGATGCCTGCATCCCGGCAGGACCGCCGCCGATGACTGCAGCTACTTTTCCGCCACCGTTTTTCTCCAGTGAGCTAAACTCCACTTCTCTTCCCAGTGCACCATTGACCGTGCATTTAATATGTCTGCCCTGGTTCAGTTCTGCGAAGCAGTTGAGGCAGCCGATGCATTTCCGGATTTCATTGCTTCTTCCGGTGGAGGCTTTATGAACAAAGTAAGGATCTGCAAGATGTCCTCGGGCAATACCGATAAAGTCACAAACGCCTTCTTCCAAAAGCGCTTCAGCGGTCTCAGGATCTTTTATGTTATTGACTGCGATTACTGGAATTTTGACATTTTTTCGGATTTCAGAAGCCAGATGTTTTTTCCAGCCTTGTGCATAGGAGCCAGGTTCAATGATGGTGATTGCACTTTCGTAGATTCCTGAACTGATATTTAGAGCATCTATGCCATAGCTTTCAAGGGTTCTAGCAATTTTCACTGAATCAGGAAGGCGTAACCCTCCTTCTACAAACTCATCTGCACTCAGTCTGACAGAGACAGGAAAGTGTGTACCGCACATATATTTGATGCCTGTGATGATTTCAGAGAGAATTCTGATTCGATTGTGGAAGCTTCCACCGTACTTGTCAGTCCTATGGTTGGTATAGGGAGACAAGAACTGATTCAAAAGATATCCGTGTGCAGCATGGATTTCCACACCGTCTGCGCCTGCAGTTTTCGCGATAACTGCCCCTTTGATGAATTTTTTTACTAGCGATTCACATTCTTCTGTTGTCAGTGCTCTTGGCATTTCTCCAGTGACTTTGCACATGACTTCGGAGGGGGCAACAATCTGTTTTCCACCAATGAGGGCGCTTTTTGTTTCTCTTCCTGGATGATGCAGCTGGATAAAAACCTTCGTACCATATTTTTGGATGGAAGAAATCATCCGCTCAAGGTGAGGGATGTGTCTTCCTTCTGTTACAGAAAGCTGGTTTGGGGTACCGACACCATACTCCTCATCAATTCTGGCGATTTCTGTGATGATCAGGCCTACACCGCCTTTTGCACGTTCTTCGTAGTAGCGGGAGATGACTTCTGTAGCTTCTCCATTCGTATTGGCTAGATTGACTCCCATGGCGGGCATGACCACACGGTTCTTGAGATAAAGTCCACCTATGGAACCGGGACTTAATAGATGTTCATAATACATGTTGTTCCTCCTTTAGATTGCTTGTTTGGCATTTTGCACATCAGAGAGCTGATGATGTAGAGTCCACTTGATTAATAAAACTGAGGATCGTCTAGAATTAACTCAAGCTTAATAATAGTGAAACATCTTACAATTCATGCTCAAATCTGATTGTGACAATAATAACAATATCTGTTACAATAATAACAATCAATGAAAACAATATCTATGTGAGCTTTGTAAGAAAGTAGTTGGAACAAATTGTGCAAAGAGCACAATGGAACTACAGGAGGGATCAGTATGAAAATAAGTGAGATAATGGAAGAAATCAGAAGAAAGACAAACGTTTTAACAATAGAAGAGTGGATTCTGGAAGAAGACATTGAAGAGGTCATATATGATCAAGAAGGTGCAGAGAGGGAAAATGCTCTGTATTTTGAAAAGGCATCTGAAGAGATGTCTCTGACGAAAGCTGCTGTGTTTTTCTTTGTTTTGGAGGAGCAAAGAGAGATGCTCAGGCCGGTTCTTAAAAAGATGAAGAAAGAAGGGAGAAGCTATTGTGTTTTTCCACTTTCTCTTTACAAGGAGATTTATGAGGTAGTTAAAGAACTCATGTGGATGGAGCTGAAATCAGATCGGTTCATACTAGAAGTAGTTGCCGATGTTCTGAAAGGAGAGAATCTTGATGTAGTACTTGGAAAAATGGAAAAGAGGCTGAAAAACCCCCTCATCGTCATAGATGCAGGTTTTAAGATCATTGGATGGTCAAAGGGGATAGAGGTGACAGATCCCATCTGGTCTGTAAACATTGGCCGAGGGTACTGCAGTTATGAGTTCATCAAAGAGGTGCATAAAATTGAAGCGCTTTCTCCATTCCCTAATAGCTCAGAGCCTTTTGAAGTCGTCTGCACCGCTTCCCCTAACCGTAAGATTTGCACCAAGATTTATGATAAAGGGATCCTTGTGGCATATGTGATTCTTCTAGACCTTCATGGCACAGATGCTGGATATAGGCGTATACTAAAGCAGTCTGCAGGAGTCCTTTGTGAAGTTTTGAAAAAATCCGAGCATCATGGGCAGCTTTTTGCATCTCAGAAAGAATCTCTTTTTTTAGATCTTCTTCGCGGAGAGAATGGCGAGCATATGGATCATAGACTGAATATGCATAGTCTCCACTTTACTACGCCTAAACTACTTTTGTCTGTCCTTCCTGCAAAACATCTTTTAGATCTTTCCGCAGAGGGACATTTGAGAGAAAAGCTGAAAGAGGTTTTTCCAATGGCTTTTATTTGTGAAGAAGAAGGCCTTCTTTATATCCTCTGCGAAGAAGAGGAAGGAGGCAAGCTTTGTGAAAAAACAGAGAAAAAGCTTTCTGATCTCACCTTAAAAGGAGTAGAGAATATTATCATCTCGAGAAAGATTCAGAAGTCAGAAGAAGTAAGGGTTGCATTTCATGAAATTTCCAGAGTCAGGGAAGCTGCAGAGATACTAGGCGAAAACAAATATCTTTATTATTTTCAGGAATATATGATCTATGTCCTTCTCCTGGAAATAGAAAAAGGCACTTGGAATAGATTTGTGCATCCAGCCCTCGATATACTGAAGAATTTTGATGGACATACTCAGGGAGAACTCTATAAGACCCTGGAAACATATCTTTCCTGTGAGAGCCAAATGTTGCTTACAGCAGAAAAGCTGAGTATTCATCGGAACAGTCTGAGTTATAGATTGAATCGAATTATAGAACTTACAGGAATATCTTTAGATAGCGAGGTGGAGAGATTTTCATTAAGAATCTCCTTTAGAATTGATCAATTAGCAACTGGTATTGAATCAAAACATAAAGTTTTGTCGTATACTTAAGAGGGGAAATGTAATAGGGAGGAGATTTAAGATGCCGTTAGAACTGATTAGAGAAGATATCACCAGAATGAAGGTAGATGCCATTGTGAATGCAGCCAATGAAAGCCTTTTAGGCGGTGGCGGAGTGGATGGAGCCATTCATCGTGCCGCAGGCAGCGGTCTTCTTGAGGAATGCAAAGCCCTGGGAGGATGCAAAACCGGTGAAGCTAAAATTACCAAAGGATATGATCTTCCAGCAAAATACATCATCCATACGGTGGGGCCAAGATATCAGGATGGGACCCATGGAGAAGAGGAGCTTTTAAAAAGCGCCTATAGAAACTCTTTACAGATTGCAAAGGAGAAGGGTTTCCATAGCATAGCCTTTCCTCTGATTTCTGCAGGGATATACGGATATCCAAAGAAAGAAGCCATGAGGATAGCGGTGGATACCATCAGGACATTTCTCATGGAAGAGGATCTAGTGGTGTATCTGGTGCTTTTTGATAAGGGAGCCTTCCTTCTTTCCACAAACCTTTATGATGCTGTAAAAAGCTATGTGGATGACCATTATGTGGAGGAAAAAGAAGGATATTTCAGTCGGGGCAGAAAAGTCCAAAGCAGAGCCTACCAGACGGAACTTATGAAAGATATGCCTGTGATGGGGGTAGAGGAAGCAATCCGCGTTCCAGGAAAGGACAGAAAACTGGAGGAGCTTCTCCATAGAAAGGAAGAGACATTCAGCAGAATGCTTTTAAGGCTCATCGATGAAAAAGGGTATACGGATACAGAAATTTATAAACGAGCCAATATGGACAGAAAACTGTTCTCTAAAATCAGAAAAGATGAAGACTATCAGCCCAGCAAAAAGACGGTGCTGTCTTTGGCGGTGGCGCTCTATCTCTCCATGGATGAAACAGAGGATCTTCTAAGAAGAGCAGGATATGCTCTTTCAAGAAGCAGCAGGTTTGATCTCATTCTTTCTTATTTCATCGAAGAGGAGAACTATAATATCTTTGAGATCAATGAGGTGCTCTTCACCTTCCTGGAAACGACACTCACCACTTCCTGAAGATGTCGCTTTTGAGGCGACCCCATCCATTCAGAAGTCCTGTATGCTAAAAGTATCAAAACATACGGGAGGAAATACTCATGAAAAACAATTACACAGAACTGGTCTTCATTCTGGACAGAAGCGGCAGCATGGCAGGACTAGAGAAGGACACCATCGGTGGATACAATGCTCTTCTTGAAAAGCAGAAGAGAGAAAAAGGAAAGGCAAGAATCACCACAGTGCTATTTGATGACCGGTATGAGCTGCTCCATAGAATGATGCCACTGAAAGAAGTTTTGCCACTTACAGACAAAGAGTACTTTGTAAGAGGTTCCACAGCTCTTCTGGATGCAGTAGGACTCACCATCAGCGAGATGGTCGCGGTACATAAGAGTGAAAAACCGGAAGATAAACCGGGAAAAGTACTCTTCGTCATTACCACAGACGGATATGAGAATGCCAGCAGGGAGTATACCCAGGAAAAAGTAAGAAAGATGATTGAAACACAAAAGAAAAAGTATGGTTGGGAGTTTCTGTTTTTAGGAGCAAACATCGATGCGGAGGCAGCTGCAGAGCAGTATGGAATCAGTAGAGACCGTGCAGTGACATACCATGCCGACGAGGAAGGTACAAGACTCAATTATACGGTCATCAGTGAAGCCGTAAGCAGTATGAGAAACAGCAACCAGATGGATCCCAACTGGAAAAAGAAAATTGAGGAAGACTTTGAGAAGAGAAAAAAAAGACCATAGAATCATGAGGTTTTGGGAGAAAGATGCAGGTTCATCTTCTCCCTCTTTTTTTTGTGAACATCTATTGAATATCATAGGTTTTTTCATGCTATCCTAGTATAATATAAATAGTATTTTATACACCGTACGTGGAAGGATTTTAATCTTATGAAGGAACAGAATTTAATGAGTCTTGAGGAGTTCATCACTGCGCTTCAAGCACTGCCCTATCCAGCAGCACTTATATTGGAAAAAAATAAAGAAGAAGTCTTTTTTCTCGGAAGAAATCGGGCTTTTTCTTCCTATCTGGAAATTCCGGAAAATAAGGACACGCTGCCGGAAAGAAAGAACTGTCTGGATGTACTGAATATCCAGCTGGAAGAAAAGAGCAGGCACCCGCTCATTCATCACGGTGGACATACCTTTCCCCTTAGAACAAGGACTGCGGAAGGGAAGTTTATGTCCGTCACCGCCAGAATTATCCCAATAAGGGAAGAGGAGGGAGAAGTGCTGTCTTTATTTCTGCTGGAAGACAAAAGAGAGCAGGACAGGCTTCTTCAGAAACTGAATAAAATCCATCTGCAGTATGATGCATTTTTTGAACAGAGCCCAGACATCCACTACCTCATCGATACCAGAGGATATTTTCGGGAGATGAACCTTAGAGGGGTGGAGTATTTTAAAAGATCCAAGGAAGAAATCATCGGTCTACATTATCTTGAAGTGATTCACGAACTGGACCATGGACTGGTCAATGAGTATTTCAGAAAAGTTCTTGAAAAACAGGTAGCCCAGGTGGAGCTTCGCTCCGTAAGTAAAACTGGCGATGTGGGATATCTTGATATTACCGCCATCCCTGTCATCATCGAAGGGGAAGTCATGGAAGTCTTTGGCATCGCCAAAGATATCTCGAAAAGAAAAGACATGGAGATTGAGCTGTTGGAGAGTGAAGAGCGCTACAGGTCTCTTTTTGAGGACAACATTGATGCAGTGGTTACCTATGATCTGGAAGGGAACTTTCTGCATCTTAACAAAGCCACGGAGGATCTCATGGGCTACTGCGCAGAAGAACTCATTGGAAAGCCTTTTCTTCCTTTTATTGTGCCAGAGTACCAGCAGTTTACCTTGAAGGAGTTCTCCAAGGTTCTGAATGGTCACTCCATCCGTTACGAAACTGCCATGTACAATAGAAAACAAGAAGTGGTGCATCTTCATATCACCGTAATGCCTCTCATCATCGGGGGAGAAATGAAAGGCATCCACTGCATTGGAAAGGACATCACCAACCGGAAGAATATGGAGCGTTCCCTGAAAAAGGTAGCTTATCAGGATCATCTGACCCATCTGCCCAATCAGCGAGCTATGATGGAAGATTTTGAGCGTCTTCTGGAGGATGAGGCGAGGATTGGCGTTCTGGTTCTGGATCTGGACCGTTTCAAGTCCATCAATGACAACTGGGGTCATGAAGTGGGAGATGAGCTTTTGAAGGCTGTGTCCCAAAGACTTCTTTACCATGTCCATGAACGTAGAGCAAAGCTCTACCGTTATGGTGGGGATGAATACATTTTTCTTTATGGATTCACAGAGCGGAACGAAGTGGAGTCCTTTGCTGAGAATCTGCAAGCCCTCTTTAAAGATCCTTTCATCATTCATTACGCTGAAGTCAGCGTGTCTTCCAGCATTGGAATCAGCACATATCCGGAAGATGGAGAAGATCTGGAGACACTGCTTAAAAAGTCAGACAACGCTATGTATTATTCCAAGAAAACAGGAAGAAACCATGCCACCTTCTATGGAACAAAAGGCATGGAGAGGGAAGATGAGGCTCTGCGGATGGAGCTTCTGCTGAAAGAAGCCATGAAAAAAGAAGAGTTTTCCCTGGTGTATCAGCCTCAGGTGGAGCTTTCAAGTGGCAGGATCACGGGAGTGGAAGCCCTTCTCAGATGGCACAGTCAGGAACTGGGCACGGTTCCACCCAATCAGTTCATCAAAGTGGCGGAAGACAGTGGTCTTATCATTGAACTTGGCAACTGGGTGACAAAGAAAGCTCTTTCAGATTTAGCCAAGTGGAATCAGTTGGGATATCAGCTGGAAATGTCGGTGAATATTTCCACTCATCAGTTTTACCATCCCGAGTTTCTACTTTGCCTAGCAAGAATGATTCAGGACGAGAAAGTTCCACCCAGCCAGCTGGTGCTGGAAATCACAGAGTCCATTGCTTCCCATGCGGAAGTAGTGTTGAAAGAGCTGCAGAAGATTAAAGAGATGGGACTGAAAGTCGCCATTGATGATTTTGGCACTGGATACAGTTCTCTCAAATATCTTAAGGATTTCCCCATCGATTACTTAAAAATCGACAAGTCCTTCGTGGATGGGATTGAAGAGGATGATAAAAGCAGGGACATCGTGTCCACCATCATTACCCTGGCTCATAATCTGGGGCTGCTCACGGTGGCAGAAGGGGCAGAAACCAGAGAGCAAGTGGATTTTTTGAAGATGGAAGGCTGCGACAGTGTTCAAGGGTATTATTATGGAAAACCCATGACAGAAGCTATGCTGTTGGAGTTCTTAAATAGGGTCCAAGGTTCATAAAGAGTGATGATCAGTAGTCAGCAAGAAGCAAAGAATAAAGGAGGATGCAAGGATTCTCCTTTCTTTATATTAGTCTAGAATCTCTATCCAATTTTTTTCTGTCCGAAGGATCTGCGCTTCACTCATTTTTCTCAGTTCCCGTGATACAGAAGTTCGTTGAACCCCCATTTTTTCTGCCAGAGCTTTTTTGGTCATTGGCAGAAGAAAGGGGTTTCTCTTTTGTTTTTTCATCTCTATTTCAAAGTATCGCAGAAGCTTCTCCCGCAGTGGCTGGCCCATATAGTTTCTAACCGTATGGCTTAAAGAAGAAGCCTGATTGTTGGAGAAAGAGAGGAAGGAACGGAGTATCACCGGATGGGTCGAGAGAATTTCAAACAGATTTTCTTTTTCAATGGCTAAGATCGTAACATCCGTTTTGCAGGAGGCGGTCATGGGATAATAAGGATACGCTGTATAAAGAAGATTTCCGCCTAGGATATCCTGTTCCTTCAGTTCAAAAAGAGTGAGGATAGTACCGTCTTCACTAATTCGGTCTATGGTGATAACACCTGAAAGAACAATCTCAAGATGTGTGCAATGTTCTCCTTCAAAATGCAGTACACTGTTTTTTTTATAGTCTTTTCTGAAGAAGAACTGCCTCGATATATAGTTGGACCGCTCAGGGTCCGTTAAACTTTGAAAAAGGGGCAGCATTTCTAATAGTTCCTTCATGATAAAATCTCCTTGTAGTATCTCTAACCAGGTGTGACCACAGGTCACACCTTTTTTGTAATTATATCTGTATCATGGGAGGAAATCAAAGAAATTAGGAGTGAGGGAATGCGTAATTGGAAAAATTATGTGCGATGGTTATTTTTTGGTCTTTTTCTATTTATCATTGCGCAGGGGAAGATGGTTCTGTGGCTTATTATTTTTGCTGCCAGTCTTCCGCTGGCTTATTATTTTGGACGGCTTTACTGTGGGTATATCTGCCCCATGAACACGGTCATGAAGCTTTCGGAGAAGATGTCCGGGAAAATGAAATGGATCCCGAAAGAAGCGCCCAGATGGCTCTCCAGCGGAAGGATGCCTTGGGTTTTTCTTTTTCTTAGTTTAGGGTGGATGGTGTTCTCAAGAACTGTGCTTGGGAAGAATCCTCCCGTACTTCTGATCTGGCTTCTATTATCGGTGGTGATTACACTTTTTTATAAGCCTTCTGTCTTCCATAATTTCATCTGTCCTTTCGGAGTTCTACAGAAAGCATTCAGCAGGAAGCCCTATCTTTCCTATAAAGTAGTGGAGAGTCAGTGTATAGGCTGCAAAAAATGTGAAAAGGTGTGTACTTCAGCTTCCATTGAAGTGCTGAAAGCGAGTAATAAGGCATGTATCACCACTTCATTGTGCCTTCAGTGCGGAAACTGCAAACAGGTATGCCCCAAAGATACTATTTTTTATCAGAGCCGTTGAAGCACTTATGAGAAATAATCCAGTCACTAAAGTCTGGGAATGTGAATGAGAACTGAATAGATAAAAAAGTAAAGTGAGGAAATAGATGAATCGAATTTTTGCTGCTATTGGAAGACGTATTGAAAAGAATCCGTTTAAAATACTGATTGTTTCTGTACTTATATTTGTTGCCCTTATAACTGGAGCAAGGGTCATCCGAATGGCTACAGGCAATGAAACCCTTGTGGATACAGACCATACGGTATACCAGTCCAATGAGAAAATGGAAGAGACCTTTGGGGGGGATTCCGTTCTTATTCTGTTCCAAGGAGAGAAGGAGGATCTGCTGGGTCTAGAAACTCTGGAGAAAATGTTTGAGCTGCAAAAGCGGTTTGAATATGAGGAAGAAGTAAGAACCATTCTGAGTCCCGCTGCAGTTCTTCATAGTATGACGGTGAATGGCAGTGAAGAGCTGAAAGAGAACCTTCTTGTCATGGGTGAGGGACTGGGAGAGATGGGAGAGAAAATTGAAGAGGTGGGACATACGCTAAAAAGCAAAGATGTTATGGATCCACAGCTGATGGGCGAAAAGCTTGATGGTCTCCGTGGAGTATCAGATCATTTCAGCAAGCTCATCACCGGTCAGGAGAATATTGCTGCAGGGACTGTGGGTCTCCAATCTGGACTTTCAGAAGTTTCCGAGGGACTGGCCCATCTGTCCATAAAGCTAATGGAATTCAGTTCGTTATCAGAAGAGAATCCGCAGCTAACAGAAGGGCTCCGGATGGCGTCGGAAAGTTTGAAGAAAAGTGCGGAAGGTCTTACCATCATGGCAAGCAAAACTGAGAATCTCAAAAATGGAGCGGACCAGACTGCTACAGGCTTAACAGAAATCGAAAGAAAGCTTTCAGGAGAGCTGAATGAGATGAAAGGGGCGCTGTCTGATGGTGTAAACCCAAAAGAACTGGAAGAGATGGCGGATGGGTTTCTCCTTATGGGAGAGAACTTAAGTCAGATTTCTGAAGGTCTTCTTACATTTTATGATAAAAGTAGTATGATGAAAGCGTCTTTCCCAGGAACCGAGACAGATCTGAAGTCCATGCTGTATGATGAGAATGAGAAAATCCGATCTGTTTTCCATGAAGTGCTACCCAATGATGAGAGTGCACTGATGGTATTGAAGCTGGAAGGAAATCTCACGGATGCGGAAAAGGATCAGATGGTAGAAATTGTGATGGAAGCAGTAGAAAAAGAAGAGCTTTCGAACCTCACAGTGACGGTATCTGGAAAACCCGTTCTGGACAGTGCTTTAAGAAGTGAGATGAAAAGTAATATGGCCAGGATGGTGGGCTTTGCAGTGGTCATCATGCTGGGGGTACTGGTGCTGGTTTTCAAAGTGGAATGGAGAGCGCTCAGCTTAGCCATCATACTCATTTCAGTGCTGGCTACCTTAGGGGTTATGGGCTATCTTTCCATACCTGTGACCATGGTGTCCATGGCTGTATTTCCCATACTCATTGGGCTTGGCATTGATTACTCGATTCAGTTTCACAATAGATTCGAGGAAGAAGGATCTGTGGAAACAACACTGAAACATATGGGTAAGGCTGTATTTATTGCTGTGGCGGCCACTGTTCTTGGATTCGCCTCTCTCTATATCTCTCCGGTGCCGATGATCCGGGACTTTGGAAAGATGCTGACCGTTGGTGTGACCATCAGCTTCATTGGAAGTGTTGTTGTTCTAATGCCGGTTCTTTATTTAAGAAATAAGAATAGAGGCGATAGAAGCGGTGCCATGAAGAAGAATATCAAAGAAAAAGGAAAAGAAGGGGTATTAGACAGATTTCTGAAAAGAACCACAGAACTTGTACTTAGGGCATCTGTGCCTGTGCTTCTCCTGGCGTCTCTGTTGGCAGCCTCTGGTTACTATCTGGATCAGAAGATCGGAGTGGAAAGCAACATAGAAACCTTTATGCCACAGGAGATGGAAGCGCTGGAGGATATCAAGACTCTCCGCCAAGTAGTGGGATCCACGGATCAGATTGCTCTTTATATGGTGTCGGAAGACTTTATGACAGAAGAAGCGGTGGCTTTTCTTCAAGAGACAGAAGAAAAGCTTCTTAGCAAATACCCGGATGAAATTGTTTCGGTGGGATCCTTAGATACATTAATTTCAAACTTTCAAGACCCTGGAGTGATGAGTCATAAAGAGTACACGAGCCAGGTGGAAAAACTCCCGCAGATGCAAAAAGAGATGTTTCTCAGTGAGGATCGGACGAAAGGATTGCTGCTTCTAAATACAGTCAGTATGAGTGCAGAAGACCTTCAGATTTTCACGGAAAATCTTGCGGAGGATATTGCGGATGCGCCTTATGATATTTATGTGACTGGAAAAGGTGCTTTAGACGTGGAGATGGTGAAGGGACTGACCTCTGGTAGAATGGAGATGACACTTCTCGGGCTTGGACTTGTGTTTCTTGCACTGCTTCTCGTCTATAGAAACATCATGAAAGCATTCATTCCGATGATTCCAGTTCTTGTGATCATTGGAATCTCCAGTGGGCTCATGTACTATCTTGGCATCCAGTATACCCCGATTACTGCAACCATTGGTGCATTAGTTCTTGGGATGGGGGTTGAAATGACGATTATGCTCACGGAAAGATATCTTGAGGAGAGACTCATGGGGAAGGGTAAAAAAGAGGCCATGATTCATGGAGTCTCCACCATCGGCAAAGCCATTGTCGCTTCAGGACTGACCACGGTGGGCGGATTCTCGGTGCTGATGCTGTCTGATTTTGTCATATTGAAAGACTTTGGACTAATGACCGTGATCAATATTTCACTGGCACTTCTCAGTACCCTTGTGGTGCTGCCACCTGTTTTAGTACTATTTGATAGATTTCTCTTCAGCAAAAAAGAAAAAGAAATCTGGGACATCTGAAGAACAAGAAAGCCATCCTTTTGAGGGTGGCTTTTTTCACATAGTATAAGGTTGAGTTGGAAGAAGAAGATTCAAGGATCTACTTCCAAAGAAGGCACAAGTTCTGATTCTTTTGAAAGCCTCACCTGATTTCTTCCCATAGCCTTAGCGGTGTAGAGGGCGTCATCCGCTCTTTTGTAGAGTTCATTGAAGGACTCTCCAGGTTGCTTTTCTGCAACACCTAAACTGATAGTAAGAGGTCTTTTCAGTCCAAAATCTGTAAGTTCCACAATCCTTCGGGCACGCTCAGCAAGGTGCTCTGCTGTTTTTAGGTTGCTGTCATAGAGGAGAATAATGAATTCTTCTCCGCCAAGTCTTGTAACCGAATCCTCTTTTCTGAATGTGGTTTCCAGCTTCCTTGCCAGCTCCTGAAGCACCTCATCTCCTTTGTCATGACCAAAATCATCATTGACGGATTTAAAGAAGTCGATGTCCAGAATGATCATGGAGGTTGATTTACCGCTCTTTTCTAGAAGGAGGATTTTATCTTTTGCAAATTTGTCGAGATAATATCTGTTTTTTAGTCCAGTGAGGTGATCTATGGTTACCTGATTTTTCAGGAAAGCATTTTCCGCCTGCTGCTCCCGGATAAAGTAGAAGATACTGTAGGTGAATACCACAGCTTCCGTTAGAACAGCTGTAAAGATCATCAGACTGATATTCACATGGCTTTCAATGTATGCCAGTAGGCTCAGGCTTTGAAGGATTGAGGAAACCATGAGCACAAAGGTGGCGAAGGGAATCCAAACGGAGAATCTGATCTTGCGCATGGAAGTATACAGTGCCGCCAGGAAAATATAGAGATAGGAGATACTTACAGCCACTGAGGTGATGAGCATTTCCCGATCGTGGTCAGTCAGAAGAATGAAAAATGCAGAAAGAGCCGTGACGGCCAGAGCTCCTTGATAGAGCTCTCTAAAGAGGACGCCCTTATTTTTCACTTTCAGGTAGTCATAGAGGAAAAAATACATGAATACCAGTGCCAGCATCTGAAACTCCTCATAATAGAAACTGGTACCCATATCATACATCCGGTTTCCGAAGGATGTGTAATAGTAGAGAGAAAGGGTGGTGAAGAGCTGAAACAGACCATGGAAAAGATAGGACTTTTCTTTGAAGATATAATATAGTATGACATTTACGAGGAATATGATCAAAAACACAGTGAAATGCACCGAAAAGAAGAGAGACAGCCGGTTTTCGAAGATGGAAAAATCTTCATAGAGCATGGTCCTGAACTCAGGATTGACAACTGGTCCATTAATTCTGATGAAGATGGGCAGCTCCGCATCTATGGAGGAAGGCATATGGGCAAAGGCGTGAATACTTCGTCCACGGACTTTTCCGGAGGATAGCACTTCTGTATTCTGATAAACGGTCATTTTTCCTGTGAAGATGGGAAAATAGATGTCATAGTCCCGAACATAGGGATGTTCTGAGAAAATCGCATAATCCTGCTTCAGCACATTACTTGGAATTCTGATCCACATGGCTTCACCAGTGGCTGCCGTGCTGTACTTCTCGTCGTCAAATTTACGGAAAATTTTCGCCTGCTGGACTTCTGAAAGTCTTAAGGAGGAGCCGGTGGTCAGATATTCTGCATGAAGCGTGAGGTCTTGTGATTGACTGCGCCATAAACGCCCCTCCAGGTTTTGCAGCCAGGAAGGGTAAAAAGCAAGCAGTATCACATAGAGACTTACCGCAGCAGTAAAAACTGCAGCCAGCCCAAAAGAGTTCCCAATTTTTTTCTTCATTTTTAACACTTCAATCCACCGGGTTTTCACCCTACTCCCTTAATTTCAGAAAAATCCATGATTTACTATAATAATATCGGAAATCCCATGGGGGTTCAATGAAAATCAACAGAGGTGCAGGTTTTGGAAAGATTCTTCCCGTTTCTGAATGTGCGGGTGACCAAAGATGGAACGGATCAGTAAAGGTTTACGAATTTCAGATTCTGTGAGTATTTTTCATCAGTTCTTGAAATATTTATCGTATGGACCCACAGTCATTCAAAAAATAATGATAATCTTGAGGGTTTTACGAAATACAAACTGCACTTTTGAGGGTTTTTCATCCGAGGATATGAATATCCTATGGGGATATGAGGATTTCCATAGTATAATAAGTGAAATAAGGAATTTGTTATGATTTGGGGGCGTTACAATGACAAATGAACTGACTGGAAGCGAAGTGAAAACCATAAGAGATCTGGATTATCTGACACTGCTGGCCAAGCAGTATCCGACCATAGACGCGGCAACAACAGAAATCATCAATCTGCAGGCGATTCTGGACCTGCCCAAAGGTACGGAACATTTTCTGTCAGACATCCATGGGGAGTTTGAGTCTTTTCGGCATGTGCTGAAAAATGCATCCGGGGTTATCCGCAATAAAATCAATGATCTTTATGGTAACACCTTAAGAGAAGCAGAAAAGAGAGCTCTAGCGACGCTCATCTATTATCCCAACGAGAAGCTGGATATGCTGGACATCAATGAAAGAGAACTCAGCGACTGGTATAAAGTCCACCTGTTCAGGCTCATAGAAGTCTGCAAGAGAGTTTCTTCCAAATACACCAGGTCAAAGGTGCGTAAAGCCTTTCCAAAGGAGTTCGCTTATATTCTGGATGAACTTCTAAATGAGAATGAAGACCGAATCAATAAGTATGACTACTATAATAAGATCATTGACACCATCATTGACCTGGACAGATCCAGAGCATTTATTGTAGCCATCTGTAATCTCATCCAGCGGTTTGCTGTGGACCGTCTTCATATCATTGGAGATATTTATGACAGAGGTCCTGGAGCGGATATCATAATGGATATGCTGAAAGAGTACCACTCGTTAGATATTCAGTGGGGGAACCATGATATGATCTGGATGGGCGCTTGTGCGGGCAATGAGGCTCTCATTGCAAATGTTATCCGAATCACCGCCCGATACAACCATCTTGAACTTCTCGAAGACCGCTATGGCATCAATCTTTTGCCACTGGCGACCTTCGCCATGGATACCTATGGAAATGAAGAACTGAAGAATTTCATGCCTAGAGGTGTGGAGATCACAGAGAAAAACCAGCGGGAAATGGAGATGGTGGCTAAAATCCACAAGGCCATTTTTCTCATCCAGATGAAGCTGGAGGCCGAAATCATTTACCGTCATCCGGAGTATGGAATGAATGACCGGATGCTTCTGGATATGATCGATTATGATAAAGGAACCATCCTTGTGGATGGGGTGGAGTACGCTCTCAATTCCAAGGAGTTCCCAACCATAGACCCCAAGAATCCTTTTATCCTCACAGAAGAGGAGAAGGAGATTGTGGACCGCTTGAAGAGAAGCTTTATGAACTCTTTAAGGCTCAATGACCACGTGAAGCTTCTCTACTCAAAGGGCAGCATGTACAAGGTGTTCAACGGCAATCTGCTTTTGCATGGCTGCATTCCCATGGAGGCCAATGGTGACTTCATGCCCATCATGATTGATGGAGAAGAATACCACGGGAAAAGAGCATTGGATGAACTGGAGAGACTGGCGAGGCAAGGATACTTCAATAATGATCCAGTTCTTCGGGAGAAGGGACTGGATGCCATGTGGTATCTCTGGTGTGGACCTGCATCACCACTCTTTGGGAAGAAAAAGATGGCTACTTTTGAGCGCTATTATATTGAAGAGAAGGAAACCCATGCGGAAGAGAAGAATCCCTATTATAAAGACCGCGAAAACATCAAATGGATTGAAAAGATTCTGGAGGATTTCGGTCTCGATATTGAAACCTCTCATCTTATCAACGGACATGTGCCAGTGAAAGTAATGAAAGGGGAAAGTCCCATCAAGGCAGGAGGGAAGCTTCTGGTCATTGATGGCGGATTTGCCAAAGCCTATCAGAAGGAAACAGGTATTGCCGGTTATACCCTCATCTACAATTCCCATGGGATGAATCTTGTGAGTCATGAACCTTTTGAATCTACAAAGAAAGCCATTATAGAAGAGAAGGACATTGTCTCCACGGTGATGGTTCTTGAGAGTGTCACCAGCAGAAGACGGGTGGCAGATACGGATACGGGATTTGAGCTGAAGTCCCAGGTGGAGGATCTTCTTCAGCTGGTCAATGCCTACAGAAAAGGCTACATCAAGGAAATGATCCAGACAGCCTATATCAATGAGACCAAACCATAGACAAAAGGAGAACCCCGAAGACAGGTGTCTTCGGGGTTAAAATATTTGAAATATACAAAAAAGAGAAAGTATATTTCAAATAGGAGGAAGCAAAAGGGTGGTTGTTATCTGATAAATCCTCGGTGCACTTCATATAGAATGTTACTGGGGTCCCGGTGGACCATTTTGTAGCTTTCTGTCTTATAGAGTGCATCATAGATGGAGGGCTCCAGATAGAGGGTAAATGAATGAATTCCAGGATAATGGTCTTCCTTTTCTTTTGGAGAACCTGGCAGCCAAAGATTCATGGCGATGTGATGGTGGTATCCATCTCTGGAATAAAAGCCTGCACTGGGATAATCAAACATTTTCGCAAGTCCCAGGGTTTCCTTGTAATGCCGGGAGGAAGCTTCCAAATCCAGAACATGAAGATGGATATGTCCGAGGACTGTATCCTTTGGGAATTTTATGAATTCATTGGAATACCTTGATTTGAGGACACCATCTATGTCCATCACTTCTGTGGACATATGGAGAGTCCCATCTTTCATCCACTTTTCTTGAGGCCGGTCCCAGTAAACTTCAATACCGTTTCCTTCTGGATCCGTCAGATATACAGCTTCTGACACATAATGGTCAGAGAATCCGGTGACGGGAATTCTTGTTTTTGCTGCATGATAGAGAAAATCTCCAAAATCACCTCTCGTGGGGACTTTAATCGCAAAATGATAAAGACCCACCTCGTGACGTCTTGTTTTGTGGGTTTCATGAAGAACAAGAAGAGGACGGTCGTCTGCATAAAGCACTACTTTTCCGTCTTCCATTTTACCAGTGAGCCCAAGATGCTCATAATATTCTCTCATGTTGGTTAAGTTGTTTACATTGAGGTGCACTGCACCTAGTTCTATTGTTTTCATCTAATCGCCTTCATTTCATTTCATCTTCAAATCCGTGATTATTATGGGATTTAGTCTAAGTGTACGGGACGGATGAAAAGCCTGTATGAAGTGCAAGATAAAAAATTGTGAACACTTCACCTGTAAATGTTGTCATAGAAGGCTTTTGGCAGATTCTGCCTCTTCCTCTGCAAGATTCTGGAAATAACTTGAAAGAAGCGCATAGAGATACACCAGGCTTTCCTTTTGATCGCTATCTGCTGCAACAGATTCGGAAAGATTCGAAGCGCAGGTGAGTGTGCTCTCGTAGCGGGAAAGAAAGGCCTCATATAGCGTGTAAAGATTCGTGGCATCTCCTTTTTCCAGCTCTTTGCTGAGTGGGGATAGAAGAATTTTGATCTGGGGCAGGGTCAGGGTTCTTTTAAGAATCTGGATGAGAGACAGCATCATGAGATGCTCTCTGGAGTATTTTTTCTTTTCTGTTGGGAATAGGATTTTGTCTTTGGTATAATTATTGATCATGGTTTTGGTCAGTGGCCATTTAGGAAACTGTTTCTCCATGAGAGTCATGACCTGATCCATATAGAGGCCGAAATCCGGCAGAGCTTCCACTTTTGGGAGCTGGGGAAAGGAATTTTCAAGCATAGCTTCATCTCCTCATCTTGTTTTCAAAACTACATAACATCATCATAATAGATACAATTCACAATTTCAATATTGCATTTTATGAAAGCTGCGGTATAATACAAATAAGACAACACATAGTTATTAAAACTAGATGGAGGGATCTACATGAAAAAAATCAAATTGAGAGAGCCTGTGAATGCCTGGACACATTTGGGCGGGGCGATCTTTTTCTTTATAGGAACCATAGTGATGCTGGTTCATAGAATTGTGATAGAAGCATCCGTAAAGAGTATCGTGGGTGTCATCATTTTTGGAATCAGCCTGGTGCTTCTGTACTTGGCCAGCGGTATTTATCACAGTTATAATGGCAGTGAAAAAGTCATTAAAAAGCTGAAAAAACTGGATCACAGCATGATATATGTCCTGATTGCAGGCAGCTACACACCCATGTGTCTTATGGTTCTTGAAGGACAGCAGAGAGTACTCATACTAAGCATTGTCTGGGGTATTGCGCTCTTTGGGATTTTGTCGAAAATTTTCATTCCGGGCATTCCCAGAGTGCTGTATACGCTCTTTTACCTCATGATGGGATGGATGGTCATTTTCTTCATTGGGGATGTGTATGCAAGTATTCCACAAGGGGGATTCCTGCTGCTTCTCTTTGGGGGAATACTTTATTCCATCGGAGGCATCATCTATATGATCAAGAAACCGAACTTTTCCAAGGTACTTGGCTTTCATGAGCTTTTCCATTTGTTCATTTTAGGCGGCAGTCTTCTACATTATTTCTTCACATTCTTTTATCTCGCTTAATTTTTTAGCGAGAGACTGGAAACAAATTGGTTACAGAACCCATTGAATTTAGGGGCTTTTGGCAGTTATAAAGACTGCCTTTAATTTATAGCTACAAATTGTTTAATTCTCTTCATATTTTCTTTACAAAAAAGACGTACTATAAAAAAGTCGTATGAAAATGATGGAGGAATGAACATGAAGCCTTGGAGCAAAGCGGTTGCCACTGCGTTGGTGATTTTAGCTGTTGGCAGTTTCCCGAAAGTTAGGGTACTGGCAGATGAAAACAGTAAAACAAAACTGAATGAAGTTGTTGCACAGATACAGACCCTTGAAGAAGTTAAAACTGAAAATGAACGGTTGGTTGAAACCAGAATAAATGAAATTGAAACCATTGGACAGGCAGTCTCTGTATTCCAGGACCGCATCAGGTTCCTGGCAGAGGAAAAAGCAGCAGTGGATGAAAGAATGGTGCTTCTTGATGAGCTGAAGCCTTCAAATCTTCTGCAGGCAGCGGTGCTGACCATCGCAAGAGCCTATACAGTCCTTGAAGAAGCAGAAAGAACTGCACTGATCCATGGAGAACTTGACGTATATGGGACCTATGAAAATCAGTATCTGCATCAGGATACCTATCGCGAGATTGAAGAAGCGCTGCTTCTGAAAAGAGCGGAGATTGAAGAGAACATTCTTCAGGTGGAAGCGCTGATGAATACAGAAATGGGCAAGAAAGAGCAGTATACAAATGAAGTGACAGAAGCTCAGAGAGTATCTGAAGAGACAAACGTGACACTGACTGCCCTTAGTGTAGAAAAAATCACATTGGAAGATCAGATCAAGAAAGAAGAGGCTGTGAGAAAATCCACCACTTTTATCTGGCCAACTTCAGGAAGATTCACCAGCCCCTTTGGGTACAGAATCCATCCGATTTCCAGAACCAGAAGAATGCATACTGGAATTGATATTGCTAACAGTTCAGGCACCAACATCGCAGCCTCCCAGAATGGTAAGGTGATCTTTACCGGATATCAGGGAAGCTATGGAAAACTCATAGTGATCAGACACGCAAATGGCATGGAGACAGCTTATGCACATTTAAGCAGAATTTCCGTGAGCGTCGGAGACACTGTGACTCAAGGACAAAGCATCGGAAAGATGGGAAGTACCGGAGGATCCACTGGAAGCCATCTGCATTTTGAAATCAGAAAGAATGGCACAGCTGTGAATCCAATGAGCTATTTAAAATAAGAGAAGGAGAGCGGAAGCTCTCTTTTTTTGTGCAGGAAGTTATACACATTACACACAAGATGTTGTGGATTGTTTTTAAAAGTGCACCACATATTGTGTTGTATTCTTTTTCTTGACAATTAAGAACGTATGTTCTAAAATAAGATCAAGAAGTAAAGAAGGTGATTTCATGTACCCTCAGGATTATCGACGGCCATGCGAAGTGATCTCGTATTATAAAGAAGGAAAAGTCTATCCGCTGAAGTTCCGTTTCTATTCTGTGGAGAATGCTGCCTACTATGTGTATGAAGTGGAGAAGATTTACTATGTTCTGGAAGAGCACAGTAACGGTCTTACGGAGAAGACATTTTTCGTCCGGGGAAAAAGAAAAAGACTCAAAGAAAGGCATGCACTTTATCTGGACCCCCGGCATAAAAGCTGGTGGATTCTCACATAGCCTCTACAGCTATCTTTGAAGGTCAGTGCCTTCCTGCGCGGAAGAGAAGTGCCTTTGTGAGTTTCTTAGGAGTCTCTTTAAAAAAAGCAGTTGACCGGAAGTGGAATTTCCTATAGAATCTATATGATATAAACGATGAAAAGAACCAGTATGGAAGTCCTGCCTTCATAGAGAGAGGGGATTGGTGAAAGCCCTCAAGGAAAGTTTCCAGAACCTGTCTTGGAGTTTCTCAACCATTTGAGCGGGGAAAGCCGTTATACTTTAGAGTGGATACGTTAGGAGAAGTATCAATAAGGGTGGTACCGCCGAAGAGATTTGGCCCCTTTTATTGAGTCTTCTTTTTTTATTTCTTTTATTTTGTGGGAGGTATTGTTATGAACAACAACAAAAAGCTTGTAGAAGCCATCACATCCATGGATGTGGACTTCGCGCAGTGGTACACAGACATCGTGAAAAAAGCAGAACTCATCGAATATTCCAGCGTTAAAGGTGCTGTGATCCTAAGACCTTACGGGTATGCTCTATGGGAGAACATTCAGGGGTATCTGGATAAGAAGTTCAAGGAAACAGGGCATGAGAATGTCTATATGCCAATGCTGATTCCTGAGAGTCTTCTTCAGAAAGAAAAGGACCATGTGGAAGGATTCGCTCCTGAAGTGGCCTGGGTAACCCATGGGGGATCTGAGCCGCTCACCGAGAGGCTGTGCATCAGACCTACTTCAGAGACGCTCTTCTGTGAGCACTTCGCAAACATTGTGCAGTCCTATAATGATCTGCCAAAGAAGTACAACCAGTGGTGCAGCGTCATCCGATGGGAAAAGACCACAAGACCTTTCCTAAGAACCTCTGAGTTCCTCTGGCAGGAAGGCCACACCATTCATGAGACCGCTGAAGAAGCCCAGGAAGAAACCATCAAGATGCTGAATGTCTATGCGGACATGTTCAGAGATTTTCTGGCCATTCCAGTGGTGAAGGGAAGAAAGACAGACAAAGAGAAGTTTGCAGGTGCTGAAGCCACCTATACCATCGAAGCGCTCATGCATGATGGAAAGGCTCTCCAGTCCGGCACATCCCATAACTTTGGAAAGGGCTTTGCGGAAGCCTTTGGCATCCGATATACCGGAAAAGACGGAAAGCTCAGCCATGTGCATCAGACCAGCTGGGGACTATCCACTAGAGTCATCGGTGCCATCATCATGGTTCATGGGGATGACTCAGGGCTCATACTGCCACCAAGAGTGGCACCTACTCAGCTTATGATCATTCCAGTGGCACAGCACAAAGAAGGCGTTCTGGAAAAAGCAGAAGAGCTCCGCGGAAAGCTTTCAGGCGTATGCCGTGTGAAGGTGGATGCCTCCGATAAGAAGCCAGGATGGAAGTTCAGCGAATATGAGATGAAAGGTGTGCCTCTAAGACTGGAAGTAGGTCCCAAGGACATCGAAAACAATCAGGTGGTTCTTGTAAGAAGAGATACCCGTGAAAAGATGATCGTGTCCATGGATGATCTGGAAGCGAGAATTCCAGCGCTTCTTGACGAGATTCATGATGCGCTTTATGAGAAAGCTGTGAAGAGACAGGAAGAAATGACCACAACGGTGACCACTCCAGAAGAAATGAGAGATGCAGCAGACAACAAGCCTGGTTTCATCAAGGCCATGTGGTGTAATGAGCTGGCTTGCGAAGAGAAGATCAAGGAAGTATATGGACTCAGCTCCCGATGTATGCCTTTTGAGCAGGAGAAGGTGGCAGACACCTGCATCTGCTGTGGAAAAGAAACAGACACCATGGTGTACTGGGGTAAAGCATATTAAAAAGAACTGGACAGGAGACGTGCAGATAGAGGCACCTCCTGTCTTTTTTGCATTTTTTGTAAACATCACAAGAGAAGAAACATTTTGAAGAAGCGGTGGATTATAATGAAGAGGAAGACAAAGCTGTGAAATGCAGCTGAACAAAAGGGGGGCGATTGTAATGTACCAACTGGAACAGCTGATTCAAGGGAACTATCATCTGCGCGGTGTAAAAGACAGAGAAGGCGACAAGGATTATTTTCTCGATAATGAAGGAAGACCCCTGATTCTCAAATACAAGATTGAGATGGAGTTTTTTAAAGTTTCTTCCATACTCCTCCGCGTTGGACAGGGAAATCTTTATTCCGTGCATTTTCTCATGGACCGGGACCTGCTCTCGGCCATGTCCTTTATTGAACTGGATGGAGAAAAACATGTGCTTTCATATGAGGTGACAGAGAAAAATGCAAGACTGACCATCCTGCTGAAAGAAGGCGCTGTAGAAGCGTAGATAAAGCGGCGGTGTGAAAAGAAAAGAGTACAGTAATCTATGAGGAGCGATTCCTAAAGATACTGTACTCTTCTGTTTTTTAATTGAACTCTTCTGCTATAGGGTGCTCCGCCAGAACCTTTTCCGATGCTTTCATCAAGAGCAGGGTACCAAGGAAAAGTGCCAGAAAAAAGAGCTTTTTCTTGTTGACTGGAATCATAAGAAGTTCCTCCTATAGAATTATTTTCCTAATCTTTCATTTCAATGGTGATCATGTATTCCATACCTTCATAGGTCACAGGGTCTTTCACCAGGCGGAATTTCATCTCCTTGCTTTTGAGGGCTATGACCATGAAGCCCAGAGCGAGTCCCATATCGATCTTATTCAGGGAAGAAAAAAGCTTGCTTTTGATAAAGCCGAGTTTTACCCGAAGAAGATGGATTTTATGCCCATCCACTGCAAACCTCCAAGGCTGGGTATTGAAGGAGGATGGAGCAAGTCTTGCCGCTTCCAGTATAAACTTGTACTTTCTTTTTACTGGTCCCTGAAGGAGGATGTCCTTATAGGATCGCCTCTTATAATAATCCAGTTTTGGATATAGGGACAGTGGATCTTCCGGATTGCCAAAGGCAATGAAAAGAATGGGCACTTCTTCTTCGCCCAGTGGTGCGAACTGCTGAATGGTAGTAAGATCCGCTCCCGGATAGGTGACGCAGGTGGCAATGCCTAAGTCGTTGAGCTTTAATAGCACATGCGCCATGGAGTAGCCTGCGGCCTGCCGGAATCCGGATGCTTCTTTAGAAGCCACCACCAGGTAATGCGGAGACTTCACCTTGGTGTAAGCGCCCAGGATGCTGGTGCCTTTTTCCATGAAGTGCTCTCCGTCTTTTACCAATAGAAAGGAGACCGTGAGATTTTCAAAAAGCTGAGGTATATCCTGTAACGCCTGTTCCACCCGTTCCATGGAGGAAGGATCCAGGGAGTCCATGTTGAATTTTCGTGTGGATTTTCGTTTGGAGATATTCTGATAAAGTCTTTCCATACCCTGCCTCCTTTTCTGGGACTTCACTCGTTAGAATCTTTTGTCAATGAGTACGGCCACTTGAGAAGAGATGCCTTCTTTGCTTCCGGTGAAGCCAAGACCTTCTTCTGTGGTGGCTTTGATGTTGATCTGGTCTTCCTGCAGGTTCAGCACTTCACAAAGAACCTTTCTCATGGCAGGGATATGAGGTTTCATCTTGGGTTCCTGTGCAATGATCACACCATCAATATTGATGATTTTATAAGAACGTTCTTTCAGCATCCTTTTTACTTCTTTAAGTAGAACCAGGCTGTCCACATCCTTATATTCAGCAGCGGTATCAGGAAAATGGGTGCCGATGTCGCCGAGGGCTGCTGCCCCAAGAAGAGCGTCCATGATGGCATGGGTCAGGACATCTGCGTCAGAGTGACCTAACAGTCCTTTTTCATGTGGAATCTTCACACCGCCGATGATGAGGTCCCGTCCTTCCACAAGTTTATGTACATCATAACCTATACCTATTCTCATAAAATCCTCCATTAAACAGAGTTTTCTCTGTGTTCTTTCCTATATTATACCATGGTTGAGTAAAAACAGAATCTGGAGTTTCGTTTTCGAAACCCGCAATAAAATTATGAAAATGGAAAAGGGTCTGCACCTTAAAAAACGAAAAGTTTTCAGGGTTCCTTTATGGATATCTCATCCTTGATAAGACAATATCATTAATCTGTTAGTTTATTTAAAGAAAGTTAACAAATTAACATCCAAAATTTAGATTGTTAAATACTGTCAAAACCTTTGATAATATTATACTAAATTTGTGAAAAGGTTTGTTTTGAGAACTTATCAAAAAAGAGAAGAATTTCTTGTCGAATTCAGAGTAAAGATCCTGATATGCAGGGCATATTGAAGTTTCAATATTTGAGTTTTATGATATAATTATTCAGGAACTGTAAAAGAATGATAAAGAGAATCGGGAGCTATTTCATTCTTGGTTTAATAATTAACGAAATTCTGAAAGGTCGGGTGAACAGTATGTCAATATTGATCGGGCCCATGAAATTGCATTTGAATGGGCACAAAGAATTGACAAGCCATGGTGAAGTGAAGAACATCGTGGCCGGTAAGAAGGTCTATATACCGCTGATGGCATGTACAGATGTACTTGTGAAAGCAGGGGATACCGTGAAAGCAGGTACAATGCTTGCGAAGCGTGATGACCATTTCAAGGTACCTATATTCTCCTCCGTCTCCGGTAAAGTTCTGGGTATTGAAGAACTGGAGCATACAACAGGAAGAGTAATAGACCATGTCGTCATTGAAAATGACGGACAGAACACATTTGAGAGACCCTTCGAGCCTATAGATGCTGATAAAGCTTCTGTAGAGGAACTGGTGACATTCATGATGAATGCCGGTATCGTTGGATGTGGTGGTGCTGGATTCCCTTCATACGTGAAGTATAAAGGAGCCAAAGGCATTCATACTCTGCTGATCAACGCAGTAGAATGTGAGCCATATATCACAGCGGACTACCGCATCATGGACAATCAGGTGGAAGAGCTGGTGTATGGAACAAAAACCATGCTGAAGATGTCTGGTGCTCAAAAAGCGCTCATCGCCATCAAGAAAACTAAAAAAGATCTCATAGCCAAGGTTCGTGAAGCAGTGAAGGATACAGAAGGTCTCTTCGTAGAAGAAGTTCCGGATCAGTATCCCATGGGCTGGGAAAGAACCCTTATTTATGAAGTCTTCAAGAAAAGATACGACAAGCTGCCAGGAGAAATTGGGGTCATAGTGAACAATGCGACCACAGCCATTGCTTTCTCCGAAGCACTCCGATATGGAAAGCCAATCATTGAGAAAATCTGTACCATCTCCGGTGATGCAGTGAAGAATCCTTCCAACGTACGTGTGCCTGTAGGGGTATCCGTTCAGGAAATCGTAGAGCAGATCGGTGGATATGCTTATGATGAAGTGCGTATCGTGGGCGGCGGACCTATGATGGGGAAGACTGTTTCCACAGATCGTGCCGTCATCAATTCCGCTTCCAATGCCATCACCATCCTGAAGCCTGATGAAGACGAGGCCATTGCCTGCCTAAGATGCGGAAGATGTAATGACCACTGTCCTGCAGGGATTCTTCCAGTCAGAATCAACAATGCGGAAGAAGCAGGAGATGTGAAGCTTCTGACAAAGCTTCGTGCAGACCAGTGTATCGAATGCGGCATGTGTACTTATGTATGCCCATCTAAAATTGAAGTGACTGAAGGCGTAAGACGTGGTAAAGCACTCTTAAGAGCCGCAGCGCAGAAGTAAGGGGGACAGTATCAATGAAATTTTTGACCAAAGTGTCTCCAAACAATAGAGACAAAGACCACAGCACCCAAGGTGTCATGGCGGAGCTCAGCGTTGGACTTCTTGTTGTCTTTATCTTCTCCATGGTGTTCTACTTCCAGGAGTATGGGATGGACTATGTCATCCATGGCGTGCTTCTTATGGTCACTGCCATTGTGGTGGCACTGCTGACAGAAGCGGTATTTGCTCTGGCAACCAAAAAGAACATCGTAAAACATATGAGAAGCTCTTTCCCGCTGGTTACAGCCATTATTCTTGTTTTAACGGTACCGATCTCCACCACATACTTTGCCATCGGGGTAGCTTCCTTCTTTGCTATTTTCGTTGGAAAGCTCATCTTTGGGGGATTCGGACATAATATCTTCAATCCAGCTGGCGTGGGTCGAGCTGTGATATTTGCTTCCCTCATGGGATCCACGGTGGCTGATGTCACCACCAGCGCGACACCCATTTCTTCCATAGCCAATGCCGGGTGGCTCATAAAGGATGCAGCTGTGACAGAGAAGTTTCTGGAACAGTTCGGCGGACTCTCCAATCTTCTTCTGGGATGGTATCCTGGAGCCATTGGTGAAACCAGTGCGCTGCTTATCCTTCTGGTAGGAGCTTATCTTGCGTACAGAAAAGTTCTGGACTGGAAGGTTCCTGCTGTTTATATCGGTTCTGTATTTGTGTTCACCACCATCATTGCACTGGTCAACGGTGTAGGTATGTGGTACCCCATGTTCCATGTGCTGGCAGGAGGACTTGTCTTCGGTGCAGTATTCATGGCTACAGACCCAGTAACCAATCCTACCACCATCAGCGGAAGAATCATTTATGCCATTGGCCTTGCTGCCCTGACCGTGATCATCAGACTGCAGGCAAGTCTTCCAGGTGGTGTTGTATTCGCAATTCTTATTATGAACATGGTTTCTCCACTCATTGATAAGCTCACAGACGGCTGGTCCATCTATTCTGTGAAGAAGTACACTGTATCCATTGCAGTGACCTTTGCAGCTGGAATCCTTCTGACTTTTATGGCTGGAAACGGTCTTGAGCCGAAAGCCATTGAGTTCCCAAGAGAAGGAGGCGGCCTTGGCATCTTCACTGACAGTCAGGACAACCTTCCTGAGGTGCTGGAACAGTCTGAAGAGGGATCTGTTGTGACCTTCGTTCTGTCCGCGCCTGGATATTATGCCATCCAGTCCGGTGGAGAACCTAATAAAATTGAAGTGAAGATCAATAAAGACACCAATACTGTGGAAAGTGTTGCCATAGTTTCTGTGAATGATACTCCAGGACTTGGAGACAGAATTGATGACCCTGCGTTCCTTGACCAGTTCAAAGGCATCTCCTTTGAAGACAAAAACGCTGGGGTAGACGCCATTTCCGGTGCAACCATCTCATCCACTTCTGTGACAAAGGCAGTGCGAATTGCTTTTGAGACACTGAATAAGTAAGGGAGGACAGAGAAATGAAAAACATGAAAGGTTTCGTTGTTTTACTGGCTACTGTTCTCATTGCGGGCGGCGTGCTTCTATTTGCAGATGCACAGCTGAGACCGCTCATTGAAGCAGCAGGAAGCGGCGAGTATAAGGAGATTCTGGAAAAGATTTTTCCGGAGTCCAAGAATTTTGAAGAAGAAGAATTTACAGATGAAACTGGACTGATTCAAAAGCTGTTCGAAGACGAGGACAACGGCGGATTTGTATACATTCTGGAAAATCAGGGATTTGCTGATGTGATTACCTTTGCTCTAGGGTTTGATTTAGAAGGCAACATCGTTGGGTATGAGATCATTAATCTCAATGATACCCCTGGATACGGAAGCCAGGTAGGCGAAGAAGCATTTATTGGATCTGTGGTCGGCAAGACCTCTGTAGACGGAGTTGCTACTATTTCAGGTGCTACAGTGAGCTCCAAAGCTGTTGTGGATGCCATTGATGCTGCAAGGGCAAACTATAATGAAATGATGGGAATTGAAGACAATGGAGAAGGCGCAGCGCCTGAACCAGTGGCTCCACCACTGGAGTTTGGGGCTAAACTGCCTATTTTCAGAGAAGATGTTTCTGAATCCAGACAAGGTGTTATCATTGATACCGTGGAAGAAGGCGGAAATGTTACTTATACTGTGGAAGCAGCAGGATATGCTGTCATTGAGCAGTATGATGGTGCAAAACCAAACGTTGTGAAAATTACACTGGATCCTGCAAATCAGGTGATTGTAAAGGTAGAAGTTCTTGAAGTGAATGACACCAAGGGAATTGGTGACAAAGTCCTCCATGAGGATTTTGCAAAACAGTTTGAGAATCTCTCTTATGCAGATCCATCTGTAGAAGCAGATACTGTGTCTATGGCAACGGTATCCAGCACATCCGTCATCAATGCAATTCTCGCAGCGCTGAATGCGAACAAATAGGAGGGAGAAGAGCATGAATAAATTAAATAACATAAAAATAGGTTTCTTTAGAAATAATCCTGTTCTATCCCTGGCTCTAGGACTCACAACAGCCCTTGCGGTGACAGGAAGCGTTACTACAGCTCTAGGAATGGGACTTCTCATCCTTCTTCTGGTGATTGTGGCTGGCGTTCTTGGTGGACTCCTGCATAAAGTGACACCTTCAGAGATGATGATTCCAGTAGGCCTTGTGCTTTCCGCATTTCTTGCAAAGCTTGGAGAGCTGCTAGCCTTGGCGTATATGCCTACAGTGGCTTCCGAAGTAGGGATCTTTATTCCTCTGATGGCCGTGAACTCCTTGATTCTTTTTGCTGCAGGAACTCTGACAGAAAAGACATCTTTTGGAGAAAACATGAAAAATGCACTGCTGGCAGGCTGTGCTTATGTGGTGGCTCTTTTGGCAATAGCATTCTTAAGAGAACTTGCTGTAACCGGAGGCATTGCGCTGCTGAACCCACTGAGTGGTGTGGAACTCTTCAGTTTCAATCTCATTCCACAGCAGTTCACCCTGAGCCTGTTTGCAGGTTCTGCTGGAGCCTTATTGATGACAGCATTTGTGGGCGGGCTCTTCCAGGCCATTGGAAAGTCCGGAAACGACAAGGGAGGTAAGTAAGATGGAAAATATACTACCGATTCTTCTTGGTACAATCCTGATCAATAACCTTGCCCTGACAAAGCTTGTGGGGCTGGGACAGCTGGCTCATTTCGGTGAGGAGGAAGGCGAGATTCTCTGTATTGGGGTTTCTGCAGCACTTGTTATGGCAATTTCCAGCATTCTTGGGTACTTTGCCGGTTCCCTGTTTGATCTGGGTGTTCTGAATCTTTTGGTCTATGTTCTCCTGATTCTTGTGTCTACAGCGCTTGTGATGTCTGGAGTGAAGAAAGTAAAGCCTGAAATGTATGAAAGAGTGAAGAAAGTTCTTCCACTACTTTCAGCAAACTCAGCGATACTCTATCTGCTTTTGATGACAGGTACAGAAGGCATGGAATTCCTTCTACAAGGAACGGTTGCCAATGATGCGCAAGAGCTGCTTCCGGTACTGATTACTGCTGTCGGAGCTCCCCTGGGTCTTCTCTTTGCCTTTATCCTCTATGGAGCTGTAAGGGAAAGACTTTCTGTAGCACATACGCCAAAAGCATTCAAAGGTCTTCCAATCCTTCTGGTCTATGCAGCTCTGGTTGTGCTGGCTCTCAGCGGGCTCAATGGAATTCTTTAGAATCTGAATCTGATACCATACTAATGAAGTCTCTCCGTTTTCTGGGAACCTGGAAAACGGAGAGTTTTTTTGACAAAATATCAGTGCAGTTCTGAAACTGAAGCAAATTACTTGAAACTCTTTTAAGGTTTCTGGTAAAAGAATATTCAAGCTTAAGTTTCCACAGAAAATGGCGCTTGTACCGATGAATTACACATGTTACTCACATGAAATGGGAGGCATTGTGGATAAACCTGTGGATAAGGTGGAAAACTATTTTTTGAACAGGGATGCATATTGTGCAAAATTCAATTCATCCCCTCAATACCACAGGAACTCCACAAGTTATCCACAGGACTTTGTGAATAGTGTGCATAAGTGAACAATTGTACGGTTTTTGTTTTGATGATATTTTCATCATGTTAAAACTCAGTTAAAAAGAAAGACCATAGGCTGAATTCATCAGTCTATGGTCTTATAGGAATCTTCGAGAAGATCGTTCAGCTGAGAAAGCTCCATGGGGGAAAGACTTCGGTATCTTCCCAGCGCCAGTTTTCCAAGCTCTATGTTCATGATCCGGATTCTCTTCAGTGTCACCACTCTATACCCGAAGTGCTCTGTCATTCTACGGATCTGTCTGTTGAGCCCTTGGGTGAGGATGATCCGGAAAGTCTTCTCATCCAGTTTTTCCACCTTGGATTCTCTCGTGTAGGTGTCAAGGATAGGGACTCTCCCTCCCATCCCCTTTAAGAATGAGTCAGTCATGGGTTTGTTCACCGTAACGATATACTCTTTCTCGTGGTTGTTTCTTGCGCGGAGAATCTTGTTGACGATGTCTCCGTCATTGGTGAGAAGAATAAGCCCTTCAGAGTCCTTATCCAGACGTCCGATGGGAAAAATCCTTTCTTTGTGGTTTACAAAATCCACGATATTATTACGTACTTTTCTGTTGGTGGTGCATTCAATACCCCTTGGCTTGTTCAGTGCGATATACACCAGAGGAGGCTTATTGTCCACGAGTTTTCCATCCACTCTTATTTCATCCTGCTCTGTGACTTTCAGTCCCATCACAGCGACCGCACCATTGACGGTGACTCTGCCTTGTTCTATATAACTGTCCGCTGCCCGCCTGGAGCAGAAACCTGTATCAGAGATGGCTTTATTGATTCTTTTCTCTTCCATGGAATTCCTTCCTTTTCAATTCATATACTTCTAAAATGATATTATACACGAAACGGGATGTTTTCCCAAGAGATGTTGAGAAGATGAAGAAAGGGGCCTATGATGGGAGTAGTGATTACTGATAAAATTTTGGAGGTTAATATGAACGCTGGAATCTGCCCCATCTGCCATAAAGAAAACCACTGCCACATGGTCAGTGGAAAAGATCCTTCCACCTGCTGGTGCACCACCGTCTCTTTCCCTGATGGTCTGCTTCTTCTTGTACCTGAAGAGGCAAGAAACCTTTCGTGTGTCTGTGAGGCATGTGTAACAAAATACCAGGAAGAAGGTGCGGAAGGTATGAGAGTGCCCCAAAGATAAATTGGACAAAATTCAATAGTTACGGTACAATAAAGATACCGGAAGATTCTTGTTCCGGCAAAGACTTTGACTTTGGAGGAGAAGAAAATGAGCAAAAAGGTTGTCATATACACATCCAATACCTGTACCTACTGCGATCTGGCAAAGGAATACTTCAATGCCAACGATATTTCCTATGAAGAGAAGAACACTTCTGACCCAGTGTTCAGAAAAGAACTTCTGGCTTTAGGAGTGCGCAGCGTGCCTACAATTTTCGTGGATGAAGAGTACATGGTTGGATTTGACGAAGGTTCTTTCGAAGAGCTTTACAACAAATAAAGACTGAAATAAGTAGCTAGAGAAATAAGATGGTCCCGGATCTATAAAAAAGATCCGGGACTTTTTTTCTTTCAGTATATTGGTCACTGGGTGTACAGGAAAGAGCCATTGTCGTTGATTTTTGCTTCGATCTGATAGCTGACGATGCGGTCTTTTGTTGCGCCTTCATGAAAGTAGTCTTTGGTAAGGGGTTTACCGGAAATGAGAATCTCCACGGTGCTTCTTTCACGTATGGTCTCACTGATATAGGCCTGTTCCAGCACTTCTCCCACAGCAGCATCCAGACTAAGATCATCAAATCTTGCTCTTTCGATATAGTCTCTTCCTTTGGGATTGTTTCCAAAGGCGTCCACAAGATGACCGAAAGAATTGAACTTCAGTGTCACTTCCCCTACCGCTTTGATGATGACAGTACGCTCTATCTCTTTCTGCAGAGAATTGTAGTAGAATCCTAAGGGGATGGCAAGAACGAGAAGGACGAGAAGCGGTTTCAGCACATTGGGTTTTCTTCTGACTTTTTTTCCATAACCAAGGGTTCCGACATCTGATCCCGTATCCCGGATTTTATAGAAAGCTCCATCATTGGTGAGGATACAGGCGACACCGCCTCTTCGTTTTAGAACCATGCCCGAATGGTCTTTTCCCTCAATGAGAGTGGTCCGATTCTCCTCGGCTGGACCAAAGCATAAGGTCTGACGAAGCCTCGGATAGGCTCCAGGCTCCAGAAGGAGCGTAAGCGCCAGAATATGCTTCTGACGTTTTTTCAGTTCAAAAAGTGGCTCTTCCACCATGGAAGAAAATACTTTGAGGGGAATTCTTTTCAGTTCTTTTGTCCTCGTCCAAAGCTTTTCCTCTGAAAGAAGAATCAGCGCCAGATTCAGGTGAAGGTTTAGCTCTTCCCTGGAAAAATGCTCTTTGGAAAGGGATTCCAGAGAAATCATATAGGTGCGCAAGGATGTAGTGTACGCTTCAATCTCAGCCTTTCTTTCGTCATGATCCTCTTCTTTATAGAGACTGACCAGGGGTTTATCTAAAAATATATAGTGATCTTTATCAAGGACTCTTTTTTTCATGATTTCACCAAACTTTATCTCTTATTGCTTCTATTTTAGCACAGGACTGGAAAGATGGGCTCGACATTTCAAGAACTTCGCAATGAGTTTGTGAAAAGGGAAGAAAATCCCTTCAGAACCCTTAAAGGTTCCACTAAAATACAGTATACTGAAATAGTGGGCACAGGATTGCCCGTAATTTAAAAATCAGTGCAGAAAGAGAATGTGAGGAATAGATATGACAGAAGTGGAAAAGAAGATAAAAAGAAGAGACCGGATTGTAAGGATTCTACTCATCCTCGTGATTTTCATGGGGGTTGGATTCTATGTCTATGCCAGAGACTATTATAGAGCGTCCATGGTGGCGGAAGAAGCCTTGGTTTCGGGAGATGGAATTACCTTTGAAGAGGTGAAAGGCGACCTCATATTCACACCCTCTTCACCCAAAGGAGGCGTTGTGATCTATCCTGGCGGAAGAGTCTCTGAACGTGCCTATGGGCATTTAGCCCGAAAGATTGCTGCTCTTGGCTTTAAGACGGTAATCGTTAAGGTGCCGTTTAAGCTTTCCATTTTGGAAAACAGCGCAGCCGAAAGCTACGTGAATGAGGAGATGCCATGGGTTCTCATTGGACATTCTTTAGGTGGTGTTTCCGCGTCAAGTTTTGCACAAAAGAATATGGAGACAATAGACGGGCTGATTCTTCTTGCATCCTATCCAGCAGGGAACACGGACTTATCCTCTGCGCCCTTTCCTGTATACTCCCTGGTGGGAGACAAAGACCAGGTGGTGGATTTTGAAAGCCTTCAGGAGGCTCAGGACCGTCTGCCAAAAAGCTTTGAAGGCGTCGTCATCCGGGGTGGCAATCATGCAAGTTTCGGAAATTATGGCATCCAGAAGGGAGACAGTCTCCCGGATATCAGTTTCGATGACCAGCAGCAGTATGTGCTGGATGCGCTTTTAGAAATCCTTCCCTAGCTCCCGGAACTTCAATCGGAAATAAAACCTCTGCCTCGAGTTCTCTTGTACGGCAGAGGTTTTCATCTTTTTACTGTCCTGTTTGAAGACAACGCGCTGGTGGCCGGATCAGAAAATCACAGCGTGTTTTTCTGCAGCTTAGAAAAATTTAAAGATATATAGATTTCTGATGCAATTATGAAAATATCCTAATACATAATGGGGGTATTTCTGAGAAATTCATAAAATTGAACAAAAATGAGATTTTCTTTGACAAAAATGTACACAACTTAAAATGATTTATGGTATGATATTGTTAGAAATTTATTTAACGATGAGGTGTAAGGATGGACAAGAAAAAAGATATTTCTATGGCCGTAATTAAAAGATTACCAAAATACTACAGACATCTGGCAGAGCTTCTGAGAAATGATGTGGACCGGGTTTCCTCTAAAGAACTGAGTGAGAAGATCGGATTCACCGCTTCCCAGATCCGTCAGGACTTCAACTGCTTCGGTGGTTTCGGTCAGCAAGGATATGGATATAATGTGAAAGAACTTTACAATGAGATTTCCACCATTCTGGGGCTGGACAAACGGTACAGCACCATCATCATTGGTGCAGGAAATATTGGTCAGGCTGTGGCAAACTACACAAGATTCGAGAAGTTCGGATTCGACCTCAATGGAATTTTTGATGTGAATCCCAAGCTCATCGGCATGAAGATGAAAGACATCGAAATCAGCGACATTGACACCATGGATGAGTTCCTGAAAAACAATAAGACAGACATCGGCATCATCTGTGTACCACATACCGTGGCTCAGAAGGTAGCAGACACTCTGGTGGCAAATGGCGTCAAGGGCATCTGGAATTTCGCCCCCATAGACATTCATGTGCCTGAGAATGTATCCATTGAGAATGTGCACCTGAGTGAAAGTCTTTTGACTTTGGTGTATCTCATGAACGATCTGGACAAGTAAAAAATCATAGGAAGAGGTCTCTTCGGAGGCCTCTTTTTCATTGTTGCTCATTGTTTTTTCTTGAACAAAGGAAGAGAAGTCCGTATACTGAAAAAGGATAGAGCCAGGCTCTAAAATGAAATATGTTGGGGGAAGCAAATGTATAAAATTTTACGGAAGAAAGAACTGGTGCCCAATATCTACCAGATGGATATTGAAGCGAAAAGAGTGGCAAAAAGCGCTCTGCCAGGTCAGTTTGTCATTGTGAAGGTGGATGAGAAAGGGGAGAGAGTGCCTCTGACCATTTGCGATTATGACAGGGAAGAAGGAAGTGTATCCATTGTTTTTCAGACTCTAGGCGCTTCAACGATGAAGCTTGCACAGAAGGAAGCCGGGGAAGAAATCAGAGATTTCGTCGGCCCCTTGGGGAATCCTTCGGAGGTAGTGACGGAAGAAGCGGAAAAACTGAAAGAGCATAGAATTGTCTTCATTGCAGGCGGTGTAGGAACTGCGCCTGTGTACCCTCAAGTGAAGATGCTGAAAGAAAAAGGCATCAAAGTGGATGTGATCATCGGAACGAAATCTAAGCACACCCTGATTCTTGAAAAGGAGTTTCGGGAAGTGGCTGAAAATCTCTATATCTGTACCGATGATGGCAGTTATGGGTATCACGGGCTTGTCACAGAAAAGCTGAAGGAGCTTCTGGATGCCGGAGAGAAAAACTATGATCTTTGTGTGGCCATCGGTCCCATGATCATGATGAAGTTTGTGGCTCGTCTTACCAAGGAATACCAGCTGAAGACCATTGTATCCCTCAATCCCATCATGGTGGATGGCACAGGCATGTGTGGGGCCTGCAGAGTCACCGTGGGAGATGAAGTGAAGTTTGCCTGTGTGGATGGTCCGGAGTTTGACGGACACCTCATCCATTTTGATGAAGCCATGAGAAGGCAGTCCATGTACAAGTCCCAGGAAGGGAAGAAAACCATCGAGAAAGAGCAGAAGGATGTTCATAAGGATTCCGGGTTCTGCAGTTTAGGAGAGATCGCCCATGATGAAAAATAGAGTGCCCGTTCGGGAGCAGAAGCCCGAAGAGAGAGTGAAGAACTTCAAGGAAGTGAGTTTTGGCTATAATCATGAGGAAGCCCTTATGGAAGCGGAGCGATGTCTCCAGTGCAGAAACCCAAGATGTGTGGGTGCGTGTCCTGTGGCCATCAACATTCCAAAGTTCATCCAGGAACTGAAGGATGGACGCATCGACAAAGCAAGAGATACCATTGGAGAAGCCAGCAACCTCCCAGCAGTCTGCGGCAGAGTCTGTCCTCAGGAAGAGCAGTGTGAAGGAAAGTGCATTGTGGGCATCAAGGGAGAACCGGTGAACATCGGAAAGCTGGAGCGTTTTGTGGCAGATTGGGCCATGGAGACAGGGTATAAGAACACAGAGAAAGCGCCTTTAAACGGACATAAAGTGGCAGTGGTGGGCAGCGGCCCTGCAGGTCTTACCTGTGCGGGAGATCTGGCAAAATTAGGCTACGAAGTGACGATTTTTGAAGCGCTGCATGAACCAGGCGGGGTTCTGGTCTATGGCATTCCGGAGTTCAGACTGCCAAAGGAAACCATTGTCAAGGAAGAAATCAGGCTTCTGAAGGATTTGGGGGTCACCATCGAGACCAACGTCATTGTGGGCCGGACTGTGACCATTGAAAGTCTATTTGAAGAAGAAGGATTTGAAGCAGTGTTCATCGGATCCGGAGCAGGGCTTCCCATGTTCATGGGGATTCCTGGGGAGAATGCCAATGGAGTCATGTCTGCCAATGAGTACCTGACCAGAGCAAATCTCATGAAGGCTTTCCAGGAAGGCTACGATACCCCCATCAGTCATGGAAAGCATGTGGCGGTGGTAGGCGCGGGCAATGTGGCCATGGATGCGGCAAGAACAGCGGCAAGACTTGGTGCGAAGGCAAGCATTGTCTACAGAAGATCTGAAAAAGAAATTCCAGCCAGAGCGGAAGAAGTGCATCATGCCATTGAAGAGGGGATTGAAATGAACCTTCTCACAAATCCGAAGGAAATCCTGGTGGATGAAAGGGGATTTGTGAAAGGCATGGTCTGCGTGAAAATGGAGCTGGGAGAACCCGATGCTTCTGGAAGAAGACGCCCCATGGAGATCGAGGGAAGCGAATTCACCCTGCCCTGCGACAGTGTCATCATGAGCCTTGGGACATCGCCCAATCCGCTGATTTCCAGCACCACCAAAGGCATTGAAACGAATAGAAGAGGGTGCATCCTGGTGAAAGAAGAATCTGGAGCCACCAGCCTGGAAGGCGTGTTTGCTGGAGGAGATGCGGTGACAGGTTCTGCCACGGTGATACTCGCCATGAGCGCAGGAAAAACTGCAGCCAAGGGCATTCATGAGTACCTGATGGGAAAAGAGAAGTAGAGAGAAGTAAAGAGAGGAAGATATGGATTATAAAGAGGTGGAGGTTTTTGAGGGAGGCATTGTGCTAAAAGGCGTGAAGCATTTTCACCCTCAGCAGATCTTTGAATGCGGACAGTGTTTCCGGTGGACAAGCCGAAATACAAAGAAGGACCATTATCTGGGCATTGTGGAAGGGAAAGTCCTGGAAGTGAAGCTTGTGCAGGATGAAGTGTATCTTCTGGGTATCACATTGGATGAGTTTCAAGTCTTTTTTAGAGACTATTTTGATCTTCCAAGAGACTACAGCAAGATCAAGCGGGAGCTGAGAAAAGATCCGCTTCTGAAGAAAGCTGTATCCTTCGGCTTTGGCATCCGCATTCTCAGGCAGGATCCTTTTGAAACCCTCATCTCCTTCATCTTATCCTCCAACAATCTGATTCCAAAAATCCGGGAAGGCATTCGAAGAATCAGTGAGAAGTATGGTCAGTCCATCCAGTATGAGGGAGAGACCTATGATGCGTTTCCTACGCCAGAAGCGCTTTCCAGAGCCACAGAAGAGGAGCTTCGGGAACTAGGTCTTGGATATCGGGCTGCCTACATCGAAAAGACCGCTAAACTTGTTTATAAGGCGTCTCTTCTGAAGAAAGAAAAAGAGAAGAGAGCGCTGACACCAGAAGAAAGGGAGATCCTTTCTTATGATCTGACATACATTTCGGCTCTTCCAGAGGAGGAGTGCCTGAAAGCCCTCATGAGATTTCCAGGCGTAGGCATGAAGGTGGCGGATTGCGTCATGCTGTTCTCCATGGGGAAGACCGGTGCTTTTCCTGTGGATGTCTGGGTGAAGAAAGCCATGGTTCATTTTTATGGTGCAGAGCCCAAGAGTCTCCCGAAGATGCGCAGCTTTGCCAAGGAGAAGTTTGGATCTCTTGCAGGGTTTTCCCAGCAGTATCTGTTTTATTATGCCAGAGAGAAGAAAATCAGAATCCCGGAAGAAAAGAAGTAGAAATAAAAGAAGAGACCCCGAAGGAACCAGCGGCAGGTAAGCAGCGTATCCTTCAGGGTCTCTTCTTATTTTAGGAGTGAAGAGGATTTAGACTTGGAGCACCATACGGTCCTCCACGGAATGGGCGTTTTTCTGGAAGAGGGCAATGAGGTCCTTTGTGGAAAGGACTGCCTTTTCTTCCAGAGAGAGGTCTTCTACAATTTCGCCCTCATGCATCATCACCAGTCTGTTGCCGTAGGCCAAGGCGTGATTCATGTTATGGGTGACCATGAGGGTGGTGATGCCTTCTTTTTGGATCAGGCTCTCCGTGACTTTCATGATAAGCTCTGAGGTTCTGGGGTCCAGTGCGGCCGTATGTTCATCGAGAAGAAGAAGCTTCGGTTTCTTCATCACGGCCATGAAGAGGGCCACAGCCTGGCGCTGACCGCCGGATAGGAGCCCGATCTTCGTATGGAGCTTAGATTCGAGACCCAGCCCCAAAGAAGCAAGCTGCTCTTTGTAGTAGCTGATTCTCTTCATATCCACAGCTTTTTTCAGACTGAAACTTTCTCCTTTGGCATCGGCCAACGAGAGGTTTTCTAAAAGCGTCATGGAAGGAGAGACAGAGAGTCTGGGGTCTTGATGGACTCTACCCAGAAGCTTTGCTCGCACATGGGCTTTCTCGTAGGTGATGTCTTGTCCATCCAGTAGGATAAGACCGCCATCAGCCTCATAGGTTCCTGCAATGAGATGAAGAAGTGTGGACTTTCCTGCACCGTTGGAACCCAGAAGACTGATGAAGTCTTTTTCCTTCACCTGAAGGCTGAGGTTTTTCAGCACAGTATTTTCAATGGGGGTGCTTGGATTAAAGGTTTTTGACAAGTTTTGCAGCTTTAGCATAGAAGGCACCTCCTTTATCCTCTTTGGTTTCATTCTTCCGCCCGCTCTGTTTGCGTCTTTTCTTCAGTGCCCCGGAGCTCATGCCCATGGCTAGAATGACTGCAATGGCGGTGGCCAGTTTGAAATCATTAGGGTCCAGTCCAAGTCTTAATACCAGCACTAAAATACCTTTATAGAGCACCGCACCGGAAAGAGCGATGGAAGTCATGGGCAGGCTCAGCTTCTTCAGAAGAGAGCTTCCGATGATGACCGCCGCAAGGGCGGTGACCGCACTTCCAGTACCCATGCCCACGTCAGAGAATCCCTGATACTGGGCGGTGAGAGCACCGGAAAGGCCAGCTAAAAAGTTTGCGGTCATGAGACCGAGAATTTTGATTTTATGGGCATCTGCCCCCAGCGAGGTGAGGATCTCTTCGTTGTCGCCCACGGCTCTTAAGAAAAAGCCGGTTTTTGTTCTGAAAAAGGCTTCATAGACAAAGAGAAGAACCGTCACGATGAGAAGTAGAAGCAAGAGTGTGCTGAGGTTTTCCCCACCTATGGAAACTTCCGGCAGTGTGAACACCGTGGTTTCAGCAAAGAGTGGAATGTTGGCTTTTCCCATGACTCTCAGGTTCACGGAGTAAAGACCGAACATGACGAGAATCCCTGCCATGAGTCCATTGATCTTCAGCTTTGTATGGATGATTCCAGTGACAAGCCCACCCAAGGAAGCAGCCGAAGCTCCCAGAAAAGTTGCAACCCAAGGATTCATTCCTCTAAGAAGAAGCACCGCAGCGGTGGCGGCTCCTAATGGATAGGTGCCATCCACAGAAAGGTCTGCAAAATCCATGATTTTATAGGTGATATAGATTCCGAATACAAGAATCGCAAAGAGCAGACCCTGTTCCAGAATGCTGATGAGAATGCTCATTATTTTTCACCTGCCACTTTCGCGACAGACAGAATCTCCTCTGGAATGATAATGCCTAAAGATTCCGCAGCCTTTTTGTTCACCACGATGATGGGATTTTTCATGGTGGAGATGGGGAGTTCTTTGGGTTCTTTTCCCTTCAGGATTTCAATGGCCATGAGTCCGGTTTCTCTGCCCAGCTCATAGTAGTCAAGACCTGCGGAAATGAGTCCACCCACGTTGACGCCAGCATCTTCTGCGCAGAAGACTGGAATCTTCTCGTCATTGGCTAATTTTACGATAAGGGAATAGGCCGAAGCGACCATATTGTCTGTGGGGGTATAAAGGACATCCACTTCTTTCAGCACACTGGGGAGCACCGCATTGACATCGCTAAGAGCTGTGATACCCGCTTCTTTGACGGTGAAGCCCATGTCTTTTGCAGCCTTTTTCAGTGCATTGACCTGATAGGTGGAGTTGGGTTCTGAGGTGTTATAAATGACTCCGATGGTTTTGGCTTCAGGGAGCACCTTTTTGAGGATCTCCAGCTGAGGTCCGATGGGTACACCGTCAGAGGTTCCAGTAACATTTTTGCCTGGATTCTCAAAGGATTCCGCGATGCCTGCATCCACAGGATCGGTCACCGCAGTGATGAGAATCGGAATATCTTTCGTTGCGTTGTAAGATGCCTGGGCGCTTGGGGTTGCAATGGCGAAGATGAGATCTTTCTTCTTTGCTACAAAATCTTCGGCGATGGCCAGCGCTGTGGGCTGTTCTCCCTGGGCATTCTTATAGTCGATTTCGATGTCCTCTCCTTCTACATAACCATTCTCCTTGAGCACATCCAAAAATCCTTGTCTTGAAGCATCCAGTGCTTCGTGCACCACAAACTGATTGATGCCAATTTGAGTGAGTTCCTTTTTTTCCTGGCACCCTGCCACTGCAAGGGCCATGGCCACAATACCGAGGGCCACGAGTTTCTTTCCTACCATTCTACATATCCTCCTAATACTACTGTTCTTCCATAATCTTGAACAAATTATGAATTACCTTATTATATAGAGGGTTCTGAACTTTATCAAGTTCAGTGAAACCCGGAGTTTCTTGTAACAATGATGAAAAATGAGGCGCAATTTTAGAATTCTTTAAAAATTAGCGGTAAAATTATATAATTTTCGAAGTACTTTGAAAATGAAAACAACTACATCGAAAGATTCTGAAAGTTGAACACAAAATAAAAGAGACGCGATATACTGCGCCTCTTGCTGGAGTTTTTCTATACAGTTAAAGTTCTGTGTCCGATGCCAATGGCAAACTCGTTAAGGTGTAGGAGACCTATGCTCACATAAATACAGACGGCCAGGTCATTGCCCATACGCACCAGTCCGATTTTACCGCCCACATTGAGATTGTTGGAACGTTCCAGCACCTGCATGAGAGCATCCCGGGCAGCACCCATGACCGCACCTTCCTCTGCATACTCTTCCTTAATGAGACCTACCCGTTTGGACGCCACCAGGGCTCTTTCTAGGATCTTGCTGATGCTGATGGAGATGTTTCCTCCGATGTCCACCGCGGCGGCTTTTCCACCAAGGGCTTCCAGCTTCCTTATATAGTCCCGTTCTTCCTCACGACTGGTAAGCGCCAGTCTTACGGCTTCTCTTGGTACATCTAAACTCTTGTTCATATCCTCATCCTCACAATTTCACCATAGTATTTTCTGCGTTCTTTCTTTCATTCTATCAAATATTCAGGCGTCCTGCTTCTTTTTTCCAAAGGTCTTACCTAGTAAGAGCGTCAGAAGAGCCAGAAGAACCATATAGAGGAGGATGAGAAATGCAGCATACATAAAGAACCATTCCGGCAAGATTCGGATGACAGGATCAATCCTTGGATCAAAAATCCAGTAATCATTGGAAAAGGCAATCTCATGGAATACCACAAAGGCTCTGGAAAAATTCACGACAAAAGGGATGCCAAGAAGGATCGGGAGAATAAATGTGAAGGCAGCTGCCCCCTTTAAGTATCCCAGCTGGTTTTCTCGTTTCCTTTTAATAAACAAGAAAATCGAAAGGATCAGACTGACGGCAAAAAGGATCCAGACAAGGTCAAAAATAACCTTGACTTCATAGAAGTGAAACTCACCCTGGGGAGACATGGGAAGTCCGTTCAGCTGAAGCTTTCCCCGGTAAAAAGGATTCAGATAGTCGATGAGAATATCGTAATTGCTCTTTATAAGCGCATAGTCATAGTCTCCGTTTTGGGCCTGAATCTTTGTGATGTTCATATAATAGAGGATTCTGGTGTTAAGACCTAAAAGCACCGAGCCTGTAAGTACGGCAATGGCGTGGATGAGTGCGTAGAGTGCTGCTTTAAATTTTTTCATATGCTGCTTCTGGAAGCATCTTGGAAAGGCTTCCATGTTCACCTCGTTTCTTAGTGGGAAAGAAAGGAACGAATGTCCTCGCAATCCAATTAGAATAATGATATCATGATTTTGGAGCCGTGAGTAGAACAAAGATATTGAAAGATAATTGGAGATTTTTATAGAAAGTGGAAGCTAAATTACTTTTTTGTTCGGATTTATGCCGTATTTAAGAGTATGACTATAAAATTCTAGTTGAAATCGGAAATAAATAAATTATAATAAGAATAGATGTTAGCACTCGACATTAGTGAGTGCTAATAAAAGTTAGTTTATAGGAGGAATGTCAAAGTGATCAGACCATTAGGAGACAGAGTAGTACTTAGAAGACGTGAAGCCGAGGAAACCACAAAGTCCGGTATTGTCCTCACAGGTTCCAGCAAGGAAAAGCCACAGGAGGCTGAAGTCATTGCAGTAGGTCCAGGAGGCTATGTGGATGGCAATAAAGTGGAAATGGAAGTTAAAGTTGGTGACAAGGTTCTCTTCTCCAAATATGCAGGCACAGAAGTGAAGCATGAAGGTGAAGAAGTCATCGTGGTTCGACAAAACGATATTCTGGCAATTATAGAGTAGTAGGAGGAGTAGACGATTATGGCAAAGACAATCATCTATGGAGAAGAAGCAAGAAGAGCGATGCAAAAGGGTGTGGACATCCTTGCAGACACCGTGAAGGTTACCTTAGGACCCAAGGGAAGAAATGTAGTCCTGGAAAAGAAGTTTGGCGCACCTCTCATCACCAATGACGGTGTGACCATCGCAAGAGAAATTGAACTGGAAGATGCCTTCGAGAATATGGGCGCACAGCTGGTGAAGGAAGTTTCCACCAAGACCAACGATGTGGCTGGAGACGGAACCACCACAGCGACAGTGCTTGCACAGTCCATGATCAAGGAAGGTCTGAAGAATGTGACAGCGGGAGCAAATCCCATGTTCATCCGTCAGGGAATCAAGCTTGCTGTGGATAAAGCGGTAGAAGCCATCAAGGAGCAGAGTGTTGCCATTGGGGGCAAGGAAGACATCGCAAGAGTAGCTGCAGTTTCTGCTCAGGACGAAGAAGTGGGACAGCTCATTTCTGATGCCATGGAAAGAGTAGGCACTCAGGGTGTAATTACTGTAGAAGAGTCCAAGACTTTCGGTACAGAGCTGGAAGTGGTGGAAGGTATGCAGTTTGACAGAGGATATGTTTCTGCGTACATGGCAACCAATACGGAAAAGATGGAAGCAGTTCTTGATGATCCTTTCATCCTCATCACTGACAAGAAGATCAATACCATCCAGGAAATCCTTCCAGTGCTGGAACAGGTGGTCCAGACAGGAAAGAAGCTTCTTCTTATCGCCGATGACATTGAAAGCGAAGTCATCGCTACACTGGTTGTGAATAAGCTGAGAGGAACCTTCGTCTGTGTGGCTGTTAAGGCGCCTGGATTTGGAGACAGAAGAAAAGAAATGCTTCAGGACATCGCCATCCTTACAGGCGGACAGGTGATCTCTGAAGAGCTCGGAAGAGAACTGAAGGATGCAACCATCGATATGCTGGGAAGTGCAGATACCGTAAGAATCAATAAGGACCAGACAGTCATTGTCAGCGGAAAAGGTTCTAAAGAAGAGATTGAAAATAGAGTTCATGTCATCAAAGCTCAGATGGAAGAGACCACTTCCGAGTTTGACAAGGAAAAGCTCTCAGAAAGACTGGCAAAGCTTGCCGGTGGCGTAGCAGTCATCAAGGTGGGTGCAGCGTCTGAAACAGAGCTGAAGGAAAAGAAGCTCCGCATGGAAGATGCTCTGGCTGCAACCAAGGCTGCAGTGGAAGAAGGCATCGTTGCTGGTGGTGGAACTGCTTACGTCAACGTCATTGATGCAGTAGGATCTCTAACAAGTGAAGACCCAGATGTGGTTGTGGGAATCAATATCGTGAAGAGAGCTCTTGAGGAGCCATTAAGACAGATCGCCATCAATGGTGGAGTAGAAGGCTCTGTTGTCATCGAAAAGGTGAAGAACAGCGAGAAGGGCATTGGCTTCAACATCATTACAGAAGAACTGGTGGATATGGTGAAGGTTGGTATCGTGGACCCAACTAAGGTTACAAGATCTGCTCTTCAGAATGCGGCATCTGTTGCTGCAACCTTCCTGACCACAGAAGCAGCTGTGGTGGACATCAAGGAAGACAAGCCTATGATGCCAGCTCCAGATATGGGCGGAATGTATTAAAAGTATAAAATAAATATATATCTAAGACGGTGTTTCAGACACCGTCTTTATTTTTTGCTTCACTTTGAGAGTGTTGATCCTGAAAGGTAAAGTTAACCATACAAAATGTAAAATAGACTTGACTTTATGTATAGTTAACTTTACAATAAAGGTATAAAACCGGTTTAGAATCTATAAGACGGAGGAAGATAAGAAATGGCAATGGAGAACAATATTAAGCTGTTCCGTGCGAAGCTTGGGTACACCCAGGAGGATCTGGCAAAGAAAGTGAATGTGACGCGCCAGACCATCATCGCATTGGAAAAAGGCAGCTATACGCCATCACTGGAACTGGCTTTTAAGCTATCAGACTTGTTTCAGGTACACATCGAAGAAATATTTTACAGAACGGAGGACACAAAATGAATAAAACTGTCATTGGACAACTGCTCAACATCATCCTGATCTGGTCTCTATATCTTTTGTTCCGTACAAAAAGCGCATTTGATCTGGCTTATGAAGGAAAGTATCTGGAAGCAAAATATCTCAGCTATGTTCTGCTGTCAGCAGCATTGGTGTTTCTCCTCATCGGACTCATGATTTACGTCAGTATGAAAGGAAAAAAACTAAGCGGACTTCATCACTTTCTAAAAGCAGATATTTCTGTATCAGAAGAGGATGAGCGCGACAGTGAGATCATTGGACGCATTTCAAGAAAGAACTATCTGGCACTATCTGGAGGCCTTGTGGCCATGATTGTCTTTGCTCCAGTTCTCATTGGCACGAGGGAAATCACACTACATGGACTTGTTCTAGCTCTGGCTGTGATCGCCACCGCAGATGCGTTGGCGTTTCTGCTTCAGTATATAAAAGCGTACAAAGTATAAATAATCCTTGACTACTACGATATTTTTTACTAAAATATAATTAAGTAAAAAATATTTGAGTATGAGGTGTAAAAATGAATCAGTGTATGGACGTATTTCTGCAAAAGTTTGGACTCACCCGTTATGATGTATCGAAAAGGACTGGGATCTCTCAGCAGACCCTGTCCAGTGCAAATAAGAAAGATCCAGAGAGCTACTCGGTGAAAATCCTATCGGCTCTTTCTAATGCCACGGGAATTTCACCAGGAGAAGTCCTGGACCAGCTTTTTAAGATCCAGAAAGAAGAGGAACGGTTTGTTGTAAGAAACTGGGAGGAGCTGAAGATTGCTGTGGATGCCATGAAAGAGAGATTTCTGGTGGAAGGGGAGTTTACTGAAGTCATGAAAGATGTGAAAAGCGGGCAACTTTCTGATACAGCAAGGCTTGGGACAGAGCTTGGCACAGGTGGAGGCGTGGGCATTATTGAAGCGCTTTACTACTTTGTGCACCGCCAGCTTTCAGGGGGGAATAAGGAGGAGGAGAAGCTGAAAGACAGGCTCACCTCTTTATACCACATCATTCTTCTGGATGAACATACGGTGGAGCTGAAACTGAAATCACTCAGTTATTAGGATGAGCAATCATCCTTTTTTTGTTGAAGTGAATAAAGCAGGGTTCTCCTTCCTATAATGAGGGTATCAAAGGAAAGGAGGAAAGATAATGAAAAACAAGAAAAAGGGATTCTCTCTGGTGGAGCTTCTTATTGTCCTTGGCATTTCCAGTATTCTTATGGCCATGTCCGCACCAAAGTATCAGGGCATCGTGGGCAAGGCCAATGAACTGGAGCAAAGAGCGTATATTCGGGAAGCGCTGAATTATGTGGATGTTTACAATCTGGAGGCTTCAGCGAAGATTGAAGAAAGCAAGACATTAAAAGAAGTTCCATTACAAGGATCAGACTTTGAGGCAGCACGGAATAAGGTTTCAGGGCCCAATCAGGAAAAAACACTGAAGTATCTGCGGGAGTTTACGGAAGGCGTGGAAAGTCCCTCCTCATGATCCATCTCTGTAGAATCTTAGGACCGCTGGGTGGAATCCTTCTTGGAAAGCACCTGCTGAAAGAGAAAAGACCAGACTGGATGGTGTCAGCCATGTTCTATGGAATCCTTCTGGTCCTTTCTTCCTATTATTTCAGGTTTACTTTCCTGGAGGTCTTCTTCTACAGCGCATTTCTCTCCGGGGTCTTTACAGACCACTATTCTGGAAGAGTCTACAATCTTTCTCTTTATCTCATGGTGCCCTTTGCCCTTTCTGGATTTTATACCCATCACAGCTATATTGCTGCTCTCTTTATGCTCCTGCTCCCTCTTTACAAGAAAAGCAGGAAGCTTCAGTTCTATTTTGGAGAAGCAGATGTTTATGTGCTTCTTTTCATCTCTATGGCCTATGGACGGAATGTGTTCTACACTTTGTTTTATGCTTCCGCATTAGGTCTCCTCTATGCAGTGGTTGGACGCAGAAGGGAAATCTATTTTCTTCCGTTTCTGTTCTTTGGACTTCTACTCTCTCATGTTGATGAGTTTCATAAGTTCTTTGGGATTTTGCTTTAGGATTGGGAGATTGTGAAGGTTATCTTTTATGAACCTGTGAAAAGCAACGCAATTCCTGCAAAATGTGTTTGACTTTGCCTGTGGGGATGTCTATAATAAAGTTTAAATTAAAAACGCGTTACTCGTATATGCCCTTAATAAGGAAGGGCGTTTCTACCGGAAACCATCGCAATTTCCGTCTATGAGTGGCAAAGGTGCTTCTTTGGCATACCCTTGTCACCATGGTGAATTTGGGTATGCTTTTTTTATAGAATAAGGAGGATTTTCATGGGAAAAATTTTGAAAACTGCTTACACATTTGATGACGTTCTGCTGGTACCAAACAAGTCTGAGGTGCTGCCAAAGGATGTACAGGTGAAGACAAAGCTGACGAGCACACTGACTCTGAACATTCCGCTCATCAGCGCCAGCATGGATACGGTGACAGAATCCACCATGGCCATTGCCATGGCGAGAGAAGGTGGTCTTGGCATCATCCATAAGAATATGTCCATAGAAGAGCAGGCCCATGAAGTGGATGTGGTCAAAAGACAGGAAAATGGTGTCATTGTGAATCCTTTCCATCTGACAGCGGATAAGACCTTAAGAGAAGCCAACGAGCTCATGAGAAGATACAGAATCAGCGGAGTGCCCATCACAGAGGAAGGAAAGCTTGTGGGCATCGTCACCAACAGAGATCTGGTCTTTGAGTTTGATATGGAAAAATCCATCGGTGAAGTCATGACAAAAGACAACCTCATCACCGCTTTGGAAGGCACTACCATTGATGAAGCAAAAGAAATCCTCCGTACCCATAAGATTGAGAAGCTGCCTCTGGTGGATAAGGACAACAATCTGAAAGGGCTCATCACCATCAAGGACATTGAGAAGACAAGACTCTTCCCGAACGCTGCTAAAGATGCCAGAGGCAGACTCCTCTGCGGCGCTGGCGTTGGCGTTACTGCCAACATGATGGACCGCGTAAAAGCTCTAGTGGATGCAGGTGTGGACGTAGTAGTTCTTGATACTGCCCATGGACATTCAGAGGGCGTTATGGAAGGCGTAAAGAAGATCAAAGCCGCTTATCCAGAGCTTCCTGTCATCGCAGGAAACGTGGCAACAGCTGAAGGAGCTAAAGCTCTTGCAGAAGCTGGCGCTGATGCTGTGAAAGTCGGCATCGGACCTGGTTCCATATGTACCACCCGTGTGGTTTCTGGGGTAGGTGTTCCACAGCTCACAGCAGTGATGGACTGTGTGGAGGCACTAGAAGGCACTGGTGTTCCAGTCATTGCCGATGGAGGCATCAAGTACTCTGGAGACATCGTGAAGGCTCTGGCAGCAGGCGCAGGCGCTGTAATGCTGGGATCTATCCTTGCAGGATGCCAGGAGTCACCAGGTGAGATTGAAATCTATCAGGGAAGAAACTATAAGGTTTATAGAGGCATGGGTTCTCTTACTTCCATGAATAAGGGATCCAGTGACAGATACTTCCAGGAAAATGCCAAGAAGCTTGTGCCTGAAGGCGTAGAAGGAAGAGTAGCCTACAAGGGACCTGTATCAGATACACTGTATCAGCTGGTGGGCGGACTTCGCTCCGGTATGGGATACCTGGGATCCAAGGATCTTCCTACCCTCTTTGAGACCGCAAACTTTGTGGTTCAGACAGCCAACGGTCTGAAGGAAAGCCATCCACATGACATCTATATCACCAAAGAAGCCCCTAATTACAGCAATAAAGAAGCGTAGGAGAGAATATATGGAAAATAATGTAATCCTGGTCCTGGATTTTGGCGGTCAGTACAATCAGCTCATCACAAGACGTGTCCGTGAAGCGGGTGTCTACAGTGAACTGATCTCTGCAAAAACATCCATTGAAGAAATCAAGAGAAGAAACCCGGTGGGTATCATCCTGACTGGTGGTCCAAACTCAGTGTATGAGGAGGGCTCCATGACGGTGAGTGAAGAAATCTTCTCCTTAGGGATTCCTGTTCTTGGCATCTGTTATGGCCATCAGCTCATGACCCATAAGCTGAAGGGGAAAGTAAACACAGGAACCGTGAAAGAATACGGAAAGTCCCACATCCATTTTGAATCCGAGAGCGTCATGTTCCAGGGACTTCCTGAAGAGTCAGTGGTCTGGATGAGCCATCAGGATGAAGTGGTGGAAGTGCCAGAAGGATTTAAAGTTACCGCTTTTACCAAAGACTGCAAAGTGGCAGCCATGGAAAACAAGGAAAAGAATCTTTATGGTCTTCAGTTCCATCCAGAAGTGGTCCATTCCGTACTGGGCAAGGAAATCCTTTCAAACTTCATCCATGGTGCCTGCAAAGCTGAGAGAACTTGGGTGATGAAGGATTTTGCCAAGGAGAAGATTGAAGAAATCAGAGTGAAGGCTGATGGAAAGAAGGTGCTCTGCGCACTTTCCGGTGGAGTAGACTCCTCTGTTGCGGCTGTTCTTGTTCATAAAGCCATCGGAGACAACCTCACCTGTATTTTTGTAGACCATGGTCTTCTTCGCAAGAATGAAGGGGATGAAGTGGAGAAGATCTTCAGAGAGAGATTCCATATGAACCTCATAAGAGTCAATGCTCAGGACAGATTCCTCGGGAAGCTGAAAGGCGTGGAAGATCCAGAGAGAAAGAGAAAGATCATTGGTGAAGAGTTTATCCGTGTCTTTGAAGAAGAGTCCAATAAGCTTGGCAAGATCGATTATCTGGTGCAAGGCACCATTTATCCTGATGTTGTGGAATCCGGAACCGAGACCAGCCAGGTCATCAAGAGCCACCACAATGTGGGGGGACTTCCTGAAGACATCGAGTTTGAACTCATTGAGCCTTTAAGAGAACTGTTCAAGGATGAAGTAAGAGTCCTTGGAGAAGAGCTGGGCATTCCACATGACCTTGTGTACCGTCAGCCATTCCCAGGTCCTGGACTTGGCATCCGTGTGCTGGGTGAAGTGACAGAAGAAAAGCTGGAGATTGTGAGAGAAGCGGACTTCATCTTCAGAGATGAAGTGAAGAAGCACGGCCTGGATGAAACCATCTGGCAGTACTTCGCAGCACTTCCTAATGTCAGAAGCGTAGGTGTTATGGGAGATGGAAGAACCTATTCCCATCTCATTGCATTAAGAGCAGTACAGTCCACAGACGGGATGACTTCCGAGTGGTCCAGAATCCCTTATGAGGTACTGGATATTGTTTCCAGAAGAATCGTCAATGAAGTGCCTGGGGTCAACAGAATCGTGTATGATGTAACCTCCAAGCCACCTTCAACCATAGAGTGGGAGTAAGAAAAAATCTATAATCAGAAAAATCCTAGAAGGTAAAAATACTTCTAGGATTTTTTATTGATGTCTTGCTGCTTTTTTGTGACAGTTTTTTAAGAGTTTATTTTTGATGTACTACTCACGGATACATAGAGTTATCTATTTCGGAGACCAATTTCATAAATCAGAAAAGCAAGCTTTAAAATGGTATAGTCATGGAGTTCTCTTGGATTAAAGCCAGTCTTTTCATGAAGACTGTTCAATCGGTACTGCAAGGTGTTTTTATGAATAAACAGCTCATTGGCACACCTCGTGATGGAACCGTTGTGCTTTTCATAGGATTTCAGAAGCACCATGAAGTCCCCTTTCTCTTTTTCACTCAATCGGCCCAGTATTTTTGACTCAAAGAGAGGGGCGGAGCCACTGAGCTCCGGAAGAAGGAGGATTCCAAGATCCAAATCCTCATAAAACTGAATGGGGACCTTTAATAAGTTTTTTGCCCACATGAGGCTTTTCTGAGCTTCGGAGAAGGACTTTCTAGAGGCAGCACTCGTGGTGCAAACGGAACCTACACCGAAAACCAGGTCCAATCCAAAAGAATTTTTCACGAGTTCTTGTATAGCTGCAAGATTCAGCCGCAATAAAGCAGGCTTTGTGAGGGTGGAAAGGATGGTCAGGGTATTCCGGTTCAGGGCGAAAATGGTTTGAGAGGGATCTGGAACCATTTTCTGCAAGTATTTATAAAGAGCAGTATCTACAGCATGATCGGTCAGAAACATTCCTTGTACAACTCTTCGTGGGATGGTGACATCATACTTGTAGATATCACGATAGCTGTTGTTTTCAAAGTCTGTACTTTGGGTGTTGTAAAGTAAGTTTTCAATGATGATGCGCTGATTTTCTTTTGTGTTAAAGGATACTTCCTGCAGATAGGCTTCTTTTATCAGAATTTCTGTCATTTTTGTCAGTATGTGCACATATTTCGACACATCCTCTGGATTCCCTGTGATGCCCACCACAGCAATGATCTCCTCTTCAAAATACAAAGGAAGATTGATCCCTTTCTTTGTGCCTTTGAACTCATCATCATTCTTTACAGAAAGACTTCTTTTTGTCTTTAATACTTTTAAAGCGCCTTCATGTTGCTGTCCGATTCTCACAGGATCAGTAGACGCAATGATAACACCTTCCATGTTCATGAAGTTGATCTCATGATGTATGATTTCCTTGATGCTTTGTACGATATTCTGTGCAAGCTTACTTGATATTTTCATGTTTTCCACCTCTTATTTGGTAATTGTAACAAAAATTAATGGAGATGAAAAGGATTAATATAGTACAGGTACCGTATGAATGTAAACGACAATCAGATAAGATAAGGAAGGATAAAAAAATAACAACTTTGAAGGAGATCGTTTTATGGACGCACAAGTCACAATAACTGCCCTTGGGGCACTGGTTGCACTCATCGTTTCTATCGTATTAATCTTTAAGAAAGTAGCGCCTTTTTACGCGTTGTTCATCGGAGCCATTCTCGGAGGACTCATCGGCGGAGCGTCGATCGTGGACACCATTGGGCTGATGAAGGGCGGAGCAGCTGGAATGATCACGGCCATCTTGAGAATCCTTGCCGCAGGAATCATGGCTGGAATCTTAATCAAGTCTGGTGCAGCTGCTTCTATGGCGTACACCATCATCGATAAGCTGGGGGCAAAGAAAGCTCTGCTGGCCATTTCTCTCGCCACCATGCTTCTTACCATGGTGGGTGTATTTATTGACATTTCAGTCATCACAGTAGCACCCATTGCCATTGAGATTGCCAAGAAGCTGAAGATTTCAAGAACAACAATTCTTCTTGCCATGATTGGTGGAGGAAAAGCGGGGAATATGATGTCCCCGAATCCCAATGCCATCGCAGTTTCCGATTCCTTCGGTGTGCCACTGACCAGCGTCATGATGGCGGGCATCATTCCAGCCGTCATCGGTATCGCATTGACATTTGTGGTGGCTACAAAACTCAGCAAAAGTGGAAAAGGCACAAGTTTCAGCCTTGAGGAAGGCGGAGAAGTATCCAATGCTGTCAACCTTCCATCCTTTGGAAAGTCTATACTTGGACCAGTTGTAGCCATTGTTCTTCTTTCCTTGAGACCGATCTTTGATATCAACATTGATCCAATGCTTGCCTTGCCAGTGGGAGGGCTTGTGGCTGTCATCGTCCTTGGAAAAGCAAAGCATGTCGTAGAATACACCCAATATGGTCTGGATAAAATGACCAATGTAGCCATCATCCTTCTTGGAACAGGTCTCATTGCGGGTATTATTTCAAACTCAACCCTTGGCGATGTATTTATCAATGCCATTGATGTATTAGGACTTCCTACGTATCTGCTGGCTCCTATCGCAGGTATCCTCATGTCCGCTGCAACAGCTTCTACCACGTCAGGATCTGCAGTTGCGAGCAGTGTATTTGGCGGTACTTTAACTGGTGCAGGCGTTGCGCCTCTGGCTGGTGCAGCAATGATCCATACGGGTGCTACAGTACTTGATCATCTGCCACATGGTTCTTTCTTCCATGCCACAGGCGGAAGTGTATCTATGGCGTTTAAAGAAAGACTGGCGTTGATTCCTTATGAGTCCATGATTGGACTGGCCATGACCATCGTATCCACCATCATCTATGGAGTCATCGGTATCCTGTAAACCCCAACTAAGGAGAAGAATTTATGAAAGAACGTAAGACATATGTGCTGGCTCCGGACTCTTTTAAGGGCAGTTTGACTGCAAAAGAGGTCTGCGAAGCCATGGAAAAAGGAATCAGAAAAGCCTGTCCTGATGCACAGATCGTCCATGTGCCCATGGCGGATGGAGGAGAAGGAACTACGCAAGCTCTTGTGGATGCCACAGAAGGAAGACTTGTGAAAAAAATCGTCACGGGACCTCTTGGGAACCAGGTGGAAGCCATGTATGGAATCCTTGGCGATGGAAAGACAGCAGTCATTGAAATGGCATCAGCAAGCGGAATTCATCTTGTGGATCAGAAGACTAAAAATCCCCTGATCACCACTACCTACGGAACTGGAGAACTGATAAAGGAGTGCCTTGACCAAGGAATCCGAAAGATCATCCTTGGCATCGGAGGCAGTGCCACCAACGATGGTGGGGCAGGTATGGCAGCAGCCCTTGGAATAAAGCTTCTGGATGAGAATGGAAGCATGATTCCATGGGGGGGCGGCTCATTAAGCTCACTGGAACGGATTGATCGAAGCGAAGTGGATCCACGTCTATCAGAGTGCATCTTCGAAGTTGCCTGTGATGTGACAAATCCTTTATGCGGTCCCACAGGAGCATCCCATGTCTTTGGTCCTCAGAAAGGAGCTGCTCCTCACGTGGTTGAGATTCTGGATCAAAATCTCAGACATTATGCGAATGTAATTCAGCGTGACCTTGGACTAGATGTTTCTGACATACCAGGCGCCGGGGCAGCAGGTGGACTAGGTGCTGGACTTCTTGCCTTTACAAACTGCACCTTGAAACCAGGGGTTGAGATTGTCATTAAGTATACGAATCTCAAGGAAAAGCTGAGAGAAGCAGCCTACTGCTTCACGGGTGAGGGAGGCATAGATTTCCAGACAAAATTTGGAAAGACCCCTTATGGAGTGGCAAAAACTGCGAAGGAAGTTTGTGAAGAAATCACTGTAGTTGGAATTGCAGGGATGATTGGTGAAGGGATTGAAAGCCTTTATGAGGTTGGGTTTGACGCCATATTTGGCATTGCACCGGGCGCATCAGAACTGGAAAAGCTTCTACAGGAAGGATCCGAAAATATTGCAAGAACCACAGAGAACATTGTCAGACTGATAAAGAAGAGTGAAAAAATCTAGTATAGATTCAGTACATTGACGTGATAAAAGACAGAAGAAAAACTTTAGAGAGAAATGATGTGTGATGCGTCATTTCTCTTTTCTTTTGTTCAGACGTGATGTTTAAGTAAAAGTAGTATCTTATGAATTGACTTAAAATATATGAACTTAAATCCTAAGATTATATGAAGTAAACATCTAGAATATTGTGAAATATATGTCTAGTTTTATGGTGTCCTATGATAATATAGATAGAAAGAATAAATAATAAAAAGCAAAGGAGAATAAAAATGATTGATTTTCAAAATGCCTCTTTTATGAAGCTGCGTCCTGTAGGAGAAAACTCCTATGCATCACTCATCTCACCTCTATTTGTGGAGGGAGAAAATATTTTGGCTTCCTTCCAAGGTATCCGTGATGGCGTGGTCTTCACAAGCAAAAGAATCTTTGCCATCAACGTTCAGGGGATCACGGGAAAGAAGAAGGACATATCTTCACTGCCCTACAGCAAAATCCAGGCTTTTTCAGTAGAAACCGCTGGAGTTCTGGACCTTGACAGTGAACTGGAGCTCTGGTTTTCCGGGCTTGGAAAAGTGAAGTTTGAATTTGTGAGCCGTGCGGATGTATCTGGAATCTGCCGCATGATTTCAGAAAGAGTACTTTAATCAGAAAGAGGATCTTTCTGATGACCTATATAGGATAGAACAGTAGATGTTTTGAATCTATCAGGAGCCTGTCTTTACAGGAATTGCGCCAGAAAG
>NZ_DOPX01000009.1:167740-168075 GCF_003514505.1 Proteiniclasticum sp.
TGAATGGCGCTTGCGTGGCAAAACATATTGTAGCTTGAATCTCATGCTGATACAATGTGTTTATGAGCCAAACATATAGAAGAACTCAAACAACTGTATCGCTAATCAATTATCATTTGTATTCTGCCCTAGATACCGCAGAAAAGTATTGGTAGGCGCAGTCGAAGAACGATTGAAAATTATACTTTCTGAAATTTGTGAAGAAATAGAGATTCAAATACTGGCATTGGAATGTGATAAAGATCATTGCCATCAATCAGCCCATCAGACATCATGGTAAAATTGAAAGGAGTGACATCAAGAAGATTGCTTCAGGAGTTTTCACACCTGAAGCA
>NZ_DOPX01000015.1:0-339 GCF_003514505.1 Proteiniclasticum sp.
CCTGTCGCAATCTTCTTGATGTCCCTCCTTTCAATTTTGCCATGATGTCTGATGGGCTGATTGTTGGCAATGCGTTGACGAAAAGGTGGCAATGATCTTTATCACATTCCACTGCCAGTATTTGAATCTCTATTTCTTCACAAATTTCAGAAAGTAGAATTTTCAACCGTTCTTCAACTGCGCCTATCAATACTTTTCTGCGGTATCTAGGGCAGAATACAAAATGATACTTGATTAGCGATACAGTTGTTTGAGTTCTTCTATATGTTTGGCTCATAAACACATTGTATCAGTATGAGATTCAAGCTACAATATATTTTGCCACGCAAGCGCCATTCA
>NZ_DOPX01000015.1:403-11351 GCF_003514505.1 Proteiniclasticum sp.
TTCTGGCGCAATTCCTGTAAAAAGCGAGAATTCCCCCACCTAAAGAGGATGGAGGAATTCTCGCTAATTCAGGTTACACTCTATTCTTTTTTCTGGATCTCATCTGGTACTGCTTCGGTGTGGTCTCATAGTGCTTCTTGAACGTTCTGATAAAATAGGAGTAATTCTGAAATCCACAGAGTGCTCCAATTTCCATGGCAGAATGATCCGTCGCTTCCAGAAGCTTTCTTGATTTTTCCAGCTTCAGCATTGTGAAGTAGTGAAGATAACTGGTTCCAGTATAATTCCTGAAAAACTTGGAGAAATAAGAAGTGCTATATCCTGCAAACTTTGCTGCAGACGCCAGTGTGATCTCCTCTGTTAGGTTTTCCAGTAGCCAGTTGGTCAGCTTTTTCATCCGTTCCATCTGACCTGCGGCAATCATTGGATCCTGGGAAGTCAGTAAAGTATGTCTTAGACCGTGCAGCAGCCGGAACAGATCACTTTTCACAAGAAAACCAATTCCCTCCTCCTGCTGTTCCCGATAAGAGACGAGACTTTTAATGGTGTGAAGCACTTCTTTCTTCACCTCCTCCCTTACAAATGGCTCCACCTGAAACTGCTTCGTTCCGAGAAGAAGAGGCTGCAGCATCGATTCATTGAGATGATCCTCATCTTCTTTAGACATTAAAAAGTTCAGATGAAAAAGTACGTTATAGTAAACAGCATGCTTTCCTGGAATTTCCTCCATGGCATGGATCATGCCCGGAGAAACCACATAAACCTTTCCAGCTTCCGCTCTATATTTCTGTCCATTCACCATCAGTGTCAGCATTCCTTCTTCGACATAAAGAATTTCCATTTCCTCATGCCAGTGCATTGGATAATAGGTGAACCCTTCGGGAATTTTTGAGCGGTACACAGCAAAAGGGAGCTGATCTACGCCGTGTCTCTTTTTTTCATATTGATGCAATCCGATATTAGGATTCTTTTGTATCATTTTTCATCACATTCCTACAAGTTTTTCTGTTAATTAGATTATATACTATGATATGAGAAAAAACTTATCAAACGAGGACAATTATATGAATGAACAAAAGAAACTACTAAAGCTCTCCTTCCCTCTATTTTTTGAGAGCCTTCTATTTACCGTCATCGGGAGTGTAGACACACTGATGCTTTCAAATTACAGTGACACTGCTGTAGGGGCTGTAGGTGTTGCAAATCAGATTCTCTTCCTGGTTCTTATTGCAGGAAATGTCATTGCTCAAGGAGCTGGTATCCTCATGACACAATTTGTGGGAGCCAAGAGAAAATCTGAAGATCTGCAGACTCTTACTATCACAGCGCTCATGGTGAATACAGTTCTGGGACTCTTCTTCAGCGCTTTATTGGTACTATTCTCCCATGAACTTTTAGGAATTATGGATCTCCATGGGGAAATGCTGAGATTCTCTTCAGAATACTTCATCATCATATCAAGATATCTTTTCATTCACCTGATGACCATGACCTTTTCCGTTTATCTCAGATCCCATGGTGAGACAAAGACAGCGCTTAAAGTCTCTATTCTCATGAATGTTGTGAATGTAGTGCTCAATTACATCCTTATTTATGGACATGCAGGATTCGATGCATTAGGTGTTCAAGGGGCTGCCTACGCTACCGTGATATCGAGAATTGTTGGATTTGCCGTACTGGGGTCCATTGTGTACAAAATGGGGTTTCGCCTGAAGACCTTCCGATTCAGACTTTCTTCTATGATGGATATTCTGCCACATATCCTAAAACTTGGAGCTCCAGCTGCAGGCGAGCAGATTTCCTATAATCTTGCAAAATTTGTGATGATGATTTTTATCACCAGACTGGGAGATGTGGCCATCACAGCCTACTCTTACAGCAATACCCTTGCAGGTTTTGTCTACATATTCTCTGTATCCTTAGGACAAGGGACTGCCATTATGACCGGATGGTATACGGGGTCGGGACATCAGGATAAAGCAAAAATCCTCGGAACCCATTCCGCAACGCTGTCCTTCTCGATCAGCATGATTCTCTGTACACTTCTTGTTGTCTTCCGAATTCCCCTTTTGGGTATTCTCACAGACAATCTTGAAATCGTAGCCCTTGCAGGACATGTTCTGCTCTTTAACTTCATTGTGGAGGCTGGCAGGAGCCAGAACCTTATTTATGTGAATGCTCTGCGCGCAGTTGGTGATGTGCATTATCCCTTCAGAGTCTCACTCCTCTCGATGTGGGGCATCGGTGTCTTCTTCTCCTATATTTTCACTTTCTCTTTTTCTTTCGGGCTGCCTGGCATCTGGATTGCCCTGGGTCTGGATGAGATTGTTCGAGCACTTCTTTTCAGAAAAAGATGGCTCACCGGTTCTACGAAAGCAATATGGTCCCCAATGGAAAAACAGGTGTAGAAATCAAGTCCTACACCTGTTTTATTTTTGCTTCTGAAATCAGTTTGTGGTAAATCGGCGTAATATCCGGCTCATCAGCCTTCACATCAATGTCCTCCAGCAGCACCCATTCAATGCCTTTGGTCTCAGCTTCGTTCACTATGCACTCTTCTTCCTCTTTCGCAATCAGTACAAAGGCAGCATTGAGGTGCAGATGAGGAGAAACGTAAAATCCGTTCTTCACATGTCCCTTTACAGGCAGAATATCCAGCCGGTAAAGAAGAGTGCCATTTCTGCTCATTACAGGTCTGAAATGACTCAGTCCCGTCTCCTCCTTCGCTTCCTTTATGGCCACATGAAGCAAATCTTCCTCCCCGTCAGCATGTCCTCCCTGCCATGTCCAGGCATCATATATTCTGTGATGAATCATGAGCATCTTCGTGGCAGTTTCATTCAGTATGACCGTGGAAGCCGTCATATGGGCCATGGGATCTTCTCTCGTAAGCACTGCTTCTCTATTTCTCTGTATATAGTTCAGTATGGAATCTTTGATCGCTTTATCTTCGTTCGTCTGTGGCAAGTATTCTTCCACAAGGGCATAATAGTTCGTTCGCACAAGCAGCCACCTTTTCCTTTGTTTTTCCTGTCCTCTGTCAGCATGAGCTGTTTTTGAGCATCTTCAATAAACACTGAATGTAATAGATTCTTTTCTCCACAGTATCAATATTGCCGCTGTATAATCCATCGTTGGCATTGTCTTCCGTTGGGTGGACCATCGCAGACATAAACACCATCTTTTTGATTTCCAGTTCGTGCTCACCAAGATATTCTTTCAGCGAAGCATTTAATAATGAAAACATATGGTTCAGTGTTCGGTTCAGCTCCTCGGATGCTGAGTTCTTCACTTCACTTCTGTAAGCATCTTTTACCAAAACAACACTGTTTGGATACAATAACGCATACTTCATGGTCTCATTGGCATAATAAATCAGTCTTTCTTCCAAATCCATGGTTTGATTCTCTAAAAATTCTACAGTTTTCAGCATATTGTCCGTATAAAACTCTCGAACCAGAGTAAGAAGCTGTTCTTTTGTGTCAAAGTAATAATTGATGGCACCTAGATTCACCTTAGCTTCTTTGACAATAGCACGGACGGGCACATCAACGGTTCCTTTTTGACCAATCAGGTACAAAGTGCGGTCTACAATTCTCATCTCTACTTCATTTAATTCACGCATGGATCTCCCCTCCTTACTTGAAGTCTAAACCATATTTCTAATGAATTCATTAAAAATAATCAAAATAGCCAAATAAGTACAGAACTTCTCTTCTGATTCAGATTTCACTCTTTATTTCTCTAGCTGTACCATTCATTGCTGCTTAGTTTGCTCTTACAAAAGCTCAGGTTCTGTTCATGGAAATCCGACCGCTTCATTATGAAACTCTGTTTAACTTTATCCTTTCATCTGTGACCCGATGCCACACCGTAAAAAGCGTGCTCATTCTCTTTCACAGGTCATCCAAATAGACACTTTACTTTCTAAAGTAGCACATCAAATATCTTATCTTCTTCTATTGGCTTATAGAAATAATACCCTTGTACCAAATCGCATTGATGAGACTTCAAATAGCTCAGCTGCTTTTCGTTCTCAACGCCCTCCGCTATGACAGTATGCCCTAACCTGTGGGCCATGACAATAATATCTCCGGTGATGGCGGAGTTCTCCTCTTTTTCCGTAAGTTTGTCAATAAATGACTTATCAATCTTCAAACAGTTGATATTGAGTTCTCTCTCCCTGGATAGAGACGAGTATCCGGTGCCAAAATCATCAATGGATATATGGATTCCATGAGCTTTCAAAACTCCCAGAGTCCTATTAATATCATCATAATCTGATGAGAAAACAGTCTCCGTAATTTCAATATGGATTGACTCAGGTGGAACCTGATAGAGACTCATCGCATTGAGGAGATACGCGCAGAAATCTTCCTTCAGCAGCTGGATCGGAGAAATATTGATGGATACCCAGTAGCTTGTGAATCCTTGATGATAAAGCCTCTGGATAAACCTCAGCGCCATATCAATGATACGTTCCCCTATCGGAATAATAAGCTTTGACTTCTCTGCAACCGCGATAAACTCAACCGGAGAAACCTTTCCTAAATAAACACTGTCCAATCTGGCCAATGCTTCAAACCCAACAATGGTATGATCTTTGATGTTCAGGATGGGCTGATAATGAAGACTCAGTCTTTCCGGATTGATATGATCAGTGATCTGCACCAGTTCTTTCTTGATCTCTTCTTCTCGAACAAGACCCGCTTCCATTTCCTCGTCAAAAAAACTGATGGGTAGCTGCTCCTGATTATCCAGTCCTTTCTCAGAGGCAATGAGCATGCTCTTCAGCAGTCTGTCCCCATCCATATTCTTTTGGCTATTGAACTCCACTACACCAAATCCAAGATTGATTCTTTCAAGTAGAAGGAGATTTTCAAGGCTTTCATGGAGATCTTTCGCAAACTGCAAAATGTCCTCTCTGGAGGAAACCTCATGAAAGTAGAATACAAACTGGTTATCCTGAAATTTATACAGCGACTTATCCGAGCTGCAGTAAAGAAGTAATGTATCCGCAATCTTCTTGATCAGATCCTGCGTATAATGATGTCCATATATCAGCGTGACAACGTGAAGATAGCTGAGATTCACAGCCATGAGGGCTTTTGAGGATCCATCATGGCGGTTCAGATCTCCTGTGAGAACTTTGTCCAGTGAATACTGGTTCCTTATGCCAGTCCAGCTGTCATGGGCCATCTGAAACTTCAGATTCTCCTCCATTCTCTTTTTCTCTGTCACATCCAGAATAATGCCTTCCAGCGCTTCCAGTTCGCCTTCCTCATTAAAGATCCCTTGACCTTTTTCAAGGACCCATATTCTGCTTCCGTCTTTTTTGACAAGTTCATACTCAGCATTTAATGTCTGCCCTAACGGAAGAAGATCACTCCATGCTTTTCGAAGCATGCTCCGGTATTCCTCTGCGATAATCTCATCAAAAGTAACGGCCTGATTAAAAAGAAGGTCTTTTGAATCATAACCTGTGAGCTCTTTGGCACCATCTGAGACAAACTCCATGGTCCAGTGCTCATCATATTTGCACCGGTAGGCAAGTCCTGGTAGATGGGAAAGCAGGACAGATTTGCTGCGTTCGCTCTCCATAAGCCTCTGCTCTGCTTCTTTCCGTAATGTGATATCTTGAATCATCGAAACATGATTATACTTATGGTTTGCATGAAGATCAATCTTTGAAACCACCATGTTCACCCATACATAAGTGCCATCCGGCCTCAGAAATCTCTTGTCCATGGTGTACCCTTCAATCTCTCCTGAAACCATCCTCTCATAATAACGAAGGTTCTCAGAAATATCATCAGGATGCGTTAAAGCCTCCCACCCCAACCTCCGGAGCATCTCACTGCTGTACCCTGTGATCTCCTCATATACAGGATTTATGTTAATATAGGGATTTTCATTATCTGTACATGGTTCCCTGTTAAAAGACACTGCAATTCCTATGGGTGCCTGCTGATAGATCTTATTATAGGTCTGAGTCTGCTTGGAGAACTCTTCCTGTAGTAATTTCTGCATCCGAAGCAGTTCTGTATGGATTTCGATTCTTGCAATGAGGGATTCCAGCTGGATGGGTTTTCTGATATAGTCCACGGCCCCCATCTGAAGACCTCTGATTTCATTATCGTTCTCATCATAGTTTGTCAGAATCATGACTCTTAGATTTTTTAGCAGTCCCTTCTCTTTTATGATTTCTAAAAACTCGAACCCATTCATCACTGGCATATTGATGTCCAGGATGACCATATCAAAAGGTCCCTCAGCCTCTAAAAGCGCAAGACCCTCCTGTCCGTTGGAAGCTGTTTGAACTGTATAATGACCGAGCATAGACTTTATCATCAGTCGATCTGCCGAAGAATCATCAACCACTAGTATTCTTGTTGTCATTCTCTTATCTCCTCTTGGACGCGCTATTTTTCAACATAGTATTGGATTTCCACAAGAAGTCTTTGAAAAAGACCTGTAAAATCACTCTTATACATAAGAATATCCATATCTTTACCGTCTTGCAATACTTTTTGAAATTTCACACAATAGTCATATATTTCTTTTGCACCAATACTGCCTGAGCTGCTTTTCAGTTTATGAATGAGATGCTCCGCATCTTCATACGCTCTGCTCTTTATCACTCTATCCAGTTCAGAGAGAAACTCCTGATTTTCTTTCAGGTACTCCCGGAGGACTTCCAAATACAGCAGTTCGTTCCCTCCCATACTTCTCAGTCCAGACGGAACATCCAGAAGCATGTTCCTTTGGAAAGAGCGTTCTTTCTCATCTAAAAAGGCAGCTGCCTGGCAGATGAAATCATCTGGATCAAAGGGTTTGCTGATAAAATGATTCATTCCATGCGCCTTGCATTTCTCTTTAACGCCAAGAACCACATCAGCAGTCATTGCTACAATGGGCACTTCCTTATCAAGAGCCCGAATGATTTCTGCAGATTCAAATCCATTCATTACCGGCATGTGCAGGTCCATGAGAACCAGCCCAATGGTCTTCTGATGCTCTTTGAACAGATCCACCCCTTGCAGACCATCGGATGCCACAATGGTGTCAACCCCAATTCTTGAGAGGAGAGATTTTGCAATCAGCTGATTGGTTTTGTTGTCTTCCACGAGAAGCACTGATTTTCGCATTTTTATCCCTTCTTTCTCCTGGTAGAGCTGCACCTCCTCATGTATGCCTGTGGTGGCTTTCGCTTCAAAAAGATCTACGATACCATCCAGAAGCACAGAGGGTATAATGGGTTTTCCTATTGCCAGATGCACTGGATTGTTTTTCACTTCATCAAAGAGTTCTTCCCTCATCATGGGCACAAGTAGAAGAATCTTAGGCTTTACGGTAATTCTCGAGTTTTCATAGATTTCTTTCGCAAACTGAAGCCCGCCGTTTTTGGGTGCATCATAATCCAGAATCAGCAAATGAATCTGCCCCGCAAAGGGTTTTGCACCGTTTTCCAGAATACTCAAGGCACTCTTCTCAGAGGTTGTCAGTTCGCACTGCATACCGAATGATCTCAAGTAGCTTTCGATGAGATTCATGCTTGCACCATTTTTTTCAAGAACCAAGGTTCGGATGTCTTTGAACTGACTGGAAGAGAGTCTCCTGGAATACTGATCCTGACGCTCCTCATCCACAGGTAAAGTGATTTTCACAGAAAATGTTGAACCTTCATTTTCTGTACTGTACACTTCAATGGTTCCATGCATCAGTTCAACCAGATGTTTAACAATGGAAAGTCCTAATCCAGATCCGCCAAACCTCCTGGTTATGGTGGAATCCGCCTGAGTAAAAGGCACAAAGAGCCTGCTAATCTGGGTGTCATTCATGCCAATCCCCGTGTCTTCCACCGTGAAACAAAGATGGTACTTTGATCCCTCCCTTGCCAAAAGTCTTATTTCCAGAAGAACTTCACCTTTTTGGGTGAACTTTGATGCGTTGTTCATTAGGTTTAAGAGAATCTGCTCCAGTCTTTTCCCATCTCCCAAAAACCAGTTGGGTACCTTGGAATCTTTGATTAGTCTGAGTCCTATCCCTTGTTCATCAATCTTGTAGGACACGATACTGATCACATTCTGGATCACCTGATCTAAGCTGAAGGAAGTGATTTCCAGCTCAGCTTTTCCTTTTTCGATTTTGGCATAATCCAGTATGTCATTGATGATGCTGAGCATATTATTGGATGCCTGAGTGATCCGATCAATATAGGTTCTTTGGGTCAAGGTAATTTCGGTCTTTCGCAGGAGATAGGACATACCGACAATCGCATTCAGAGGAGTCCGGACTTCATGGGACATCCGCGCAAGAAAGCTGGATTTGAAATCATTTGCCTCCTCTGCCTCCATCTTTGCCGCCTCCAGCTCCATCTGTGTCTCTTCCCTGTGCTTCACTTCTCTTTTCAGCTTAAGGATCCAGTAAAAGGATACCCCGAGAATAATCAGTGCTGTTGCTCCAATGAGGGCTATGATTCGAAGAAACGGGCCAAAGTCCGGCTCACTGGAGACGGAAATCCATCTTGAAGCGATCTCCATGCGCTCCTCGTCCGTAATGGTATCCAGTGCTTTATTCAATATGCCAATGAGCACTGGCCAGTCTTTTCTGACTGCAAAATGGATGCCCAGATTTTTATCCGCTTCAAAAGCAGTAAACTTAAGATTGGTCAGCGCAGAATTCTGTATCAGAAAGTTGGTGGTTGCCAGATTGCCCACAAAGGCGGCTTCAGTTCCATTCGCCACTGCAGTGAGCGCATCCTCCACCGCGTCGTAAAGACTCAGGTTAATATCTGGAAATCCTAACAGATAGCTGTGATGTGAACTTCCTTTCTGAACCGCTACCAAAGAGCCCGAGAGGTCTTCAATTCCTTGTATGCCCTTTTCATCCGTTCTTGTTACGATCACTCGTTTGAAATGGTAGTAGGCTTTAGAAAAAATGAAGTACTGCTCACGGTCCTTAGTACGGGATATGGCTGATAACATAGGTATCTCATGAGACAATGCCTTGTCATAGGTTTCAGGCCATGTCAGATTTTTCCGAACCTTAAATGTCAGTCCAGTCCGATCTTCCAAAAGAGCCAGATAGTCTGCAGTAATTCCCTTTATATTCACCATCCCGATCAAGAAGCTCGAAAGGAACAAACAGGGAATCAATCCCAATTTCAATGATAGGATGCTCCTCAATAAATATTACTTCTTCTTCACTCAGGGCTATTTTTTCAGACGCTCGTCCATTCTCTGTGAAGAAAAGTGAAATGATAACTATGCTGATGAGTATTGTAGCAATGAGATACGCCTTTTTTAACACCAGATCTCCTGCTGCTCAAAATATGGACATCTCTACCCATGATAAGACTTTCCCCGTTTAGCGTGTCTGTCTTTGTGATTGCAATTAATACACTGCACTTATTTGATAGAATGACAGAACACTCCTATGGTGAAACTCCCTAAATAACCTTGAGTATATACTTGCACCAGAGAGAATATGCTGGTCTGTCTGCTGCAGTTTCTGTACTTTGATTACTTGTTCACGGATATATTGTCGAGCAGCTTCTCCTTTCTCATTTTAGTTTCGTTGTTTCAGACATTCCTATTTCCTTGAAAGTCTTACTTGTCCGACCTTCGGTTCTTCCCTTGATTCAACATTTTTTCCAGATACCCATTTCTATAGTTCCTGCAATAGTGTGTTTTGGCAATATAGGCGTTGGAAAGCCATCTGTAGAAACCAATAATCTGTTGTAATCTGCGTTTGTTCTTTGTTGGCTTCAGCTCCACTTTATAAGCTCTTCAAACTGTCTGTGAATGAGATCTCTCATTCAGCACTTCTTTAATTCAAGGCTGAATATTCTGAGTATTCTGAGTATTATTTCATGTTTCTAAACAAAAGCAAATAATTTTCTCTATCTGTTTTCTATTCTTTTAGTTTAACACTACATAAGATTTATAGACAAATTCATTTTTTCGCCATTCTTCTTGAATTTATGTATAGTTTGCTGAATTATTAATGAAATCACTAAACATCATATACAACTCCGTATAAAGAACATCTTGTCCAATATGACGCCTTCTCCGATGCTGATATACTTCTCCATTATTTGAATGAAATCCAATACGGAAGAAAAAACAGAGTTTCACAGAAAGCAATGATTTGGGACAATTAAGTAGGAAATTTGCATCAGAACAAAATTTATATTAACAAACTATCACGAGTAGCATAAATATAGAGGGTAAATGAAATAAGCCTTTTAAATCTAAAGCGGGAAGTGGATCATGGAAAGCTCCAAACTGAAAGAAACCTATGAAAAACAGCAATATGAGAACCAGGCAAACTTTGTTTATGTGAACACAATCATTATTGGTGCCATCCTGGTTTTCATCTATTTTTTTGTCCTGCAGACCTATAGAGTTGCATTGGCAAACGTTCTGCTCCTGGCAGTATCTTATTTGTCCATCAAACTCAACCGTAAGGAACAGTACGCACTGAGTTCTCTCATTTTCATCACCATGGTGGCCTTTACCGCATTTCTCCAGATTCATGAGTTCGGTCTCCGAACTGGATTCCAATATTTTTATCTTAATCTCTCAGGACTTGTGATGTTCACCAACTGGAAACCATGGCAGAAAGCAGCTGGAACAATACTTCTGGTTTCCCTGTTTATCCTTTCATTTGGGATGAGCTATCAGGTTTCTCCTCCAGTCGAGTTGAACTACTTTTGGGTTTTCTTTTTGCATACGGTGAATATACTGCTTAATGTGGCCGGTGTCGCAAACTCTGCTAATTACAAGAATTGCGCCAGAATGCCCATACCGAGCTTGCCCGGCTTCAGCCGTGGGCTGAATGGCGCTTGCAATGGTATTTTGCGTTTCCCAGTGCTTGTAAACGGCAAAAGCACACGCATTAATGTGCCTGTGTTGCTATCAACCTACCAATTAGAAAAATTAAA
>NZ_DOPX01000025.1 GCF_003514505.1 Proteiniclasticum sp.
TTAGGCACGCCGCCAGCGTTCGTCCTGAGCCAGGATCAAACTCTCAATTTAAAAGTTTGAACTAGCTTTTCATTACACTAGCTTCTGAACTTCATTTTCATGAAGTTCGCACTTTCTTTTAGAAAGTGGTTTTTTTTGATTTCTCAAAAAGAATTACTTTGGTTTTTTACCTATATTCTGTTTAATTTTCAAAGAACTGTGTTTGCTTGTTTTCGTGCCGCTCTCTCAAGCGACTTGTCTATCTTATCACGGAGAAAGAATCTTTGTCAACATCAAATTGTATTAATTTCTCAAAAATTTTAGTTATTTTTATACAATTCACTTTCCTGTTGCCAATCAGTACATTTCGACATATTCATAAGGTCTGTTCTTCGTGCTCTATAATCATACCCGATTTACCAAAACTTTACAATGACCATGTCAAAAAGTTAAATGATAGTTCATAGACCAGAAAGAGAGCCCTTTCAGGCTCTCTTAGATCTCAAACATTCAGTTATGCGATGTCTGCGGACTTGAACTGCGAGTTATAGAGTTTGAAGTATTCGCCACGTTTCTTCATTAATTCCGTATGAGTTCCGTCTTCTTCTATCCCATTTTCAGTGAGCACTATAATTCGTTCCGCATTCCGGATGGTGGCCATCCTATGCGCAATGATAAAGGTGGTTCTGTCTTTGGCCAGCTCATTGATGGACTCCTGAATCACCGCCTCACTCTTATTGTCCAGTGAAGAAGTAGCCTCATCCAAAATAAGGATAGGGGATTCTTAAGAAACATTCTCGCAATGGAAAGTCTCTGCTTTTGCCCACCAGAAAGCTTTACACCCCGTTCTCCAATATAAGTATCAAAACCATTAGGCATATCCATGATGAACTCATAGGCATTGGCTTTCTTTGTGGCCTCAATGACCTCTTCTTTTGTGGCATCCAGATTGCCATAAAGTATATTTTCATACACACTGCCACTGAAAAGAAATACATCCTGCTGAACAATTCCGATGTTCCCACGAAGACTTTCCATGGTCACATCCTGAATGTTCTTCCCATCTATATAGATTCCTCCGCTGCTGATTTCATAGAACCTCGGAATCAGATTGCACATGGTGGTTTTCCCTACCCCACTGGGTCCAACAATGGCAATGGTCTGGCCCTCTTGCACCGTCAGGTTGATGTTTTTCAGCACCGCTTCCCTATCCCCATAAGAGAAAGCCACATCCTGGAATTCTACAGTTCCTTTGACGTCCTGAAGATCTTCCGCTTCATCCTTGTCAATGATATCCGGCGTAATGGCCATGACCTCACTGAACCTTCTAAAACCTGCCATTCCACGCTGAAACTGCTCCACAAAATTCGCCAGTCTCTTCACAGGCTGAATGATGATGCCCATATAAATGATGTAGGCGAAAAGATCCCCCGTGTTGATCTCTCCCAGATACAGAAAATAGCCCCCGAATGCCAAAGTCACAAGGTTCAGGATATTGGAGAAGAAATTGATCCCACCGGAGAAGATGCCCAGCTGCCTGACGCTTCTTGTACGAAGCTTCTTGAAGGCATTGTTTCCTTCATCAAACTTCTTTTCTTCATACTCCTCATTGGTGAAAGATTTTACTACTCGCACACCTGAGATGGAGTCTTCCAAACCTGCGTTGATGTCTGAAAGCTTCTCTCTCATCTGACGGAAGGTTCTTCTCATCTTGCTGTTGTAAAAAACTGCAAACAGCACCAAAAAAGGAACTACGGTAAACACAATAAGAGTCAGCTTCACATTGACCGTAAGAAGTAGACCAAAAGATCCCAGAAGCATGAGACCTGAGATGAAAATGTCCTCTGGTCCATGATGCGCCAGCTCGCTGATTTCATTCAGGTCATTCACCAGCCTCGACATGATGTGTCCGGTCTTTGTTTCGTCATAATACTTGAAGGACAGTTTCTGAAGATGAGAAAACATATCCTTACGCATGTCATATTCCATCTTCACCCCAAGTAGATGCCCATAGAAGCCCACCACATAATCCATCACAAATCGGAAGATATAAAGGAAGAACATCGCAATGGCCACTTTCACAAGACGCTCCATATCATTGTTTGGAAGAATGTCATTGATGAAAGTCCTCGTGATCTGAGGAAAAATAAGATCCGTTGCCGCGATGAGGGTCGCTGCCACCATATCCAGAAGAAAAAGCCACTTATGCGGCTTATAGTACGATATAAACTGTTTGATCATTTCATTCACCTGCACATATAATTTCGTTCACCTTTCCATTATAACGGAGTAAATCCGAAAATGTGGCCAAGAAGTATAAATCTGTTCTGGTTTATCGATAATCTCACTAGGTTCCTTTACCATAATTTTACTTTTCCTTCCGCATAATTCAGTAACATCTCCTCTGAAAGAAGGGTATAATATTGATATAATCTGAAATATAAAACACTATGGAGGTAACGTATGCGAATTTATGCACACAGAGGCAACTCTTCTGTTTATCCTGAAAACACCATGGCAGCATTCCAGTCTGCTCTGTCCGTCGGCGCAGAAGGCATCGAAACCGATGTGCATCTGTCAAAAGATGGTATCCTTGTGATCACCCATGATGAAGAAATCAGCAGGGTATCAGATGGAAAAGGTCAAGTGAAGGACATGACATTGGAAGAACTCCGAAAATACGATTTCGGCAGCTGGAAAGGAGAGGCCTATAAAGGAGAGAAAATCCCAACTCTGAAAGAACTCCTCGACCTTATAAGAGACACCGACCTCATGCTGAATATAGAAATCAAAATGGGGTTTGTCCTCTACCCGGGTCTTGAAGAAAAACTTGTGGAGATGATCAGATCAGAAGGGTTCCTGCACCGGGTCATCTTCTCCAGCTTCAATCACTACTCTCTTGCCCTTATAAAGCAGCTGGAGCCAGAGGCTAAAACCGCTCCATTATATGAATGCGGGCTCTTCCAGCCCCATGAGTACGCCAAAACCCTTGGTGCATCCTTTATCCATCCCTCTTATACATCCATGGACCCAAGACTGCTGGAAGATCTCAGAAAAAATGGCATCGGGGTGAACCTCTGGACAGTCAATGACGTCCAGACCGCCCACTACTTCAATACCCTCGGGATTGATGGCATCATCACAGATTATCCGGAAGAACTCGTGAAAGCATTAAGGAGGCCGTAAGTATGGAACACAAACTGGACTACAAAAAGACCTTTACTCTGGGCTTTGGCTTTTTCGCCATCAGCATCACCTGGAGCGTCTACAACGCTTTTATGCCGCTGCTTCTTGGCAACTACCTGAAAAGCGCAGCACTTATTGGTTTTATCATGACCATCGACAATTATCTGGCTCTTTTCATTCAGCCCGCCGTGGGCTTCTACTCCGATAAGATCAACACAAGGTTCGGCCGAAGAATGCCCTTCATCATGGTGGGCATGCCTCTGGCAGCTGTTTTTATGTTTCTGATCCCTCAGACAAAGAGCCTCTATGCACTGGTTTTTGCTTTGCTTTTCATGAACCTGTCCATGAGTATTTACCGTTCTCCAGTCATTGCTCTTATGCCTGACATCACCGCAAAGCAGCACAGATCCAAATCAAACTCCATCATCAACTTCATGGGCGGCATTGGATCCCTCATCGCCTATCTTATAGGCGGAAGGCTTTTTGAACTAAACGAAGGCTATCCCTTTATCCTCTCCTCCTTCCTCATTCTCTTTTCCTTTGGTGTTCTTTTCCTGAAGATCAAAGAGCACCGGGATGTGCTTCATTATGAATCTGCAGAAGAGAAGAGAAACCTCATTCAGGGTCTTGGTATTGCCTGGAAAGACAAAAATGCCAGAAATCTCCTCTTTGCCATCTGCAGCTGGTTCATTGCCTATAACGGTATTGAGACCTTCTTCACAAAATATGGACAGAGCTATTTGGGCATTCAGCCTGCTCAAGCCACCACAACTCTGGCATTCATCAGCTTAAGTTTCCTTGTGTTTGCCATACCTGCTGGAATCATTGGAACCAAAATCGGAAAGAAGAACACCATCCGCATGGGCGTGGGTCTGGCTGTAATTCTCACTCTGGCACTCTATCTTCTGAAGCCGCAGCAGAGCAACATGCTCCTCTACATGAGAATTCTCTTTCTTGGGGTAGGATTTGCCTGGGCTTCCATCAACATCAACTCTTATCCTCTGGTAGCCGACATGAGCCCCTTGGGACTTCTTGGCACCTATACCGGAGTTTATTATCTCTTCTCCTCCATCGCAAACATCATTTCTCCTGTACTTTTGGGTTTTCTCATTGATGTCATCGGATATCAGGTTGTCTTTCTCTACGGTGCTTTCTTCTTTGGACTTGCGTTCTTCTTCATCAGCCAGGTCCATGACAAGAGAGCCGAAAACGGCAACGATTAAGTGATTTTTAGAAAGAAAGGTGTCATTTTATGGTTTACTTTGAAACAGAGCGGCTTCGCTTCAGAGACTGGAACCGGGAAGATCTTCCCCAGTTCAGGAAGATGAATAAAGATCCTCAGGTCATGCAATATTTTCCCGCTCCCCTGGAGGATGCAGAAACCGACGCTTTCTTTGACAGGATTCAAAATGAGTTTAAAGATTCAGGGTATGGTCTCTATGCGGTGGAGCTCATAGAAAGTGGAGAATTCATTGGCTTCATCGGGTTCCATGAAGCCTCCTTCAAAGCTTCCTTCACCCCTTGTATTGAGATCGGTTGGCGGCTGAAAGCTTCCGACTTTGGAAAAGGATACGCCACAGAAGGTGCCAGAGCCTGTCTAGACTATGGATTCAAAGTGCTGAAGTTCACAGAAGTTTACAGCTTCACTGCTAAAATCAATCTTCCGTCTGAACGTGTCATGCAGAAAATTGGCATGACCAAAGCTGGAGAATTTGAACATCCTAATGTACAGGAAGGCAGCATCCTGAAGGCACACGTCCTTTATCACACAAAAGCATAAGTCACAAAAAACCTGGTGTCTAAAAGACTCCAGGTTTTCGTCATTCTGTTATTCCGATTCAAATATCTTTCAGTCGATGACGGATCTCTTCTAGAAGAATACCGCATTCTTCATCTGAAACTCCTTCTCTCAATCTTGCGCCAAGGAGCACCGTTTCCCATAAGTAAAGATTCCTTTCCTCTTCCCGGGTTATCCCTCCCGTAAAATATGCCGCATGATATCCACTGAGAAGCTCACCTCTTATGAGCTGAAGGGCATCTTTGATTTCCACTGCCACGTCTGGAAACACCGCAAACTTCAGAATCATCTCCGTTCTCGCTACATCGGCCAAGGGATCGCCACTTCCTGCAGTCATCCAGTCCAAAACTACAATGCGCTCCTCATCCAAAAAAATGTTATCCGGATGAAAATCCATATGGCAAAGGGTCTTTTTCTCAGGAAGCTCTGCGAGAATACTAAGGAGCTTCCATTTCATATCATCAGACAGTTTCTCAACGTGTGAAACTGCATATTTTGTCCCTTCCTTTATCGAGGGCAGGGACTTTAAGTCCACTGCATGGATTTTGCCATGGATCTCTGCCATAAGCTTTCCCATATCACGGCTTTTCTCCGGTGAGGATGAGAGAAGCTTTGTCATGGAAGAGCCTTTCACCTTCTCATAGATGAGGCCACTTCTTCCTTCAACCATTTCCTTCCCATAGATGCCAGCGCAGAAGGGAAGGTGCTGACGAAGAAGTTTCTGCATCTGATATTCTCTATCTGCTTCCTCTGCACCGACAAAATCATAAAACAGTTTGATGACGGTATCCTCTGACCAGTCATACACCTCAGCGGTTCTGCCTTCCCCAATCTTTTTCCCGATCATGCTTATCACCTCAAAGCTTTTTTCAGTTGGAACGATAGCAGAGATAAGAAAATTCTTCTATTTTTCCTCTTTCTTCTGATATATGGTAAAATCCAATTCTATACCTGAATGCTCATCCAAGGCTGTTTCTCTATGAACCTCGACAAAGTCCGTAAGCTTTTCCAAGGGGAAATAGGTATCTCCCTGAAACTCTTTATTCACATAAGTGATATAGAGCTTTTCACAGTAAGGCATGAAGTGCTGGAAGAGCTCTCCACCACCAATGATCATGACTTCTTCGGATAAATCTCTATACTTCAGCACCTCTTCCAGATCATGAAGCACCTCCACCCCTTCCGGAAAGGAGAGATCTCGGTTTCTTGTGAGAACCACATGTTTTCTTCCTGGAAGCATCCCCGGCAGACTTTCAAAGGTTTTCCGACCCATGATCATGGTTTTGCCCATGGTCACTTTTTTAAAGTACTGAAGATCCTTCGGAATCCTCCAGGCCAGAGCGCCTTCTTTTCCGATGATTCCTTCTCTAGTTGTGGCAACAATAAGGCTCAGCATATCAGACAGACACCTCCATGGCAATCTTACCCAGATGATTGTAGTCTAAAAGCTTGATGTCTTCGATGGTGAACTTATAGAAGTCCTTCACCTCTGGATTGATCCAAAGCTTTGGCGCTTCTGGAGCTTCTCCCCGGGAAAGCTGCTCTTTCATCCCTTCCACCTGATTTTCATAGATGTGGGCATTGTTGATCACATGAGTGAATAGACCAGGCCTCAGCCCTGTCACTTGGGCTATGAGATGCACGAGCACCGCATATTGGGTCATGTTGAAAGGCACACCCAGGGGAAGATCTCCCGATCTTTGCACCAGCATGCAGTTGAGTCTTCCATCGGTGACATCCCACATGGTCATGAACGCGCAAGGGTATAGGGATCCGCCGTCTAAATGGGGAATCTGCCAAAGGCTCATGATCATCCTCCTGTCCTGAGGATTGTTTTTCAGGCTGTGAATGAGCCGGTCTACCTGATTGTATTCTTTCACCACCCACCCATAGGAGGTTCCGATGGTGCCATCTTCCTTCATCCATTCATCCCAGATATGGACATTCTCTTCTTGAAGCTTCAACACAGAATTGGACTGGTCCCGGTAAATCCAGAGCATTTCCTTCACTGCAGTTTTAAATCCCACAAACTTTGATGTAAGAATGGGGAATTCTTTCTCCAGATCAAACTGCATGATTTTGTGGGGGAGTTTATAGGTAGGCATCCCGGTTCGGTTGCCGTCATAGTATCCATGTTCCAGCACCTCTTTGACAATGCTGAGATATTGTGTGTCCGCACGATTCATCTAAAATCCTCCTTCAGAAAAAACTTCTTCTATTCATTATAAAAGTTCTACAGCGATTTTGGTAGGGTGTTCCAGAAAATCATCTGTTTATCAAAAACCACCATAATAGAAAAAGCGCCAGGTCCTAAGACCCTGAACTGCTCCCTGTCAAGTGGA
>NZ_DOPX01000022.1 GCF_003514505.1 Proteiniclasticum sp.
GCTTTAGCTGTGGGAGTGTCAATTAAAAACTCACAGTTTATTAGGAATCTTTTCGGAAGATTCCTATTTTTTATGCCCTTATCTAGGCTATAATGGAAGATAGAAACACTGAAAGAAGAGGTGATCTGATGCTACGATTTCTGGATGCGGGAGAATCCCACGGAAGAGGACTTTGCGCCGTGCTGGAAGGCCTTCCAGCCAATTTTCCCGTGAATATAGAGAACATCAATAAAGAACTGGAAAGAAGACAGAAAGGGTATGGCCGCGGAGGCCGCATGAAGATTGAGAAAGACTCTGTGGAAATCATCTCAGGTCTTTCTGAGGGAAAAACCACAGGTGCACCCATGACCCTTCTCATTCAGAACAGAGACTATGAGAACTGGCGTCTGAAGTCGAAAGAAGAAACCTTCGTCTCTATTCCAAGACCGGGTCACGCAGATCTTACCGGAGAATACAAATATGCCACAGGAAACCTGCGAAACAGCATTGAAAGAAGCTCCGCCAGAGAAACGGCCATTAGAACGGCTGTGGGTGCTGTCTGTAAGGAGGTGCTGAAAGAGCTTGGCGTTACAATCCGGTCCAAGGTCCAGACCCTTTATGGACTCAATGACACCTTCTGCGACCTCTTTGACGATGGACTTTATGATCTCATAGAGAAGAGTCCCATGAGGGTCCTGCGGCATCAGGAGGAGTTCATGGCTCTGGTGGATTCCGCCAAGAAAAACGGCGATTCTTTAGGTGGCTGGGTCTACGCTTCCTGTGAGGGGGTGATGGAAGGCCTCGGGTCTTTCATGCATTATGACAGGAGACTGGATGGGATCCTTTCTGGTGCCCTCATGTCCATTCAAGGGGTGAAGCAGGTATCCATCGGAAATCCCTTCTACATCGCCACAGGGGCCCTCTATCATGACGGTATCACCTATGAGGATGGAAAGATCGTCCGCACCTCCAATCATGCCGGAGGCATTGAAGGAGGCATCTCCAATGGAGAGCAGCTGGAAGTCTACTGCTATATGAAGCCCATACCAAGCCTTCTACTGAAGCTTCCATCGGTGGATCTCAAGACCAGGAAGAACTCTGATTCCAGATATGAGAGAAGCGATGTGACAGCGGTGGTGCCGCTTTCCATTGTGGTGGAGCATGTGCTGGCCTTTGAGCTTTTAAAAGAAATACTGAACACTTTCTCCAGGGACAACAAAGAGGAGCTCCTTGCAGCCATTGAAGTGAGAAAGATAAGAATAGGAGAAATTTATGAAAAGACTACTGATTATTGACGGCAACAGCATCATGAACCGTGCCTTTTATGCGAACCCGAACTTTATGACCTCTAAGGGACAGCATACCGGGGCCATTTACGGCTTCATCAATATGATGATGAAGATCCGTGGAGATCTCACTCCAGACTATGTGGTCTGCGCCTTTGACAGAAAAGCCCCCACCTTCAGGCACCTGGAGTATGACGCCTATAAAGCGGGAAGAAAGAGAATGCCTGAGGAGCTGGCTACCCAGTTTCCCATTCTGAAAGAGATACTCGGTTATATGGCCGTGGACATCATGGAGATTGATGGATTTGAGGCGGATGATCTCATCGGAACACTATCGAGACTTGCAGAAGAAGATGGGGATGAAGTCTATGTGCTTTCAGGAGACAAGGATACGCTGCAGCTGGCTTCGGAGAAGACCAAAGTAGTCATCACCAAAAAAGGCGTCAGTGTTGTCGAAACCTACGATGAGAAGAAGTTCATCGAAGAGTTTGAAATCACACCTACTCAGTTCATTGATGTGAAAGGCCTCATGGGAGATCCTTCTGATAACATCAAGGGTGTGCCTGGGATTGGTGAAAAAACAGCCTTTAAGCTTATCAAGGAATACGGATCCATCGAAAATCTTCTGGAGAACGTAGAGTCTGTAACCATGAAGAAAGTCCGGGAGAACCTCATAGAGTATCAGGAAGATGCCATCTTCTCCAAGCGCCTTGCCACCATCATCCGGGATGTGCAGATTGATCTGGATCTGGAGCAGTTCAGAAGTGATGACGGATATGACGAGAATGCGCTACGGAAAATGTTCTCGGAGCTGGAGTTTAAGAGCCTCCTTTCAAAGCTCTCCATTACACCGGAGGAAAAGAAAGAGGAAGAGCCACTGGAAAAGATTCCCTATGTGGAGGTGAAAGATGCGGAAGGTCTGAAAGACGGTCTGAAAGAGCTGAAAAAGACCCTGGGAGAGGATCCGCTGTCGGTGCTCTTTTCTGTGCACCATGCTGCCAAGCTCTCAGAAAGAACCATGCAGTGGATGGTCCTTTCCTCCAAAGAGACCAGCCTCTATCTCCATACAGAGGAGCTTTTCAAAGAGGACTCCGCTGTGGCGCTTCTAAAGGACCTACTGGAAGAGGAGAGCGTAAAGAAAATTTCCTTTGATATGAAAGACGGGGTCACGGTTTTAAGAAGGCTGGGCATTCTAGTTGGGGGCATCCATTTTGATGCGAACCTTGCGGCGTATCTTCTGGAGCCTGCCGATGGGAAGCTTCAGCTTCAGGACCTGATGCTGAAAGTTCTTCCTGACATCCGGGTACCGGAAGGGACAGACAAAGAGATTTTCCTTGGCAGAAGGCTCTATGACCTGTATGAGAAGCAGAACAAGGAAATGGAAGAAACAGAGCTTCTGCCGCTCTTTTATGAAGTGGAGCTGCCGCTGACGTCCATCCTTGCGGATATGGAGATCGAAGGGTTCCATGTGGATGAGAAGCTCCTGGATGAGATGAATGTGACCTTTAAAAAAGACATCGATGCCCTGGAAGCGGAAGTTTATGAGCTGGCGGGAGAATCCTTCAACATCAACTCGCCGAAGCAGCTGGGTGTGATTCTTTTTGAAAAACTGGACCTTCCTGTGATCAAGAAGACCAAGACCGGATACTCCACCAATGTGGAAGTGCTGGAAGCATTGAAAGACAAACATGAGATTGTGGAAAAAATCATGCAGTACCGTACGGTGACGAAGATTTTCAGCACCTACATCGTAGGGCTGAAATCTGCCATTGATGAGGACGGCAGGATCCACTCCACCTTCAATCAGACCCTGGCCACCACCGGGAGACTTTCCAGCACAGAACCAAACCTCCAGAACATTCCCATCAAACATGAGATGGGCAGAGCCGTGAGAAAGTTCTTCATTCCCCATGATGAGGAGTCGGTTCTCGTGTCCTGCGACTACTCCCAGATTGAGCTGAGAGTGCTGGCCCATATATCAGGAGACGAAAAAATGATCGAAGCCTATAATGAAGGCATCGACATCCATACCAAAACGGCTTCCGAAGTCTTTGGCGTTCCTCTGGAAGAGGTGACCTACAAGGAAAGAAGCAGCGCCAAGGCCGTGAACTTCGGCATCATCTATGGCATGAGCGATTTCAGCCTGGCTGGAGACCTGGGCATCACAAGAAAAGAAGCCAAGGAGTATATGGACATCTACTTCTCCAGATACCCCAAGGTCAAAGACTATCTGGATGGTATTGTGGAAGAGGCGAGAGAAAAAGGCTTTGTGAAGACCATCATGAACAGAAGGCGCTATATTCCAGAGATTCATGAGAGGAACAAAATCGTTCAGGCGGCTGGCGTTCGCCTTGCCATGAACAGCCCCATCCAGGGCAGTGCGGCGGATATCATGAAAATGGCCATGGTGAAGGTCTATGAGGCGCTGAAGGAGAAGAACCTTCATTCCAGGCTCATCCTTCAGGTCCATGACGAACTCATTGTGAACACCAAGAAGAGCGAACTGGAAACGGTGAAGGCACTTCTCAAAGAGGAGATGGAACAGGCAGTGACCCTGAAGGTGAAGCTTTCCGCGGAGGAATCCGTGGGAGAAACCTGGTTTGACTGTTAAGAGGGCACTTTTATGAGAATTGGACTGACAGGAGGCATTGCCTCTGGAAAAAGCACAGTGTCCCTTTATCTGGCCTCTTTAGGGATAGAAATCATTGACGGGGATCTTCTGGCAAGAGAAGTTCTGGTGCTGTATCCGGAGATCCTTGCGTATCTGAAGGATACTTATGGCGACCTCATCTTTCAGAAGGGAGAGCTGGACCGAAAGGCGCTGGGGAGAATCATCTTTCAGGATGAGAAAAAAAAGAAGGCGTACCTTGATGTCATCATGCCGAAGATTATTGAGGAAGCAAGAAAAAGGCTCAAGGAAGCCAAGGAAAGCTTCGTGGTGCTCGATGCCGCTCTTCTTTTCGAGGAAGGACTGGACAAGGATGTGGATGTGACCGTGACGGTCTTTGTACCCTATGAAGTGCAGCTGGAGAGGCTTCTAAAGCGGGATAGCCTGACGGTTTCGGAGGCTGTTTCAAGGATCCGGAGCCAGATGCCTTTGGAAGAGAAGAGGAGAAGAGCCGATCATGTGGTGGACAACAGCGGCAGCAGAGAAGAAACGTATCAGCAGATCAAAGAGATTCTGAAGTCACTGGGCTTTGGAGAAATCAAGGGACAAGATATTGAAAAAAAGAAAAAAGAAGAAAAATAAAGGCGGAGTGATCTTTCTCCTTCTCCTTTTGGCGGGTTTCCTGTTCTTTTCAGGGAATGTGCTTTACAGCAGACTGTTTCCTCTGGAACATGAGGATCTTATTGAAAAGTACGCAGCAGAGTACGGGGTGGATCCGTATCTCGTGTATGGCCTAATCCATACAGAATCGAGGTTCCAGACCACTGCCATATCTCCTGCCGGGGCCATGGGACTCATGCAGATTACGCCGGAGACCGGTGATTTCATCGCCAAGAGGCTTCAGATGAAGGACTATGAAGAGAGTATGCTCTATGTGCCGGAAGTGAATATCCGCATGGGCATCTACTACCTGTCCTATCTGGAGGAGAGTTTTCCTGTGAAAGAGACCAGGCTTGCGGCCTATAATGCGGGACCCAACCGGGTCAAAGGATGGCTTGATGACAGCAATGTGGGCAGTGGAGATGTCCTTCACAGCATTCCTTTTGAGGAGACGAGAAATTATGTGGAGCGTGTGACGTTCCGGGAGACCATTTACCGGATCCTGTATTTCTATAAAGACTTCTAGAAACGTTAAACCCCCAGAAGATATCATTATTCATGAGTCTTCTGGGGGTTTTTGCAGTTCTTTCTGTTTATGAAGTCTATTAGGATTCTTTACTTTCTTTCAGCGCAGTGCGGATAAGCTTTATGGTATTGCCGCTGTTTCCGTAGTTCAGCGTACCATAGCGGTAAATCTTCACACTGAGCAGCGCAATGGCTGCAGTGGTTCCCAAGAGGATGCCATAGGACAGGGCAAGCTCCAGGAAGGAGATGCTGTTGATGGCATAGCGCACAAACATGGCCATGAAAGACGTGAAGGGCACGTAAGAGGCGACTTTCAGCACCAGGCTCTCCGGGAAGTTCAAGGTGAAGAGGGAGATGAAGTAGGCCGCCATGGAGAACATGGTGACAAGGGTCGTTGCCGAGGGCACATCCTCCACTTTGGACACCAGTGCACCAATGCTGGCGTAGAGGAACAGCAGCAGGAAATATCCGGTGGTGCCGAAGAACAGGAAGACCAGAAGGAGCTTCGGGTCGATGCTGAGCTTCAAAAATTCCTGGATCTCCGGACTGTAGTTTCCTCTGTTCAGAAGATAGCCGCCAAAAAGGGAAAGTGCGATGAGACCCGCCTGGAGAATACCAGCAAGACCAGATGCCAGGACCTTACCGATGATCAGGCTGTTTGGGTGAGTGCTGGTCACAAGGATTTCCATGGTGCGGTCGCTTTTTTCTCGGGCCACCAAAGTAGCCACATTGTTTCCGTAGAACATGACAATCATAAAGAGCACAATGATGAGGGCATACACCACATAGTAGTTGTTTTGAGAATCCTTTCCAAGGACCTCTTCTGCACGTTCGATGCTGATGCCTTGGAGGATCTCTTTGACTTCAGAAGGGTTGTAGCCTTCTTTTTCCAAAGCCAGGTCCTCGTTATAGCTTCTCAGCACCTCATCAAAGAGGAAATCCCCACCGGTGAACATGGATACATTTTTCACCACAGCGGTATAAGAAGAAGGGGAGGTGACGATGTAGCCGCTGTCCATGGCGCCGTCCAGGACCTTTTCCTGAAGGGCTTCTCTGGATTTGAAAAACTCCAGGGTAAACCCGGGAAGTCTCTCTTTCAGGACATCTTCTTCCAAGGCGCTGTTTTCAATGACGATCCCAAGGGTGCCCAGGTCTTCACCGGGCTCTTCCACAGGAGCATCTTCCCCTTCAAAGGTCTTCATAATGGTAGGGATAGAAGTGCCGATGAGGGCAAGAAGACAAACGATCAGTGTCGTGATCACGAAGGATTTCTTTTTGAGAAGTCCCCGGAATTCAAACTGAAAGACGGTCAATAGATTCTTCATTATTTTTCACCTGCCGTTTCCACAAATATGTCTGTGAGAGTGGGGTAATAGGGTGAGAAGCTCTCGATCTCCACCTTACCATCCAGAAGGGGTCTTAAAATGGCATCTGCTTCTGTATTTTCTGCCATATGAAGGATATAGGAGAGCTTGTCTTTTTTGAGATCCTTCAGACCGTGGGGAGAAAGGACAGAATATAGAGTGTCCTCTGATGCGGAGGTTTTCAGTCTCAATCTGTCTTTTCCGCGTTCTTCTTTGATCTTCTGAAGGCTTCCATGAAGAACGATCTCTCCTTTATTGATGAGGGTGATCTCATCACAGAACTCTTCCACATAGGACATCTGATGGCTGGAGAAGATGACGAGCTTTTTCTTCTTGATGAGCTCCAGAATGATGTCTTTCAGCACCATGGAGTTCACCGGGTCCAGTCCGCTGAAGGGTTCATCCAGAATGACGATGTCGGGGTTGTTCACAAGGGCTTCCACAATCTGGATCTTCTGCTGGTTTCCCTTGGAAAGAGTCTCGAGCTTTTTCTTCTTGTATTCCAGAAGGTCTACTCTGCCCAGCCAGTAGTCGATGTTCGCCTCGATTTCTTTCTTCTCTCCGCCTCTCAGCATACCGAAGTAGCGGAGCTGGTGGCCGATCTCCTCTTTGGGATACATGCCCCGTTCTTCTGGAAGATAGCCCACTTTATAGTCGTCAGGATTGAAAATCTTGCCGTCCATGAGAAATTCACCGGCGTCCTGTTTGAAGACGCCCATGAGTGCTCGCAGGGTGGTGGTTTTACCTGCACCGTTTCTGCCTAAGAATCCCATAGCTTTGCCGCTTTCCACCTGAAAGGAGATGTCCTTCAGGATTTTCTGACCGGAAAAGCTTTTGTGTACATTCCTGATTTCCAGTTTCATACTGTCACCTCATTTATTTCGATTTGTGATACTGTTAACAATATATACCATGGATATGAGAATGTCAAATCTAGCCCTGCGTAATGTTGCTCTATTCTATGGAGAGAAGACTCTTTGATGGTGAAGTGAGAAGGGAAAATAATAAGCCACAGCAAAGGACGATGTCCTGATGCTGTGGCTTTAAGAGCTATGAAATGGGATCTCTGGTCATGAGAATCATGGCAGAGTAGGGTTTCAGGGTCACTGAAGTTTCTTTGGTGCTCCATAGAGGAAGAATATCAGCCTCATCCTTGTCCAGTAGTACGTCCCAGTGAGCACTGGGGATTCTCAGCTTAAAACTGTTCTCTCCACCGTTGAACGCCACGAGTAGGGTGTAGAACCCGTTGGGATCTTTCAGGGTATAGGAGATGAAGTTTCGATCTTCTGGTCCATAGAAGCTGAGATACTTCTCAATGTCTTCCTTGGTTCTCAGTCGGAAGGCTGGATACTCTTTCCGAAGTGCAATGAGCCCTTTATAGTACTGAACCACATCGATATTTCTGGACTTCTGGGACCAGTTCAGGGCATTCACCGCATCGCTGGACCTGTAGGAGTTGTGGTCTCCACACTTGGTTCTTAAAAACTCCACCCCTGCATGAAGGAAGGGTACGCCCTGACTGGTGAGGACGATGGTGTTGGCAAGTTTTGCCATGTCTTTCAGAACTTCTTTGCTGGCTCCTTTGTTTGCCGCCTCCAGCTTATCATATAGGGTCAGATTGTCATGGGCGGACACGTAGTTGATGCTCTGTCCTGGATTCTGCGCCCAGGGGAAATCTGTATAGAGAATCTTTCTGTAGTTCACCTGGGGATGGTTTACGGCACCGGTGATGCCGAATTTTACGGATTCTCTTTGTCCTCTGCTACTGACAAAGCCACCTTTTTCATTGAAGAACACATGGCCTTTGATGCCGTCCCGGATATCATCATTGAAAGCGCCAATGCCAGGTACCTGACTGATGTTTCTCTTCACCAGACGAAGATCTTCATGTAAGGGGCTATTTCCGCCGGTCCAGCCTTCACCATAGAGAAGAATGTCCGGTTTTACAGATCGAAGGGCTTTTTCGATCTCTCTCATGGTTTCTGTATCATGGATGCCCATAAGATCAAATCGGAAGCCGTCCATCTTATATTCTTCTACCCAGAAAAGCAAAGAGTCTATGATGAATTTCTTCATCATGGGTCTTTCTGACGCGGTTTCGTTGCCACAGGCAGAGGCGTCTGTGAACTCTCCACCGCTGCTTCTGTGGAAATAAAGAGGCACGGTTTTATGGAAATTGGAGGTCAGTCCGTCATAGGTGTGGTTGTAGACCACGTCCATGATGACGCCCATGCCATTTTTATGAAGGCTCATAATGAGGCTTTTGAGTTCCCGGATTCTTGAGGCGGGATCTTTTGGGTCGCTGGCGTAGGAGCCTTCCGGAACATTGTAATTCAGAGGATCGTATCCCCAATTGTAAGCACCGTCTTCGCCAAGCTCATCCAAGGCGTTGAAGTCAAAGACAGGCAGAAGCTGCACATGGGTGACACCCATCTCTTTCAGATGAGAAAGGCCGGTGCTGTGTCCTTTTTTGTTTCTTGTACCCTCTTCGGTGAAGCCCAGGAATTTTCCTTTGGCTTTGATACCGGAGTCTTCGTGGCTGGAGAGGTCTCTCACATGCACTTCATAGACCACGGCATCCACTGGATTTTCAAGAAGAGGAGCTTTATATGTCCTGAAGTTTTCTGGATCCGTTTCTTTCAGATTGAGAAGATAGCCTTTTTCTCCATTGACGCCAACACTTGTGGCATAAGGACCAGGAGTATAGGTTTGAGTTTCCTCATGATGCACCTCAAAGAGGTAGTAGTGGTTGGAGGCCATAAGGGGCAGTCTCAGAAGAAAGGTGCCCTTTTCGCTGCGCTCCATATCATAGGTGAGAAATGGCATATGTTCATCCACTCTGTTATAAAGCTGGAAGTTCACTTTTGTGGCCATGGGGGCCCAAAGACGCACATGGATGTGGTCTTCTTCATATTGGATAAAGAGATCCTTTCCTTCATAGGTGAGATTCTCTTTAAAGAATTCTGAGTCATAAAAGTCCGTCAGACCTTCAAAATTCGGGAGAATTTTAGGAAGGGTTGTGAGTTCCCCGTGGACGGTGGTGGGAATTAGTTTTTCTGCCATGTAATTTTCGTTCCTTTTTCTTTAATATTCCTTGGAGAACGCTGCACTTTTCCAGCGGATTCCAAGGGAAAGTCACAGGTTTATAATACAGAAGTTTCCTTGATATCTCAAGGATTATCTAAAAAATATCCCACTTGTTTCAAATAGAAATTTATGGGGAGAACGTCATGGTAAATACAGATGTATCAATTTTTTTTAGTTTCTATAAAGCTTGAGCCTTAGGACCTTTAGAGGCTTGCTGGAAAAAACGGCTGATTTTATAAGGATTTCATGAATTTTCCCCTTGACTATTCGTGCTGAACTGGGTAGAATAATACATGTGATAAAAAACAGGCAGATGTGGCGGAATGGCAGACGCACTATCTTGAGGGGGTAGCGGGCAACAGCTCGTATGGGTTCAAGTCCCATCATCTGCACCATTTTTTATTATTTTTTTTGCTCAAAATTCTATACCTGCAGATGTGGCGAAATTGGCAGACGCACTAGACTTAGGATCTAGCGCCGAGAGGCGTGGGGGTTCGACTCCCTTCATCTGCACCAGAAAAAAACTCTTTGTGATAGCAAAGAGTTTTTTTGCGTGTTCATCCTTGTGTGATTCAGTAGAATAGAATGCAGGGTGATATCTCTATGTTAGTATATGTAGATATAAATAATGTAAGCATAAAGTATTTTATAAAAAGTAAAATAATTTATAAATAGGGTTAAAAGATATAATTTTTCTTCGATATTTATACTGTGGTAGGATTGCCACGGATCTCTTTCGTAGAGATGCAGGCTTCTTTTCAAGAAGCAGAGTATGGATGCAGGAGTGAAGACATGAGGATAAGTCAGAGTCTGTTCTATGGGGACCATCTGAGAACCATTGGACAGAATAGAAAGAAATCAATGGAAAAGCTCAGTTCCGGGCTTGCCATCAACCGGGCAGGTGATAATGCAGCGGGTTTTTCCATCAGCACAAAGCTGAATGCCAAGGTGCGGGGCATCAGCCAGGCAAGAAGGAACATCATGGATGCCAAGGGCCTCCTTGATGTGGCGGAGAAGGGACTCCAGGGGATGAATGAAGCACTCCACAGGATGCGTGAACTTTCTGTTCAGGCAGCGTCAGGCACCTTATCGGATCTCGATCGGAAAGTGATACAGCTGGAGATGGATGAAGTAAAGAAAGTGATTTCCAGTGCGGTTCAAATGACAGAGTTCAATATTCATAAACCACTAGCGTCAAACCAAGCACAAAGTATCAGTAGAATCACAAGAACAGAAATGAAATCCATGGGTCTTGTACATGAATCAAAATATCTGGGAGTGAAAGAAATCACCATCGACAATCGGGAAGAAGTATCCATTGGTGCAAAGGAAACAGTTTTTGAACAGACGTCAAAAGATGTCAATTCGAAGGGATTTGCAGATGGTACGTTGGTGAAACTTGCTACAAATCAAATCCAGTTTGATGAACGGAAAGTGTATACAGAAAATCTTGAAAGTCCATCTTTTTTACAAAAAAACAATAGATTGCTGACGGTCGAGGGGGTCTCTAAAAGCGCTCACAACTTCGGAGAAGACAGTTCAATTAGAATGGAGTATTCAGGTTCCGTGTTAAGTGCTTTTATCAAGAACAAAGGAAGTACAGTTGAGACAAAAGTGATCATTGGCTATGATTTTGAATGGAGTAAGGGATTTGGTGGATTTTCTCTATCAGAGAGCGGCAAGGAACTCATCTACTATAGTACTTCTGGAGAAATCAAGCAGAAGACGATTGATTTTAATACAGATGATCAGAAGATTACCATCGGGAATGGAAGCGGATATGCAAAAATAGAGTATGCATATCGGTTAGAAGAAAACCTGTTTCCTCAATTGGAAGGAGACAACCTGTTCACTGAAATTGGGGTCTATAGCAGAAAAAACTCCAGTTTAAGTGTTATAGACAAGTACTCAGAAGACACAGCTCATTCTTTTAGTGATTACTATAAATACGAAAAGGATATTCTCTATGTGCTTGATAATTATAACAGTACGCATGAGTATTCTTATCGGGACTACCAGGATGATTCTGGGAATATAGATACCAGTGTCTATAAAGTCAGAATTCCATCTGACATGAAGCTTTATAATTATCGGGGCGAATCAGGTGCCATCAGTCTTAATGTTACAATCAGAAAAAATGGAGAGAGCACCTATCGCGTAGAAACACTGGATAGCAGCAATTTTTTAGCTGAAAGACCAGGTCCTGAAGAGTTGGTGAATGGTGTGTATGTGGATATAGATAGTGGATATCTGGAGTTTTACGGAAACCTCAGGCCACAAAATACGGAACGATTGAATGTGTTCTATTCCAGTTATTCAGAAGATCCTCAAATCACCGTAGATCAGTTTATCGAAGAAGATAACCTTCAAGCATCGGCAGATACAGATAAGGCTCTCCGGGTATATTATAGGGAGAATGGTGAGATGAAAGAGATCAGTCATCAGATGGATGACTCAGATACAGATTCATTTCATTACTCAAAAGAGACGGGTGTGATAAAAATCAATGATGGTATAAGAGCTGATTTTAGGAATATAAATTCAGTAGGGATACCAATCTATCAGGCATACTATTTTGAAAACTATGGAGGGTACGCCTCTTCAGAATATAAACTATACCATTATGAAAACAATGCAAAATATGAGCTGAATCCTGATATTTATGATATTGATCAAGATGGGAAGCCGGATTCCATAGAGATTTATCGGAAGGATGGGGCAGAAGAGTCTCTTCTTCAATATGGAGTTGACTATACATACAACAGTATCAATTCCTCCATAATATTTACTGATGCCGCCCAGAAACTAAATGCTAGTAATAAATTTAATGAAAGCTCTAGATTCATTGTGAAGTATATGAAAGATTACAAAGTGGATTCTCCGAATTATCATATCAAGATTCCATATTTGGACTATGCTGATTTCTACGATAAAGACGGTTCGATGAGTTTGGGGGTCTTTGACCAGAACAATCGTGAGATTGAGTTTATTAAGGACTCATCGGATCTAGTGGGGAAAAGTGGATGGTATTTTAATAAAGATACTCAAGAGGTTATTCTTGTGGGCGACGAAAGGCCTGAAGTAGGAGATCACATCACGGTAAGATATATGAATACCATAAATAAGAGCATGGGTATTGAGAACGATTCGTATGATTACTCTTTTTCGGGCGTTTCTTTGGATTTGCTTTATAACGAAGCAAACAGTGCCATTAAAAACCTCAGATTATTCCGGACGAATGAGGCAGGAAAGCTGGAAGAGATACGCCATGATGGTGAAAATGGTTATACATATAATGGAAAGCAGGTTTCTCTCCATGGTGCAAGCAGACCTACGTTGTTTGATGGATTACCGCTCAAGATTTCGTATATCGATGGGAAGTCCGAGTTTTTAATTAAGGAAGATCACAAACTGAATAAGCTCTATGTGGATGGTGCTGAAGTCCATGAAGCGAATGAGAGCAATGGGTTTAACGGATATCAGATTATTGATAACAAAGTTGTGTTAGTTGGTGATGCAAGGCTGGATGCTGCATTAGACAAATCAGGATATGTCCTGAGTGCTTCTTGGTTTCCTGTCGAGAATATTGTATATGATGACAGAGGTATGGGGTTTGACCCATATGAGGACCAATGGGTTTCCTCTGAGAATTTCGAGTCCTTCATTAATAAAGAAGATATGAAGATTAGAATACAAAAGAATGGAGTGAATGCAGTAGAAGAAAGTTTTCTGGATGAGGACGGAAATCTATTAGAATTATACTTTGAACTCGAAGGAGGAAAGGTAATTCTCTCGGACCAGCTTACATTCAGATTGAGCGAGTACGATATTACATTGAATTATTCTGCTGATTTTATAAAGGAATTCATGCCTCAATCCTACAAGTTCCAAGTTGGAGCAAATAGTGGTGATTCTTTTCATGTCAATATCAGCGCCATGGAAAATATGCTCTTCACCACAGATCAGCTTCGGCTGGACACCAGAGAGTATGCGGAAGAGACCATTGGGATCGTGGATCAACTTCTATATAAAATACAGTCTGAGATGGGTTCTCTAGGGGCAAATCAGAACAGGTTGGATGTCATATCGAACAATCTTGCAGTGCTGGAAGAGAATACTACCTCTGCCATGAGCAGAATCATGGATGTGGATTATGCCAAGGAGATGATGGTTCAAATAAAAAGTTCAATTTTGGAGCAGGCTGTCATCGCTCTGCAAGTACATCAGCTAAACAACAGTGAGAGTATATTATCACTCATTTCTTGACAGGAATTATAAAAAAATAACAAAGAAAATGAAAATGCAATCTTTCTGAAAATGAGAGGTTGCTTTTTTCATTTATATATTAATAGTACTATAATAAAACAAAGAATATTTAAAAACAATTTTATGAATATCCGTATAAACCATGAAACGAGTCGTATTGAATCTAAATATAATCCGTGATATTATTATAGTAACTTTTCAAGAGTTTATTCGCCATAAAAAATATGATTTAAACTATTTACGGAATGGATGTGTTTATAAGCATAAGTATAAGTATATATAATGAAGTGTTATTAAGGTGAGTGTAAGTGACATCATTAAAAAACGGGGGAGAACGTATGCCGTATTATCATTTTAAAAAAATCTGGACACCGCTGGAGATGTTTGGTCTGAAACTATTCAAAGAAACCGAAAAGAAAGAAGTTTGGTATAGCTTCAGAAGCAACAGAAAGAGACCGTTATTCAGATAGACATATTGTGTGTTAGATCAGCAGGCCGATTGAGGGAAACCTTTAATCGGCCTGCTGATTTTTTAAGTTTGTGTGAAGTACGATAAAATGATATTGACATTAGTGTACGTCATACACTATAGTATGAGTAAGAGGTGATGAGAATGAATACCATGGATGAACTGCTGAATTCGTTTCTGATTGAGCTGAAGCGCGGAACCCTAGTGCTTTCTGTCCTCAGTCAGCTGGGTGAAAAGGAGTATGGCTATTCTCTTGTACAGAAGCTGGAGGAGAAGGGCGTGCCTATAGAGCCAGGAACGCTGTATCCGCTTCTTCGAAGACTGGAGAAGCAGGAGCTGCTCACCAGTGAATGGGACACCACAGAAAGCCGTCCCAGAAAGTTCTATGTGCTGAGTGAAAAAGGAAGCCGGGTTTTTACAGTGTTAAAGAGTGAGTGGCTGGCACTTACAGCCACCATGGACGATCTGCTAAAGGAGGGAAAATAAGATGGAAATGATGGAAAGATACATTTATGCCGTAACCAAATATTTGCCAGAAGCCCAAAGGGAAGATGTGGCCATGGAGCTTCGGGGGAATATTCTCGACATGCTGCCGGAGAGCCCTTCAGAGGAAGAGGTGCTTAAGGTGCTGAAGACCTTAGGAAGTCCAAGAAAACTCTCAGAAGAGTATAATACAAGGAAAAGGTACCTCATTGGACCTTCCTACTTTGATAAATATCTGGAAGTGCTGAAACTTGTGGTCAGCATCGTCATGATTGTTCTTCTTGTGGTGAATCTGGTTTCCTTTGTTTTTGGCACATCCACGGAATCCTTCGGAGTGGGAGAGATTGGACGGCTCATTGGCACAATCATATCCTCCAGTATTTCAGGAGGACTTCAGGCTGCTTTCTGGGTCACCGTATCCTTTGTGATACTGGAAAACACAGCTGCGGAAGAGGGGTATCATGAACTCTTCAAAAAAGAATGGTCTCCTAGAGACTTGGCACCTGTGCCTTCCAGCACTTCCTTGAAGATCTCCAAGGTGGAGGCTGCTATTTCTTTGGTGGTCACCGTCATTTTTATGATTTTCCTCTATATGGGGTCCGACAAGTTTGGCATCTTCTGGATGAAAGATGGAGGCACCCTGGAGAATATACCGGTGTTCCATTTAGAGAGACTTCAGAGCTACCTGCCACTTTTCTGGATCTTTGCCATAGCTCAGGTGATCCTATTTATCTGGCAGATGGTGAAAGAGTATTGGGACATGCCCATGGCCGTCTTCAATCTGGTCTTTGAACTGGGGTTCTGTATCCTTGCCATTGTGATTCTCACCGATGGGGCGCTGCTCAATCCTGCCCTGTACACGGAGCTTCAGGAAAGTATGGGACTGGCTCCAGAGGTTGCGAGAGAATGGATCACAAGAGGAAAGATCTTTACAGGGGTCCTCATTGTCGTACTGAGCCTCATTGACAGCCTCAGCACACTCTACAAAGTAAGAAAAGGGATGAGAAAGAAAGAAGCATAGAAGAAAGACCGGGAAAGCTTTTAAAGGGAGCTTTTCCGGTCTTTTCCATACAATCTATATCATGCCTATGCTGTTATAGCGCATATTTTCTATTTGAGGTGAAGGCCACGGTGATCCACTTGTCTGTCTTGATGGAATGAAGCTTTTTTTCCAGCTCTTCCCGGACAGCATCCTGTTCTTTGATGGTCTGGACCAGGGAGTGTTCATCCACGATGAAGTCAATCTCTACCCGGAGAAGTTTTCTTCTCTTGGTGACCCGCAGGAAGGATTCCTTCATTTTGTATTTTCTCTCCATTTCTTTTGTCATGGCATCCAGATTTCTGGCAAGCTCTCCTTCGGGAGAAACACCCAGCACTTCTTTCATGGCCATGCGGATGGAGACAAAAGGCACTTTGGCAAAGCTTGCTGCTGTGACCAGTACGATGAGAGGATCGATGTAGTTCAGGTAGGCAGGATACACATTGAAGTGATCCAGCACGTACACCAGAATAAAGGTGACAAGAACGCCGAAACTTGCGTAGGTGTCAAAAAGCCACTGGGAAGATTCTGCACTGAGAAGTCCGGAGTGCTGCTTTTTAGACTGCCTTCTTAGATGAAGATACATGATGAGGCAGGCCAGGGAAGAGAAGACGGCATAAAAGAGCGCCATATCTTTATCCACCGGACGGCCGCCGGTCAAGATGGCATAAACAGCTCCGATGACGGAAGCTCCCAGCATGATGAGAATGGCGGAGTATTTCACAATGATCACCAAAGGCTCCACGATGGATTTACCAAAGGGGAATTTCTTCCAGTCATTTTTGGACATGAACCTGGCGGAGGCTAAAGACAGATAAGAGAGCACCACACTTAATAAAGAATAGAGTCCGTCGAACATGATCATTTGGGAACGGGTATAAAGTCCAGCCCCAACGCCGATGACGGAAAATAAAATGGATAGAATGAGGGAATGGGATAAGAGCCTTTTTTCTGTTACTTGTGTTTTCATGATACTTTTTGCGGTTTCCAAACTCATTTCTTTTGAGGTCTCGTCACCCCTTGGAAAGCCGCGGTCAGCACCCCTTTCTTGATAAATTTTGTTGTTTTAGGAAGCTCTCAGAGCTTCGAGAATCATTGTGTGCAGTGTGCTTTTAGAAATCTCTTCTGTAAATCCTTTGGCTTCTGTCAGGTGCACCTGCTCCGCACCATGTTCCAGAAGACCTACCAGGTAGTTGGCCAAGTGATCTGTGTCATACACGTCCTTTAGAAGTTTCTGTTCCTGATAATACCGCAGCTTTTCAGAAAGCCATGCATAGTAAGGCTCATAGAGCCGTTCCCATTCTTGAAAAGAAGAGTAGTAGGCTGTGCCGGAATAGACAAACCCGATGAGCTTCTTATGTTTCCTGGTCATGGAGAAGGTCAGGTCTGTGATACTTCCTAGAAACTCTTCCAGGGAGACGCTTGAGACTTCCGGAAACTTTTTCGCTTCAGAAAGAAGGTCTTCAATGATGGACTGGGCGATGCTGAGGACCAGGGCGCTTTTTGACTGGAAATAAAGATAAAAGGTGCCTTGGGCAACCCCTGCTTCTTTCACGATCTGGGATACGGATGTTTTCTCAAATCCGTGCTCACCCATGAGATGAACCGCGGCGTGGAGTAAAGCTTCTTTCTTGTTCATGGCAACTCCTTTTTCTGCTGGCTACTGAATGACTGTCAGTCATTTTCCTTACCATCATATCACAGAGTCGAATTTTGGTCAAAGCTGCCCGTAAACTTGACATTTTGTTCATAGATTCTTCGGGAAAGGAAAGGGGCTCCCGTGCTATACTTTGGCTAAAGGAGATGATGTTTCATGGATTTATCAAATGTACTGGGTTCCCTTCTTTCCGAAGGTCAGACCATCGAAGAGATTGCGAAAAAAGTGGGTGCCAGACCAGAAGAAGTGCAGAAAGCGGCAAAACTCAGCGTTCCAACTCTTGTGGAAGCGCTGAATAAAAATGCCAAGGATGAAGAAAAGAGAGCTTCACTCAATAAGGCTCTGGAAGACCACAGCGATGACAATGTGGAGGATCTTCAAAGCTTCCTTGGCAGCATGGATCTTCAGGACGGTCAGAAGATGCTGGGGCATATTCTGGGAGGAAAGAAAAATCAGGTGGAGAGCAGCATTTCCAAGAGCTCGGGTTTATCCTCCAGTCAGGTCACAGGACTTCTTGCCATGCTGGCTCCGGTTCTCATCGGCATGCTGGGAAAGAAGAAAAAGGAAGAGAATATCAGTAAAGACAGTCTTCCAGATCTCACGGGTTCTCTCGGAAAGATCTTAAGTGGCGGCAGTGGCAACGGCCTTATGGATATGGCAAAGAACATTCTGGACAAGGATCAGGATGGCAGCTTTGTGGATGACCTTATGGGAGGCTTCTTCGGGAAGAAATAGAATAGTACTGCTTGGTAGATAAGAGTTTTGATGCGTCAGAGCTCTTTTCTTTTTTGGCCCTTCCCTTGTATAATAAGAGTCATAAAGGGGTGGGATTCGTTGAAAGAAACAGACTTGTATATGCCGGTGAAAACCTATTTTGAGGACCGTGGTTTTCTTGTGAGAAGTGAGGTCCGGGACATAGATGTGGTGGCGGTGAAAGAAAATCTTCTGGTGGGCATTGAGCTGAAGAAGGGGCTTACGCTGGAGCTTCTGACCCAAGGGACTCTTCGCCAGAAAACCTGTGACCTGGTGTATCTGGCCGTGCCCAAACCCAAACGGGTAGTGAAAAACAGAAGCTTCACCAATCTTCTCTATATGCTGAAACGCCTGGAACTGGGACTTCTTTATGTGGATGTGGAAAAGGGGGAGGCGGTGGAAGTGCTGGAGCCCTCCCTGTATGATCTTCAAAAAGGAAAACGCTCCAGTCTGAAAGAGAAGGTCCGGATTCTGAAAGAAACAGAGAAGAGGTCCGTGGATGGGAACAAAGGTGGGTCCAGAGGGAAAAAACTTTTAACGGCTTACCGGGAAGATGCATTAAGGGCAGCAGCACTGATCCGGGTGAAAGGACATATTTCTCCCAAGGATCTGAAAGAAAGAGGACTGAAAGGAACGCTCTTATCAAAAAATTATTATCAGTGGTTTGAAAAAGTTGGACACGGAAAATATGCTTTAAAAAGCACAGATGCGGTGGAAAAGGTCTATGAACCCCTTCTTCTTGGGTTCATGATGGAGTATGAGAAAGAGGATTCACTTCAGAAAGAGACGGTTCAAGCTGAACATTGACCCTGTTGTCAAGGGTTTTTACTTTAGATTCTGAAGAAGTCCAGGGGAAATCGTGGAAAAAGTTAGAAAATTCATTTTTGGGGGTTGTCAAGTCCTAAATGATGAATTATGATGAAAGAGGTCACAGAACATATGACATACTGTGATACGACGAAAAGAGGAGGTTACGAACGTGATGATGAACAATACAGTTTTGAGAAATGCAAGTGTAGTATTTGATCTAGACGCTATTGTTGCGCCTGTTTTTAGTTATACAATGAATTATACGGTATGTAACCTGAAGAGCACCTCTTTCGGATGTCTTTGCTGAGGCAAAGGAATTTTGTAGATAGATGGAAGCCACAGGCTGCATAGCCTGTGGTTTTGTTTTTTGTCCGGAATGAAGTGTATTTGTTTCTGGCATCATAAAGGAGCGGAGAAGCGATCGATCTCCCTCATTTTACGCAAAACACGCAGGCAGTCTGCGTGTATTTTTTTTACAAAATAAAAGGGGGGCTGGACTATTTGAGAGCCCATGGAATTATGTATACAAGTTTTCATCACAGGAAAAGAACCGACAGAAGGAAAGGACGTGAAACCACATGAAAAAACTAACGAAATACCTGAAAGGATATGGACTGGTCTTTACCTTGGCCATTCTATCCATTGTGCTGGCCACAGTCATGCAGCTGGCAGTGCCGATCCTCATCAAGTACGCCATTGACTCCATCGTAGGAGACGTGCCTGCAGGGAACCTCCAGTTCCTCATGGACGCCTTTGGAAAGAGCCTCTGGGGCGTGGTATGGATCATTGTCATCATGAGTCTCTTCCGGGGCATCTTTATGTTCCTCAAGGGATACCTCTCCAGCTATGCTGCTGAGAATATTGCAAAAGAAATCAGAGAAAAGCTCTACCGTCAGATTCAGTATATGACCTTTGAACGTCATACCAGGAAAGAGACGGGAGATATGGTGCAAAGGTGCACCTCTGACGTGGAAATGGTACGCCGGTTCATCGGTGTCCAAGTGGTGGACCTTGGAAGAATCGTCTTCATGCTGGTCTTCACCTTGGTCATCATGGGCACCATGAATGTGGAGCTGACGCTCTACTCCATGATCATGATTCCAATTCTCTTTTTCTTCAGCTACATCTTCTTCACGAAGATCCAGAAGACCTTCAAAAAGTCAGATGAAGCAGAAGGAAGCCTCACCACAGTGCTCCAGGAGAATCTCTCCGGTGTGAGAGTGGTGAGAGCCTTCGGCAGAGAAGAGTTTGAGATCCAGCGTTTTGATGAAGTGAACAAGAACCATAAGACCATCACCTATAAACTCATTGAAACGTTAGCGGTGTTCTGGGCATCCTCGGACCTTCTGACCCTCATGCAGAACGGCATCGTTCTCGTGGTGGGCGCGGGCATGGTGATCCGGGGAGAACTCACCATCGGAACTTTAACAGCCTTCATCACCTATGTGTCCATGCTTTTATGGCCAGTGAAGCAGCTGGGAAGACTTCTCAGTGAGTTTGGCAAGACCACCGTGGCCCTGGACCGTATCGAGGAGATTCTCTCCGAAGAGGTGGAAGAGGACAAGGAGTTTGAAAGAACGCCGGAGATTGAAGGAAACATTTCCTTCAGCCATGTGAGCTTTGCCTATGACGCGCATCAGAAAGTCCTAAATGACATCTCCTTTGAGGTGCGAAAAGGACAGACCCTTGGCATCTTAGGATCCACAGGATCCGGAAAGTCTACCCTGGTTCATCTTCTTCAGAGGCTCTATGACTATGAGGGCAGCATCAAAGTGGATGGACATGAGCTGAAGACCATAAAGAGAGGCCACATCAGAAAGAAGATTGGTCTTGTGCTTCAGGAGCCGCACCTTTACGCGAAAACCGTCAAGGAAAACATCGGCATCACCAAAAGAGCCTACAAGGAAAAAGACATCTTCGATGCAGCAAAAGCCGCATCCATCCATAACAATATCCTGACCTTTAAGGACGGATATGACACCATCATCGGAGAAAAAGGAGTTTCCCTTTCCGGTGGTCAAAAGCAGCGTATCGCCATTGCGAGAACCATCATCGATGAAGACAAGAGAATTCTGATTTTCGATGACTCCTTGAGTGCAGTGGACACCGAAACGGATCTTCGCATCCGTCAGGCGCTGAAAGAACGAAGCAAAGACATCACAACGCTCATCATCAGCCACAGGATACAGACCCTGGCGGAAGCCGACCAGATCATCGTTCTCGATGAAGGCCGTGTGGTCCAGAAGGGCACCCATGAATCCCTCATCCGTGAGGAAGGGCTCTACAAGAGAATTTGGGATCTGCAGCAGATGGCGATCTAAGAGCGTCACAAAAGGGGTGAACATAATTTATGGAAGAACAAAAAGAAATGAAACTGAAAGTGGATAAGACCGTCTGGAAAGAGATGTTCCGGTATCTCTCCATCTTCAAGAAAGACTTCCTCATACTCTGCGGCTTTATGGTAGGGCTTGCGGGCATGGACATCGTCTTTCCGCTTTTAACAAGATATGCCATCGACAATTTCGTGGCCAATGGAGACTATAACGGTCTCACTATGGTGGGGGTCCTTTATGGACTTCTGGCCATGGGTCTCGGGCTCATCGTCTTTCTCTTCATCCGCCATGCGGGGAAGATTGAGATGGGCATTGTCTACAAGCTCAGAAAGGATGCCTTTGAAAAGCTTCAGAGACTGTCTTTCAGCTACTATGACAAAAATGCCGTGGGCTGGATGATCGCAAGAACCACCTCCGATGCCACAAAAATTTCAGAAACCGTGGCCTGGGGTGTGGTGGACCTGGTGTGGGGCGCCACCATGATGCTGGGTGTATCTGTGGTGATGCTTATCATCAACTGGAAGCTAGCTCTGGTGACCCTTATTACGGTACCGGTCCTGGCAGTGGTCAGTGTCTTCTTTGAAAAAAAGATGCTGGTTTCCTACAGAAATGTAAGAAAGATCAACTCCAAGATTACGGGCCTCTTCAATGATGGCATCGTGGGTGCAAAAACCACAAAGACCCTGGTCCGTGAGGAACTTAATATTGAAGAGTTCCAGGACGTGACGAAGGATATGAAAAAGACGTCCATCCGGGCAGCCACGCTTTCGGCGGGATATCTGCCCATGACGCTTTTCATCTCTGCAGTAGGTACGGTGCTGACCCTTCTTCTTGGAAGCAATTTCCTCATGGATGGGGCACTGACTTACGGTACTTTGGTTCTCTTTATCACCTATGCCCGTCAGTTCTTTGATCCGATTCTTGAAATTGCAAGAATCTATACGGAAATGATCGGTGCCCAGGCTGCCGCAGAACGTGTCATGGGTCTTCTCCATGAAAAAGAGGAGATCGTGGACACAGAAGTGGAAGAAAAAGAGGACTATGGCAAGATCCATGGAGATGTGACTTTTGAGAATGTGAGCTTCTTCTATAAGGAAGGGGAGTACATTTTAAAGAACTTCAATCTTCAGGTGAAAGCTGGGGAGACCATCGCTCTTGTGGGAGAAACGGGATCCGGAAAAAGCACCATTGTGAACCTGGCTTGCCGTTTCTATGAGCCTTCCGAAGGGAAGATCCTCATAGACGGTGAAGACTATAAAAAAAGACCTCAGAGCTGGCTTCATCAGAACATCGGGTATGTGCTTCAGGCACCGCACCTGTTCAGTGGAACCATCAAAGAGAACATCCGGTATGGTAAGCTTGCTGCCACGGATGAGGACATCATCGAAGCGGCGAAGGTGGTTCATGCCCATGACTTCATCATGAAGCTGGAGAAGGGCTATGACACAGAAGTAGGCGAAGGCGGAGGCATGCTCTCCACAGGAGAAAAGCAGCTGATCTCTTTTGCCAGAGCCATCATCGGAAAGCCAAGACTCTTCTTCCTGGATGAGGCCACCTCCTCCATTGATACAGAGTCCGAGGCGAAGATCCAGAAAGCCATTGAAGAAGTGCTGGAGAACAGAACCAGCTTCATCGTGGCCCACAGACTGTCCACCATCAAAAATGCGGACAGAATCCTGGTCATTGACCAGGGAGAGATCCTTGAGGAAGGAAACCATGAGGAACTTCTCAAAAAGAGAGGACACTACTATGAGCTTTACACCAATCAGTTTGTGGAAGAAGCAGGTAGAGAAGTCTTAAAAGGGAAAGTTGTCTAAAAGAATCATTTGAACCCAGAATCAGCAGTTCATGGCAGTAGAAGTTCAGGCAGAAGACCCGAAATCTAGAGAAGAAGCGAAGCGTTTTCGATTCTTTTGGTCAAATTAAATAGAAGGAAGGATGGAGCCTCATGAACTTCATCAGGCCTTTCAGTTTATATATAAAAAGCAGTACCCCAAATTTTTTGCGAAGAGCAGAAGGTTTGGGGTACAATGATTTTAATCAGTCTCAAGGGGGAATGAAGAATGAAAGTGACAGTGCTTCTGGAAAATGATCTGGAGAGAGAAGACCTCATGAATGCCCATGGCATTTCTTTTTACATAGAAACAGAGGAGAAGAAGATTCTCTTTGATTTTGGTCCCGATGACTCTTTTCGAAAAAACAGTGAGAAACTGGGGATAGATCTTAAAGAAGTGGATCTGGCCGTGCTTTCCCACGGGCATAAGGATCATGGGGGCGGACTTTCTGAGTTTCTACATTATAATAAGAAAGCAAAGGTCTATATACAGGAAGAGGCTTTTCTTCCCCATTACTCCAAGCGGGAAAACGGGGAGATGAATCCCCTGGGGCTGGAGGAGCATCTCATAAGACACCCTCAAGTGGTTCTTTTACAAGGAGACCATGTGATTTCTGAGAAGCTTCAGCTTCTATCGGTGGTAGATAGAAAAGATATGCTCCCGCCAGGAAATGAGACCCTCTATATGGAAAAGGCAGGAAAGATTCTTACGGATGATTTTCATCATGAACAGCATCTGGTGGTGAAAGAAGGGGAGAAGACCATTCTTTTTTCCGGCTGCGGTCATCAGGGAATCCTTAATATTCTCAGGACGTCAGAAGAGAAAATGCACTGCAACATAGATGCAGTCTTTGGGGGTTTCCATATCAAAAAGCCCTCCAAAGTGCATCCGGACCCATTCTATGTGGAGCATCTGGCCAGGAAGCTTTCTGAAAAAGAAGCGAAATATTATACCTGTCACTGCACTGGAAGAAAAATGTATGGAAAGCTTCAGGAGACGTTAAAAACAGACATCGACTATGTGAGAACAGGGCGGGTGGTAGAGCTATAGAGGGCTTGGAAAGTTTAAAATCAGCTTGAGAATCGGAGGGGCTTTACTGAGATGGCAAAAATACGGGAGAGAAGCCTTTGCTTTTCTCCCGTTTGGTCGTAGTTCTTATTCTGGCAGTGTATAGTTTCCCGAAGAGATTTCCCAAAGGTACAGTGAAGCCAAGGTGCCATAGGGGGAGAATCTCTGCCGGTAGGTTTCAAAGATCTCTTTGGTGATGGTTTCATGGCCATAGAGCATCATCAGTCCTTTTCTGATGGCAAGATCTCCATAGCTTAAGACATCCTTCCTGCCCATGGTGAAGATGAGCAGCATTTCTGCAGTCCAGGGACCGATGCCTGGAAGCTTCACAAGCTCCTTTATGACCTCCTCATCTGAGAGGCCGTAAAGGTTCTTTAGAGAAATCTCGTTTTTTAGCACCATTTCCGCGGTGCCTTTCAGGTAGCCCGCTTTCCGGAAACTGATGCCAAGGCTTTGGATTTCTTCCAAAGTGGCCGCTGCGATGTGTTCCGGCGTGATGGCAGAGAAGTAGTCTAGAAACCTTTTCCAGACGGTTTCCTGAGCTTTCATGGATATCTGCTGACCCACAATGTTGTTGATGAGGCTCCGGAAAAGATCCTCATCGGTTTCTCTGGTGTAGAAGGGTAGAATCTCCATGGCTTTCGCCAGTCTCTCATCTTTCTTTTTTAAGTTCTCAAAGTCATTTTTGCTGAAGGTTAGCTTTCCCAAAACAGTTGTCTCCTTTTTCCAGTGATTCCATGGTGGCAGAATGGCAGAATGATCTTTTGATCAATTTATTTTTCTGGAGCAAAGAAGGTGCTTCAGGCACACTTCCCTTTGATTTCATTATATAGGTGCAGAGTCTCCGATAAAAGAGAAAGCAGAGGAAACTACATAGAAAATCATGGGTTTCCACTTTTTCAACCTGAATTTTGGAGAAAAAGAAGCGATTTCTATGAAATATAGCACTTCGGATGAAGAAGATAGCAAGAAAATAGAAATATATAGTGAAAAATAAAGGGTTTTTCTGTTTTGCAGAGAATAAAGAATAAAGAGAAGTCTGATTATTTTTGTGTGTGGAGGCGTCATGGGAGAAATTTTTGGAAGAGAACGGAGACTGACAGAGGGAAGATGGATTGTAGCAATTCTTCTTCTAGGCAGTCTTCTGACATTTTTTGTGGATGCAATGTTTGATGTTGGGTATTGGGGGCGATCATTTTTTAAGCTTTTTCTGTTTTTAGGCATGCCCCTTGTGCTGCACCTTTCCTTTCATGAGGTGAATGTGTTCACGGTGCTGGATACCCGGAGGGAAAAGGGCAGTTTCAGAAAGTCTGTGCTACTGGGGGTTCTTGTGTATGTGCTGCTTCTGGGACTTTATCTTGTGATTCAGCAGTTCATCTCCTTAGAGACTATTGAAGGGGCCATTTCGGAGAATTTCATGGTGGACCGGAATAATTTTGTGCTGGTGGCCCTTTATATCTCCTTTGTAAATTCTTTTCTGGAAGAGTTTTTCTTCCGGGGCTTTGGGTATCTCAAGCTGAGAAGATCCTTCGGCAAAGGCAGTGCCTATGTGTTCTCCAGTCTCCTTTTTGCCCTGTACCACATCGGTATGGTGGACGGCTGGGCGAACCCTCTTATTACAGGGCTGGCGATTCTTGGCCTCTTCTTGTCCGGCATCTTCTTCAATCTTCTGAATGATAAGAATGGCAACATCTATAACAGCTATATGGTGCACATGTTCGCAAACTTTGCCATCAACACCGTAGGTCTTCATATGTTCGGCATCATTCATCTGCCTTTTTTGGGATAAAGGAGGGATCTTATGGACGTGAAAAAACTGGAAAGAATGCTGAGAGAAAAGAAAAATCTTGAGAATCAGCTCCCCATGGAAAAGTATATGAGAAACCAGTTTCCGTTTCTGGGCATCAAGACTCCGGAAAGAAGAGCGATTCTGAAGGCGTTTCTGAAAGAGGAGCAGGATTCTTTTTTCCTGGAGGATGCGGAGTATCTCTACAGTCTTCCCGAGCGGGAGTTTAAGTATGCGGCCATCCATCTACTGGAGAAGTTCCAGAAAGGATGGTCCTTTAAGGATCTTACAAGGCTACTCACCATGGCGCTGACAGAGCCCTGGTGGGACACCATCGATAGCTTTGCACCGAGTATTTTTGGCCCCATGGCCCTTCGGGAAGAAGCGGTGAAAGAAGCCATGAGAGCGCTCATCTATGAAGAGAATATCTGGAAGAAGAGAATTTCCATTCTCTTTCAGCTGAAGTACAAGGGCAAGATGGACGAAGATCTTTTGCAGGAAGCGATCCTCAATAATCTTCACACGAAAGAGTTCTTTGTGGACAAAGCCATTGGATGGGTGCTTCGGGAGTATGCCAAGACCAAAGAGGACTTTGTCCTTGAGTTTCTGAAAACAGAAGGGCTTTCTTCTCTTTCCAGAAGAGAAGGGGGAAAGCATCTTTCAGATAAAATACTGTGGTAAAATGGAAGTAAATAGAGATACGTGTTGTCAGTTGGCGTTTAGGAGGGGTTTTTGTGGCAGTGAGAAAAGAGAAAGAGCTTGAGGTGAATGTGCCTTTAAACAAAGCTTTTCAGATGATTGAGTCGGAGTTTCGTAAAATGACGGAGACGGTGATGGAAGAAAGAGAACTGACGGAGACGGCAGGGTTCTTCAAGATTTTCTTCAAAAAGTCCATGGTATCCAATGGAGAGTACCTGACGGTGAATATGGAAAAACTTGATGAAGAGAAGATGAAGCTGTCCATGGTCTCAGAATCCAAGGTGGAAAAGACAGTCTATGACTGGGGAAAGAATGAAAAGAACATGAAGCTCATTCTAGAAATTTTAGGAGTGGTGAAAAGAGATGAAAAGAAGGGAGTATATTACCCGGGACGAAGATGAAATAAGGAAGGAGCTCACGGAGCTTCAGATCCATGTGACACGAGAAAACGGCACAGAAATGCCCCATAGAAATGAATATGACCAAAACTTCGAAGAAGGGATCTATGTGGACCTTTATACAGGGGAACCCTTGTTCTCAAGTCTTGACAAGTATGATGCGGGCTGCGGATGGCCGAGCTTCACAAAACCCATTGAGAAGCGGGTGGTGAAGGAGAAGGCGGATTTCACCTATGGTATGCACCGCATTGAGGTGAGATCCAAAGGTTCCGATGCGCATCTGGGTCATGTGTTCACAGATGGACCCAAGGAAAAGGGAGGGCTCCGGTACTGCATCAATTCTGCCGCCATGCATTTTATTCCGAAGGAGAAGCTGGTGGAGGAAGGGTACGAGGAGTATCTGGATCTTTTTGAGGAAACAGAAAAATAGAAGACACAGGTTGTGATAAAGAATCACATAAGTACTGGAGGTGCAGGTGTGAAAAACATACTGATTGTGGAAGATGAAAGAAGACTGGCAAGATTCATGGAGCTTGAGCTGACCCACGAAGGCTATAATGTGGACATTGTGGCAGATGGTCAAAGTGCACTTATGAATCTCATGAACAAAGAATATGATGTGATGCTTCTGGATCTCATGATTCCCATTGTGGATGGCATTGAGGTGACCAAACGGGCCAGGACCTTTACCGATATTCCCATCATCATGATTACAGCTAGGGATGGACTGGAAGACAAGGTCAAGGGATTTGACATCGGAGCAGATGAATACATGACAAAGCCCTTTGAGATGGAAGAGCTTCTTGCGAGGCTCCGGGCACTGTTCCGTAAAAATGAGCCCAAGGAGAAGGAGAGCAAGGTCTTAAGCTTCAGAGGACTTTCTGTGAACCGGGAGAACTATGAGGTGCTTCGGGATGGGGAAAGAAAAGAGCTCACAAAAAAAGAGTTTGATCTTCTGACCTATCTTCTGGAAAATCAGGGCATCGTCCTGACCCGGGAGAAGATCCTGAACAACGTCTGGGGATTTGATTTTGAGGGAGAAACCAATGTGGTGGATGTGTACATCCGTTTTCTCAGAAGCAAACTCGATGACGGCTATGAGGACAAGCTGATTCACACCGTCCGAGGTGCCGGATACATCATCCGTTAGGTGACATGATGAGACGATTGAAACTGTCCACAAAAATCACCTGGAACTACGCGCTGATTTTCACAAGCATTCTTCTCATCATCAATCTGGCTGTTTTTTTCAGCACTCAGCTGTATAACAGGCTCAGTGCGAATAATGAGGTGGAGCAGCTGGCGGCGGCTCTGGAAGAGAAGCTACTTTCAGGAGAAGCGCTTACCCGGGAACTGTTCTTTGAAGAAGGGATCCTTTATCCTCTTTATGCGGAGGCGGAGTCCGGAGATATGCTTATGAAGTCAGAAGAACTTCTGACGCTCACAAATCAAGAAGAATGGATGATTGAAAGAACACTGGGGGAGAAAAGGAAGAGGTCCGATGATCTTGTCATAGAGGAGCTTCGGGTGGCTGCTCCTTCAGGCATTGTCACTTTACGTGTGGTGAAGGATCTTTCGGTATATCATTTTATGAACTCTGTGACTTTGGTGACCCTCATCATCGCTTCTCTTTTGGGGATTCTGGTGAGCTATGTGGTGGGATACTTCATGTCCAGACAGAGTTTTCAGCCCATCCTTGCCATGACGAAATCCGCCGCAGCCATTGGTCCGTCGAACCTTCATGACCGCATTGAGGTGCCGGAGGTGAAGGATGAGCTGAAGGAGCTTTCTGAAACCTTCAATGGGCTTCTGGACAGAATCGATGATGCTTATTCCAAGCAGGCCCAGTTTGTATCGGATGCTTCTCATGAGCTGAGAACGCCTCTTACGGTGATCAAGGGCTACAACGATCTTCTGAACCGGTGGGGAAAAGAAGATCCTGAAATCCTATCAGAAGCCATTGAGGCCATCCGGCTGGAAACGGACAATATGAGCATGCTGGTGGAGAATCTTCTCTTCATTGCAAAGGGAGAGAACCGGAAAATGAAACTGTCTCCTGTTACTTTTTCGGTGAAGGAGCTTCTTGCGGAAACAGCCAAGGACTTTTCACTCAGTGTGCCAGGCAGAGTGTTTCAAGTGGAGGCCGAAGAGTTTTCGGTGACCCAGGACCGCAGAATGATGAAGCAGCTTTTAAGAATCTTTCTGGAGAACAGTGTGAAATTCACGAAGGAGGGCAGCACCATCACCCTGCGTGCCAAGGATCAGGGAGACCGGTACTGTCTACAGGTGGAGGATCAGGGGGAAGGCATCGCCAAGGAGGACCTGAAGAATGTCTTTGAACGTTTCTATGTGGGAGAAAAAGCAAGAACCAAGGATAAGGCGGGTTCGGGCCTAGGCCTTTCCATTGCAAAATGGATTGTGGATACCCACGGAGGAGAAGTACAGGCAAGGAGCACCCTTGGGGAAGGAACCACCATGGAAGCCGTGTTTCCTAAGACCATGCAGATCTAAGCAGCAAATTTTGCTGCTTTTTTTTGTTTTCATTTTGAATAAAGAATTATATAATAAATAGTACTACATTCATTTCTTCCTTCGACATAAAACTATGACATTCATACCCGGGAAGCGTGATAATGATGATGGAGATATGGGCAAAATAGGAGTTGGAAATGAAAAATATCAGATGGGTCTTTGTTTTTATGTCGGTTCTGATCGCTGTCAGCATCGGTTTTTATTATGTTTTTATGGGAAACTCAACTTTTTATGTAAAAGATGGGATTCTGGATTTCAAAAGTATAGAGTGGCCGGGAAACAGCTACATTGAACTCAACGGAGAGTGGGAGTTTTATTATAACGAACTCATCCAGCCAGGGCAGTTTGATGGAAAGGATAAGCGGTATATTGAAGTGCCTGGCATCTGGAGCCGGGATGTGGAAGGGGAGACTTATCCTGTAAAAGGCTTCGGCACCTATCGGCTTCTTCTGAAGAATATCCCCCAGGACAGCGATGTGGCGCTGAAAAAAACCAGTATCCGCAATGCCAGCAGAATCTATATCAATGGGGATCTTCTGGCAGAGGATGGGGTTGTGTCAGAAACCCTCGAGAAAAGCGTTCCTGGAAATCAGCCTCAGCTGATTTTTCTTCGCTTACCAAAAGGAGAGACGGAAATTGTCCTTCATGTATCCAACCATGAGTATGTGCAAGGGGGCATCGCAAGGCCATTACAGTTCGGAAATCCGGTGGCGCTCCAGAATCGTCATGACCGGAATCTTCTTTTTGAATTTTCCATGACCACGGTGAGTGTTCTGGTGGGGCTTCTTTACCTTATTTTATATCTGTCCAGCAGCTATTATCGGAAGGAAGAGCCTGCAGTGCTGTCTCTTTCTCTGAGCACCATTTTTCTGGGGCTCATGGGCACCATGTACGGCGAACGGATTCTGGGCATTCTCTTTCCTTCTCTCAGTATGGATGGGATATTCCGGATCGGCCATGGACTGGCGGCCAGTGCTATGCTCTGGATGCTTTCTCTCTTTCACAAGCTGTATGAGGATTTTCTTCCAAGGCTTCATAAGAATGTGCTCAGTGTGATTTTTGGGATGATGTTTGTTTTTATTCTCTTTTTTCCCTTGCATATCTATATGTATGCCCTGCAGTTTTATTTTTATTTTTCCACCATGGTGTTTTTCGTGCTGTGGGTCCGTGTGCTGAGCTGGATTTTTCAGCGGCGAAACACCTTAGAGAAAAACATCACCGAGCATCTTCTCTATGCCACGGCGATTTTTTCAGCATTCTTATTCTATTTTGATGAAATGCTCTACAGCATTGGCAATACAGACACCATGCATCTTTCGTTTCTTGCCATCGGGATGTACAGTGTGGCCATGGCGTCTCTTCTTTTATACCGGTATACCCTTCACTACAGAAGAAGCAGAGAGCTGTCCATGGAACTTCTCCAGACCTTGGATGAACTTGCAAAGCAGCACAATATGGTAGAGGAGAAGGAAATTTCTTTTCTTCAAGCGCAAATCAAACCTCATTTTCTCTTTAATACGCTCAATGTCATTTCATCCCAGATCCTGGTGGATCCCGAAAAAGCCCATGATCTGGTATCCACTTTGGGAGAGTACCTCCATGCGAAGTTTGACTTCGAAAACACGCACAAGTGGATCCATCTGGAGGAAGAGCTTACCATGGTGGGGTCTTATCTGGAGCTGGAACAGTCGAGGTTTGAGGAACGGCTGAGGGTCATTTGGGATGTGGAGGAGAATCTTCATTTTCTTCTTCCTCCTTTTACGCTCCAGCCTCTGGTGGAAAATGCCATTCGTCATGGACTCATGGAGAAACTTGAGGGCGGAAAAGTGAAGATTTCTGTCTATCAGAAAGAGGAGAGCTATGTCATCTCCATTGCGGATGATGGCGTTGGGATTCCAGAAGAAATCATCCAGTCTGTCCTTCAAAAAGACGGCTTGAGCCGAGGGGTGGGCCTCATCAATGTGCACAGAAGGCTGAAACTTCTTTATGAGGAAGGACTTCATATAGAAAGCGGTCTGGATGAGGGGACTCTGGTTTATTTCAAAATACCTGTAGAGGATGTGAATTCAAATGAAATATGTGCTGATTGATGATGAAAGAATGGCTGTGGAGCACCTGAAGGTGCTGCTTCTAAAAACAGGAAAGATCAAAGAGCAGGATTTGGTGAGCTTTACCAACCCCATGGATGCCATACACTATATTGAAAAAGAGAAGCCCCAGGTGGTCTTTGCAGACATCGAAATGCCCATGGTGTCTGGTATTACCCTGGCTTCCAGAGTGAGAAGCTCCTGTCCGGGGATTGAGGTGGTTTTTGTCACTGCCCATAAACAGTACGCGGTGGAAGCCTTCGAGCAGTATGCGCTGGATTACCTCTTAAAACCCCTTATGCTGGAGCGGGTGAAAAAGACCGTGGAACGCATTGAAGAACGTCTCAAGGAGAAATCGGTGGTTTCTCCGATGGATTCTCCGAAGATCCTCATAAAGCTCATGGGTGACGCCGGTACGTTCAAAGACGGGATGATGCTGGATTATAAATGGCGTTCTGGGAAGATCCGGGAGCTCTTTGTGTTTCTTCTTCATCACAGGCACCGGTTTGTATCCAAGTATGAAATCTTTGAAGCGCTGATTCCGGAGGAGGATCCGGAGAAAAGTTCAGCCACGCTCAATATGATCCTTTATCGGCTGCGGAATAAACTGCAGCAGCATGATCTACCCATTGTCATCAAGTTTCAGGATGATGCCTATAAACTGGTCTATTCAGATGAAGTGCAGGTGGATGTGGACCTTTGGGAGCAGCATCTCAAAACGACCCCCATCATCACCGAGAGCAATCTCAGTACGTGCCTGAACTATATGGCGCTGGCAGAAGGCCCGTATCTGAAAAATCTTGATTATCCATGGCTTGCGGACCAGCATGAGATCTATCGGGAGAAATATCTGGAAAGACTGAGAAAAATCGGCGATTTTTATTTTAATCACCGTTACTATGAGGACGCCCTGGAAATTTACCGGAAAGTATATAAGGAAGAACCGCTCCATGAGTGGCTGAATATCAGGCTTCTGGAAATCATGGGGCTGCTCCGGAATGAACGGGGGAGAATGCATCTGTTTGAAGAAATGAAGGAAACCTATGAGGCATTAGGTGTCCCACTTCCCTCGGCGGTGCTGGACTTCTACAATAAACAATCCTAGAATGGAAAAGGACCAGCGGCTCGTGAAAAGCAACTGGTCCTTTTTTTGATTCTTACTTAGAATTCTTTTTTTCTGGGAGTTTTTTTACTGGAATTTTCTTGAAGCTTGCTTTTTTGTCTTTTCCAAAGCTCTTCATCATAAACCAGTAGTAGGCCTGCGTGATGCCATTTCGGATCATTCTCCAGGTAACCTGCAGGACAAATCCTGCAATGATGGAGAGGAGGATGCCCATATAGAAGTTGTAGTAAGGATCCACATCCTTAAGATCATAAATATAGATTTCCCAACGTTTCAGGAAGAATACCACCTGCGAGGCCAGGATTCCCACGGTCATGACTCTGGCAATAATGGGCAGCTTCATGAAAAAGAGAATCAGAATAATGAGTCCCAAGGCTCCATAGAGGAACAGGTAGGAATCAAAAAGCTCGGGAAGTGGTTTGATTTCAAGAACAGTCAGCGGATCCCAGTTGTAGATGTACACTTCACCGATGGTGTGTGCCACAAAAAATAAAAGCATGGGAATCAGCCGTACTATGAACGCCTGGATGAACCAGATTGTTTTCCAAAGGTATTTCATAAACTAGCCTCCAAAATAATAGCACTACATATCATTATATCATGAATAGAAGGCTTCAGCTGATTTTTCTGTAGAAGCCTTTCTCATTTCATTCTTTTCAAGTATACCTCAGGCATTTAAGTTTTTCCAAGAGAAATCCTGAAAATCTTCTTAAAGATGGACCCATGAGACTCTTGTTATGTAGGATTGAAGATGCAGCCAGAAAAAGAAGCTCTTTTCTGGCTGCATCTTTTCAAAGTCGTCTAGGGGATTCTGCTTTTTACATAGCGGAACAGGAGAAGAAGACCTGTAAGGATCAGCAGCACAAGGAGCAGCGTGAAAAGTCTTTCCTGCATAGAACCGTCAGCCAGAAGCACTGGACCGATACCGAAGAATGTCACCAGAAGAAACGCTGTGAGAAACAGAAGATTCACCAGAAGATGAAGCGGTTTTCTCGTCACAAGGATGCACCTCCCGTTTGTCTTTTCTTCTATTGTACTGAAATTAGAAGAGAAAATAAAGGCAGGACGGGTATCACCCAGAGAAATGTATGATAAAATAAAAAGTGGGCATTAAGCCGATTTTAAAGTGCAGAAGGTATACTGTGTGAAACAGTATGGAATTTTAAGAAAGTTGGGTGTTAAGAGCAATGAAATTAATTGATAAGCTGGACCGGCTGGTTTCAAAATTCGCCGTCCGGGATTTAATGAAATATGTGATGCTGGGATCTTTCCTGGTGTTCCTGGTGGATATGACTTCCAATGGTCTTCTCAGTGCGTTTCTATATTTCAACAGAAACCTCATTCTAGAAGGACAGGTTTGGAGAGTGCTGACCTTCATCTTTGTGCCAGGATCCTCCAGCTTCTTTGTCATCATCAGTTTCCTGTTTTATTTCTATATTGGCAGGGTGCTGGAGATGGCCTGGGGAACCACAAGGTTTAATACCTACTACTTCCTTGGAGTGCTCATGTCCGTCATCGCAGGATTCTTTATTGGAGTCACCACCACTTATTATCTCAATATGACTCTGTTTTTGGCCTATGCAGCCACCTTCCCGGACAGCCAGGTGAATCTTTACTTTGTTCTGCCCATCAAAGTGAAGTTTCTTGGACTTCTCTATGGAGCCTTCATCGTGGTGGAATTCATCAGCGCTACTATGGCTGGCAGAATCGCCATCGGCGTGTCTTTGTTGAACTTCCTTCTTTTCTTCGGTCCTGGGTTCATGAAGGTGCAAAACAGAAGAAGCAAGACCCAGAAGATCCGGCGGAACATCGAAGTGGCAAAATATACCACAAGAGTCCAGTCCATTCATAAATGCACCACCTGCGGCATCACAGAAAAAGATGATCCCAATATAGAGTTCAGATACTGCAGCAAGTGTGAAGGCAACTATGAATACTGTGAGAAGCATATCAGAAATCACGAGCATAAATCCAAGATCATCCAGATGGAAGACCGTAGAAGAGAGTCCTAATACTCCTCTAAAACCTTTCTAGCAGAGTGATTTCACTTTAAGCTGAATTTTTTGAATTTGAGTTAAATTCACGTTCTTTTTCCGTAAAAGTCATTGATTTTGGAAAAAGAACTGATTATACTAAATTCGTGGTGCATGGATTGCACTGTGGAGATGAAGCGGGGCATCCGGATCTTTAAAGAAGACTGGTGCTGCCAAAGTAGTCTCAACATTCTATGTGCCTAGCGAAAAGGAATCCCTTCAGCTAGGCTCATAACATCCATTGACATAGATTCAGATAAAATGGGACCTTTCGGAGAAAAAACGGAGGGTTTCTTTTTTTGGGAAGAATCTAAAAGAAACTCAACATTTTGCTTTAAAGGTTGGTCCCACTTCGCGTATAATAGTACTAACAGATTGCCTTGTTAAGGAGGTTCTACAGATGATGAAAAAATATGGTCTTTCCACAAAAGACAACAGGAAGGTAAAACTCAACCGCCTGGAGGTCACGGGAAATATTTGTGGAGAGTACATTGAATACACCATTTCCCAGGATTATAAAAACATCTCCGGAGAGAATATGGAGGGAGTCTATAGTTTCCCTGTGCCATCCACATCCCTCATCACAGGTATCGAAGTAAATCTGGGCGGCCGGAACCTGAAAGCCATGGTGGAGGAGCGGGACTCTGTGATCAAAACCCTGAAAGAGAGTCAGGAGCAGGGCATCAATACATTGGCTCTGGAACAGAAGGACGATGAGTATTTCACCATCACCATCGGAAACATTCTGCCCAATGAGAAGGTCAATGTGAGAATCAGCTACATGGATCAGCTGACCTATGAGGATGATACCCTTTCTCTGTACATTCCATCGGTGATGGATCCTGTGTATTATCGGGAAGAGGATGAGGAAGAAGAGGAGCTCGAGGAGGAGCTTGATTTTTATCTGTCTCTTCTGGTGGAGTCCTATTCCAAGATGGCCTTCAAGTCTCCAAGTCATAAGATCAAGGTGGAAAGAGAAGATGATACCTTATCCAAGGTCACCGTGACCAAGGGACAGACTCTCGATCATGACTTCATTCTGACCCTTCGGGAAGAGCATCCTCAGACCGCTGCAGGTATGGGGTACAGCTATTATGAGGACGAGACAGAAAAGTCCATCCTCATGCTGAAACTGGTGCCCACCCTGCCGGATATCCCGGTGGAATACACCACAAACTACTCTTTCATTCTGGATACTTCCGTATCCATGGAAGGCTTTAAGCTGGAGGAAGCGAAAAACGCCATGCTCATCGCCCTTCGAAGTTTGGAAGAGGGAGATAAGTTCAATCTCATCGCCTATAATGAAGAGATCTATAAGTTCTCGCCTTCCGGAAAAGTGAAGTTCACCAAGGAGAATCTGGAAGCGGCCACGGAGTGGATTGAATCCCTCACCACAAGAGAAGGAGAATGCACCTTCGAAGCGCTGAAGGATGCCATCCGGGAAGGGGAGCTGGAAGAAGAGGAGAGCACTATTTTCCTGTTCACGGATGATTCTGTGGCAGAGGAAGATGAGATCCTTGAATATGTGCGCACGAACATCGGGCAGCACAGAATCTTCCCCATCGGCATGGACACAGAAGTGAACAGCTACTTCATCAACCGTTTGGCGGAAGTGGGCAATGGACGCCCTGAGTTCATTGAGGAGGGAGAAAGAATCGATGATATCATTCTCCGTCAGTTCAACAGAATCCATAATCCGCAGCTGGACGTGACTGAAATTGATTTTGGGGATATGGTGGTGGAAAAAACCTATCCGGGTACCATTACCTATCTTTATGACCGAGAACCCTTCACCATCTTTGCCCTGGTGGATGGCGTCATCAGCGGAAGCATTGACATCCGCGGTGTGGTGGATGAAACAGACTACACCATGCACATCGACCTGGACAAACTGGAGATAGAGGAAAACTCTCAGCTCATCCGCAAAGTATGGGCCAGAAAGAGAATTGAGTCTCTGGTGGAAAAGGAGCGCTTTGCAAGAGGTGTGGAGGAAGAGCAGATTAAGGAAGAGATTCTGGCTCTTTCCAAAGAGTATTCCATCCTTTCGAAGGAAACCAGCTTCATCATGATGGAGACCATAGAAGATCCGGTCATGGGGATGGGTCTCAATAAGATTGTCCCCATGGAAATGACAGAGTCCACCATGAAGAATCTGGCCAGAGGCTACTTCCTGGATGAGGCAGCGTACAGCTTTGATGTGAACATCAGAGAAAAGATGGCGGTGACAGGACTCACCCACAAGGAAGCAAAGATGGCCATCAAGTATGACCGGGATAATCTCTTAAGAATTCTTGCGAAGAATCAGCAGGCAGACGGATCCTTCCTGGAGATCGGCGAAGAGACCGAAGGGGACATTCTGGAAACCACCTTAAGAAGTCTTCTGGCGTTCCTGGTGGGCACAGAGACCACCACTTTCTACCTGAACAATGTGTCCAAGGCGCTGAGGTATGTCATCAATACCATGAAGAAGGATGAGAGCCTCATCACGGAAAGAAACTATATGCTCCTTCGTATCGCCTATGACCTGGCTGAGAAGAAGAATCTTCTAAAAGGCAAGGTCCGGGACGTGAACAAAGAGCTGGTGGACTATATTTCTGACATGAAGTACAGAGAGTCTTTGGAGGAAGTGTCGGATCTTGTGTATCGAGCATCCCCCACCCAGAAGAAATTCATCATGGCGGGCACTCTGAACATCACAAAATCCTATGTGGAGAATGCCCATGAGATTTTTGAGCTGGACATCAGAAAGAACATCAAGAACATCGCAAACCTGGCCATGGCCAAAGCGCTGTAGAATATTGAGCATCTGGAGCCTTAGAGGGGAGAGGAGAATGCCTTTCCTACTCCAAGGCTCTTTTTCATGGGAAAAAACGCATCGGGAAAATTCATAGAGAATTTACCACTTGAACCGTGAGCATAGATTGGTCCAAATTTATCTGTTATAGGGGCAAGTAAAGCGGATAGTCATCACGAGTGTATAAATACAGATGAAAAAATGAACATGGCGAGTTAAATTTTTATCATGGATTTCTAAATTTGTACATAAATTTTTCATATGATGCAGATCAAACTGTCAACTATCCACAGGATAAAGTTCTCCCGGGAAGGGAAGAAGAGAGGCTCCCTTGAACTCCTGTAGAGGGTGACATAGAATGGGGATATAGAAATAGAAGAGCTTTGGTTGTTGCTTTCTGGTGAAATAGGGTGTTGCCACATATCCAATATGTTATTTCTTTGACGATCACGGAGGATGAGAAAGATGAAAAGAAACAAGAGCATCAGAGTCTTTCTGGGGATTCTTCTGACTGCCTTTCTGCTGATTCCGAGCGGACTGTCCATTAAAGCGGAGGACCATTCAGAGCCTTCCGAAGAGGCACCCCCAGCGGCTGTGCTGGAAGAAGCATCCGTAGAAGAAGCGCCAGTGGTGGTAGAAGAGAAGGAAATGCTGCCAGTGGAGGAAACAGAACCTGCAGCAGAACTGCCACAAGAAGAGATGGAAGAACAACTGCCTGAAGAAGTGGTGAAAGAAGAGGAAACGTTGCCTCCTGTAGAGGCTCAAGAACCACCACCTCCTTCAGAGGAAAAGGAGCAAGTGGAGCTGCCTATTGAGGAGGTTCCAGTAGAAGAGAGTAAGGAGGATCTTCCTGAGGAGAAGACGCCTGTACCTGTATTAGAGAAGACCCTGGATCTTTCCACCTATCATGGGGATCTGGGTGCCCTGAACTTTATGCAGTACATGGAATGGATGAAGTATTTCTGTATGGGGCTGGACCTGCCTGACGATGGTTCACATCCCCTGGGGTTTCTTGCAGGCATCGTAGAACTTCTAGGGATCGATCCTTTGGAGATGCTGAATGAGAACCTTAAAATGCTGACCATTAAAAAACACTGGTATGACGGGGAGGACCCATTAAGACCACATTATGTCGTTGCAACGCTTCTTGCCAACGGAGAAACCGCTGCATACCTGCCTTTACTAAAAGGAACAGGCTATGAGCTTCAGCTGTATCTGCCCAGTAAAGATCAGGATGGAAATGCCATCACCTATACGGTGGAGGAAGAAGTGCCCCACGGATACATCGGTATTGTAGAGAAGGACGGAAACACCTTCCATCTGCATAACCACAAAGCCATGATGCTTTCTGTGGAGAAAATCTGGATGGAGGATGTGGAGGAAATCAGACCAGCATCCATCACCTATGAAGTGCTGGCAAATGGCGCTGTTTATGGCGAAGAACGGATGCTGTCAGAAGAAGAGAACTGGAAAGAAGCATTTCTTGTCCCTCAATATGATGAAGAGGGAGAGATCAGTTACTCGCTGAAAGAAGAGCCCTTGGAAGGCTATGTCACCACCTATGAAGAAGGTATGCCTGTGGAAGCTGCAAGGACCATGGAAGGAGAAGAAGACTGCGAGCACTATAAGACCCTTTCCATGAAGATCGTGAATACCTTCACCAATGAGAAAGAGATTACCGTCAAGAAGGTCTGGGTGGATGAGTCTCTGGAAATGAGACCACAGACCCTGGAGATCATGCTTCATCAGGATGGAGAGCACTATGAGACCCTGATCATGGCAGGACCAGATTGGGAAGAGAAGAGAACCGTTCCTGTGTATGATATGGAGACCTTTGAGAAGCATCTTTATGAGGTCATGGAAGAGGAAGTGCCTGAAGGCTATGAAGCTTCTGTGGAGGGCATGACGGTCACGAACAAATGGATCGGCATCATCGAGTATGTCACCATCTCCGGTGAGAAAACCTGGATGGATGATGGAGAAGACAGGCCAGAATCTATTACGGTGCATCTCATGGATGGCGATAGGACGGTGGACACCAAAACCGTGAAAGAGGTGGAAGGCAGCTGGACCTACAGCTTCAAAGCACCGAAGTATGACAGCGAGGAGAATCCCATCAGCTACACGGTGAAAGAGGAACCTGTTCCTGGATATGAGACCCTTCAGGGCGAAGGATATGATCTCATCAACAGAAGAGCAGAACTTATCGACATCTCTGGGGAAAAGACCTGGGATGACTTAAGAGGAAGACCAGCCTCCATTACAGTAGCGCTCTACCGCGGTGAGGAGAAGATGGAGGAGAAGACGGTCACGAAGAACGAAGAAGACAAATGGCTCTACACCTTTGAGGATGTGCCTGGGTTTGACGACATGGGCATGCCATACAGCTACAGCGTGAAAGAGAACTATCTCATGGGCTATGATGTGGAATACAGCGGTTATAACATCAAGAACATTCAGCAGAGAGCAACCCTGAGGATTCTGAAGGTCAATGACATCAATCAGCCGCTTTCCGGAGCTGTTTTTGAAGTGCGTACTTCACAAGGAGAGGTCCTTGGCACTCTGACTACTGGCGAAGATGGTACAGCCACCATGATGCTGCCTCTTGGCATTTATAGAGTGGTGGAGATCAAAGCACCCGCTGGCTATGAGCTGGGAAACATCAACCGCATGGTGATTCTCTTTAACAAGAATCAGACAGTCACCACTGAAATTGTCAATGAATTTGGCGAAATTGAGGATGTGGATCCACTGCCACTGCCTGAGGACGATGACACCAACAGTCTTCCACAGACAGGAGAAGCCTCCAGCAGTGCATTCTATGTGCTGGGACTGTTCAGCCTCATGGTGGGCAGCCAGGCATTGAGACGGAGGAAAGAAAGATAAGGAAAATCAGAAGTGAGAACCGCTCACTTCTGTAAATATCATGAGCTACAAAGAGAAAGAGCCTCCAGTTGTTGGAGGCTCTTTCCGTTGTGGTTTTAGGATAGCCGAAGACCAGGGTTTTTCAGAAGTCTTGCAGCAAGGCTTGCGCCGAAGAAAGACCAGAGAAGATCCATGGGAAGAAACACCAGTGCGCCAAACTTTATGGCTGCCCCAAGGGGCATTCTGCTGCCTCCAGTAAGGAGATGGGACAGAAGATAAAGATGGGTGACACCCATGGTGTAGATCACAATGACTCCAAGAATGGAGAAGAGGAAAAGACTGAAGATGTCTTTTTTCTTGGTCAGGTCCCGAAGGCTTCCCACGATAAAGGCTGCTGCGATGAAGCCCATGAGGTAGCCAAAGGTAGGGGTAAGGACATAGCCAATGCCGCCTCCTCCGGTGAAGATGGGAAGGCCCAGAAGACCCAGAAGCACGTACAGTCCCTGGGATATGGCCGCTTTTTTGCCGAGTAAAAGTGCGGACAGCAGCACAAACACCGTCTGCAGGGATACAGGAACCGCACCGATGGGGATTTTGATGAATGCCCCCACGGCGGTGAGTACCGTGAAAAGGGGAAGCAGGGTCAGTTCTTTTGTGGTGAGAAATGGTTGTCTGGTCTTTGTGATCATGTTTGATCTCCTTTTCTAATGCTGATTTCTCCGGAGTGGAGGGTGAGGTAGGAGCCTTCAGACTCCACCAGAAGATGTCCTTCTGACGTGAGGTCTTTCAGGATGCCCATCCGCAGCTTCTTATCGTAGAGGAAGGTGATTTCTTTGCCTATATACAGCAGATGCTCTTTATAAGCGGCGAGAAGTGCATTTGGATTTTCTTTTGTGAGAAGAAGATTCTTCTCCAGGTGGAAAAGAACAGTTCTGGCCACTTCCTGCCTCACGTAGGTGCGTCCTGTCTCCATGAAGAGAGAGGTGGCGATGTCTTCCAGCTCCTTTGGAAAACTTCCCGTGTTGACGTTGATGCCTATGCCAAGAATGAGGCTGGAGAGGGTTCCGGTTTCCATTTCCAGGGTGCCTTCTGTTAAGATGCCAGCGAGTTTTTTTCCTTCATAATAAATATCGTTGACCCATTTGATGGAGAGAGAAAGCCCGGACACTTCTGAAAGGGCATCCCGTACGGAAAGGGCGCAGGCGATGGTGGCGTAGGAGGGATTGTAACGTGGAAGATCTTCGATCTTCAGAAGTGAGAAATACAGTCCTCCGGGGTCTTCCGAAAAGAAGCTTCTTCCCAGACGCCCCCTGCCCTTGGTCTGCTTTTTGGCAAAGACCAGAGTGTTGTTTTTCTTTCCGTCGCTTTCTTTCAGATAGGTGTTGGTGGATGGAACTTCTTCCAACACTTCCACACGGTAGGTGGGCGATGTTCCTAAAGCTTGCAGAAGACCGCTGACGGATAAGACATCACTCTCCTTCAAGAGGGTGTAGCCTTTGTTCTTTATAGATTCAATATGGTGTCCTTCTTCTTTTAACAGCTGTATGGCTTTCCACACAGCATTTCGGGATACACCCAGTGCATCCTTCAGATCGTTTCCTGGCAGAATCTCTCCACGGTTTTCCTCCAGCAGCTTCAACAGCTCGTCTTTCACCATCACGTTCACCTCATTTTGTTTTTTTACAGTTCTCAGTATAGTGGGAAGTATTCTTTGAGTCAACCAATAAAATTAAAGTGGTTGACTCAAAAACAGTGAAAGAACAGAAATTCTTCAAAGAGGGAGACCAGGTGGCCAGTTGACAGAAAAGGGGATATTTGCTAATATACCCCTATAGGGTATTTAAGAAAGGAGAATAGTATCATGAAAAAGGTAACTGTTTATACCACACCCACCTGCGGATGGTGCCACAGAGTGAAGGCCTATCTCAAAGAGAAGGGCGTTTCTTTTGAAGAGAAAGATGTGTCCAGAGACCGGGAAGCGGCCATGGAGATGATTCAGAAAACAAATCAGATGGGCGTTCCAGTGCTGGATATTGGCGGAGCCATGATTGTAGGCTTTGACAAAGAACGGATCAATTACTTTTTGGGCGTATAAGTCTGATACAAAACCTACTGAGGACTCAGGAGGTTTACTTTTTTTTCTCGTGCATACTCTCTGGAAATCAATGGGAAATGGGGCTTTTTAGGTGAAATGAAGGCGTAAGGTGCTTGACAGGAGCGTCTTATCTGTAGTATTCTATCTTTGGTAATTTTTTAACAAATCCGGGTGAACCCTGCGCTTTCCCTTGACACCAGCAGGACGGTTTTCTTTTTATAGAGGAGACGGTGCGGTGGCCATAGAAAGCTGTGAGTCAGTAGCAATGGTTTTTGCTAAATCATTCCATAGAAATAAGGCTTCCTTGCTGGGATCGGTGGATCCGCAGTGAGGAAGCCTTATTTTGTTTGATCCATTTCATTTTATGGTAAGGAGAGGGGCAAGAAGTAGGAGAAGCTATAGGACCACACGTAAAACAAACTCTCCATCTTTTGCAAGAAACTGGCAGTTGCCTCGGAGCTTTTCTGTCACATGGCGGATGCTTCTCGTGCCAAGACCATGGCCTTCCACCGCAGTACTGGGCATGCCATCTTCCAGTTCCACGGGATTGATGTACGGGTTCTTGATAGAGAGCAGAAGCTTCTCGTCTTTCATTTTGAGGCTTAAGGAAATCTGGCGCTCTTCCAGAGGCAGAGCGGATACTGCGTGGATGGCATTTTCCAGTCCGTTGGAGAGGATGGAAGTGAAGTCCACATCAGAAAAAGGGAGCTTTTCCGGAAGCTCGATGGTGTGCTTGAACTGGATGCTCTCTTCCCTGATTTTGGATTCATAGGAGGAAAGGATCATATTGACAATCTCATTTTCACAGAACTTCATCCGGGCGGTCTTATCGGACAAAGCCATGACTTCTTTTATGTACTCCTTGGCTTTTTCGGGTTCCTCTTGATCAATGAAGGAAGAGATGCTTGTGAGAAAATGTCTCATGTCATGGCGAAGAAGGGCCACCGCATATTCAGAGCGCTTCATGGATTCGATCTCTTTCTCGAACTGGTCTCTTTTCATATGCATCAGGTGGGTATGGTGTTCTGCTTCTATTTTTTCTTCATACTCTTTGAAGTAGACCAAGCTGAAGATGAGATAGGCTACGCAGAGTACAAAGGGCATGAACTCCAGAATCACAAGAGATCCGCTGTAGAGGAGATCAGTATAGACCGTGGCGGTATAATCAAAGAGGTAGTAGGATACAGGAAGAATGCTAAAGATGACGATGGTCTTCCTGGATTTTGTCAAGATGACGGACAGAGTTTCTGCAAAGTACCGGATGATGATGAGTCCGAGGAGCAGTGTGGCTATGGTGCGGAACCCGTACTCCACATAAAGCTCTCCTGATAAAGCATAGGTCAGAATACCCAGCCATTTACTCAGCTGGCAGCATAGATAGGCTGAAGTGATGGCGTAGATGCTGTGCAGAACGTTCTTTTTATAATAGAAGACAAAAAAGAGCAGGTTCGGCAGATGGGTGTGAAAAGGGTAGACTCTTTGGGCGCTTCGGAGCCCTCCATCAAAATAGAACAGAAGCTGTACCACGTTGATGCCAAGGCATAGAAGGGAGAGGATCAGAATGTTCTTTTTTGTGAAGGGGATGCTGAGAATGGCTGCGGAGACAAAGATGCCAAAGACAAGCAGAGAGCTGGAGTTCAGCATTCCTAGGATAAATTCTAACAATTCATATCCACCATCCTTCACTGGTCCTGAAACATCAGGGCAAAATAGGTATCCTGAAAGGGCTTCCCGTACCCTCTTGCAATGGGAATCTGTCGTCCGGATTTTGTGCTAAGCTCCACACTGCTGAAATGCTGGACGTTTTTGAGATTCACCAGATAACTCCTGTGGCACTTAAAGAAGCCTTTGCTGTCCGGAAGTTCTCTTTCAAAAGTATGAAGAGGCTGAAGCACCTCCAGACACTCAGAGTTTGAGAGATAGAAAAGAACCCGCTTGTTCTGGGCTTCCAGGTACTCAATGTCATGGAGATAGATTCTACGGTATCCCCCTGGGGTTTTCAAAGTGAGGCTGTCGGGCTCTTTATATAGAAGAGCCACACATTCTTCAAGGACCTGCTGCATCTTATCGTAGGACAGGGGCTTTATGAGGTAATCCAGTGCCCGCACGGAATAAGAACTGAGGGCAAACTCTGGAGAAGAGGTGAGAAAGATGATCTTCACAGATTTATCCAGAAGCCTGAGCTCTTTGGCAGTGTCCATGCCGCTGAGAAGAGGCATCACAATATCCAGGAAAATAATATCGTAGCGTGAGATTCTGTGTTTTGCCAGAAGAGCATCTCCGTGGTCAAAACAGTCCAGTTCCATGGGGATGCTGGCAGTGCGGGACCATTCTCTCAGGAGCTTTTCCGTGGTTTCCAAGTAGACTGTTTCATCATCACATAGAGCGATTTTAAGCATCGGAGTCTCTCCTTTTTCTAGAATTGATGAAATCTTAACATATGTAGCCACCTTTTTCAATTGCTGCAGAGGATGTGCAGAGGCATTGGAAAGAAAAAACCGTGAAAATAAGCTTGTGATTATAGTGAGAAGCGTCATAGACAAAGATGTTTCCACTCTGATGCAGTTCGCGCCGTTTTTGATGCATTTCACGAAGTGGCGATTTTTAGAAGAGGTTTCTATTTTAAAATAATAACAGGGAGATGTATAGGAGTTGCTGCCTGTATATCATCTTTAAAACAAACCGAAACAAGGAGAGAACCATCGGATGAGTAGGCAGACAATAAAGAGAGCATTTTTAAGTACAAGTCTTGGGGCGGTTTTCTGTTTGATTCTTCTTCTGTCAGGGCTTTTCAAGGAGCCGGTTTTTTCCTGGAGTTTTCCTTCTGAATCTGAAGTGTCAGAAAGTCAGAGGAAGGAAGCAGAGATGGCACCTACAAAAATTCCTGTGGAGCATGCCTCATCTTTTGAGGACGCCACCATAGCCCACAGCATCTTGCCCTGGACTACTGGAAACAGCAGTGTGAAGTCCTGGGTCCTGCTGGTTCTTTTTGTCTTTATGAATCTGACCCTCCTTTACCGAGATGACAAGAAACAGAGGAATCGCAAGAAGAAGAAAAATGCAGCAGCGATTTTCATAGACTCAGATTTAGTTTCAGAAAAATAAAAACAAAAGCGTGATAAATTGCCGGAAGGCTTTTTCTGAAATCGGATAAATCAAACCATGTCCGTTTGTTCTACCGGTCTGGCTGATGATGGACACCGAGAAGGGGTCCTCTTTCAGTGCTGATGCAGAGAATTCATGTGAAGCAATTAAGAAAACGCCTCCTGCCGGAGATGCTGCACATTCGTGCAATTGTGCATGCGATCTGGAAGAAGCTTTAAGATTTGGGAAACCTTGTTAAAAGTCTTCGGTCAGGCGTCAGTGATGTACTGCAAAGGAACTTGAAAGCAGCCAGAGTTAGACAGATGGATCCAGTAGAATGCACAGGGAAGTATACCTGTGAATCATAACCCATGAAGCCCTTCTGAGGAATCGGAAGGGCTTCATGCTTTTTGTGGTTTGTGTCATGACCTCTTCACGTGATTAAGAAGGCATGTTGTGCCTGCTATGCCAGATTCTGGGAGTGTTTATACTGTTATGCAGAAAAAGTGCATAAAAAACTGCATATGCAGTTTTAGAGACAGATGATCTCATCGATGAACCCTCGGTATTTTCAGATAATTTCCCTGTATCTGTGAGATTTGTTTATGAAAACGCTTAAAGATTTAGATATTCCCAATAAATTGCCACTATTGTTTGTAATGGATGAAAATTCACGTAAATGTATATTTATGAAATTTACTGTGCTATAATCAAGACTGTTCAATCAAAACGTGATGGAAATGAAAGGAAGTATGAAATATGAAAAAAGCAAAATATGTAGCACTGGCACTTTCTCTTTTACTGGTAACAGGCGTCCTGGCTGGATGCGGGGATAAAAATACAGGAGAAGGCGGGCAGACTGTTCTTAAAATCGGTACGGATCCAACTTATCCTCCTTTTGAGTTCACCAATGACAAGAACGAGCTCATCGGATTTGACATTGATCTGGCCAATGCCCTTGGAGAAAAGCTGGGGATGGAAGTGGAGTTTGTGCCCACAGCCTTTGACGGCATCTTCACCGGTATGAACTCAGGCGCTTATGATGTCATTATGGCTGCTGTGAGCATGACCCCTAAGAGACTGGAGACCATGCTGTTCAGTAAGCCTTACCTTGCCAATGGACAGGTCATCTTAAATAGAAAAGAAGATGCGGTTCTTTCTTCTTTGGAAGATCTGAAGGACCTTAATGTGGGTGTTCAGCTGGGCACCACTGCGGATACTGCTACTGCGAAGTATTCTGAGGAAGTGGGCTTTGAAGTGACCAAGTATGACGAGATCATTCAGACCTTCTCCGCCATGAAAGCGGGACACGTGGATGCCATTGCTGTGGATTATGCCGTTGCCATCGAGTATGTGGCCAATGAGCCTGAAAGCTACCAGATTTCTCCAGTGATGCTGACCAATGAGCCCATCGCTGTAGCCATCAAGAAGGACAACACCGTTCTTCAGGAGAAGATCAATGCTGCACTTCTGGAGCTGAAGGAAGAAGGAAAACTGAAAGAGCTTTCTGAGAAGTGGATGGGTGGAGATTACACCTCCAACATCGACGAAGAGCTCAATGTTGTAGAATAAGTTTATAGATTGGAAGGAGACTTAGTACATTGCTTACACAAGAACAGGTCCTTGGTATAGTAGAAGGGACACAGAGAACCCTCCTCATTGCAGGAGTTTCGGTCCTCTTTGGGATTCTTCTGGGCATTGTCATCGCGCTTTTCAAAATTTCCAGGAGCAAGGCTTTAAACGGCCTTGCCTGGTTTTATGTCTGGATTTTTAGAGGAACGCCGATGCTCATGCAGCTTTTTGTTTTTTATTATGCACTGCCGCTGTTCACTTATGATGTCTTTGGCGTCAGTTTGAGAATCCCTGCACTTTTGGCAGCCTTCATCGCTTTCTCTTTAAATTCTGCGGCTTATCTTTCTGAGATTTTCCGAGGTGCCATCCAGAGCATTGACAAAGGACAGATGGAAGCGGCAAAGGCTCTTGGCATGTCTTATTATCAGGCCATGTTCAAGATCATCATTCCCCAAAGCTACAGAAGACTCATTCCGCCTCTGGGCAATGAGCTCATCACTTTGGTGAAGGACACCTCTCTTGTGGCGTCCATTTCTTTATTTGATCTTCTACGGACCGTACAGGTCATGAACAACTCTTCGGGAGAATGGGTGTACTTCATCTATGCCGGTGTCATCTATCTTTTCGTGACCTCCATCATCCAGCTGGTCTTTGACAAGCTGGAGAAGAAGTACTCGGTCTATGAATAGGGGAGGAAAGGAAGCGCTATGATTAAACTAAAAAATGTACATAAGTCTTTTGGAGACCTGGAGGTTTTGAAAGGCATCAACCTGACGGTGGAAGAAGGAGAAGTGGTCTGCATCATCGGTCCTTCCGGATCCGGCAAAAGCACCATGCTACGCTGCATGAATCAGCTGGAGACCATCACATCCGGAAAGGTGTTCATCGGATTCAACCTCATCAGCCATATGGAGGAAGGGGAGGATCTTCTGAAGCTTTCCGAAAAAGAAGCGTCAAAGCTCCGCACAAACCTTGGTATGGTGTTCCAGAGGTTCAATCTTTTCCCGCACCTCACGGTGCTTCAGAACCTCACCATCGCTCCTGCTCTTGTAAAAGGTCTTTCGGAGAAAGATCTGGTGAGGAAGGCGGAAGACCTTCTTAGAAGTGTCGGTCTCTATGAGAAGAAGGATGAGTATCCCAATAAGCTCTCAGGCGGTCAGCAGCAGAGAGTGGCCATTGCCAGAGCTCTGGCCATGGATCCCACCATCATGCTTTTTGATGAGCCCACTTCAGCTTTAGACCCTGAACTTGTGGGAGAAGTGCTGGAAGTTATGAAGAAGCTTGCAGAAGGGGGCATGACCATGGTGGTAGTTACCCACGAAATGGGCTTTGCCAGAGAAGTGGCATCCAGAGTCATCTTCATGGATGAAGGCCAGATTGTGGAAGAAGGCACACCAGAGGAGATTTTTGACCATCCGAAGATGGACAGAACCAAAGCGTTCCTCAATAAAGTGTTATAAAGCATTACAGTAGAAGAAGCGGATGTTTCCAAAGTGATTTTGGAAACATCCGCTTCTTTTTTCTGTCCGTTCAGGCTGAATCTGTTATATTGACACTCCCACAGCTAAAG
>NZ_DOPX01000029.1:0-60665 GCF_003514505.1 Proteiniclasticum sp.
GCTTTAGCTGTGGGAGTGTCAAATAAAGGTCAATGAGCGTTTCTTTCAATCTGTACTCTCCTAAGCAAGGTTTCTTCAAGACTCTGTACGGTATCTTCACTTGAAGCCAAAGCATAAAGGATGAGGTTCAGATCCTCGTCTGGATAATAATGATGGAGGAGGACACCATACATGGGCTGAACTGGATAGAATTCGAAGCTTTTTGGAGGAATGCCATAAAGAAGATAGGAAAGCTGAAAGTCTCTTGGATGAAGTGGAGTTGACATGATAAATGAACCGGTATATTTCGTGAATGCATCGGATCTGATCATCACAGGGAAACCGGATTTCAGGACATGTTTCTTCTCAAACACCGCCTCACTTGAGGATAGTCCAAAGGATGGAAGCATGAGTTTTTTTACATCAAACTCCACAAGAAGAGCAAGCTCCTCTAGGGCTAATGGATGTCCAGCTCCTGAAACCCAGTAGGCGCCTGTAAAGGAGCTGTAGAGAGACTCATCAGGGTCCATGACATAGCTTCTGCCCAGAAAAAAGGAAGGCCTCCTGAAGGTATAGTCCACCGTGAAAGAAACAGGCATGTGAAGAGCCTTAGAAGCTCTCTCAGAGTCGTTGTATGTCAGGAGCACTGGCAGCATGGAAGTGCCATGAAGAGGCATTGTCAGTTCAAATCCAAGTTTATTTTCAACGCTGTTTTTTTCGGAGTACAGATCAAAAAACGGCAGTATAAAAATCATCCGAAGTCCTGGAACTGCCAGGCAGCAAAGAAGTACCGCCAATAAAGCGGCAATGGCTTTTATGAGGTGTTTTTTCATGACGGCAGCACTCCCTCCGATCTCTTTCACTTTGAAGGTATCACAAAGAAATGGAAAATATGCCCAATAACTATGAATAATATGCTAAAAACCTTTTCATGAGCGTAGCCGATGCTTTTGCCGTAAAATATGAAACTTAACATTTTTTCCATGACGTGTTATAGTTTATGTTGAGAAATATGAAACAAAGAGAAGACCAATAAAGAGCTGGAGGATGGCATGAGGAAACAGGGTTTTGATCCACAAAAATATATTGAGGAACAGTCCAAATTTATCTTGGAGCGTGTGAATGACTACGACAAACTGTATTTGGAGTTTGGAGGGAAACTCATTGGAGACAAGCATGCCAAAAGAGTGCTTCCAGGGTTTGATGAAGATGCCAAAATCAAGCTTCTTCAGAAACTGAAAGATTCAGCAGAAATTATTATCACCGTTTATGCGGGAGATATTGAAAGAAACAAGATCCGTGGTGATTATGGCATTACGTATGATATGGATGTGTTCAGACAGATTGATGAGCTCCGGGGATACGGGCTTACGGTGAATAGCGTGGTCATCACAAGGTACAATGACCAGCCTTCAACCAAGGTCTTCATAGCGAAACTGGAGAGAAGAAACATCAAAGTCTACACCCATCGTGCCATTCCAGGATATCCTTCTGATGTGGATATGATTGTCAGTGAGGAAGGCTATGGAAAAAATCCGTACATTCCTACCACTAAACCCATCGTTGTGGTCACGGCACCTGGCCCTAACAGCGGTAAGCTCGCCACATGCCTCAATCAGCTGTATCATGAGTATAAGCTTGGCAACCATGCGGGATACTCGAAGTTTGAGACTTTTCCGGTTTGGAACGTGCCACTGAAGCATCCTCTGAACATTGCCTATGAAGCTGCCACGGTGGATTTGAAAGATGTCAATATGATGGATTATTTCCACTTTGAGAGATACCAGCAGGTGGCTGTGAATTACAACCGGGATCTGGAAATGTTTCCGGTGGTCAAAAGAAGCATCGAAAAAATCACAGGAAAAGAATCTGTGTATCAGAGCCCTACGGATATGGGGGTCAACCGGGTGGGGTTTGGCATCATTGACGATGAAGTGATTAAAGAAGCTTCCAGACAAGAAATCATACGAAGAAACTTCATTACTGAATGTGACTATAAGAAAGGCCTTGTGGATGAAGAGATCTTAAACCGTATGAAACTGATCATGGAAGAGCTGGCATTAAAGAAAGAGGACCGGGTCCCGGTAAGACCAGCCAGAGACTATGCTGAGAAGCTTAAATCTAGATGTGAGAATAAAGAAGTTCCTGCTGTGATGGCATTTGAACTTCATGACGGCACAGTGATAACCGGAAGAAGCTCAAACCTCATGGATTCCTGCTCTGCAGCGATTCTCAATGCAATCAAGTATCTGGGACACATCGGGGACGAGATCTATCTTCTGTCTCCTGTTATCATCGAAACCATAAGAAGCCTTAAAAAGGATATGCTTCACAGTAAAATTACCACACTGAATGCAAATGAAGTGCTCATTGCGCTGACAATCGGGGCAGTGACCAATCCTACTGCACAGCTTGCTGTGGAGAAGCTTGGAGAACTGGAGGGGGTACAAGCCCATTCCACGGTGATGCTCAATAAGGATGATGAGCAGATCCTTAAGAAGCTCGGCATAGATGTGACTTGTGAACCTGTTTACCCTTCTGAAAACTTATATTATGTATAGATTGTTCTGGAGTCCTTTTACAAGGGCTCTTTTTTTGCGCCATCAGGATCTGGGGTCAGCTTCAATAAAAAATCAGAAACAGTATTTAGATTTTTTTCCTTAAGAAAAGTATTTGTCACTTTTTGAGACATTTCTGCCTATAGGATTGTATTACAAGTGAAAGGAGGGGAAGAGATTGCTGCAGACTACGCTTCGAAGCAGAGAAAATTTTGAGGAAATCTATGAAACCTATGTGGATATGGTGTACCGTATCTGCTTCACCTATCTGAAAAATACCGCGGATACAGAAGATATGGTGCAGAATACATTCATAAAATTCATGGAACAATCTCACTCCTTTCAGTCCAAAGAACATGTGAAAGCATGGCTTATCGTTACAGCTGGGAATCTTTGCAAAAATCATCTGAAACACTGGTGGTCTAAAAGAGCACCAGTGGAAGACGGGAACATGCCTGTATTCATGGAAGAGGAAGAGACGAGGGAAGTGGTGGATGCGTTATGGGAGATTCCTGAAAAATACAGAATTGCTTTGTACTTACATTATTTTGAAGGATACAAAAGTAAAGAGATTTCAGAAATACTTGGCATATCACATTCAACGGTTCGGACGCATCTTGAGCGTGGCAGAGAAGCGCTGAAGAACAAACTAGGAGGTGACTTTATTGATGGAAGATAGATTTAAAAAAGCTCTGGAAAATATCAAACCTACTGAACTGGAAAAAAATAGGATGTATCAGAATATTTTACATCAGGAGAGGCTTGCCCATGAGAAAAAGGGAGGAATAAAAATGAATAACAGAAGATCTATTTGGATGACAGGTGCGGCAGCAGCGCTTCTTATGCTGGTTTTCAGTGCCAGTTATTTCATAGGAAAGGATAAGGGCGACGTGCTGTACTCCAGTAACGGAGTAGAAGTAAAGGAAGTTTCTGAAGTGAAACTTGAAAATAATGGCGCAGGAGCCATAACCATGCTTTTCACAGAAAAAGATGTGTTTACACTATTTGATACAGATGCTTTTATGGGAACTGTGGAGGACGTGAAAAATATCAGCATGAATTTTGACGGTATAGTGCATTACCGCGCCATGGCCATATTGAAAGTGGAGAAGGTGTATGATGGAGAGCTGACACCAGGGGAAACTGTCCGCGTGATGCTGCCTGGACCCGTGGATACGGGACAAGTGATGGGAGCTGATTTTAATATCACCAGAGCGATGAAACCTGGTGAAAGAGGGATATTCCTGCCTTTGAAATATCAGAATGAGGAAGTGTGGGAAGAGAATGGTAAGGTGCTGAAGATGAAAGACGTGGCTGAGTATGCAATTCTCGACACGGAGCGGTTTGCATTTATGGAAACTGCTGAAGGACTTCTGTTTGCAAGGGATACTTTTCCGAAGATCATGAATGCAACATCCTTGGAAGAGATTGAGACCTATATTCAGGAGAAAATCAGCCAGTAGGTTCAGAATAGATCCAATAAAATAGGACAGAATGCGGTTTCTTGCATTCTGTCCTTTCTTCATCATTCTATGAGGGCTGTTGAGATTCTCTTTCTCCCACGAAGGTCAGACCAATCATGCCTGGGCCGGTATGGCTGCCGATGATAGGTCCGATCTGTGTCATAATGACTTCTTTCACATGAAGTTCATTTTTCAGCTTCGTTGAAAGGAATTCTGCGTCTTTTAATGAATCACCATGTCCGATGATGACCACCTGGTTATCAGCAGTCCCAGCACAGGATTTCATTTTTACGATCAGTTCAGAAAGAGATTTCTTTCTGCCCATGACTTTTCCAAGGTTCACTAGTTTTCCTTCCATATTCACACTGAGGATGGGTTTTATGTTCAGTGCAGTACCGATGTTGGCAGAGAGTGCGCTGATTCGGCCACCTCTTTTCAAATGCATCAGATCCTCTACTGTGAACCAATGACAGATTTTCTTCTTATTCTTCTCCAGCCATTCATAAAGCTCCTCAAGACTCAACCCTTGTCTTTTTTTCAGCACCGCATGGTAGACAAGGAGCCCTTGTCCTATGGAAGCGGCAATTGAATCCAAAACCAGAATTTGCCGTTCAGGATAGAGTTCCTTCAGTTCTTCAGCCGCCATTCTGCTGGCATTATAACTACCGCTGAGAGCGGAAGAAAAAGACACATGAAGGATATCCTGGCCTGCCTTCAGATAGGGTTCAAAAACACCCATGAACCTTGCTGTATTGATCATGGAAGTGCTGGATACTTTTCCTTCCCGTAGACTCCCATAAAAAGATGCAGTTTTCTCACCTTCATCCTCAAGATCCTGAAAATGACTGACTCCATCCAGAATATATTCCATTGGGATAACATGAACGTCAAGCTCTTTTATCACGGTGGATGGAAGATCACAAGTGGAATCGGTTATGATTTTATAAATGCGCATAAATACTCCTTTTATGAAATAATAAGGACTCTTCCTCTAAAACATAATAATACCATTGAATCATAAAGAATGTACCCCAAAATTAGCTTAAAATTTCCTGAACAGTAGGCCTGAGGACAACAAAGATAGGCAAGTGAATGGAACCTGTGATAAAATAGGGGTTGAATACGAGGTGATGAAGACATGGATAAAAAAGAACGAAAAAACAGGACCCTTGCTGAGAACAGAAAAGCCAGACATGATTATTTTATTGAAGAAGTCTATGAGGCTGGTATTGAGCTCATCGGTACAGAAGTGAAATCCATCAGAATGGGTAAAGTAAATCTGAAAGAGAGCTATGCTGAAATAAAAAATGGCGAGATGTTTATTGTAGGGATGCATATTTCGCCTTATGAAATGGGAAACATCTTCAATCGGGATCCACTGAGAGACCGAAAACTCCTTCTGCATAAAGAAGAGATACTGAAGCTTCAGCAGTTAAGCCAAAGAGATGGGTATACTCTGATTCCGTTGTCCCTTTATCTTAAGAATGGCCGTGTGAAGCTGGCTGTTGCTGTGGCGAAAGGAAAGAAGAATTACGACAAGCGTGATGCACTTCTTGAAAAGGCACACAAACGAGATGTGGACCGTGAAGTGAAAGAGCGAAACAGAATGTAATCATCTAAAGTTCGGGAGGCATGTATATGAAAAAAACCATCGGATTTATCGGCTGCGGAAATATGGGAAAAGCCATGGTGAGAGGATTCATCGAAAGTGAGTTTGCATTGCCCCAAGAAATCATTGTGTCCACACAAAGGGAAACGACCAGAGAGAACATCAAAGAAACCTTTGGTGTGCGGGTCACAGAGAAAAATCAGGAAGTAGCAAAGGAATCAGACATTCTTTTCTTTGCAGTGAAACCTTATGCATATGAAACTGTGATGAAGGAATCAAAAAGCGCTCTAAAGGATGATGCACTGATCATTGGACTGGCGGCTGGCGTCACCATCGACAAGATGAAGGAGTATCTGGGGCAGGAGCGGAAGATTGTAAAGATAATGCCCAACACGCCTGTGGCGGTATCTGAAGGTGTCATAGCCGTCAGTTTTTCAGACACCTTGACCTCTAAAGAAAGAAGAGAAGTAACAGAGCTTTTATCGGTGATGGGGAAGGTGACTGTCATTGACGAGAAACATATGGACGTCATCACTGGCATTGCAGGTTCTTCTCCTGCCTATGTATATATGTTCATTGAAGCCATGGCAGATGCTGCGGTGAAAAATGGACTGCCTAGAAAAGAAGCCTATGATATTTCTGCTCAGGCCGTACTTGGTGCTGCGAAAATGGTGCTGGAGTCAGGGATTCATCCGGGAATCCTCAAGGATATGGTGACATCACCCGGTGGCACCACCATTGAAGCAGTGGCGGTTCTGGAAGAAAAAGGGCTGCGGCATGCAGTGATTTCAGCGGTGGATGTTTGTGTGGACAAATCTAGAAAAATGAGCAAATAAAGAGTTGAAGAGTTTCCTAGGAAGCTCTTTTTTATTGCGACGGAAATGAAAAGAAGAGATGAATATTCATCCATCTCTTCAAAAAGCGATCTATTTGTTAGTTTCCTTCTTTGGCAGCAGTAGCGCCAGCGATACGTCCAAAGGTGTGGACATCAGCCAGAGCATTTCCACCTAAACGGTTGGCGCCATGGATTCCACCGGTGACTTCACCAGCGGCGAAGAGTCCTTTGATGATTTCTCCGTTCTGGTCCACTACTCTTGTTTCAGGGGTGATCTTAATTCCACCCATGGTGTGATGTACGGTAGGAACGCGCTTACCGGCATAGAATGGAGCGGTATCAAGTTTATCCATGAACAGTGTTCTACCGAACTCATCTTTTGCACCATCAACAGATGCATTGAAAGCTTCTACTGCTTTCACAAGATTCGCAGGTTCAACCCCGATCTGTTTTGCAAGATCTTCCAGGGTATCCGCTTTATACGCTCTTCCTTCTTTTACGAGGGAATCTATGGTTTCATTGAAGTTGTTTACCGTATCGCCAGTGGGATAAGAATGCTGATCCACGATGACCCACATCATGGAGTCGGTCTGCTCCATCAGTGCCTTGGTCATTACATCTCTTCTAGCTCCTTCGTCTACGAAGCGGTTTCCTTCCGCATTGACGAAGATTCTGTTTTCTACACCCTGCTCGATATTTCCAGAAAGACTTCCTGTTACAGGGTCTCCCATGGGAAGTAGCTGAATGTTTTCCATTTGGACAATGGATGCATTGACTTTCTCCGCCATGATGATTCCATCACCAGTAGCGCCTCTGTGGTTGGTGGTCTTGATGTTGGTGAGTTTTGGCCAGATGGTGTTATACTGGTCTCTCATTTCAACGTTTGAACCAAATCCGCCAGTGGCGATGATAACACCGTTCTTGGCATTTACAGTGATCTTTCCGTTCTTTCCTTCAGCAAGGAATCCGGTAACAGCTCCTTCAGTATCTACAAGAAGCTCTTTTGCTTCCACTTCAGTAAGCACTGTAATGTCATCTTTATGTTCATTGATGTAGTTCATGAAGGTATTGACATAACCTGTACCCAGTGGCTCCACGGGCTTGTGTGATCTTGGCCATAGAGCGCCAAGGACGGTGAATACTTTGTCTGTGAACTTCATGCCAAGGGATTCCAGCCACTCTATGGTTGGATAAGCATTTTCAACAAGAACTCGAACCAGCTCTGGATCGCCCTTTTTATCTCCGCCTTCATAGGTCTGCTGGAAGTGTTTTTCCACAGAATCCTCGATGCCCTGTGCAGACTGTCTCTTTGGGTCTACTGCGTTGAAAGCTGAGCCAGAGATGATGGTGTTTCCACCGACGTTTGGCATTTTTTCTACAAGCAGAACCTTCGCACCATTCTGATGAGCTGAAACTGCAGCTGCTAAACCTGCACCTCCACCACCGATGATTGCTACTTCTGTATCAAACTTCTGATCTTTTTTCTCTACCTCTACGGACTCTTTGACTTTTAGTTTCTCAACATCTGCACCAGCCTTCACTAGAGCAGCTTCAAGCGCAGCCAGAAATCCTTGAGAAGAATAGGTTGCTCCGCTGACCAGGTCCATGGACAAGGAAGCTTTTTCAAGAGCTGCTTCTGTGAGTGTGTTTACAGCTTTATCTCCAAGACCCTCTGTTTCTGTGTGTTCTGATTTGATTTCAAGAATGTTGTTCTCATCTACGGTTACAGTAAGGGTAATATCCCCATGATACCCTTTGGCCGTTCCTTCATATGTGCCAGGTGTGAACAGGCCCTCCTCGCTGGAAGATGGTGTTTCTGGCGTTTCAGGAGCTGCAGGCTCCTTTGTGCCGCAAGCTGCAAAAGAAATTGAGAGCATCAGCAGCAGAACCGCCGTAACTTTCTTTCCGATCTTTTTCATAATGTTCCCCTTTCGTATTGATAATATTTGGACGAACACGTTCGGTGAATTCGTTCATTTAAACATTATCACAAGGTTAAAATATTATCAATAATTGACAAAAAATAATAATTTCTTGGAGTAGTCTGAAAGTTTGGGGTATAATGTTTTCAGATATGGAGGGGATATTGTGAAAGAAACCAGAGGAACCACAAGACAGGAAAAAGCATTGGAGACAAAAGATAAAATCTATGAAGTAGCCATGAAAAAATTCATCACAAAAGGGCTTGAACATACTTCCATTTCGGAAATCTGTAAAGAAGCGGGGGTTTCCATCGGTTCTTTCTATACCCATTTCGAAAATAAGGAAGGGATCATTTATGAAACATTCCGACGTGCGGATCTGAATTTTGAGCATTTTCTTCAAGAGGAGAGAAACAAACAGAATCTTTATGAGCTGATTCTGGAATACATGGAGTATTATGTTGATTTTGTCTTGACTTACGATTTTGAGTTTATCAGGAGATTCTACAATACAGGGAACCATTACTTCGTGAAGGGGAAACGGCCCATGCAGGAGGTTCTGAAAACCATACTGAAAAGCCGTCAGCCCAAGCTTAATGAGTACTATGTGAAAAACACGGATGAATTGGTGGACATGCTCTTTATGACCTCACGAGGGATTATTTTTCATTGGTGTCTGAAAGAGCAAAGTTTTGATCTTCAGGAAGTGTCCAGAAAGCAGATGGAGATGGTTCTAAAGAGTGTTCTTCTGGAAGTGGAATAAGTATAAAGAACATAAAAAACATAAAAAAGAAGCTCTTTCCGTGGATATGGAAAGAGCTTCTTTTTAGTCTGCCATGTTCAGTCCCTCAAAAAAGTCTGTGGAGAATCCGCTCTCCTCCTGGTCAAGGATCATACCGAAGTCTTTGATACGGAACCATGATATTTCTCCGTCCTCATTTCGGATCGATACCCAGTTGCGGTTGTCTGTTTCCAGTAAAACAGCTTTCTCACCAGGCTGAAACTCATAAGCTTCTGTGGAATCAGACCTGCTGACCACGGTTTTCAGCTTTTTCAGAAGAGTGACTTTAGTTTCCATAGGATAGAGATCTTTTTCCACATGTTTCAGTTCTGTAGGAGAAACAAGAAGATACTCATCCTCATAGAAGAATGTCTGCATCACCTGACCCCGGGAGAGGGTAGAGACTCTTCCGTCTCCATGAACAATGAGCTTTCCGCTCATATCTGAATTTGGGATTTCCCCAAGAAATCCTTCCAGTTTTGACAGCACTGTGAGCTTTCCATTCATGTATCGGTAGAACACTGTGGCGTAATCACTGCTGGGCCCTTCCTCACTGACTGCAATCTCCAGAAGATTGTCTGTGGCGAGAAGATCTGTCACATGAAAAAAAGGACTGATCATTTCGCCTTCGTAGGACAGTGCTTCTTCGTTGACATAGAGCTCATAGGAGATCACTTCGTCATAATAGGGGTTGATGGCGGTTCTTAAAGAAATTGTATCTTTGATGCCGTCCCCGTTCAGATCTGCTTCAGTGTAATACTCCTTGTCAAATCCGTTCATCTGAAGATCGCGGCTTTCTACAACGATCTCCTCTAGAATCCCACCTTTTCCGCCGTTGTCAGTCTCTACTGGAGTTTGGGGGGGTTCTTCTACTTCATCAGGCGATTCCAGATTGGCACAACCGAAAAAAAACATCAGAAACAGAGTCATGAGAAAAGGTGTAAACAGGGAGCGTTTCATGGGGGTTCACTCCATTCGTATTTGATAGGTTCATCATACTCTTTTCGTTTGGAAGTCGGGTGACAAAATGATGAAAGTGAAGAGGGTCTTATTTCATGTTCAGCTTCTGTTCTGAAAGATAGGCTTTCATATGGGGGCGTAAGGGTTTTGAGAACATTCGGGCCAACTGCTGCGTATAATTATCGGACCGGTTCAGGCTGCTTCTCTTGCTGTAGTACTCGGAAATGGTCTGATCATACTTTTCCAACAGCTGAACTTCACCACCATTCTGATAAGTATCTGTTTTCAGAACCAGCTTGAGAGGGAGCCTGGGTTTCTTTTCGTTTACGGATGCGGGATATCCTAGGCACATGCCAAAAAGAGGATAGGTGTGTTCAGGAAGTTCTAGTAATTCAGAGACGATGCGGGGATTGTTCCGAAGTGCGCCGATGTATACACCTCCAAGACCCATGGACTCTGCAGCGATCATCAGGTTCTGTGCCATGAGCGCTGTATCCACGGTGGCAATGATAAATGCTTCTGTCTGGCCTTCCTCCATTTTCTCCCCATGGAGCGTGGAGCACAGACGGGCACGTTCCAGATCTGCCACAAACACAAGGAAAACCGGTGATGTTTCCACATGATTCTGATTACCGGCAATCTCAGCCATGATTCTACGTTTTTCAGGATCTTTCACCTGAATCACAGTATAGGCTTGCACAAAGTTTGAAGAAGCTGCGCTTTGACCAGCTTCTATGAGTTCAGTCACAGTATCATCACTTACAGGATACTCCTTGAAGTTTCTAATGCTTGTGTGGCTTTTCAGAAGTTCAATGACATGATTCATAAACATACCTCCAGGTTTTTCTTCTATTGTATCATAGTATAGGCTATTTTGAGTTTGGGTGTATAATAGAGATATATGACGGTTTAGAGTGAACACCAGAAAATGCAGGAGGTGGATTGTTTGGAAAAATTAAGGTATGGCATAATGGGCACGGGTAGAATTGTGGATCGTTTTGTTTCAGCTGTGCGGACATCTTCAGAAGGTGAGATCTATGCCATCTGTTCCCGGACAGAGGAAAGTGCAAGAAAGAAAGCTGCTGAGCTTCATATCACCACATGGTATGGATCCTATGAGGAGCTGGTAAAAGATCCGGATGTGGATGTGGTGTATGTGCCGACCATCAATTTCATGCATAAAGAACATGCGCTTCTCGCACTTGAACATGGAAAACATGTGGTGGTGGAAAAGCCCATGACTCTTACCCATAAGGATACGAAAGAGCTGTTTGAGGAGGCTGAGAAAAGAGGACGGTTTATCATGGAGGCGCAGAAATCGCTGTTTCTCCCAGTAACCGCAAAAGTCAAAGAGTGGCTGGAAGAAGGAAGAATCGGGAAGCTGAATCTTATGGAATACGATATTTTTGTTCCGGATGTTTCTTTTCAATGGTTTTACCATCGGGATAAGGGAGGAGGTGCTCTCTTAGGAAGTGGCAACTATATCTTTTCCCATGCGATGTATCTGGAAAAAAGTGATCTGATGGAGCTGAAAGGTCAGGCGGTCCTAGGAGATGAAGTGGATCTTCAGTGCACCTTTCTGATGAAATTTAAAGATGAGGTGCTGGCTTCCTGCAAGATTTCCACCTTGGCCAAGGGGGAGAGCCGATGTGTTCTTTATGGTACAGAGGGAAAGGTCTATATTAAAGATTTCTGGAAGGCCAGGGAAGCAGAGCTTATATTTAGGAATGGAGAATCAGAGAAAATTAAGTTTCCGGAACCCTTTGAGATGGTCTATGAAGTAGATCACATCAATGCTTGTATCAGACAGGGGCTTCTCCATAGTCCGGTGATGGATAAAGAGATGTCTTTATCCTGTGCCCGTTACACAGACCTCTTGTATGAGGATTATTACAGTTAAGGTGCTATGGTTGCTTGTCGGGACTGGAGGGATAAAGATGGTTCATGTCAGGAAGATACAAACAAGAAGAGAGATTCGTGATTTTGTGATGCTGCCTTTTCAGCTTTATAGAGAAGATTCTTCATGGGTACCACCACTGATTCATGAGATGAAGAACCTTCTGCGAGGAAAGAACAACAGCCTTTTCAAAGCAGGTCCTCATGAGGCTGTGGTGGCCTATAAAGATGATGCGCCACAAGGAAGGCTCCTTGTTGGCATCAACGAAGAGCTGAATCAGTATAAAGGAATCAGAGAAGGGTATATCGCGCTCTATGAATGTATGGAAGATGAGGAAGTCTCATCCGCACTGCTCCAGTTTGCAGAAGAATATCTGAAAAGCCATGGAGTTGAAAAGGTGAAAGGTCCCTTGTCTGTACCTGGAGGGGATGACTACAGAGGCTTTATCATAGATAATTTCAAAGATCCCACCTATGTGATGAATACCTACAACAAGAAGTACTACAATGACCAGTTTCTGAAGGCCGGGTTTATCAAGTACTTCGACTGTTACGCCTACGAGGGAAAGTTTACCATGCAGGATAAGGAGAGGCTGGAAAAGCTGGTGCCTTACGCCATGAAGCGGTATGGATACACGGTGGAGCCGTTGAACCTCAATGATATAGAGAAAGAAATGCAGGATATCAAGAGCATCATCGAAGAAGCCATGCCTAAAGAATGGGATGATTTTATGCCTCCTACAGAAGAAGAGATCCGGATGATCAAAAAGCAGCTGCTGCCTTTTGCGGATCCAGATTTTATATACATCGCCAGAGACAAAGAGAGGAACCCTATTGGATTTGATATTGCTTTGCCCGATTACAATCAGGTGCTGTCCAGGATGAAAGGACGATATTTCCCTTTTGGGATTCTGAAGTTCCTTTATTTCAGAAAAAAGATCAATGCACTCAGGATATTTGTGCTTTTTGTGACGCCCGAGTACCGGAAAAAAGGGGTTACAGCAGCCATCTACTATGAAGGGCTGAAAAAAGGCATTGCAAGAGGCTTCACTAAAGTGGAGGGCAGTACGGTGTGGGAATATAATCGGCCGATGCAGAACGATGCCTTTGGATTCACGGGTGAACCTTATAAAACCTATCGGATCTATCAGAAAGAGATCTAAAAGGAGTAGTGCACTTGACCATTTTGGTTTTCTATTCCTGTGAGAAACTAGCTTGTTTTTTTCATATTCTGTATTCCTCTTTTCGAAATAAAAGGGTATTTCAGGTATACTGATAAAAACAAAACCAGGAGGATCGTATGGATAAAAAAGTAGTTTTACGAAGTGAAGTAGATGTGGCTAAAACATGGGATTTAAGAGGAATATATGAAAATGATCACCGTGTGAAAGAAGCGGAAAATACTCTTTATGAGAAATCCGTGGAACTGGAGAGAAATTTCAGGGGGAAGCTTACGACACCGATATCCATCAATCTGTGTCTAGACGGATATCGGGAAGTGGTGGAGCTTGCAGGTTTGATTTCAAGCTTCCGATTCCTGGCGGTCAGTGTGGATATGACAGATCATGAGAATCAGGGAAAGAGTGTGGAGGCAGGGAATCTTATCTCCGATGTGATGGCAAGACTGTCATTCATTCAAGGAGAAATTCTTATGAATGAAGAGTCCGTGCTGATGGATGCAGCGAAGACAAGCATGGAGAATCAGCATTTTTTGGAGGATCTACTTCGGGAGAAACCTCATGCTCTTTCCATAGAACTGGAAAGAGCTCTTGCGGTGCTCTCACCGGTGATGAACTCCCCCATGAGTATCTACAATAAAGCCAAACTGCAGGATATGGATTTTGGCAGCTTTGACGTAGAGGGGAAGAGCCATCCATTGAGTTTTGTGCTTTATGAGAACCATTATGATTATGACAATGACAAGAAGATCAGAAGAGCTGCGTTTTCTGCATTTACAAAAAAGCTGAAGGAGTATGAGAATACAGTTGCAGGTGTTTACCAGACCCAGGTACAGAAAGAAAAAGCGTTATCAAAACTGAAAGGATTTGAATCAGTGATTGATTACCTGCTTTTTGATCAGAAGGTTACCCGGGAAATGTATGACAGACAGATTGATGTGATTTATAGAGAACTTGCTCCTCATATGAGAAAATATGCAAAACTTTTAAAGAGAATCCATGGTTTGGAGGAGATGACCTTTAATGATCTCAAGCTTTCTGTGGATCCAACCTTCGAACCGCCAATCACAGTGGAAGAGTCCAAAAAGTATGTGATGGAAGGGTTGAAAATTCTTGGAGAGGATTATCTGGAGATGATCGAAAGAGCTTTTGGAGAAAGATGGATCGATTTTGTTCAGAACAAGGGAAAATCCACGGGCGCATTCTGTTCCAGCCCCTATGGCAGGCATCCCTATATACTCATCAGCTGGACAGAAAGAATGCGGGAAGTTTTTGTTTTGGCGCATGAACTTGGCCATGCAGGACATTTTTACCTGTCACAGAGCCATCAGAATATTTTTGATGCGCGGCCTTCTCTGTATTTCATCGAAGCGCCTTCCACCATGAATGAAATGATCATGGCAAACCATCTGCTGACAACCAGTCAGGATAAGCGGTTCAGAAGATGGGTTCTGTCCTCCATGATCTCCCGAACTTATTATCACAACTTTGTTACCCATATGCTGGAGGCACATTATCAAAGAGAAGTGTATAAAATCATTGATGCAGGTGGCAGCCTCAGCGCAAAAAAACTCAATGAACTGAAAAAAGCCACATTGGAAGGGTTCTGGGGAGAAGATGTAAGAATTCTGGAAGGTGCGGAGAATACCTGGATGAGGCAGCAGCATTATTATAAAGGGCTCTATCCTTATACATACAGTGCGGGTCTCACCATAGCCACTGAGGTATCTGGCAGAATACTGAAAGAAGGGGCTTCTGCAGTGGAGGACTGGAAAAAGGTGCTGAAAGCTGGAGGAACCAAAGATCCTGTGGAGCTTGCAAAGATGGCAGGAGTGGATATCACAACGGAGGAACCCCTGAAAAATACCATTGTGTATATAGGCAGCATCATTGATGAGATTGAAGAGCTCACCAATGAGCTTTATGAAGAGCTCGGTGAATGAAACGGAGGAATGAATATTGTTTGAAAGAATGGAAGAACTGCTCATAGAATATGGACTTAAACTTATGGCCTTTCTTATTGTGCTCCTTGTGGGATGGAGCTTGGCTAAGTATTTGGTGCGTCTGCTGGAAAAGAATCTGAAGAAAAGTAAGATTGATGTCTCTATCCATGGGTTCCTGCTGACCATGGCAAGCTTTCTTTTGAAGTTTGTGGTGCTGATCACCAGTGCAAGGATCCTTGGAGTACCCACTACGACATTCATCGCCATGCTTTCGGCAGCTGGGCTCGCTGTAGGACTTGCGTTAAAGGATAGTCTCTCAAATTTTGCGGCAGGGATTCTGCTCCTTGTGACCAGACCCTTCAGCGTAGGAGATTTCATAGAGTCTTCTAGTGTATCAGGGACAGTCCTTTCTATTCAGATTTTATATACCGCCCTTAATACTGCGGACAATAAAAGAGTGATGGTGCCCAATAATCATCTGGCCACCTCACACATCATCAATTACAGTATAGAACCTTACAGACGGGTGGATAAAATCTACTCTGTGGCCTATGGCACTGATGTTCAGAAGGTTAAGGAAATCCTGATGAACATCGTTGTATCCAACGAAAAAATACTGGAAGACCGTGGCGTGATGCTTGGGGTATCAAAACATAACGAGTCTTCTGTGGATTTTGATCTCAAAGTCTGGGTCAAAAGAGAAGATTACTTTGAAGTATCTTACGGATTGAATGAGGCTGTGATAGAGGTCTTTGGAGAACAGGGGATTGAGATTCCGTATCCTCATCGTGAAGTCAGGATACGATCTGAAGAGAAAATGCAATAGAATAAGAGCAAAAAAAGAGGAGCGGACGCTCCTCTTTTCATGTAATGATCAGAATCAACAAGCATGTGCGGTGCTAATTAATAATGAATCTAATATAATAATAATTTTCATAAGAGGGTTTGTCAAGAGATTTCAGTCTGGATAAAGTTGTTAAAAAATTAACCAAATGATATAATTTGAGCTATGTATAATGAAACCTGGTGCTAAGGGGGAGTAAAGATGAAGATAGAGATATGTGTGGGCAGTTCCTGTCATGTACGGGGTTCTTATGAAGTGGTTAAAAATGTGGAAGCCTTTGTGAAAGATCAGGGCCTTGAACAGGATATCGAACTGAAAGGATGCTTCTGTATGGGGCACTGTACAGAAGGTGTCAGTATGGAAGTTGATGGTGCAGTTCTTCAAGTTTCAGAGGATACTGTAGTTGAACTTTTATCAGAAAAACTTAGGGAGAAATGAGATGCAGCTGATTAATTTTACAGAAGCCAATTGCAAAAACTGTTATAAGTGCGTTCGGGCCTGCCCTGTGAAAGCCATCAGGTTTCAGGACCACCAGGCCATTATTGATGAGGAGAGATGCATTGCCTGCGGGCAATGTTTTCTTGCGTGTCCCCAAAATGCCAGAGACATTCAAAGCGATTTGGATGTGGTGATGGATGCGCGAAAATCAGGAAAAAGAATGGTGGCGCTCATTGCTCCATCCTTTACTGGGTTCTTTGAGAATCCAGGAGGGGTTGTGGAGGGATTAAGAAGATTTGGATTTCAGGAAATTGCTGAAGTATCACTGGGAGCCCAGGAGGTAACTGAAAAATATAGAGAATTTGTTGCGGAGATGAAACCCAAGTATGCCATTTCCAGCTGCTGTCCTACGGTGAATCTTCTCATCAGACGATATTATAAAGGGGTTGCGAAGTATCTTCTGCCATCAGTCTCACCCATGATGGCCACAGCAAAAGCACTGAAGAACAAGGAACCTGACTCATTCACTGTGTTTATCAGCCCTTGTCTCAGCAAGAAATGCGAACCATTCATGTTTGGGCAGGAAGGATATGTGGATGCCGTTCTGACCATGGATGAGATGCTGTCCTTATTTCAAGAGGATCATCTGCAGGTGGAAAGTCTTCCGTACTCTTCTCCGGATTATTATGGCTCAACAAATGCAAGAAGCTATCCTGTAAAGGGGGCTATTGGAGAAGGGTTCCACGAAACCCTTTCATCCCATGGATATGATGTTCTTCACGTGGAAGGAATCCTGCAGGTGAGAGAGGTGCTTGAGGAGATTGAAAAAGGTGCTCTTGACCCATCGTTTCTTGAACTCAATGCCTGTCATGAATCCTGTATTTCGGGTCCATGTGTGCCAAAGAAATCCTGGAGTACGTATAAAAGAAAACAGCTTGTAAAAAAACACGCAAAGGAAGGATGGAATGAGGAACCTCAAGTGTTGACTTTTGAGGGCTGCGATCTTCACTATACCTATAAAGAGAATCTGTTCCAGAAAAAAAAGTTCACTGAAGATGAGATCACTAGAACATTAGCCAGGATGGGAAAAACAAAGAAAAAAGATGAGCTGGACTGCAGCGCCTGCGGTTATGACAGCTGCAGAGAGAAAGCGGCAGCAGTTCTTGAAGGTATGTCTGATGTGGAAATGTGTATGCCGTTTATGCGTACAAGAGCAGAGCACATGAATGATATCATCTTTTACAACTCTCCGAATATCATTTTTATACTGGATGAGGATTTGTGCATCTGTCAGATGAATCCTTCTGCTGAAAAGACATTCGAGGAAAAATCAGAACATTTACGGTATATGCCCATTTCTGTGCTGCTTCCGGATGAAGGAATCAGAAGGGTTATGGATACCGGAAAGCATGCACTTAATAAACGGATCAGCTATCGGGAGCATAATCTTGTGGTGATGCAAAGTGTGATTCATCTTCCGAAAGACAATCAGCTGCTCATCATCATGTCAGATATCACAGAAGAAGAGAGACGAAGAAAAGAACTGAATCTGATGAAAGAGCAGACTGTGGAGATTACAGGAAAAGTCATTGAGAAACAGATGAGAGTAGCACATGAGATTGCCAGTCTTCTCGGAGAAACCACAGCGGAGACAAAGATTGCACTCAACCGTCTCAAAGAACTTGTGATGGAGGACAGATGAGATGGAGTATTTTATTGATACCGTCGCATTATCAGTGAACAAACATGGAGAAGAGCTATGTGGCGACCAGATTGAGATTGCTGATACAAAGGATGGTAAAATCCTTGTGCTCTCCGATGGTCTTGGAAGCGGTGTGAAAGCCAATATACTTGCAACACTCACATCAAAGATTGCAGTAACCATGCTGAAGGAAAATGCCACCCTGGAGGATACCATTGAAACCATCATGAAGACATTGCCCCTATGTTCTGTACGCAAACTTTCCTATTCAACCTTCAGTATTGTGAAAGCGTCAAAGGATGGCACAGTGAATATTTTTGAATTTGATAATCCATCTTATTTCTATCTGGACAATGGTGCTTTATGTGAAGTGCCAAAGATCAGAAGAGAGATACATGGAAAAATTGTATTTGAGTCTTCGCTGAAGATGAAGCTGGGCGATCAGCTGATACTGGTATCCGATGGCGTCATCCATGCAGGAGTGGGGAAACTTCTGAATTTCGGATGGCAATGGAAGGATGTGTCTGCTTTTATAGAAGATACGATGCGGACCTCAGGTACTACATCCCTGAGTCATGAGATCATGAGCTACACAAATATACTGTATGACTGCATGCCTGGAGACGATGCCAGCGTAGCAGCGCTCACCTATAAAGAAAAGAAAACTCTTCATCTTTTTACGGGTCCGCCAAAGAATCCCACGGATGATAAATTTCTTGCAGAAGCTTTTATGGAAGCAAGAGGGATCAAGGTCATTTCTGGTGGCACAACAGCAAAAATCATTGCGGATAAAACTGGAAATGAGCTGAGAGTGAAGCTTGATGACCTGAGGAAGGACCTTCCGCCAACTGCTGTGATGGAGGGAGCGGATCTCATAACAGAAGGGATTCTGACCATGAGCAGAGTGGTTGATTTGCTGAAAGGATACAGAGATGGGAAAAAAAGCACAGAAATCTTGCAAGAGCTTTTTGAGGACCACGGAGCGTCTGAACTGTCAAAACTGATTCTGAATGAAGCCAGTGAGGTGGTGATATGGCTGGGAACGGCTGTGAATCCCGCACATCAGTCAGAAGGGTTTGTATTCAATTATCAGAAGAAAGTTGAGATTGTGCATGAACTAAAGATGGTTCTGCTGGAGATGGGGAAAGAAGTGTTACTGTATACCATATGATGAAAAAACATCTGTGTTCACCCGCAGATTTTATAACCTTTTGAGATTTTTTGCGTGATTTCTTATGGTATTGGTAAAAAAACATGAAGTTTTTAACATTGTATTGGTTTACAACTGGGATAGAATATGTATAATGAAATGTGACCATAAAAAAGGAGGTAGGGTATGAAAGAAGAATTCTATACCGCCTTGGAAGATTTCCCTGTGGTTACCGCTGTGAAGGATTTTAACGGTTTGGAAATGGCTTTAGAGACAGAGAATAAAGTTGTCTTTGTGCTCTTTGGAAATATCACTGATATTTCTATGATTGTAAAGAAAATCAAAGCGAAGAACAAAATCGCCATTGTACATGTGGACCTCATCGAGGGGCTTGGCAGCAAAGAGATTGCAGCGAAGTTTATCAAGTACAATACTTTGGCAGATGGAATCATCAGTACCAAGGCCAACATCATCAGTGCGGCAAAAGATCTGGGCCTAATTACCGTCCAGAGATTCTTCCTCATCGATTCCCTTTCACTGAAGAATGTCATAAAGTACATCGAAGCAGGACATGCGGATACTTATGAAGTTCTTCCCGGGGGGATGTACAAAATTATCACCATGCTTTCCAATATTTCCAGTGTTCCTCTCATTGCAGGGGGACTCATCTCCGACAAGGAAGATGTGATTTCAGCGCTTTCTGCTGGAGCCACCGCCATATCTTCCACAGACACGACCATCTGGACATTGTAAATGTCAAGGTTTACAACGATTCGGTAACGTGTTAAAATTAACTTAAGTTCATATTGTGCTAAGAGTGTAAGAGTAAGCAAAAAGTGCCTGTTTTGACAGGTTCTGTTGTGTTGCTCTTTTTTTGTGTTAGGAGGGAAAAATATGTTTGATGTAGCAATTATTGGTGCGGGTATTGTTGGCGCATCGGTTGCAAGAGAGTTATCCAGGTATAACCTCAATGTGTGTTTGATTGAAAAAGAAAATGATGTTTCTGAAGGGGCTACCAAAGCAAACAGTGCGATTGTACATGCTGGCTATGATCCTGAGAATGGTACAGCTATGGCGAGACTGAATGTGCGGGGATGCCATCTCACTGAAGTCTATGCCAAGGAACTGGATGTTCCATATAAGAAGATTGGATCTTTAGTGGTGGCTTTCTCACAGGAAGAGATGGAGACCATCGAAGAGCTTTTTGAGAGAGGAAACAAGAATGGTGTTCCTGATCAAAGAATCATCCACCGGGAAGAACTCCTGAAGATGGAGCCCAACATCGGAGATGAAGCGGTAGGGGCTCTGCATTCTCCAAGTGCGGGTATTGTAGGACCTTGGGAGTTCTGTATTGCGCTGACAGAAAATGCTGTGGTAAATGGTGTAAAGCTTTATCTCAACACTGAAGTGGTGGATATCAAAAAAGAGAACGGAACGTTTACGATTTTCACAGGAAATCCTGAACTCGAGCCAATTCAGACAAAGTATATCGTCAATGCAGCGGGTATCTACAGTGACGTTATTTTAGGAATGGTTGGAGAAAGAGAATTTAAGATCAAGCCTCGTAAGGGCCAGTATTTTGTGCTGGACAAGAGCCAGGGACCACTTGCCAATCATGTCATTTTCCAGTGTCCATCCGCACTTGGAAAGGGTGTTCTAGTGACACCTTCTGTTCATGGCAACCTGATTGTCGGACCAGATGCTGAAGATAATGTGGAGAGAGATGATACCACCACCACCAAAGAAAGAATGGAGTTTATCAGAGATGCTGCTGCAAAATCGATCAAGGGAATTAATTATAGGGAAAGTATTCGAAACTTTGCAGGCTTAAGAGCACAATCTGACCGTTCGGACTTTATCATTGAAGAGTCCAAGTCAGTGAAAGGTCTCATCAACCTTGCGGGGATCAAATCTCCAGGACTTACTTCTGCACCAGCCATTGCAGAAGATGCAAGAGATCTGCTTGAAAAAGCAGGACTGACATTAACGAAAAAAGACAACTTTAATCCAACAAGAAGACAGACCCATTTCATGAGCCTTTCTCCTGAGGAAAAAGCAGCAAAGATCAAAGAGGATCCAAGATTTGGAAGAATCATCTGCCGCTGTGAAAACATCACCGAAGGTGAAATTGTGGAAGCCATCAAGAGACCTGTGGGAGCACTTTCCCTGGATGGTGTGAAGAGAAGAGTCAGACCTGGTATGGGTAGATGCCAAGGTGGATTCTGCGGACCAAGAGTTCTTGAAATCATTGCTAGAGAGAAAAATGTTCCTCTGGAAGAAGTGATGCAGGATACCAATGGATCCTATATTCTGATCGGCGAAACAAAGAAGTAGGGGTGAATGAGATGATATATGATTTAATCGTAATTGGTGGAGGTCCTGCGGGTCTTTCCGCTGCATATGAAGCGTACAACAATGGAATCGAAAATATTCTGATTCTGGAGAGAGACAAGGAACTTGGCGGTATACTCAACCAGTGTATCCATAATGGATTCGGTGTGCATTCTTTTAAAGAAGAGCTCACTGGACCAGAGTATGCACAAAGATATGTTGAGATGCTGCAGTCAACAAAAGTATCCACCAAACTGGATACCATGGTACTGTCCATTGAAAATGATGGTGACATCAAAAAAGTGGAAGCCATCAACATGGAAGAAGGTTATCTCAGTCTTGAAACAAGAGCAATCATCTTGTCCATGGGCTGCCGTGAAAGAACAAGAGGGGCAATCCAGATTCCAGGAGCTAGACCTTCCGGTGTGTTTACCGCAGGTACTGCACAGAGATATGTCAACATGGAAGGCTACATGGTAGGAAAGAAAGTCGTGATCTTAGGATCCGGTGACATTGGTCTGATCATGGCAAGACGTATGACGTTGGAAGGGGCTAAAGTAGAAGCGTGTGTGGAACTAATGCCATACTCCAACGGACTGAACAGAAACATTGTGCAGTGTCTGGATGACTATAACATTCCACTGCTTCTTGCACATACCATTACAGATATTGTGGGTAAACACAGATTGGAAGCGGTTGTGATTCAGAAAGTGGATGAAAACAGAAATCCGATACCTGGCACAGAGCAGACCATCGAATGTGATACACTGCTTCTGTCTGTTGGTCTCATTCCGGAAAATGAAATTACAAAGAATGCGGGAATCGCATTAGATCCTAGAACATCAGGACCTATTGTCAATGAAGCTATGGAGACCAATGTGAAAGGTATATTTGCGTGTGGTAACGTTGTTCACGTTCATGACCTGGTGGATTTCGTTAGTGAAGAAGGTAAAAAAGCTGGACTCAGCGCTTCAAGATTTATCAAGAATGAGCTGCTGGAAGGACAGGCGGTTACTGAAATTAAGAATGGTCAGAGAGTGAACTATACAGTGCCTCAGAAGATCAGACTGGAGAACATTCTGGATGGTCAGGAAATTATGTTCAGAGTATCCAATGTGTTCAAAAATGTGAACATTACTGTGCGCAATCAGGAAGGTGAGCTCATCAAGAAGCTTCGAAGACCTGTGGTTGCACCTGGAGAAATGGAAAAGATCAAGCTGAAGAGAGAAGAAATTGAAAAAGCAAATGGACTTCTTACCATAGCTTTGGAAGAGGTGATGTAAGATGAGAGAAATGATTTGTATTGTATGTCCTAAAGGATGCAGACTGAGTGTGGATCAGAAACCAGATGGTGAAATCATCGTCATGGGAAATGGTTGCAATCGCGGGATTCCGTATGCTCAGAAAGAACTGACAAATCCCACAAGAGTAATCACATCTACTGTGAAAATTCATGGTGGAATTCATAAGAGACTTCCAGTCAAAACCTCCATGGATATCCCTAAGGGACTGAATTTCAAAGTCATGGAAGAACTTGCTAAAGTTGAAGTGACTTCTCCAATCAAGGTAGGCACAGTAATCATTGAAAATATTCTTGGTACTGGTGCTAATATTGTTGCGACAAGAGATATGTAAGAAAATGTGGGCTTCGGCCCACATTTTTTGTACAAAAAATATCAGACAATTGATATTTTTGTTATAATCAATGTAATAAGTAAATGTTTACATGTAAGTGAGAAGGAAGGTAGGGATAAGTCATGTATGATGTAATAATTATTGGTGCAGGTATCGTAGGTACCACCATCGCAAGAGAACTGTCAAAATCAAAGGCTAAAGTGCTGATACTTGAAAAAGGTATTGATGTGTCCATGGGAGCAACCAAGGCAAACAGCGCTATTGTACATGGTGGTTTTGCAGAAAAACACGAGGCGTTGAAAGGAAGACTGTGCTACAAAGGAAGAGTGCAGTTTAAAAGATTGGATGAGGAGCTGAACTTTGGATTCAAAGAAACAGGTTCCCTCGTAATTTCCATGGAGGACGATAAGGAGCCCCTGGAGAAACTCATGGCAAATGGTATTAAAAATGGACTGGACGATCTGGAAATCATTGGACCCGATCGGATCAGAGAGCTGGAACCAGAACTGACCTATGATGTGAAATGGGCACTGTACTGTAAAGGTGCAGGAATCTGCTCTCCCTATGAAATGGCCATCGCCATGGCAGAGAATGCCATAAAAAATGGTGTGACACTTAAGCTTGAGCATCAAGTGACTGGCATTGAGAAAGACGGAGATGTGTTCAAAGTTTCCACAGATAGAGAAGAGTTCCAAGGTAGATATGTGGTGAATGCTGCAGGTGTATATGCGGATGAAATATCTAAAATGGTTGGTGTGAATAATTTCGAGATTCTGCCAAGATCAGGAGAGTATATCCTTTTCACCCGAGGCACTGGAGACCCTATCAACACAGTGATATTCCAGCTGCCCACGAAGTATGGAAAAGGTGTTCTAGTGGCATCCACCTATTATGGTAATCTGCTCATTGGCCCTGATGCATCAGATGAAGGTGGAAAAGATGATACATCAACTCATATTGAACGGGTTGCTAAAATCTACCAGCAGACAAAGGCGCTGTATGGAAAGATCAATTCAAAGCAGTTCATCAGAAGCTTCACTGGAATTCGTGCAAGAAGTTCAACGGATGATTTTATCATTGAAGAAACAGAAGTGAAAGGATTCATCAATGTGGCCGGTATTCAGTCTCCAGGGCTGACCTCATCACCAGCCATTGCAGAAATGGTTATAGGAATTCTTAAGGATGCAGGATTAGAATGGGAAGACAATAATGATTTTGACCCCTACAGAAAGCCTATTGTGACCAAAAAACCACTGCAGCCCTTAAAGGATATAAAAGAGTTCATTGAGCTTCCTCTAGGGTCAAAGGACAGGATTGTATGCAGATGTGAACAGGTAAGAGAAGATGAAATTGTGGATGCGCTCCACCGTGGAATCAGAGTTAAAACAGTAGACGGAGTAAAAAGAAGAACAAGAGCGGGCATGGGTTGGTGCCAAGGGGAGTTCTGCAAACCAAGGGTCATTGAGATTATGGAACGAGAGTATGGCGAGAAGATAGATCCAGGTTTTGACATTGAGCATAGTGGTGTGAACCGGGTGCAGAAATCTGATCTTCTGGATTATCTGAAGAGCCTCGAGGAGGAATAAATTTGAGTGATGTCATTGATTTCAATGAACTGAAGAATAAAGTGCGGGATAAGGATATCGATGATTTTGAAAACTATATTTTTACGCTGTACAGCAAGATGGGACAGGGAACAGAGAGCATAGCCTCCATAAACCGTGCTGTGATGGAATATATGCAAAAGAACAATATCTCCATGGAGAAGTTTATGGAGATTCAGAATAAGCTTATGGAGCGTTACGGTGTATCCATGGCGGATGTGGAGAGTCAGTATAATCTCACCAATAACCCGGAATATGAAAAATATCGAAAACAGTTGGGGTTCATGGAGAAGTACAAAGGGAAAATAAGAGATTTCAAAGGGTTTTCCTATGAAATCAGAAATGACCGGAATCAGGTGTCTATATATCTCGATGGGACGACAGTCATCTTAACTTCTGCCGCAAGGGTAGACCTTTCGGATAATGAACTCAATGAGTTTCTGGTTTCTTACAAGAAATTGTTGGAGGACCAGAAACTTAAGATAAAAATCAGTGAACAGTATACAGAATACGATTATTAAAGACTTTTTAAGCCAGAAGCTGATCTTCTGGCTTTTTACATTGGAATCTGTTGCACATCCTCTCTGTTTTGTATTGTTGAACTCAAAGATTACTGAATGCCTGTGCTATAATGATTCATGTGTTCACATAATATGAGATGAAATTAGAGGATTAGCAGATGAATGATGAAAAACAGAGTCAAGATATTGATATAGATGATAAGTGGAACCCTGAAGAGCGGACAAGAAAGAGTTGGGACCAGCTGATTAAAAATCCAATACGGCAGGATGTGCTGAAACTGGCATGGCCGATTCTAATTGAACTTCTATTAGGTTCACTTTTCGGCATGATTGATATGATGATGCTCGGATGGATTGCGGACAAGGCTTTGTCCGCAGCTTCAGTAGCTGCTGTTGGAATCACGAATCAGCCTATGTTTATTGGCCTTTCTTTAGCCCAGGCACTAAATGTCGGGGGAACGGCGATGATTGCAAGATATGTAGGAGCGAAGCAGCCGTATAAAGTGGATTCTGTTTTGAAGCATGTGATCCTTCTGAATATCTTTGTCTTAGCAATCCCGCTTGCGACTTTTGGTCTTGTCTTTACTGAGGAGATCATGAGGTTCATGGGGGCTGAAGCGGACACCATATCCGCTGGGAGCACCTATTTCAAGGTCATCATGATAGGCTATCTATTTCAGAGCTTCAATATGTCCATTACTGCAGCACTGCGTGGAATTGGAGAAACCAAAGCACCTATGAGAATTAATCTTAGAGTCAATTTCCTGAATGTCATAGGAAATGCGGTACTCATCTATGGTCTTCTTTTCTTCCCGGCATTAGGAGTCACTGGAGCAGGTGTCTCCACTGCGTTCTCTCATGTGGTGGCTAGTGTGCTGATGGTTCGGTTTGTCACGAGAAAGGACAGCCCACTGAAACTTGATCTTCAGAAAAAATTCAAATACAACAAAATTGTGATCCAGAATCTCATCAAGGTAGGAGTACCGGCATCCTTGGAGTCCTTAGCGCTAAGAATCGGCGTCATGATGTTTGTAAGGATTGTTGCAAGTTTAGGAACCGTTGTTTATGCATCGCACCAAATTGCATTGAGCATTCTTGGGCTTTCGTTTCAACCAGGTCAAGCTTTCGGGATAGCAGCATCTTCCATGGTAGGAAGATCGCTTGGGGCGCAGAATCTGAAGAAAGCAGAGCTTTATGCGAAAGAGACAAGAAAGATCGGTTCCATCATTTCTACGGGGATGGCGCTGCTGTTCTTCTTTTTCGGACCTCAGATTGTCAGTCTGTATACAACGGATCCTGTGATCATTGACAATGCATCCATGGCACTGAAGATTATAGCCCTTGTACAGCCTTTTCAGTCCTCACAGCTGATTCTAGCGGGTGCATTAAGAGGAGCCGGAGATACATTCTGGCCACTGGTTGCTACTTTTATCGGTGTATTCGGATTCCGGGTGGTCGTTGCTTATTTTCTCGTTAAGGTATTAGGACTGGGACTGATGGGAGCTTGGATTGCTGTACTGATTGATCAGCTGATCCGATGGGTTTTTGTCTACGGAAGATTCCGAACCAATAAATGGAAGTATATCAGAATCCGATAACGATACATGAATAAAAGCCATCTGCAGAAGCAGATGGCTTTGTTGCGGTTGAATATATTACTCTACGGTAACCGATTTTGCAAGATTTCTTGGCTTGTCCACATCCAGCCCCTTATACAAGGCAACATAATAGGCTAAAAGCTGAAGTGGGACTACTGCAAGAATTGGAGCAATGAGGTCCATGGTATTTGGGATGATGATCACTTCATCTGAGAAGTGCTCCACATCGTGATTGTCTTCGAAGGTGATGGCCATAACCTTTGCACCACGGGAGACTACTTCTTTTATGTTGCTCTGCATTTTTTCAAGAAGATCTCTTTGCGTAAGGCTGGCGATGACCGTGATGTCATCTTCGATGAGGGCAATGGAACCATGTTTCAGTTCACCACCAGGATAGGCTTCAGAATGAATGTAAGAAAGCTCCTTTAATTTCAGGGATGCTTCTACAGCAATCTGATAATCAAGACCTCTACCTAAGAAGAATACATCCTTTTCGGTGTGAATCTTATCTGCGAAGTGTTCGATTCGCTTTGTGTCCGCTAGGATAGAAGCTACTTTTTCAGGTAAGGTCAAGAGCTCTTTTTTCAAATCTTCCAGATAAGACTCTTGCTGTGTGCCTAGAAGCTCGGCAAAGTATATGCCAATGCTATAAATCGCTACCAGCATCGTCAGATAAGCTTTGGTGGAAGCAACCCCGATCTCAGGACCAGCCCAGGTATAGAATACATCATCTGCCTCACGCGCAATAGAGCTTCCGACTACGTTTGTAATGGCGATGACTCTTGCACCAAACTTTTGTGCTTCTCTGGATACAGCCAAAGTATCAGCGGTTTCACCGGACTGGCTGATGACAATCACAAGTGTTTTTGCATCGATGATTGGATTTCTGTATCTGAATTCTGACGCCACATCTACTTCCACTGGGATTCTAGCGAGGTTTTCAATGGCTACTTTACCAATAAGTCCTGCATTATAAGCGGTTCCACAAGCAATGATATAGATTCTGGAGTAGTCTTCCAGCATTTCCTTCGTGATATGGATGTCATCTAGCTTTATCTTCTTGCCTGGAACAATTCTTCCGGTCATGGTATCTTTTAGAGCTTTCGGCTGCTCGTAGATCTCCTTGATGGTGAAATGTGCATAGCCGCCTTTTTCTGCGGACTCTGCGCTCCAGGTGATTTCAGTGATTTCTCTTTCGATTTGCTCTCCGTCCTGATTGAAGAACTGTAAGCTGTCTCTGCATAACTCTGCAAATTCTCCATCGTTAAGATATACAAAGGATTTTGTATAATTCAGCACTGCAGGTACATCAGAGGCGATAAAAAATTCTTTGTCGCCAACACCCACAACAAGTGGAGAATCTTTTCTGGTTGCTACAATTTTATTTGGCTCATTGAGGGCCATGACTCCAAGAGCATAGCTTCCTTTAAGATCTGCAGCAGCTTTTTTCACAGCTTCCAGCAGATTTCCGCTGTAGTAGTAATCTACTAAATTTGGAATCACTTCTGTGTCTGTGTCAGAGTAGAAGATGTAGCCTAATCCCTGAAGCCTTTCCTTAACTTCCATATAGTTTTCAATAATACCATTGTGCACAACAGAAATCTTGCCATTATTGCTGTTGTGAGGATGGGAGTTCTTGTCCAGAGGAGCACCGTGGGTAGCCCATCGTGTGTGGCCAATTCCCATATGACCCTGAACTTTTTCTTCCTGGAGCTTCTCTTCTAGATTTTTAAGTCTTCCAGCAGCTTTTTTGACTGTAAGTTCTCCATTATGAAGCACTGAGATTCCAGCGGAGTCATATCCTCTGTACTCCAGTCTTGAAAGTCCACTGATGAGAACCTCCGACGCATCCTTGTTTCCTACATAACCGACAATTCCACACATAAAAAAACACCTCTCTAAATATTTTTAGACAGGCTTAATACACCCTGACAGCCTTGTCCCAAAAATCACTTTTTGGATTTCTCTGTCAGATATCGGTAGTGTCTACCGCGAAGCATCCGCCGAAAATTCGATAACTTCGTCCTCGTCAACCTATATCGCTATAGGTTCTGGCGCTATTTCATAGATATGAAATTTCAATATTCATTAAGCCTTCCTTAGGTATTATATCTTAGATTTAACAATTTTACCACATGAAATTTTCAAATACTTATAGAAGAGATGTGAAACTTATCATGAAATTCTTATGTTTTTTTCGAAACATGAGCTTTCAGACTGATATTTTCAGTTCTTTTTACGATTTCGGTAAAGAGATGAAAAACAGGTTGCTTACGCAACCTGCAGCACTATCCCTGATACTGTTTTAGGATTTCTTCAGCAGTCGGGGCATCTATGTATAAACTATCGGCAAGACCACCCTTCAATGCTGCAATAATGACCTCTGTTTTTTCCTTTCCTACAGCAATAAGCATCTTGTTGGGAATCTTTTTTATGACGGACAGAGGAGTAGCAATAACACGGCTGTCCAGTTTTTCGTCCAGCACATTTCCTGATTTGTCGATAAAGTGTGAGCAGCAGTCACCAATTCCACCCATTTCGCGGATTTCACGATAGCTGTCCTCGTTGATAACACCCATTTCATACAGTACAGAAGGTCTTTCTAAGTTTCCAACAGAGAAAATGGCAGTGTGACAGCGATCGGCCATGTCAAGAATCTCTTTGATCTGCCCATCCTGCTTAATGGCATCAGCGATAAAACTCTGATCCACCATGGCGGGAGCAGGAATCTGATAACCTGTTCCATTGACACAGTCCACAAAATTTTTCAAAATATCAAGAGCACCGGACTCATAAACAGCTCTCGAAAAACCTCCACTGAGCTGAATGACGGAAACTCCTTTCAAGCGGAGCGAGGGGAGTTGCTTAGCGAGAACCGCAAGAGTGTGGCCCCAGTGTACTCCTAAAATGGAGTCGTTTTTCAGGAAGCGGGGTAGATCTTCAGCAAGAGCGCCACATACATCCTGAAGAAGAACCTGTCTGTTGCCCACCAGATCAGGAACAATGACAGCACGCCTTAGTGGGAATTTTTCAGTCAGTTCTTTTTCTAGTTCGCTATAAGACAATACAGATTCTTTTACGCGGACCTCAATCAGTCCAATGTCCATAGCATTTTTTAATAGTCTGCTGACAGAGGATTTACTAATACCTTCCTTTTCAGCGATTTCCACCTGCCCCATGTTCAGTTCATAGTACATTTTTGAGATACGTAATATTTGGCTGATTTTCGTTGTATCCATACTTCCTCCATGTGATAACTGATAATTTCAAAATATCGATAATTCTTGTTTCTGTCAAGGTTTTCAGCGTCATTACCAGTTCGAGGGAATTATTTCAGTGCATTTGGGAGAAATCTCGCAATTACTGCAGAGAGATTTTCATGATTTGGGAAAATTCCCAGATACCTATTGATTTTTCCCATAACGAGGATTATGATGAGAGAAATAAAAGAAGTAAACGTTTTTGGAGGTAGAACATGAGTGTTGTAACTTTGATTGGATCTGGACAGATGGCTTCAGCTCTTACATTTCCATTGATAGAGAATGGACATGAGGTCCGGCTGGTGGGTAGCCCACTGGATGGAGAGATCATAGATCGCTTACGGCAGGACAGATATCATATAAATCTGAAAAGAACTCTGCATGATGGAATCAGATATTATAAGATAGAGGATCTGAATGAATCATTGAAAGATACCGATTTGGTAGTATGCGGAGTTTCCAGCTTCGGAGTAGACTGGTTTGCAGACGAAATCCTTCCCGTTCTGAATGAAGACATCCCGGTTTTATCCGTGACAAAAGGGATGCTCAATGAAGAAGATGGCAGCCTTGTCACTTATCCAGAGTACTGGGAACGAAAACTTCAGACAGGCAGTAAATTGGGGATTTACGCCATTGGGGGGCCATGTACAGCCAGAGACTTGTCAGACCATGATCAGTCTTTTGTGGGATTCTGTGGAAGAAATTTGGAGAAACTCAAATGGATCAGATCTTTGTTTGAGACGGATTACTATGTAATCAGTCTGACAGAGGATGTGGTTGGACTTGAATCAGCAGTGGCTTTGAAAAATGGATATGCTTTAGGCACTGCCTTGGCGATCGGAATGGCTGAAAAACTTGGAGATGATGGTGTAGACCATAATAATTCCGAAGCGGCACTATTTCAGCAAAGTGTCAAAGAAATGATGGAGCTTCTCAAGATTGTGGGGGGAAGACCGGAAAATATCATGTTTGCTGCAGGAGATCTCAACGTTACTGTGGCAGCGGGAAGAAGCAGAACTGTGGGACTTCTTCTTGGAAAAGGATATCCCATTGAAGCTGTTATGGAAGAGCTGAAAGGGCAGACCTTGGAGGCTGTTGTTATTGCAACAAGAACAGCAGAAGCAGTAAAAGCACTGGCTAAGAGAGGAATCGTGAGCTTAGAGGATTATCCGCTTTTAATGCACGTGGATGGTCTACTCAATCATGGAGAAAAGCTGAATATTCCATGGAAGAAATTCCAGAAAATCATGTAATCATAAACATCAAATAAATAAAAAGGGGTAATGAACATGAATTATTTTTTAGGATTGGACTTGGGGACTGGAAGCTTGAAAACGGTACTTTTTGATGTGAATGGGAAGGAGGTTGCTGTCTCCGAAATGGAGTATCCTTTGTATCAGCCACATAATGGGTGGTCTGAACAGGATCCTGAAGATTGGTACCAGGCATCTATAGAGACCATAAGAAATGTCATGAAGAAAAGTGGCGTGCCTGCAGAATCTGTGAAAGGCCTGGGTATCTCTGGGCAGATGATGGGTGCTGTCATGATGGATCAGAATGGAAAAGTGCTGAGAAGAGCAATCTTGTGGAACGACGGAAGAACATCAGAAGCATGTGAACATGTGAGAGAGATCGTTGGGGACGATCTGTTTATGAAATACTCCCTTACACCTGCTAGACCAGGCCTTACAGCTGCAAAGATTCAGTGGGTGAAGGATAATGAGCCTGATCTTTACAAAAAAGTTGCCCACATCCATCTTCCAAAAGACTACTTGAGATACCGTCTGACAGGAGAATATGCAACTGAGGTATCTGATGCTTCTGCAATGCAGCTTCTGGATATTCCCAACAGAAAATGGGCAACAGAAATTCTGGAGAAAATGGATCTTACAGAGGAGATGCTTGGAAAAGTATACGAATCCCATGAAATTACAGGATACATCCTGCCTGAAGTCGCTGAAGCTTCAGGCCTCACCACAGCCTGTGCGGTTGTTGGTGGTGCCAGTGATAATGCGGCCGCGGGGGTGGGAACTGGAATTGTTTCTCCAGGTCGAGCGATGACAACTATTGGCACTTCTGGCACTGTATTTGCTTATTCAGAAAAACCGCTTCTGGATCCCCATAAGTCTGTATATACTTTCTGCATGCCGATTCCAGGTGCGTGGCATTATATGGGCAGTGTAAATTCTGCTGGGGGGTCATTGAAATGGTGGAGAAACAACTTTTATCCAGAAGACCTGGAGTATGAAGCCATCAACAAGGATGCAGTTTCTTCGGCTATTGGCGCAAACAGACTGGTTTATCTTCCTTATCTAAACGGCGAGCAGTCTCCGCATTTCAATCTGACCTGCAGAGGTTCTTTTGTTGGACTGGCAGCAATACACACGAAAGCCGACATGACCCGTGCGGTGATGGAAGGTGTTACCTATGCGCTGAAGGATATTATGTCTGGCATCAGAAATACCGGGGTTGAAGTGGATCATGTGCATATGTGCGGCGGAGGATCTAAGAGTGAATTCTGGAGACAGCTTCTTGCAGATGTGTATGATCTCCCTGTATCACTCCCAGCCATGAAGTCTGAAAATAGTGCGGCACTTGGTGTAGCCATCCTCGCTATGGTAGGATGCGGATCATACGACAGTGTCGTGGATGCCTGCAATAAAATCATCAAAATGCGTGATGAGATCTATGCACCGGTTGAAGAGAATGTCGTTGCATACGAGAGTGTATATCATGAGTTTGATGCACTGTATCCAAAGCTGAAAGATAATTTTAAATCCATACTGTCACTATAAGATAAGAGAAAGGAACGAAAGAAGAATGAGAATAGCAATCGGTTGTGACGAAGCAGCGTATGATCTGAAGAATATCATAATTAAGCATTTAGAGGCGAAGGGCATCGAGGTGAAGGACTTTGGATCCCTCAAAGATGAATCGGTACTTTACCCTGATGTTGCCTATAGCGTAGCCAGTGAAGTCGCTGAGGGGGCATTTGAAAGAGGAGTTCTCCTATGTGGTACTGGAATTGGCATGGCCATCACAGCCAATAAAGTGCCTGGGATACGAGCAGCTGTATGCCATGACCCCTATTCAACAGAAAGATCAAGAAAGAGCAACAACTGCCAAATCATGACCATGGGAGCCCGGGTGGTGGCTCCTGAACTGGCCACCTATCTTTTGGATATTTGGCTGGAATCTGATTTTTCCGGTGGAGGATCCCAAGCAAAAGTGGATCGGATTACTGAACTTGAAAATCTGAAATCTAAAAAATAATCATTGAAACTAAAAAAGAAACTCTTCCCCGCTGGGAGAGTTTCTTTTTTAGTTTCTGCTACGGTATTATTTGGTCCGCTGTAAGATGTGAACCATCGCAGTAGGGAGGAGTTTTCGTCTGCTTGCAGTTGCAGAGTGCCTTTTTACCGCTTTCCTCCACTGTGAATAATAGCGGAATAATATCTGTTGTGCCCTTGTGGCTGCCATCACAGAAAGGCTGTGATGCGCTTTTTCCGCAAGCACACCAATAGCGTGTTTCTCCAGCATTCATATCTATCAGAATCGGTCCGCTGCTGGCTTTTTGTGGTTGATCCATATTGCACCTCTTTTTCAAATTATTCTGATAGCAGTATATCAAATAAATGACTATATAAAAAGAAGTATCCACAATTTTAGAGGTGAATACTTCTTTTTGAAATCAGCCAACAATTTTAAAGGACTGCTCTTCTGGAACCACGGGCAGCTCTTTCAGTGTGTAATCTTCAATTTTGAGAAAGCCGTTGCCTTTCATCATCAGAGCGAAAAAGCGCTGAAAAGACTCAGGGTCACCTTGGATTTCGCATTCGACATAGCCATTTGTCATATTCCGTACTTTTCCTGTCATCTTGAGTCGCGTTGCGGTTTCATACGTGAAGAAGCGGAATCCGACACCTTGAACACGGCCTTGAAATATGATGAGATATCGCTTCATATAATCACCTGCTATTTTTTTGATGGTTCATTTGTTCTCTCTTCTGTTAGGGTTGAACCGGTACGTTCTTGCAGCGGTTTACTGCTGTTCTTAGGCTGAGGGGTATGCTCTGAAGGTTTTTCAGAGACGGGATTTGCGATGTGCTTCACTTTCTTTGTCAAACCTTGTAGTGGATTCAATCCAGATTTTTTTTCGAGTTTTGCCCGGTGTTTTGAAACGGTATAAATATAGTCCAGATAAATTGCACCTACCACTTTTGCATCCTTGACAAGGTCTCCACCAAGATTATAAAAACCAAGATATTTCTGAAGATGAGAGATGGGCTTGTTTGTGATTCCATACAGATCTTTACTCATTTTCATTGCATCGATGAAAGAGATATGAACCTCTTTATCCAGTTTGATGTTCAGATATGTATGTGTAAAGGGCTGGTTGTAGATGATAATGGGCAGGCTGTCAGCATATCTTAGAAATCTTCCTATGGCTTCGTTTAACGGGATGACATATTTGTTCAATAGAGGGTCTTCGGGTTTCAGTGGAATATAAAGAGAGTCAATCATCTTGCTCTTCTTATAACGAACCGCCTGAAGTGAAGTGACAGTATCGTTATAGGGGTCCTCATCTTTTCTTGAAAGATGAAAAGCGATGAATTCTTCATAAAGAGGATATGCTTCGAAATCTTCAATGATTTCGCCTTTATGATTAAAAAGCGCATCTTCCATGATTACCTGTTTATACTGAAGTCTGTCAGGTGAATAAATAAAATCTTTCAGCACATAGAACAGGGAAATCATAAAACCTACCAGGATGTAGATCATTCCGTAAAATATTTCGTCTTTCTGATACTTGTTGTTAAAATATAAAAATACAAGGAGTAACAATAGAAAAATGTAAGCATAGATAAATTTTCTATTGAAGACCTTTTTGAGTATATCCATATAGTTCCTCCATCTGACATTGCATTATCGTTCTTTAATATTATAGTATGAAATCTGCGAAATATATAGTGGGTATCTTCACTCAGCTGGTTTGAATAACTGGCAGCTGCACTATGATGCTGATCCGCTGATCTGTGACCTTCTTTGCGTAGATTCTGCCTTGATGAAGATGCACGATACTCTCTGAGATGGCAAGACCCAAACCACTTCCACCTGTTTCGCTGGATCTGCTTTTTTCTAATCTATAAAAACGCTCAAACATTTTTTCTATTTCCTCATCTGTGATATGATCAATGGTATTCTCAAAGGTTAGAGTTGAAAAACCGTTGGCGTCAGCACCTTCCACTGTGATCAGAATGGGGTCGTTTGTGTAAGCGTACTTGATTGCGTTGGAAATCAGGTTTTCAAAGAGCCTGACGAGCTGAGGGACATCAGCTTGCAGCACAACGTCTTTGGACTTTGCGATTTTATGAATCTGGATTCCACGTTCTTCTGCGATTGGAATCATCTCCTCAATGAGCTGATCCAGTAGATCCACCACGTTCACCGGAGAGAAGACGGATTTATTGTCAGGGCTTTGTAGTTTTGTATACTCAAACAGTTCACTGATCAGTTCTTTCAGGCGTTCCGATTTGGAATATGCAATATCAATATATTCATTTTTCTGTTCGGAACTTATTTTTTCTGATTTTGCGAGTCCGAGATAACCGATGATCGAGGTGAGAGGAGTCCGCAAGTCATGGGAGACGTTAGTAATCAGTTCTTGCTTCGTCTTTTCCAGATTTCTTTCTTCTTCGATACGTTCGTCAATGTCCTGAGCCATGAGATTGATACTCTTAGCCAGATGAGTCAGTTCGTCGTTTCCTTTTACTGGAGCTTTATGTTTTAAGTTCCCAGTGGAGATGATTCGGACGGTATTGGAGAGCTCCTGAATATAATCCATCTTATTTTTAGTGAGGATCAGAAACCCAGAAATAAAGAAAAAGAATCCCACAAAGATGGAGAGGGAAGTATTGTAGGAATAGTAAGGCGTTGTCTGAATATCAGCGATGGGTGTATCTTTGATGATGAGGTAGATGTCACGCTTCAGGAAGTTCATTGGATACACAAAAATAAGCTCACCGGCGCTGTCTTCATCAATTTGGCCATCTTTGTAAAAGTCGATGTCGTAGGCTGATTTTATGACGGAAAAAATATCCACTCGAGCTTCTGTGACATTATCGGTTTTAAACAGAATCTCTCCCTGTAAATCCGTAACCATGAGCTTCAGGGTGCTTGTCCTTGAAAAATCCCTGATGAGATTTTGCATGGCGTGCTCCAGATTGAACTGTTTGGCATCCGGATTGTTTTCAGAAGGATATCTTGCATTGTTCCGCATTTCTTCCGTGATTTCCTCTTCTTCCTTATATCGCAGATCATTCAGCATGCGTTCAGCGATATCATTGGCAGAAGCAGAGATATCCTGCATTCCCTGTTCATAGGAAATAAACTGGTTGAGTGTTACTTTTCTTGTCATATTGAATGTGATATTGTACGCAAGAAAAGCCAGAACTAAACAGAATGCCACTGCAAAGATCAGTTCAAGCTGGATGTTGCTGCTGATTTTAGCGCGTATGAAGTTATCCATTCTCAAAAAGAAACGGTCTATTCGGCTTTCTTTTTGGAGGGCTTTCTTTGTCCGTGACTTCATGAACTTATTTTTCAACTTTGTATCCTACTCCCCAAACGGTTTTAATATATCTTGGGTTTCTAGGGTCGTCTTCAATCTTTTCGCGAAGTTTTCTGATGTGAACCATCACGGTGTTTTCAGATTCCAGAAACTCCTCTTTCCATACATTCTCATATATTTTTTCTACAGAAAGAACTATGCCTGTATTTCTTGTCATATACTCAAGCATATCGAACTCAGTTTTGGTGAGCTTGATAGACTCACTACCTTTTTTGACTTCTCTTGTGTTGATATTGATGGTAATGTCATCCAAAGTCAGCACACTGTCATTTCTAGGCTTATCTGCATTTAATGTATAATATCTTCTCAGCTGGGACTTCACTCGTGCGATGAGTTCCAGTGGGTTAAAGGGCTTTGTGAGATAATCATCTGCACCTGAAGTAAGGCCAAGAATTTTATCCATATCCTGGCTTTTTGCGGAAAGCATGATCACCGGCATGTTTTTTGTCTTTCGAAGCTCCATACATGCTTGAATACCATCTTTCTTCGGCATCATGATATCGAGAATAATGAGATCCACATGATGCTTCTCGACGGTTTCCAAGGCTTCCACGCCATTGCTGGCTTTGATTGTTTCGTATCCTTCATTGCTGAGATAAATTTCAATGAGATCTCTGATTTCTTTTTCATCATCTACAATAAGTATTGTCTGTTTTTCCATTGGTACCTCCATTGGCTGACCGGTTCAGTCACCGGAATCTTAGCTATCAGTTCTATTGTATGTTCAACACCTTAAAATGAAGAAGGATAAACCTTAAAAGTTGGTGAAGGTGTTGACTATAAGGAATACTTTCAAGAACATTATACTATAAAATCAATACAGCAAATAGAAATCATTCTTTGTTTTTCACAAGGGATTAATGTCTTCTTAAGAACTTTCAGGTATACTATTCTGTGTGATTTATTGTGAGTTAGAAAATGAGAAATGGATTGGGATCCGGATGGGATCCTTCAAATAAAAACTAAGGTGAGCATATGAATAATAAAAAGAAAAAGAAATTCAATAGATATACTGGGCTTTTGGTCATCATGGTTATGATATTCTCCTTGCTGATCAATGAGATGGTGACTCTTCAAATGATACATGGAGAAGAGTACTCTGCCAGGGCCAATGTGGAGTTTATCAAAAACATAGATTATGCAGCACCAAGAGGGGAAATTCTGGATGCGGATGGCAGGGTGCTTGCCACGTCACTGAAAAGCTATAATCTGATTTATGTAGATACTACTGAATCCAGAAAAGTGCTGTATCAGACCATTGATGAGGTCCGTGCACTCCTGAAGAGCAGTGGAGAAGAAATCAATGATACGTTCAGTCTGAAGACAGATCCCTTCAGGTTTGAGTTTGGATCTGAGGATTCTGACTTTATCAGAGGATCTGAGCTGAGATGGAAGAAAGATCGTGGAATCAACGATTATCTATTTAGAACAGTTTTGAGTAAAGAAACGGGGAAAAACAAAATATCAGAACTCAATGAGAAGGAGACAGATCAGCTGGATGAACTGATTTTGGCCTTTTCTCCAGAGGATACCTATTACTACCTGATAGAGTTCTATAAGATGTATGAAGCGCTCACACCAACGGCTGAGGAAAAAAAGCTGTATGAAAAGATGTCGGGACGTGAAATACACGAAGAACTTCTGAAAAAGTTCGACTGGGAAACCATCAGAACCTACCTGGTGATCAGAGACAGCATCAGGATGGAAAGTTATCAGGGGTCTAAAGCGGTTACACTTATGAGCAATATGAAAGAGGAGACGGCGTTCACTTTTTTTCAGCAGTTGAGCAAGCTCCCTGGTATTGATGTGGAGACGAATCCCATTAGGTTATACCCTTATCAGACTACCGCAGCACACATCATCGGATATCTTAATCCTATTCCTGCAGGTTCTCAGAACTACTATATGGAAAAAGGCTATGATATTTCCAAAGACTACATAGGTGTTTCTGGGATTGAATCCGCATATGAAGACTGGCTTCGTGGCAGTAAAGGGGTAAAAACCGTTGAAGTGGACAAGAATGGAAGAACCATCAGTGAACTGTTCGAGCTCGAGACCTATCCGGGAAACAATGTTCAGCTCACCTTGGATGCGAATCTTCAGAATACTGCAGAGAAGGTTCTGAGTGATCTGATTTATGAGTACTCTCAAGTGAATACAGTGCATAGAGTTGCCGGATATACACAGAATTCCACCAATGCCACAAGAGGCGCCATTGTTGTAATGGAGGCAGATACTGGAAATATTCTGGCAATGGCAAGTAATCCAAGTTTTGATCCAAATCTTTTCGCTGTTCCAGGCAGGCTGACTAGTGAAATGTATCAGGAGTTCTTTACTCCTGATTATAGAGCCTATGCAGAAGAGCTGATCCGTAAAATGAATCTGAGAACCACTGTGAATGAAAAAACCAATGAAACAAGGCCTGCGGTGCCGGAGGATCTTTTTCGGTTCAATACGGATGGTACAGTGACAGACTTTAATGACATCTACGCAAAACCATTCTTTAACTACGCGACCCAGGGGCTTGTGCCTTCAGCCTCCACATTTAAGGTTATAACAGGACTTGCTGCGCTGGAGGAAGGAATTCTGACTCCAAATACTATCATTCGTGATAATGGTGCCTATACCAATGACCAGGTAGGAAACCCCATCACCAATGATGGTGGAGGAGCTTACGGAAATATCAATCTGGCAAAAGCTCTGGCTAAATCATCCAATGTCTTCTTTGCTGATGTGGGATATAGGCTATATAAAGCAAAAGGACTCAATGCCATTGCTGAGTGGGCTTGGAAACTTGGAATGGGTCACGATCCACAAGAGAAGTCCCATAGCACCACGGGAATAGAAATCAATGAGAATATATCAGGTAATGTATACAACCACTATTCTAAAGTGGAGATTACAAAGAGGCTCTTTATGTTTGATGTTGTCGCATTCTTGAATGCGGGAAAAGCCAGAAACACCTCCCGTAGTTTTACACCGATTGATATCGGGATAAATCGTGCGGATGAGGAAAAGAAAGCGCTTGGTAAGGAGAAGATTAAACAAGCGGTTAGAGATGCTTTTGATATTTCCATCGACGATGCAAACAAGTATGTCAGACAGGACTATGCAGAGGTAGTACAGAATCTTCGGGAAGCTTTTGAAGAGTATATTGCAATACTTCCTGAAGAGGAAGCAACGGGACTGGAGTCCTCCAAGTTTTATGCAGAGCAGATTGCAGCTAAGATAGTCTATGATCAAACGACAGAGATCATAAGCCCTCGAAATGTTCTTAACTCTTCCATTGGACAAGGTGACAACCAGACTTCACTGCTCCAGATTGCCAATGCTCTTGCCACCATAGTCAATGGTGGAACGCGGTATAAAACCAACCTGGTTCAGAGAATCACTGATACAGAAGGGAATGTCATACAGGAAAATGAACCAGTGGTACTGGAAGAAACGGGTATTAAAGAATCCACGGTGAAAGCTCTACTTGATGGGCTCAGAGCTTCCACGCTGCCCGGTGGAGGTAGTTACAGCACATTTAAAGATTTTCCTATTGCAACTGGAGGGAAAACAGGTACAGCAACGTTTAAAGCCAATCAGGCGGAAGTTGGACGAGATGCATTCGGATTATATACGGCTGTCGCGCCCGTTGATGATCCAGAAATCGTCGTGGCAGTTGTGATTTATGATGTGACAAGAGGTGCATTTGTTGTGCCAGCGGCTTTGGCTGTTTTTGAAGAGTATTTCGAGGAACAGCTGAAAACAGAGTATCCTGACTATGTCCGAAAGTATGATTATGAGCTGCCGGAACCTATTACATCTTATGAGAATCTAAGTGATGTAGATGGTGCTGAAACAGATATACAATCAGATGAGGCGAATGAAAGTAAACCGTAAAAAAAGTAAGCACAGTTTTGTGCTTACTTTACTCATTTTGAGAAACTGTAATAGGGGATGTATCGCCTTTTCTTGCTGCTTCTATGGCGAGCTTTGCAAATTTTTTGAAGTCCTTTGTGGAAGCAGTGGCACCAGACACCGCTTCTATCTGATCCGGATCCTGATGGGTTAAAAGACTGTCCACCAACTGCCGAATATACAGTTCTGGCTTAGTTCCTGTGATGGAATACATTGCTTCTGCATAGGAGGAGTCTTCGGATTTCAATTTGCCGCCGTTTGTAGAGGATCCGATATAATCATACTCCACATTCTCGATTTTCTGGTCTTTCACGTATAATACAAGATAGGCCTTCCATCCAGTGGAATCAAAATCATCAAAGATAACGGAATATGAACCGTTCTGCAAAGGAGAAAGAGGTTCTGAAGCGCATGAGGACAAAAATAGTGTAATAAAAGCCAATACAGTGATAGAGAATATTGATTTTTTCAAACAGATCCCTCCATATAATTGGATTCTTTCTTTATCATACCTGAATTTTAAATTTTATGCAATTTGTTTTATGGTGTTATGAGCTGTTCACTGAATGTGACTTTTTTATCAAAGTTAACCTGATTTCATTCACAGGAGAACTGATATCTGATATAATATATTTTTGGGATACAGTGCAAGGGGGCGTTACGATGAAAGTGAAAAAATGGGATGTGATCATCATTGGAATATTTGTGCTTGCTTCATTTATTCCAGCGTTGATATTTACTCTGAATACAAGATCTGCATCAGATGGGTACTATGTGGAAATCAAAGTTCAGGGAGAATTCTATGAAAGGGTTCAGCTGACAGGGCATACAGGAAGAGATGAAATTCGCATTGAAACTGATTTGGGTGTCAATATTGTGGAGATTATTGATGAGAAAGTCGGTATGTATGAAGCGGACTGTCCTGACAAAGTGTGTTATTCACCAGAATATATTTCCAGACCTGGTGAGACCATTGTCTGTCTGCCGAATCGAATTGTAATTGAAGTAAAGGGAGAAAAACCACAAGAGGATGATGAGGACATCATCACTGGGTTTAAAAGTGACAACCATGACTAAGACAACCAAAATGATTTTCATTTCACTTATTGTTGCACAAGCTCTGGTGCTTCACGTGATAGAGGGGATGATTCCCCTGCCTATAGGCATCCCCGGAGCCAAGCTTGGCCTGGCAAATATTTTCACCATCATCTCTCTGTACATTCTGGGATTCAAGTCCACAGTTCTTGTAGTGGGATTAAGAGTTGTTCTTGCAACGATGTTTGGTGGAACACTGTCTTCATTTCTATACATTATCAGTGGAGGGTTTTTAAGCCTTCTGGCCATGGCTGCGGTGAAGAATATATTTAGAGAAAAGGTTACTATCATCGGTGTCAGCGGCGCAGGAGCGGTTAGTCACAATATTGGGCAGCTTGTAGTGGCTTCGATGATTGTCAACAACTGGTCTGTGATGATGTATCTCCCAGTTCTGACGTTCATTGGTATCGGGACTGGAATCTTTATTGGGATTGCAGCGAATTTTATTATCTATCACATGTCAAAGATTACTGCAGTGAAGAAAATCAGTCAGTTGAAAGACTGGGAAATCTTCAGGAAAGAGTCCTAGAATAGGTGGTCGGTTGTGCTGAAGGTGCAATCGGCTTTTTTATTTCTTCAGACAATATGTAAAGGTAATATGAACTAAAAGAAAACTTTGCATGAACTATTGACAATGATTATGTCAGGTGCTAATATAAAAAGTTATGGATTTGACATTTGAATAAATTTTCTGTATAATCATATATGGAAGTAGGTGGTTATATGGAATATTTAAAAAATATTACCGACATTCGCAAAGAAATTGAAAAGAATGTAGGACGCGATGTAAAACTGAAAGCCAATGTGGGAAGGCGGAAAATGTATGAGAGTACTGGGACCATTGAGCAGGTTTATCCAAGTATTTTCGTGGTCCGGTTAGACAATGAGTCTAAGGGATGCGTTTCATTCAGTTATTCTGATGTGCTCACAAAAACTGTGACTCTGTCATACAAAAATTAGTATGTAAGGTGCTGGCGTATGCTGGCGCTTCTTTTTTTGCATATTTTCAAAGAATTTGCCATAATAGAGTCTATATTGGAAAAGTAGGTGTATTAGTTGATTTTAAAAGCGTATGCGAAAATTAATCTGTCATTGGATATTGTGGGGAAAAGGGATGATGGGTATCATCTTCTGAAGATGATCATGCAAAGTGTGGAACTTCATGATGAGGTGATTCTTACGGAAAGAAAGTCAGGGATTTCGCTTTCCTGTGATAAGTCTTATGTACCTGTGGATGAAAGAAACATTGCGTATAAAGCCGCAAAACTCATTATGGAAGTAACTGGGCTGAGGTCAGGAATTCATATTCATATCAATAAGAACATTCCTGTAGCGGCTGGACTTGCTGGAGGAAGCACAGATGCTGCTGCTGTGCTTAAAGGAATGAATGCGATGTTTTCCTTGGGGCTCTCGCATGAAGAGCTCAAAGCTTTAGGGTTGAAACTGGGTGCTGATGTGCCTTACTGCCTTGAAGGTGGCACTGCTTTATGTGAAGGGGTGGGTGAACGGATTACTAAACTCAAATCCTTCGGTGGTCATGTGGTTGTTTTGGTGAAACCTCCCTTTGGGGTATCAACAAAAGATGCTTATGGAGCATTTAATCTGGAGAAGATCAAAAGACATGTGGAAACGGAAAAGCTTATAGATTCTCTTGCGAAAGATGACTTGAATGGTGTGCACTATTATTCTAGGAATCTTCTGGAGAATGTAGTCATACAATCTTACCCTGTAATTAAGAGCATCAAGCAGAGAGTAGTGAAAACTGGGGCGAAAGTCACGCTGATGAGTGGCAGCGGTCCGACGGTTTATGGGATTTATGAGAATAAAGAGACAGCTGTTCGTGCTTTGGATGAGCTGAGAAAGAATGGAAATGAAGTGATTCTGACAGAGACAATATGAGGGCTTCTTGTGAGAGGCGAAGTAAAAGAGTAGGAAAGTGCTTTCCTACTCTTTAATAGTATACTATAAATCAATCCGTTTTGTGTCATACTGCAGCGACTTCTCTTCAATAAGATCTTTGCATAGTTCGAAAATGTGCTGCGCTGCATGGGGTTTTGCGTTGTTTTTTGATTTTTCTTTCATAGAATGGAGGAATACATCATCATCGAGCAGGTTCTCGATGAGAGGACCGCAGTGCTCTCCGGTACCAAGATCCACAGCCAAGCCGTGCCTGATAAGATAATCAGCATTCTGAACTTCGTGGCCTGGTATCGCGGAGTATATGGCCAGCGGTGTTCCTGTGATAAAACTTTCTGTAATGGTCAGACCACCGGGTTTGGTGATGAGAAGATCTGTGATGCTGAGGATATCATTCATCTCTTCGCAGTATTCAAGAGGGGTGAGGCAGTGGTCGCATCGGGTTTGCAGTTCGGACATCTTCTCATAGAGCTTCTCATTTTTTCCTGTGAGAACGATGATCTGATAGGGTTTCTTCATCTGAAGGATTTCGTTGAGGATTTCTTCGATGTTTCCGATACCTAAACTTCCGCCCATGATTGTGATGATCTTCTTGTCCTGACTGAGGTTGTATTTTGAAAGAATACTCTCTCTGTCACTGATATTCAAGAATTTTTCGGAGATGGGGATTCCGTATGGATATATCTGATTTTTATCCCGTCCACGCAATGCAAGCTCCTCAATCATATCCTCATTGGAAACAATATAAGCATCCACATTTCTGTGAACCCAGAAAGCGTGAGAAGCGTAATCTGTCATCACAACAAGGGATGGTTTATGCCATTGAAACTTCTTCCTCAATATTGATAGAATCTGGGCCGTGAATGCATGGGTTGCAATCAGAATATCTGGCTCAAAATCAACGATGGTAGGGTATAGCTTATTTGTAAGATAATCATTCCCTAAGGTGGAGGATTTTGTAAAGCGGCCCTCTTCGTCTGAATGTTTATATAAGAACTTGAAAAAAGAGGGATAATACCGAATGCTCTTCAGGTAAGTTCCCACAACAAGTTTATCTAGAAACGGGCTGATGTATTTAATTGTATCAATGATTTGAACCTCTGACTGGGGTTCGTTTTTCATAATGGATTCTTTGATTGCTTCTGCGGCTTTGGCGTGGCCTCCGCCGGTGGAAACAGAAAGAATTAAAGCTCTCATGGTACACCTCATCCAATGGTATCTGATCTTCTGGGCAGTAATTGATTTGGATAGTTTATTTTACCACATCATCTTTGATTTTGAATATTAACAACTTATGTGGTAACAATTCTATTTTAGTTTATAATATAAATATTAATGTCATGTTAAAAACAGGGTGTTGATTCTTAAAAAAACCTTATACTGTAGAAGTGACTTGGGGGTGATATCGTGAAGAGAGTGAAGATTGAAGTGAAGAACAGCAGAGTCAATGAGGATCCCATAGAGGTTGTCTACTGGGGATACCGCGAAATGACCGAAGGTGTGGATAGGTTATCCTATGATGAAAGTGCGCTCACGGGCATGGAAGGGGTTCATACTCAGATTGAAGTGAGTGGTGAAGAGATCACGCTGGTGCGAACTGGAAACATTCAGGCGACCATGGTGTTCAGAGAGAACCACAGAGACAGGTTTGTGTACAAAATGGAAGTTGGTTCCATGTCCATGGTTTTGGAGACGGATAAAGTGAGTATATGGAGAGAAGATAGGCAGATGCGGATTTATATTCGGTATAAGCTCGAAATTGCCGGGGATCCTTTTGAACAGAATGAAATGACGATTCATGTGATTGAAAAGATCGGTCAGGATCATTCGAATCCCTCTTAATATGAAAGATGTGCGGATGTTGGAAATGTTTTAGGTGATAAAAAAAATAAATACAAAAATAATGGTAGCATGGGAAAGAAAACTATGCTATCATTATTTTTATATTTATTGTACATAAAGACACAAAAAGCCTATGTTATCAATAAGGGGGTAATTCTTATTATACCAAAGGTGGAATTGTTGTCAATATCTTTGGAGGTATTTTTATGAAAAAGACCAAATTTATTTTTGTCACTGGCGGTGTGGTTTCATCTCTGGGAAAAGGGATTACTGCGGCATCCTTGGGGCGTCTGCTGAAAAACAGAGGGCTGAAGGTTACCCTTCAGAAGTTTGATCCGTATCTGAATGTGGATCCTGGCACCATGAGTCCTTATCAGCATGGAGAAGTATTTGTGACAGAAGATGGGGCTGAGACTGATTTAGATCTGGGACATTATGAGAGATTTATTGATGAGAACCTTTCCCAAAACAGCAATGTCACTACGGGGCGGATTTATCACAGTGTTATTTCTAAAGAACGTCGCGGCGATTACCTTGGGGGAACGGTGCAAGTGATTCCTCATATCACATCGGAAATCAAAGAGAAGATCAAGGATGCTGCCTGTGAAGATGTGGATGTTGTGATTACTGAGATTGGCGGGACTGTTGGAGATATCGAGTCCCTTCCATTTCTGGAAGCAATCAGACAGATGAAATATGATGCTGGTGCAAGCAATGTGCTCTTCATTCATGTGACTCTGGTGCCGTTTCTAGGAAAAGCTGGGGAACTCAAAACAAAACCTACACAGCACAGCGTGAAGGAACTCCGAGGCATCGGTATTCAGCCGGATCTTATTGTGTGCCGCTCTGAGAAGAAGATATCCTCTGAACTCAAAAGAAAGATTGGTCTTTTCTGCAATGTGGAAGAAGAAGCGGTCATTGAGAACCTGGATGCGGATACATTGTATGAAGTTCCGCTGCTGCTCTATAAAGAAGGATTGGATGCCATTGTTTGTAAAAAGCTGAACCTTTCCTGCGGTGAACCTGATAATACAGAATGGGAAAAAATGGTGGAAAAAATCAAGAAACCTAAAAAGCGCGTAACCATTGGATTAGTGGGCAAATATGTGGAGCTCCATGATGCCTATCTTTCAGTGGTGGAAGCTCTGTCCCATGGCGGGCTTGTTCACGATGCAGAGGTGCGAGTGAAGTGGATCAGCGCCATGGAAGTCAGAAGAGACCGGGCTAAAGAGATTTTTGAAGATGTCGATGGCATACTCGTTCCTGGAGGCTTTGGAGAAAGAGGTGTTGAAGGAAAGATTGAAGCCATTTCTTATGCAAGAGAAAACAACATACCATTTTTTGGGATATGTCTTGGGATGCAAGCTGCTGTAGTGGAGTTTGCGAGAAATGTCCTTGGATATGAAGGGGCTCACAGTACCGAGTTTGTTCCGGATGGCAAATACCCTGTGATAGATCTCATGGAAGAGCAGAAAAATATTCATGGACTGGGTGGGACCATGAGACTTGGTAAGTATGAAGCAAAAGTTGAGAGATCTTCTAAAGCTTTTGAGGCCTATGGAGAGGAAAACATTTCTGAAAGACATAGACATCGGTTTGAGTTCAATAATTTCTTCATGGACGAATTCGAGAAAGCAGGCATGAAATTCAGTGGCAGAAACCCTCAGAAGAACTTGGTGGAGATTGTTGAGATTCCACAGTTAGACTGGTTTGTCGCGGTTCAATACCATCCTGAACTGAAGAGCAGACCCAATCGCCCTCACCCGCTGTTTGCTTCATTTGTTGAACATGCACTGAACCATACCCGGTAACTTCAAAAATAACTGAAATCAAAACAGCATTCGTATGGGTGCTGTTTTTTCATTGGCAAACATCTGGTATAATGAGATGTATCGTGATATATTCCCATCTTTTAAGAAAAGGGGATGTCTTGGTTATGTTCGCTCAATATCTTTATGAATGGTCTTATAAGTTCTGTGCTTATTCTAGTGAGTTTCCTGATTAAACATTCAGACCGATCAAACAGCTTCTATAAATGACACATTTCTATCTTCGCATAGATTTTATAACAATTTGCACAATCATAGAAACAGAATAAAAAAGGAGGGCATGCCGATGACTGTTACTGAAACAGACAGGTTCCAGGAGCTGAAACTGACAGAGCTTCGTGAGCTTGCAAAAGATGCTCAAATAAAGAGTTTTCAGAAGTACAGAAAGAATGAGCTGATTGCTTTACTGGAAGAGCATTATGCGCAAAAAAACGAGAAGAAACAAGAGAATGAACCGGAAGAGTTAGCGAAAGAACATCCTGTGCAGACGCCAGCGCCAGAGGATCTTTCGGAAGATCCTGAGGATGATAATGATCAAGAAGCGATTCCCCAAAAGAATGCAGCGCCAAGGGAAGTGCACCGGTCAGAGGGTGGACGCAGAGTGAAATACAGCAATGAATATGATGTCCGTGGTGTTATAGAAATACTGGAAACAAATAATTTCGGCTTTTTAAGAGGGACAAATTATCTGTCCAGTACAGATGATGTTTATGTTTCACCGCCACAGATCCGGAGATTTGATTTAAGAACGGGCGATGAAGTTATAGGGTATGCCAGGTATCCAAGAGAAGGTGAAAAATTCGCGGGGCTTACATACATCGAGAAAATCAATGGGGAGAATCCTGAGAAATCCGTTGGAAGACCTTATTTTGAAAAACTGACACCCATTTATCCTGAAGAGCGGATTCATTTGGAAGCACCTGGAGAGAACGATATTTCAATGAGGATCATAGATCTCATGGCGCCCATGGGGAAAGGTCAGCGAGGACTTGTTGTTGCACCGCCAAAGGCCGGGAAAACAACGATACTGAAAAAAATCGCGCAAAATGTTGCGAAAAATCATCCATCTATAAAAATCATTGTTTTGCTTATAGATGAACGGCCTGAAGAAGTGACGGACATGCAAAGAAGCATCGATGGGGAAGTGATTTATTCCACGTTTGATGAAGAACCGGAGCATCATACAAAAGTCGCGAGAATGGTTCTGGAGCGTGCCAAAAGAATGGTGGAGCAGAAGCAGGATGTGGTGATTCTTATGGATTCCATCACAAGACTGGCCAGAGCATACAATTTGACCGTGACACCTTCAGGAAGAACGCTATCGGGAGGACTGGACCCTGCATCTCTTATCATGCCGAAGAAGTTTTTTGGTGCAGCCCGTAACATGGAGGAAGGTGGAAGTCTTACCATTCTTGCTACCGCATTGGTAGAAACTGGATCCAGAATGGATGATATGATTTTCGAAGAATTTAAAGGTACAGGAAATATGGAGGTTCATCTGGATAGAAGGCTGCAGGAGAGAAGAGTATTCCCGGCTATAGATATCTATAAGTCTGGAACAAGAAAAGAAAAGGCGCTTCTCTCTCAGGATGAATACGAAATGTCTATGAATATCAGAAGACAAATGAACTCCATTTCAGCACAGGACAGAGTCACTGAAGATTTGATCAGAATGATGAGTCAGTCTGGAACAAATGAAGAGTTTATCGAAGCACTTAAAATCAATCAGGTTTTCAGTAAGTAAAAAAAACAGCATCCGATGCATGCTATGTATCGGATGCTGTTTTTTTGATTGATTAAGAAAAATTCAAGCTCAGAACCTACAACAGAAACTCATCCTCTAAGAGTATGGTCACATGGGTGCCTTCAATCTTAATAAGACCATCTTTTTCCATATTGGACAACTCTCTGGAGACAGAGGGGCGGGCGACTTTTATGATTTCGCTGATTTCGGTTTTTTTGTGTCTCATTTTGTAGTGGGTGCTTCCGGCAAGCTCCATCTCCTTAGCAAGATAGATCATCAATCTTGAGCGTACATCATTATGTGCCAGTATTTTTATTTTATTTTTCAATACAAAGATATGAGTAGACAGGAATGTAAGGTAATTGAAATTGAATGTCCTACTGGATTCAAGCATATGTCTCATTTCTTTGAAGGGAATGAACAAGACCTTGCTCTTTGATGTGGTTACCAATGTGAAGGGATATTTTGCCTGCTTCGTAAATAGAAGTGGTGCACCAAAACATTCACCGTGTCGGAAGATATTGATTGTAAGGGCATCACCGCTTCTTCCATACTGCTGAATGGTGAGAGTTCCTTCAAGAACGAAACCTATGGTGTCACAATAGTCCCCTTCTTGAACCACCAGACTGTCCTTCTCGAAGACTTCTTCTCTACAGCTTTCGAAGCTCAATATTCTATGTAGTTCTTCTTCATCTATATTGTTAAAAAGTGCGTTTTTCAGCAGACTCTGTATGGATTCTTTCATATCGATACCTCTTTTCATTCTTCTGGACTCTAATAGTATAGCTTGAAATCTAAGGAAATGGAATAATCCAGAGTGAAACACTCGGATGGGTTTTCTGGAACTTCTGTTCATTTTATGCTGCAATACTTTTTTGTCTTTTCTCTAAATGTGTAACAGGTGTTACAGTTTTTGTTCGGCTGTTCTATTATAATCGATGACGTAGAGATAAGAAGTCCATACTTGTTCCGAAAGGTCAGTATCATTCGGAACCTATGGTCTTACATATAATATGCGAGAGCTAGGAGGAACTAAAATGTCAAATATGTTCTGTTATCAGTGTCAGGAAGCATCCCGTGGTACAGGCTGCGAAATCATCGGTGTTTGTGGAAAAAGCCCTGAAGTGGCGAATCTTCAAGATCTTCTGATCTATACCATTAAAGGAGTTTCTCAGGTCGTTATGTCGGGAGGTATTGAAGCTTCAACACTGACAAAAGTCAATCATGAGGTGATCAATTCGCTTTTCATGACCATCACTAATGCGAACTTTGATGAGGATGCCATTGAGGCGCAAATCAGAAAGATGATTGCCTATAGGGATGAACTGAAGTCTTCATTAAAACTGGACGTAAAATCCGATGCGATAAACTTTGAAGTGACAAACCGTGCTTCCATGCTGAAAAAAGCAGCTTTGGTAGGTGTTCTTTCTACGAGAGATGAAGATGTCAGATCCCTTAGAGAGCTGATTATCTATGGCCTAAAAGGTATGGCGGCTTATGCCCATCATGCGCTGAATATCGGGAAAGAGAATCATGAGATTTACAGCTTCGTCTATGAGGCTTTGGCAGCAACTATGGACAACAATCTAGGGGCAGATGAGCTGGTTGCGCTGACACTAAAAACTGGTGAGCTGGGTGTAAAGGCTATGGCTCTTCTTGATAATGCGAATACGTCCATGTTTGGTAATCCAGAAGTTACAGAGGTGAATATCGGTGTCCGTAACAGACCTGCAATTCTGATTTCAGGACATGATCTTACAGATCTGAAGCAGCTCCTGGAGCAGACAAAAGGTACTGGTGTGGATGTTTATACACACAGTGAAATGCTGCCAGCCCACTATTACCCTGAGTTCAAAAAATATGACAACTTTGTGGGAAACTACGGAAATGCATGGTGGAAACAGGTCGAAGAGTTCGAATCCTTCAACGGACCAATTCTCTTCACTACCAACTGTATTGTTCCCCCAAGAAATGAGAATTTGAGGAATCGTATCTTTACAACAGGTGCATCTGGATACCCAGGATGTGGTCATATCGAAGCGGATTCAGATGGAGTGAAAGATTTTTCTGAGATTATAGAGCTTGCTAAGACATTGAAAGCACCAACAGAGATTGAAACAGGTAAGATTGTGGGGGGGTTTGCCCATGCACAGGTAGTGGCACTGGCAGACAAGGTAGTGGATGCAGTAAAGAGCGGTGCGATCCGTAAATTTGTTGTCATGGCAGGTTGCGATGGCAGAATGAATCAAAGAAATTATTACACGGAGTTTGCGGAAAAATTGCCACAGGATGCAGTAATTCTAACTGCTGGATGCGCAAAATACAGATACAATAAACTTCCCCTAGGAGATATCGGAGGGATTCCTAGAGTGCTTGATGCAGGACAATGTAATGACTCCTATTCTCTAGTTGTCATTGCAATGAAGCTCAAGGAAATCTTTGGACTAGAAAGCCTCAATGACCTTCCCATCGCCTACAACATCGCCTGGTACGAGCAGAAAGCGGTCATTGTACTGCTCGCCCTCTTATACCTTGGTGTTAAAAATATTCACCTTGGACCCACATTGCCTGCATTCCTTTCTCCAAACGTTGCCAATGTGCTGGTTGAAAAATTTGGCATCGCCACCATCGGAGAAGTGGATGAAGACATTGAGCTCTTCATGGCAAACTAATTTAGTGGTATAATAAAACACCTGAAGATTCATATCATGAGTCTTTCAGGTGTTTTCTAGTTGCTTAATCTTGAGAACGGCTGATCGTTTGTTCACTAAGGAGAAATTATTTTGAATATCATTACCGCAGAAAATATATCGAAAAATTATGGAATGAAAAAGCTTTTTGAATCCGTCACATTGACGCTGACGGATACAGATAAGATTGGGATCATCGGGGTCAACGGGACTGGCAAATCGACTCTTCTGAAAGTGCTTGCAGGTGTGATTTCACCAGATACCGGATTTGTCCAGAGAGTATCCAAGGCTTCTTTATCCTATCTTTCCCAGGAACCGCCGATCATAGAAGACTATTCTGTGCTTCAGCAGGTGTTTCATGGAGACGCGCCAGTACTGAAGGTTCTTCAAGCCTATGAGGAAGGAATCCTTGCTTTGGAGCAAGATCCACAAAATGAAGACCTTCAGGAGAAGATGCTGAAACTTTCCAATGACATGGAGACTTCGAATGCATGGTCACTTGAAGCGGAAGCAAAAATGATTCTAACAAAACTTGGCATAACAGATTTTCATAAAAAAATGAATGAGCTTTCAGGCGGACAGAAGAAACGGGTAGCCATGGCCACGGCGCTTATTACCCCCTCTGATCTGCTGATCCTGGATGAACCGACGAACCACATAGACAATGCATCTGTTTCATGGCTCGAAGAGTATCTGAAAAATAGAAGGGGAGCTCTGCTTATGGTAACACATGACCGTTATTTCTTGGAACGTGTGGCAAACAGGATCCTGGAAATAGACCGAGGCATGGTCTTCAGTTACCCTGTCAATTATTCCAAATATCTGGAAATGAAATCAGAACGGGAGGACATTCTAGAAGCGTCAGAAAGGAAAAGACAGAAGCTATTAGTGAAGGAACTGGCATGGATCAGGCGTGGTGCAAAAGCCCGGACCACAAAGCAGAAAGCCCGTATTGACCGATTTGAAGAGCTTTCATCCAAGGAGGTCCTCCTAAAAGAGGATGCTCTTGAGATCAAAGCGGTATCATCGAGACTTGGCAAGAAAATCATTTCCATCGAAGGTGTTTCAATGGTTTATGGAGATAAATCGCTTCTGAAAGACTTTTCCTATATGGTGGCTAGGGATGACAGAATCGGGATAGTGGGAGAGAACGGCATCGGCAAGTCCACATTTCTTAAAATCCTTGTAGGAAAGATCTCGCCAGACGCGGGGATTGTGGATGTGGGGGATACAGTAAAGATTGCATATCTTTCCCAGGAGTATACCATTCCAGATGAAAAGATGAGAGCCATCGAGTATATTAAGGAAGCTGCTGAAGTTATCGAAACATCTGAGGGTACAGTGAGTGCCAGTGAAATGATGGAAACATTTCTTTTCACGGGGGAAGAACAATGGACACCGATTACGCTTCTTTCAGGTGGTGAAAAGAGAAGACTGATGCTTCTTCGGATGCTCATGGAAAAACCCAATGTGATCCTTCTGGATGAGCCGACCAATGATCTGGATATCAAAACGCTGAGTGTTCTGGAAGATTATCTGGAGACTTTTCCTGGGGCGGTCATCACAGTGTCCCATGACCGTTACTTCCTGGATCGGGTGGCTGAGAAGATTTTTTCCTTTGATGGAGAAGGAGAAGTTTCAATCTACTTTGGAAATTACACAGAGTTTGAAGAAAAAAGAAAGAGTGAATCAGAGCTTGTGCCTGTAGAGGAAAAAAGTTCCCAGGATGTCCAGAAAGAAAAGCCCAAAGAGAAGGTTAAAACAAAGTTCAGTTACAAAGAACAGAAAGAGTTTGCTGAGATCGATGGTAAGATCGAATCTTTAGAAAAGGAACTTGTTTCTGTGGAGGAGCTGATGAGTCTTCACGCAGCTGATTTCGAAAAGCTTTCCCCTCTACTTGAAAAGAAAGCCCAAATAGAGGACGCTCTAGATGTAGCTATGGAGAGATGGACTTATCTGAACGAGCTGGCAGAAGAGCTTGGGTTGCTCTAATATAGCAATAAAACAGGAAATCAGCAGCTCTGACTTCCTGTTTTTCTTTAAAATAAAAAAGGCCGATAAAATCGGGCCTTTCATAAATGAAGATTCTATTCTTCTGTGGATGTGATGTTGAACTTCTTCTTGAAACGATCTACTCTTCCGCCAACATCTACAATCTTCTGCTTACCTGTGAAGAATGGATGGCACTGAGAACATATTTCAACCTTAAGCTCATCCTTTACTGAACCAGTAACGAATGTGTTTCCACATGCACACTTAACAACAGCTTCATTGTTGTACTTTGGATGTATGCCTTCTTTCATTTATTTCACCTCAATTTCATCATTTTTTAACTATTCAATTCTAACACTTAGAATTCTCTGAGTCAACAATATTATGGATAATGGATACCTAAAATGATATAATGGATTGGGTATGAAGGAGTACAGGGGGAAGATGAATGAGTAAATTATATTTTCGTTATGGTGCAATGAATTCAGGGAAATCCACGAACCTCATGCAAGTGGCATATAATTATGAAGAAAGAGGGATGAAAGTAAAGATATTCAAACCTCAAGTGGATACAAAAGGCGGAAACAGACTTGTTTCAAGGCTTGGTGTGGTGAGAGAAGCTGATTTCAGCGTAAGAACATCTGATGATCTTTATGAGGTCACTGAGAAGTGGATTCAGAATGAAGGAAAAATTCACTGCATTCTTGTGGATGAGGTGCAGTTTTTAAAAGCAGAACAGATCGACCAGCTCTTGAAAGTGGCCATTGTGCTTAAAGTTCCTGTCATCTGCTACGGTCTGAGAACTGATTTTCTTATGAATGGTTTTGAAGGCAGTGCAAGGCTCCTTCTATTGGCCCATAGCATCGAAGAGCTGAAAACCATCTGCACCTGTGGAAAGAAAGCGCTGCTTAATGGCAGGAAAATCAATGGAGAGTTTATTTTTGAAGGTGCTCAAGTAGCCATCGATTTGGAAGGTGATGTGGAGTACCAGTCTCTCTGCGCAGACTGCTACTTTAAGTACCGAAAAAAGGCAGAGGAAAAGAAGAAGAATTTATAGAAAGATAAGGTGAAGGAATGAGAAATACAACAGTAGGCGGCCAGGCGGTGATCGAGGGCGTTATGATGCGTGGGCTGAAAGGAATAGCCACAGCAGTAAGAAATCCTGAAGGGGAGATTGTAGTGCACCATGATGACACGAAACCCCTGTCCCAAAAGAGCGCTTTTTTCAGATGGCCCCTCGTCCGTGGCGCTGTGGCTCTGGTGGACTCCATGAGGATTGGTATCAAGAGTCTGAACTGGTCCGCGTCCATATTTGGAGAGGAAGAGGAGCCTACAAAATTCGAGGTTTTTCTGAAAGATAAGTTCGGTGAAAAGGGAGAGAAGATCATAGAGACACTGACGCTCATTTTTAGTCTGGGGCTTAGCGTTCTTCTGTTTTTTGTACTGCCAACACTGATTACGGGCCTTCTGAGAAGATATGATTTTCCTACCATCGTGCTGAACATCACAGAAGCAGTGCTTCGGCTCAGTATCTTTATAGGATACCTATATGGCATCAGCAAACTCAAAGATATCTACCGTGTATTCCAGTATCATGGCGCGGAGCATAAAGCCATCATCTGTTATGAGAATGAAATGGATCTGACGGTGGAGAATGTGAGAAGCTGTACAAGGTACCACGAACGATGCGGCACCAACTTTATGTTTCTTGTTATGGCGGTGAGTATTGTTGTGTTCAGTTTTACTGGATGGACACATCCTGTCATAAGAGTTGTTACAAGAATACTGCTGCTGCCTCTCATATCCGGAATTACCTACGAGATCTTAAGGTGGCTTGGCAAAACCAAAGGTCCCCTTCAAACCGCTATTGCCTATCCTGGTATGATGCTGCAAAGACTGACAACAAAAGAACCTCTTGATGAAATGCTTGAGGTTTCTATAAGAGCGCTGAAAGAGGCGGAAGGGCTGATGGAAATTGAACAGCATTCGTGAGGCATTGAGAAAAGGCACGGCTAGAATGAGAGAAGCTTCCGGGACACCAGCCTTAGATGCGCGTGTGCTCCTTAAGCATGTCCTTAAAAAAGATGATACTTATCTTCTCGTTCATGGGGATGAAAGTCTTTCAAAGGAAGAGCAGGATCTTTATGAGCTCTTTTTGCAAAAACGGGAACAGGGGATGCCTGTCGCCTATATCACGGGCAGCAAGGAATTTATGGGGATGGAGTTCAGGGTGAATGAACATACTCTTATTCCAAGACCGGATACGGAAGTTGCTGTGACAGAAGCCTTGGAAGCGATCAGAAGCCATGGATACAGAAAGGTTTTAGATCTTTGCTGTGGTTCGGGAGCCATTGGTCTTTCCATTGCTGCTTCTTTTGAATTTACAAATGTAACGCTTTCTGATATAAATAAAGAGGCCTTGGATGTGGCAAATGAGAATGCAGTCCGGTTAGGACTTGAAGAGAGAGTCCTGATTGTGTATTCTGACTTATTCTCCAGCATAGAAGATTCCTATGATCTTATTGTAAGCAATCCTCCTTATATCAGCGGTGAGGATATGAAAAAGCTGGAAAAGACCGTTCGCGACTATGAGCCGCATTTAGCCTTGTATGGTGGAGATAGCGGACTGGATTTTTATAGATCCATCACACAACAGGCCCCAAGATATCTTCGAGAAAACGGAATGCTGATTTTTGAAATCGGTTATGATCAGAGCAGTGAGGTGGAGAAGATGATGAAAGAATATGGATTTAAAAATGTTCATACTGTAAAAGACTTTTCCGGGCTTTCCAGAGTAGTATCTGGCCTGCTGATTCCGGAGACTTAGCTTTCCTGATGTTATTTTTAGGAGAAGTGCAAATGAAAAGGAGTAAAAATAATGTTAGACAGATTAAGTTTTGTAGAAGGTAAATATGAAGAGCTGACCATGAGAATCAGTGATCCCAATGTGATTGCCGATCATGAAAGATGGCAGAAACTGGTAAAAGAGCATTCCGATCTTGAGAGTATCGTCATGAAGTACCGTGAATTCAAGGGACTTCAGGAGGAACTTGATGCCAATATGGAGATGCTTCAGGTGGAAGACGATCAGGACATGCGTGAAATGATCAATGAAGATGTGAGAAATATCAAAGTGAAACTGGAAGAGATTGAGTCTGAACTTCAGATTATGCTGCTGCCAAAGGATCCCAATGACGACAAAAACGTTTTTGTTGAAATCAGAGGTGGAGCAGGCGGAGATGAAGCGGCTCTGTTTGCTTATAATCTCTTTAGAATGTACTCCAGATATGCAGAAAGCAAAAGATGGAAAGTTGAGATCATGAGCCTTAATGAAACAGATATCGGTGGTTTCAAGGAAGTTGTTTTCATGGTGAAAGGACAGGGCGTTTATTCACTGATGAAATACGAGTCTGGCGTTCATAGAGTTCAGAGAGTGCCAGATACAGAAAGTTCAGGCAGAATACACACATCCACAGCAACGGTAGCGGTGCTTCCTGAAGTGGATGAAGTTGACGTGGAAATCAACATGAATGACATCCGTGTGGATGTGTACCGCTCATCAGGTAACGGCGGACAGTCTGTAAATACCACAGACTCTGCTGTCAGAATCACGCATATGCCTTCTGGGCTTGTGGTGGCTGTCCAGGATGAAAAATCCCAGCTGAAGAACAAAGAAAAAGCCCTTAAGATACTTCGTTCCAGATTATATGAGATTGCAGAACAGGAGAGAAATAAGGGTATTGCTGATGAAAGAAAATCCCAAGTAGGGACAGGAGACCGCTCTGAAAGAATCAGGACCTACAATTATCCGCAGGGTAGAGTAACAGATCATAGAATCAACCTGACACTCTATAAACTGGATGCTTTTCTTGACGGAGATCTGGATGAGATGCTTGATTCCCTGATTCGGTTTGACCAGGCTGAAAAACTCAAAGCCATGGGTAATAGAAATAGCTAATGAGGGGGGACAGTAGTACTGTCCCCATTTTTAGGAGTAAAAATGGATACAAAGAAGGTAAATTTAAGAAAAGGACTGGAAGAAGATGTGTTTCGGGCTGCAGGTGAAGTTCTTCGAAGTGGCGGTACTGTGGCATTCCCGACGGAAACAGTATATGGCCTGGGGGCAGATGCACTGAATCCTTCCGCTGTGAAAAAAATATTTGAAGCAAAGGGAAGACCTCAGGATAATCCTCTTATCATTCATGTGGCGGATCGGGAGATTTCTCCATATGCAAAGGAGATTCCGCTAAAGGCTCAAGAGATGATGAATGCATTCTGGCCTGGTCCCTTAACCATCATTCTCAAGAAAACGGATATCGTGCCTCTGGAGACCAGTGCAGGACTGGACAGTGTCGGCATCAGGATGCCCTCTAATGAAGTTGCCAGAGCTCTTATCAAAGCTCTCGGACATCCCATTGCAGCACCCTCTGCCAATATCTCAGGCCGTCCTAGTCCCACAAATTTTGAAAGATGCGTGGAAGATCTTGATGGTAAAGTGGATATGATCATAGGAGATGGAAGTTCCATTGTTGGACTGGAATCCACCATCGTAGATTACAGTGTCTCTCCGCCAAGACTTCTTAGACCAGGGTACATCACGTATGAGGATCTTCTTAGAATTGATCAAGAAGTAGTCTATGAGGAAGCGAAAACCAGAGTGGAAGAGGAGGAAGCGCCTAAAGCACCGGGGATGAAATACCGGCATTATGCCCCCAAAGCGCCGATGACGATTTTCCGTGGGGAAACAGCAATGGTGGAGAATGAAATTCTCAGGCAGATTGATGAAATGTTAAAAAACGGGAAAACTGTGGGAGTTTTTGCTCCCATAGAGAGAAAGTCAGTGTATAATGGAAAAAACATTACTTTTGTATCTATGGGTACCCAAAGTGACCTGGGAGAAGTGGCAAGGAACCTTTTTGAAGGACTTCGGAGGTTCGACGATGCACAGGTGGATGTGATATTATCGGAAGGGTTTCAGGAAGTCGGTGTGTCCAGAGCCATCATGAACCGGCTGAAGAAAGCTGCATCATTCCATATAATTGAGGTGTAAGAAATGAATGTACTGTTTGTCTGTACAGGGAACACGTGCAGAAGTCCCATGGCAGAAGTCATCTTTAATGAAACATATAAAAGAGCCAAAGCTGTATCCCGGGGGCTTTTTGTTCATCGGGGCAGTACTTTGTCCTATGAGGCAAAGAATGTTCTTGAAAGAGAGTACGGGTTCGTCATTGAACGCGATGCGGAAGAGCTGAGAGATTTTGATATATCTGAAGCGGATTATATTGTAACGATGACAGAAGCCCAGAAGAGGGAGATTAAACGGCGTTATGGCGGTGATAGAGTCTTCACTCTTAAAGAGCTTGCAGGAGAGTCTGGTGACGTCATTGATCCCTATGGGATGAGTGAGCGGCATTATGTGGAAACATTTAGTGAAATTCGAAGGCTGATACAGAATATTCCGGATTTTGAAAAATACAGGAGGTAAGTAGATGAAAATTGCGTTAGGATCAGACCATGGTGGATTCGGACTAAAGAATCTGATCAAGGAGCACTTAGAAAATAAGGGGATTGAGGTGACAGATTTTGGGACCTATTCCAGGGAATCCTGTGATTACCCTGACATCTCCCAGAAAGTTGGACACGCTGTGGTGGACAAAAGCCATGAGTATGGTATTCTTATTTGTGGTACTGGCATAGGAATCGGTATTGCAGCGAATAAAATCAAAGGAGTTCGCGCTGCACTGGTACATGACACATTCAGTGCCCATGCGACAAGGGAGCATAATAATGCCAATATCCTAACCATGGGAGAGCGCGTTATTGGACCGGGCCTCGCACTGGATATTGTTGATATCTTCCTGGGAACCGAGTTTGAGGGAGGAAGACATCAGCAGAGAATCGACAAAATTACTAAGCTGGAAGAACAATACACCATATCTGAGGAGGAAAACATTTAATGAGTAAAGTAACAGAAATCAATCATCCTTTAATCCTGCACAAACTGGCAATCATCCGCGATAAAAACACAGGATCCAAAGAGTTCCGTGAAGTGGTGGAAGAAATCTCAACTCTCATGGCTTATGAGGTAACCAGGGATTTGCCGATGGAAGATGTGGATATTGAAACACCGGTAGCAATAGCTCACTGCAAAACCATCACTGGAAAGAAGCTTGCCATTGTTCCAATTTTAAGAGCCGGTATCGGTATGGTGGATGGTATGCTGAAACTTGTGCCTGCCGCAAAAGTTGGGCATATTGGGCTGTACCGTGATGAAAGCACTCTTCAGCCTGTTGAATACTTCTGCAAGCTGCCTAAGGACATCGAAGAGCGTGATGTGATCGTGGTGGATCCAATGCTCGCAACTGGTGGATCTGCTGTGGACGCAATTCATATGTTGAAGAAACGAGGAGCCAAGAGCATCAAGTTCGTAGGCCTTGTGGCTGCACCAGAAGGAATCAAAGTTCTTTCAGAAAAGCATCCTGATGTGGATATTTTCATTGCTTCCATTGATGAGAAGCTCAATGAGAACGGATATATCGTTCCTGGTTTAGGTGATGCTGGAGACAGACTTTTTGGCACAAAATAATGAGGATACTCTCTGAGATTTCAGAGAGTATTTTTTTCTTCAAACCAATTGAGCAACATAGGTTATGGTGCTTGAAAACCTTGGAAATGGCTCTGGAGAAGAAATTTTTTGATTTTATTTTTCAAAAAACCCTTGAAATATCGTCTTCCAGGCTATATACTAATCTTTGTCAGTTCAGTTACTGGCAGCTGAAAGGAATCGGTTAGGGAGGAGTACCCAAGTGGCC
>NZ_DOPX01000029.1:60786-60907 GCF_003514505.1 Proteiniclasticum sp.
TTCGAATCCACTCTCCTCCACCATTATCCTTTTTGATGCGATAATTTTATTGACAAAACCTTATGACTGTTGTAGTATAAAAAGGCAGTTGTACACAATAGGGAGGAGTACCCAAGTGGCC
>NZ_DOPX01000029.1:61034-65386 GCF_003514505.1 Proteiniclasticum sp.
TTCGAATCCACTCTCCTCCACCACAAAAGACACAATTGTTATGATTGCTGTCTTTTTTTATGAAAAAAATTGAATACTCTTATCAAGAGAGGTGGAGGGAAAGGGCCCTGCGAAACCCGGCAACCTGCAGTGAAATGCGTGGTGCCAATTCCTGCAACATATGGTTGCAAGATAAGAGAGTTGTAGATACATGACACCTCTTCTTATTGTGAAGAGGTTTTTATTTTGCACCAAAAACAAGGAGGATAATATGAAAAGATTATTTACATCTGAATCTGTTACTGAGGGGCATCCAGATAAAATCTGTGATCAGATCTCTGATGCTATATTAGATAGTATACTGGAGCAGGATCCAGATGCAAGAGTTGCGTGTGAAACAGCAGTGACCACGGGGATGGTCATGGTCATGGGAGAAATCACAACAAAGTGCTATGTGGATATTCCGAAAATCGTACGAAAAACTGTCACAGAGATTGGGTATGTGAGAGCAAAATACGGTTTTGATGCGGAGACTTGCTCCGTGCTTACATCTATAGATGAACAGTCTCCAGATATCGCTCAGGGTGTTGACTCTTCTCTTGAAACAAGAGAAGGGCAGGAAGATGTGCTTCTTCAAACAGGTGCTGGAGATCAGGGCATGATGTTTGGATTTGCGACCAACGAGACAGAAGACTTTATGCCTATGCCGATCAATCTTGCTCAGAAGCTTGCAAGACGTCTTGCGGAGGTTCGAAAGAATGGAACCCTTACCTATCTGCGTCCTGATGGAAAGACTCAGGTAACGGTAGAATATGATGAGAATGACCAACCGGTCCGAGTGGATACCATCGTTGTTTCCACGCAGCATGGTGCTGATGTTACTCAGGAAGAGATCAGAAGGGATCTTATAGAACAGGTAATCAATGCTGTGATTCCAGAAAGTCTTATGGATAAAGAAACAAAGATATTCATCAATCCTACTGGAAAGTTCATCGTGGGAGGTCCCCAGGGTGATTCTGGCTTAACAGGAAGAAAAATCATTGTAGATACCTATGGTGGATATGGACGTCATGGTGGTGGAGCATTTTCTGGAAAGGATCCAACAAAGGTAGACAGATCTGCTGCCTATGCGGCGAGATGGGTTGCTAAGAATCTTGTTGCCGCAGGAGTTGCGGATAAACTTGAAATTCAGCTGAGTTATGCCATCGGAGTAGCTAAACCAATATCTATTGAGGTATTTACTTTCGGCACTGAAAAAGTGTCTCATGAAGTGATTATTGAGATTGTAAAGAGAGTATTTGATTTACGACCAGGTGCCATCATCAGAGATTTAGATTTACGTAAGCCGATTTATAGACAGATTGCCGCTTACGGACATTTCGGAAGAAATGATCTGGATCTCACCTGGGAAAAACTGAACAAAGTTGAGGATATCAAAGCTGCGCTGAAAGAAATCACCGCTTAATCCTAAAAAAAGACTCATATTCTGAGTCTTTTTTTCATGATTTTTTCGAGTCTTTGGTGTAAGGTGAAGATGAGGTGAAATACATGATGAAATCAATGAGTAATTTGGTTGTCGTGATTGATATGGTGAAAGGATTTTCTGAGGAGGGTGCGCTTGCATCGGATCATGTGAAGAGCATTATTGAACCAATCAGAACCTATCTTGAGCATCATCCTGGGGATATTGTTTTTGTTTCAGATGCCCATGATGAGGATTCTTCGGAGTTTCATGATTTTCCGGTCCACTGCATCAAGGGGACAAGGGAGGCGGAGGTGGTAGATAGATTACAGCTTTTCGCCCATACCTGTTTTCAGAAGAACTCTGTAAATGCTTTCCAGTCTGAATCTTTCAGGACGTATTTGGTGGAAAAACTCCATGACTATGAAAAGATTTCAATAATTGGATGCTGCACGGACATTTGTATACTGAACTTTGCGCTGGCATTGAAGTCCTACGTAACGGAGCAGAATCTTGTTAAGGAGATTGCGGTACTACAGGATCTTGTAGCAACTTTTGATGGACCAGACCATGATCGTGTAGAGGCTTCAGAGAGTGCTTTTCAAATTCTTAGGACCAATGGCATAAAAATCGAATAAAAAAGCCTCATCCGCTTGGGATGAGGTTTTTTCATCTATTTAAGATTCAGTAGAAGAACTAGACTGAGCTGGTCAAAAATGTAGCTATCATCCGTTTCTTTTCTTCCAGACATTTCACGAAGCACGACTTTTACTTCAACTTCATTGTTCTCGAGAACAAATGAGATTTCCTCTTTGCTGATGGTTTTTCCGTTATTGGCCATGTTGTTCTCTTCAGCGATGGACGCCAGCCGTTCGCTGAGGTTCTCTTCGAGAAGAGTGGTTCCGTTCTTTTCTAGAACTAATGTGGTCATATCCTTCAGTGAAACTGTGAGCTGATCAATGGATTTTGGTTCCATATAACTGTTCACAAAGAAGAGATAATCATATCCACCTACAGTAAATCCAGAAGATTCAATCTCTGTATTCACATAGAAATAGCTGGTATCCGGGGTGTAGTAGTCATAGGTTTTCTCAAAACCAAAGACAGTCTTAAAATCATTATGCGTATAGGATTCAGGGACATACTTGAGCTGGTCCAGGTTTCTGTTTTCAAAATACTGAACGATGCTGGATATGTTTTCCTGATCGGTTTTTGATACGTTCGTACCAGGGGTAATTTCTCCGGAAACCAGCATATTGTTTTTCTCAAGAAGTGCTGTAAATCTTTGATTCTGGCTGAAAGCAGACACGTTGAAAGCCGACAGGGGACCGAATACAGATACAATGGCGATGAGGGATAGAGTGACAGGAATGATGATGTTTTTTCCGTTCTTGACTAGAATGAAATAGACCATGATTCCAAGAACCCATAATCCCAAAAGTACAACAAAGTATCTGTTTTCTGTGACACCATACTGGTGAATTCTTTTCCCGATGGAGACAAACATCATCGCAAGAATGGGAAGAAGAACTCTTGGAAACCATGTTCTGAAAATCTTGGCCAGCTTATTTTCTTCCAAAATAGGGGTAAGGAAAAAGATCACAGCTGCTGCCACCACAGAGTACCAAAGTACAAGATTTGAAACAAGTCCTCTTGGCCATTCAGAAGTGACGAGGATTCTAACAAAATACACGTACAGGATACCGGTATAAATGGTGATCAGAGGAATGACGATATAAAGAAGCAGTACTTTTAAACCCTTTGAGTATGGAGCTTCTTCAAAAGTGTCTTCTTTTCTTGGCAGTTTTGAAAGAAACATGAGCGCTCCGAATATAAAGGTATCCATTAAGAAAACATAGAAGAACCATTTTCCTTCAATATCTGCATCAAAAAGAGAGTTGATGGTAAAAATAATGGCAGATATTCCAAAGAAAAGAACGCCAGCGTATAAAACTGTGAGGAATAATCCGCTGAAGATTCGAATCACATAAGCTTCATAAGCTTGTTTTGGTTGAAGTACTTTTAAGCTGTAGAAAATACCAATAATGAGTGCTACGATTGCTCCGGCAAACTGGATACCCCGAATGAGATCCATATCTTTCGTAAAGAACAAATAGTATAAAAACGTAATTACTGATGTAGGTACCGAAACCATGAGAATACTGTTGTACTTATCCAGTTTGGCTTCATAAATGTGCTTCATGGAGATGCTGAACAGCATACCGATGGCTGTGGCCATAGCCAGCCGCTCTATGAGCTCTTGGTTTCCAGAACCATCAATATTCATTTCATTCAAAGTGATTAATAAAGACATGAGTGTGAAGGATAGAAGTGCTGTAATAGGAAAACGAATGACGCTGCTGCCTAATCCTGTGATCTGCTTCTTGATAGTCTCTGTCCATTTCATAGTGAGGAGAACATCCATCAAAGAATGTTCCCAGTCACCTCCTTTACATATTTTGATGTTCTAAATAAAGTATACATTGTATTGATTTCATTTTAGTATCAAAAGGATTTCAATCATATTTTTTTGCCGATAATTCAGAATTGTTTAAGTTCTATCATCTTTAGAGTATATTCTAGTAGTACACTGTGGACTGAGGTGTGATACATGAGATGAAGAAGGGAATCAATTCAACGGTATCTTACTGAATTATAGCATATTTTTATCGTTATACAATAAAAATATTAAGATGATCGATTTCCTGTCTAAGTTAAATTCTCGGAGCTATTATGTAAGCTTAGAAGAGGTCGTTGACAACCTATCTATAGATTTAAAATCTAAACTCCGTCTTTAGTTTTCGGAGATTTCATTTCATTTCGATATGGAGAATGAATTCACGCGGCTGTTTTCTGAATTAACCTTTCAGGATGCAAGAAATAACGAACCTTTGACACTCCCACAGCTAAA
>NZ_DOPX01000027.1 GCF_003514505.1 Proteiniclasticum sp.
ACGACCGTCCACACTTTCAGTCTCAAGTCAGACAGAAAGAAGCTACTCCCTAATACTCATTCAGTCTACTGGAATTTCTTTCCTTTCACAAGAGGCGATGATTCATTAATCAATCTCTTAACGTGGATTTAACTTTCAACGATGGCATTAGGCTTTGCAGCACCAGAATCCAGATAAAAAGTTCCAATATACTGGGGAAATGTTTCAGTTTATGATAAAATAAAAGAAAATTCTCACATTTCAGCAAAAGGCAGGTGCAATGAATGAAACTGGAAGGTAAAGTGGTGGTCGCTCAAGGAGGCGGACCTACCGCAGTCATCAATGAATCCCTTGTGGGGGTTGTTCTGGAGTCCAGAAAATTTCCACAGATCACAAAAGTCTATGGCGCTGTCAATGGTGTTCGAGGAATCATCAACGAGGATTTTCTTGATCTTACCCAGGAAACCACCAACAATCTGGAACGGGTGGCCGTGACTCCCTCTTCCGCCCTTTTCTCCACAAGAGACAAGCCGGACAAAGCGTACTGTCAAGAGATTTTTAAAGTATTCAAAGCCCATGATGTGCGGTATTTTTTCTACATCGGAGGCAATGATTCAGCAGATACCGTCCGCATTGTAAATGAAGAAGCAGAGCGCTCCAATTACGAATTCAGAGCCATCCATATCCCAAAGACCATCGACAACGATCTCATGGTCAACGATCATACACCAGGCTATGGTTCTGCAGCAAAATTTGTTGCTCAAAGCTTCATAGGACTGAATCTCGACAACCGTGCCCTTCCCGGAGTCCACATCGGAGTAGTCATGGGCAGACACTCAGGCTTTCTCACGGCCGCTTCCTCCATCGCCCAGAAGTATCCGGACGATGGACCACACCTCATTTATGTGCCTGAAAAAGCCTTCCGAATGGATCATTTTCTCACGGATGTGAAAAAGATCTACGACCGTCACGGCAGATGCATCGTCGCAGTTTCCGAAGGGGTTGCTGATGAAAACGGAGTTCCGGTTCTAGAGAAACTGGGCAGCCGTGAAAAAGACTCCCATGGAAATGTTTCCCTTTCTGGCACCGGTGCTTTGGGTGACCTCCTTGTAAAAGAAGTGAAAGAGAAGCTCAGCATCGGAAGAGTCCGTTCCGATACCTTCGGTTATCTCCAGCGCTCCTTTATGGGTTGTGTCTCGGATGTGGATCAGCGTGAAGCAAGAGAAGTAGGTGAAAAAGCAGCTCAGTTTGCCATCTGGCAGAATGTGGACGGGTCCATCACCATCCATAGAACCGGATACTACTCCGTAGACTACAAGCTCAGCAGCCTGAAAGAAGTAGCCGCAAAAACAAAACTGATGCCGGAAGAGTTCCTGAACAAGGAAGGAAATAATGTCACCGATGCCTTCAAGTATTATCTGACACCGCTTCTTGGCTCCAACATGCCTTCAGCTTCCATGCTTCGGGCACCTAGGGCTGACAAGATTCTGAACTTAAGAAAATAACAAGAAAAACTCCACTATCCTCGCGCTGCATGGGCGTAAGATAGTGGAGTTCTTTATCTCTTTGGATTTAGGAAAACCACTGGGACACAAAATTAAAAATCTGCGGAAAAATGGAGATGGCTCCGATGAGCCTCGCGATCTGGATCATAGCTACATCTGAACCTGAAACCCCAAGATCTGAGGCGATCAGCGCCATGTCAGAAGCTCCTGCAGGGGAGGAGGATAAGATGGCTTGGGATAGAGGAATCGCGAACTTCACCGAAATATAATGTCCAAGAAGATAACAGGCAAGAAGATTGAATCCAACCAGAATCAGAGCGGGAATCAGTAGAAACTTCAGCTCGAGAAAATCCTGATATCCGAAATGACTGCCAATGTAGGCCCCAGAAAAAAGCTGTGCCAGCCGTTTAAACCAAATGGGAAACGTCACTTCGACATGAAGCATTTTTAGAAGGAGAATGGAGATCATGGCAAATAGAAGGGTGCCTGCAGGAATGCCCAGGTTTTTCCCGAGCAGTCCGCCCAAGAGCGCAACTGCCAAGGAGATCCAAAGCTTTGGTGTCCCAAAGGGCGGCTCTTTTTTCTCAATAAGCTCTTGCTGCCCGGACGGCTGGGAAGCTCCTCTGCCCTTTTCTCTTTTTACAAGAAGAGGAATCATACCAATACCTGAAATCAGCCTCACGAACTGAAGCACGGTGACCTTTGTGGCATCGGCCCCTAAATCTGCAGCAATCAGCGGCGTATCGCTGATTCCCCCAGGAATGCCACACAAAAAAGAAGTGAGCAGATCCAAAGGGCTGACCAGATAAATAAGGATTCCCACAAGCACATTGGTGGCGAATAAACCACCAAGAAGCACCAAAATAGGACGCACAAGATCTTTAAGTCTTCCAAAGTTCTCCCTTTTCACCGTCATCCCTATATAGGCGCCCGCAATACACTGGGCAAGAAATCTGAATTCAGGCGGGATATCCACCAAGGACGTGTTGATATTAAGAAGTGCCACTGTCAGCACACTGCCCAGCATCATCCCTCCAGGAACCCTCAGTTTCTGAAGGAGAAATCCTCCTAAGAATGCTGCAGCAATGGTTATTAGCAAATTTTCCATACTATAATCCTCATCTTTTATACATATTTCTATCTTTATTATAGTACTTGCCATGCGGCTTCGAAGACGTTATCAAATAATATACAGTAAAAAAACAGTAAAACCTGCTTTCTGATGGTTCGAACAGAAAGCAGGTTTTTCCTTATAAGTGTTCCGTTTTCATGACTCTCATGGCATTGAGGACCGCGATGACCGTGACACCCACATCCGCGAACACAGCCTCCCACATACTGGCAACACCTAAGGCGCCAAGAAGAAGGAAGATGCCTTTCACACCAAGTGCAAAGACGATGTTCTGCCATACAATGCTGCGGGTTCTTCTAGCAACCTTCAGGGCTGTGACGATCCTCATGGGCTCATCGGTCATCAGAACCACATCTGAAGCTTCTATGGCCGCATCGGAGCCAAGAGACCCCATAGAGATGCCAATATCCGCCTGAGCCAGAACGGGTGCATCATTGATGCCATCTCCCACAAACACAATCTTTCCTGAGGTTTCTTTTTTCAGCTTTTCAAAGACTGATACTTTATCTTGTGGAAGAAGCTCTGTGTAGACTTCATCAAGGCCCAAAGCAGTTCCAATTTCCTCTCCCACCCGCTTCAAATCTCCAGTGAGCATAACAGTTTTCCTGATACCCATTTCTTTCAGCGCTTGGATGGTTTCCATGGCACCCTTCTTGATGGTATCAGAGATCACGAGTGCTCCAATGTACTGGCCACCTTCGGAGAGATACACTAAAGTTCCTCCAAAAGACAGCTGGGGTACGGTGACTCCTTCTTTTTCCATCAACCTTCTGTTACCTGCAAATATGGTTTTCCCATCAAGTGCAGCTTTGATGCCGTGGCCGGCTATCTCCTCATAAGAGGAGATTCTTCCTCTATCCAGTTCTTTTCCATAGGCGCTGACGATGGAGAGAGAAATGGGATGACTGGAGAACGACTCCACATAGGAAGCTTTTTCAAGAAGTGCTGACTCAGATAGGTTTCCTTCAGGCAGAATTCTCGTCACTGTGAACCTACCTTCTGTAAGAGTTCCTGTCTTGTCAAAGACCACAGTCTCCACTTCGTTCAGCGCTTCCAGATAGTTTCCACCTTTCACCAGAACCCCTCTTCTGGACGCGCCTCCGATGCCGCCAAAAAATCCCAAAGGAATGGATACGACCAGTGCACATGGACAGCTGATCACAAGAAACACCAGAGCTCTATACGCCCACATGGAGAAGGAGTCTCCAAGAAGCATAGGTGGAATCACCGCCAGCAGCAGTGCGGAAACTACAACAAACGGTGTGTAGTATCTGGCAAACTTTGAGATGAAACTCTCCGTCGGCGCTTTTTTTCCAGAAGCATTCTCCACAAGCTCCAAAATCTTAGAGACAGCCGAGGCTCCAAACTCTTTTGTCACTTCTACTTTTAGAAGACCATTTTGGTTGATGAATCCACTGAGGATCTCACTTCCCGATTCCACATCCCTTGGCATCGACTCCCCAGTGAGTGCAGAGGTGTTCAGGGAAGAGGCTCCTTCAACGACCACGCCGTCCAGTGGTACCTTCTCTCCTGGCTTCACCAGGATCACATCTCCAGGTTTCACTTCTTCTGGTGATACCTTCACTGCAGCACCCTCTTTGATCAGATTGGCATACTCCGGACGGATATCCATAAGATCTGCAATGGATCTTCTCGATCTTTCCACCGCCATGGACTGAAACAGTTCTCCCACCTGATAAAAGAGCATCACGGCCACGCCTTCTGCATATTCTCCAATGATAAAAGCGCCAATGGTTGCTATAGCCATGAGAAAATTCTCATCAAAAACCTGTCCTCTTACAAGATTTCTGACTGCACGAAGCACAATCTCCCCGCCCACAAGAAGGTAAGACAAGAGGAAAAGAAGCAGCCTTAAGGTGCCACTGACGGGAATCAAAGCACCTGCCAAAAGGAGAAGTCCACTGAGGACAATCATGGACAGGTCTTTTCCATGGACACGGAGGATTCTCTGATACTCTCCTTCTATCTGTTTTTCTTCCGTACCAACCAAGATCAGCTTAGTATCTTTCTCAATGGTTTCTATGATTCCTGACATTCTGTTTTTGTCTTCCATAGAAAGAGCTCCTTCTTTAGGCAGCACTTTTAGCTTTCTTGTGGCAAAATCAATGGAAACAGACTCCACAGCTGGAAGCTTCGAAATCTCCTCTTCCATTTTCATGGCACAGTTTGCACAGCCAAGACCTTCTAGAAGAAAGATTTCCTCTACAGTTTTATTCTTCTTTTTTTCCTTTACCACCACATCCGGTTCATGACGATGCACAATATGTTCGGCCTTCTTCATAAGATCTTCATCTTCATGAGCGCCATAGGTAAGGGTAAGGGTTTTTGTCGCAAAGTTCACCTCTGCTTTTACACCATCCAGAGCATTCATCTCATTCTCTATTTTTAAGGAACAGTTTGCACAGTCCAGACCTTCTAATATCAGTTCTTTTTTCTTCATTTCCACTGCATCACACCCCGCTTCCTTCTGATACATGTTCCATAGCCTGATCAAAAATGGTGCGCACATGCTCGTCCGCCAGGCTGTAATAAACGATTTTCCCTTCTCTTCGATTCTTCACAAGCTTTGCCTGTTTCAGCACACGAAGCTGATGGGAAATCGCAGATTGGGTCATATTGAGGGCATACGCCAGATCACAGGTGCACATTTCATGAGCATCCAGTGCCCACAGAATTCTCACCCTGGTGGAATCCCCAAAGACCTTAAACAGTTCTGCAAGATCGTAAAGACTTTCCTCCGCTGGCATTTTATCAAGTACTATATTTAGAACATCTTCATGGATGACATCACAGTCACATCTCTCCGCTCTCATGAAATCAGCCTCCATTTTATTTCAATTTAACGATTGAATGATTGTTCAATCGTTAAATTGAGTATACGCTGCGGAAGATGCTCTGTCAATATGGAACTGACTCTAGAAAGCTGTAGATCCTATGATATAATGACAGTAAGAATAGAAAATGGAGTGATCACCTTGGAAAAAGAAGGACGAGTTAAGGTACCCAGATATAAGCAAATTGCACTAGATATCGCTTCCAGAATCGCAAACGGGGAGTTTCCGGAAGGCTCCAAGATTTTTGGCCGTTCCTCCATGGCCGGTGAGTACAATGTTTCCCCTGAAACCATCCGACGCGCCATCATTCTTCTGGAAGATATGGATGTGGTTCAGGCAACCTTAGGCAGCGGAGTCCAGATCCGCTCCAAAGAAAATGCCCACCGTTATATGGAGAGCAGTCAGAGCAAAGAGAGCATCTCCTCCTTGAGAGAAGAAGTCATCTCCCTTCTGGAGCAGAAAAAAAATATTGAAAATGAGATTATGGAGATCATCGACAAAATCATTGATTACTCAGAACGTCTGAAGAACACCAACCCTATGAATCCAGTGGAAATGGGACTTCAGGAAGATTCCCATCTCATCGGTAAAACCATCTCAGAAAGCAAGTTCTTTCAGAAAACAGGAGCCACCATCATCGGTATACGACGGGACAAAGAGCTCATTCTCACACCAGGCCCTCAGCTGCAGTTCCATAAAAATGACAAGCTTCTTTTGGTCGGTTCTTCTGAAATCATTGAGATCGCGAAAAAATATCTGAAAAATGAAATATAGCCCATAAAAAACGCAGTTCAGATTTCCTGAACTGCATTTTTTATGGGACTTATTCACTGCTTACTTTTTTATAAAATGAAGCAGCATCCCTGATCGCTTTTTCTGAATCCTTCATCATCCTGCTGTAATGCAGGAATCCATGGAGAACTCCATCATACTCCACATACTCTGCCTGTAGGCCATGCTCTTTCAGTATTTCAAATAAAAGAGAGGAATCATCCGCTAAAGGGTCCAATGTGCAGGAGAGGATGAATGCAGGAGGGAGTCCATAGGTGAGATCACTCAAAAACAGGTTCCTTAATGGATGTTCCCGATCCTTCTCATCACAAAACAGTGTGCTGTAGGAATGAAGAGCGCTCAGCGTCAGACCATCATACTCATTTCCATAAAGCCTCATAGACCTGGAATCCTGTAGACCGTAGCTGCCATAAAAGAGAAGGAGCGACCGTATCGCATCGGTTTCTCCTCTGTCCCGAAGATAAACAGCCGTGGCAAGAGATAGGTACGCTCCTGCAGAGTCTCCGGCAAGCGAAATGTTTCCAGAATCGATCCCATAGCGTGCACCGTGGTCCTTGAGATGCTGAAGCACCGCTGCACATTCATGAATCTGCACTGGAAATTTCACTTCAGGCGCTAAGGAATAATCCATGCTGAGAACCACAGCTTTTGTCAGATGTGCCAGTCTTCTCTGTATACCATCATGGGTCTTCAGACTGCCCACTACAAAACCACCGCCATGAATGAATAAAATAGCCTTGTTATGAGGTCGATTCACGGGATCGTATAATGTGCAGGAAATGCGTCTCCCTTCATAGTCCACAAAAATCTCTTCCACCCTCTCCATGACAGGTCCCCCTTCATTGAAGAAGCTTCTTGAAGCCTCATAGGCTTCCCGGTCTGTGAGATTCTCCTCTCCAGAACGGATTCTGTCTTTTCTTTGTCTCTCCTCGAAGTCCATGACCTTCTTCATCTCAGGAGAAACCCTGCTGAGAATGTTTGCTTTGTTTTTCTCCATGATCGCCCTACTTCAGAAGGCCTTTCTCCACAAGAAACGTCTTGGCTACATCCTTAGGCTCTGCACCTTCCGCATCCACCTGGAAATTCATGGCAATCATTTCCTCGTTGCTGATCTGTCCTTCCAGCATCAGAAGCACCTCTTTCAGATTTGGCGCCGCCTCTTCATACTCTTCAAAAAGACTCTCTCTATGGAAGAAAGCTGCATAGTACTGGGGGAAAAACTTCAGATCATCCGTGAGAATCCTAAGATTCGATTTCTGATTCAGTCCATCTGTAGAATATACCATGGTCACATCAATGTTCTCATTGTCAATGGCCGCATACTTCAGCCCGATGTCCAGTGACACACCATCTTCCCAGCTGATGCCATAGTGTTCATTGAAAGGATTGAATCTCATGGTACCTTCCTCATCAAAAAATTCATGTTCTGCACCAAAAACAAGGTCCTCCGTAAAAGGCTTCAGGTCACTGATGGATTCAATCCCATTCTCCATTGCAAACTCTTCCTTCACGCCAAGGGCATAGGTATTTTCAAACCCGAACTTTGATGTCAGCGTAAGACCTCTATCCTCCACACCCTTTGCAATGGCAAAATCATAAAGATCTTCCCCTTCAGGAACATCACTGGGATCATATCCCAGAAGCGTTGTGAGAAGAGTTCCATCATAGCTCACATAAAGATCCACTTCTTTGCCCACCATGGCATTTCCGGCTGCCACGGTATTCATAGAATCATGAAACTTGACCTCAAGGTCTGTATTCTCTTCAATAAGCATTCCTGCCATTTCGGCGATGATATCAATCTCCGCAAACTGCCCACGTAGAATGGTGATGGATTTTCCATCCTCTTTCTGTCCACAACCCGCTAAAACACCAAGGGTTAAAATCATGGCTGCTGCCACTGCTGTAATTTTCTTTTTCATATCCTTCTCCTTCTTTCTTCAATGATGCGTCAGTTCTATACTATTTCTTTTCCTTGCAAAGTACTGTCTTCTTCCAGAACTGTCTGGGTTCTTCTGGCTTTGAGTCTTTTTTCCACATAACCCATACCAAAGTCAAACACCACAGCCATAACCATCAGTGCCAATGTAGCTTCCAGAAGTGTATCCATATCCTGGATGAGAATGGCTCTGTTGATGACTGAGCCTAGTCCTCCACCGCCAACCACTGCACCGAATACAGCTGTACCAATGGACGTCACGATGGCAATTCTGATTCCTGTGAAAATCATTGGAAATGCCAATTGAAGCTCTACACTGATGATTTTCTGAACCTTTGTCATCCCCATGCCCGTGGCTGCCTCTTTGATGGCAGGGTCCACACTGGTGAGCCCCACATAGGTGTTTCTCACCACTGGCAGAAGGGAATACAGGACAATTCCAATGATGACGGTGGTGCTGGAAGACCCCGCAACAATGCTTAGTACCCCCAAAAGCGCTAACACAGGAATGGTCTGAAGTATATCCACGGTCCATAGGACGAAAGGTCTCACGGGTTTATACAGATAGGTGAGAATCCCAAGCACAAGTCCAAAAATGATGGTAAACCCTGCGGCCATGCCCACCAGATACAGGTGCTGAAGCACTCTTTCCATGGTCATCAGCTCCGACCTCCTTTCAGTCCCCTAGGCGTTACCTTTGCCTGAATGAAGTCAATGAGAAATCCCAATAAAATCGCCAGCACCGCTGCAGGGATTGCTCCTCCGATGATGAGAGTATTGTTGTTCGTATCAATGCCTCTATAGATAAACTCTCCCAATCCACCAAGACCAATCATGGCTGCTAGAACTGCCCAGGACACGGTATAGATGGTGGACATTCTAAGACCGCTGAATATTGACGGCATTGCCAGAGGAAGCTCCAATTTGAATAGGATCTGCCAATTGCTCATACCGCATCCTCTTGCCGCTTCAATGAGCCCTTTGTCCACACTGAGTATTCCCGTATAAGTATTCTTCAGTATGGGAAAAAGAGCATAGATGGAAAGGGCAATGATCACCGTGGCTGGCTGTATGCCAATTCTGATGAACAGCACACCAATAAAAACCAGACCAGGAATGGTCTGAAAAATACTCACCACAGGGATGATGACACTGGAGAGCTTTGGCACCCTGGATAGGAGTATGCCAAGAATCAGGGCCACTACAAGTCCGATACCCACAGACACAAAGACATACTGCAGGTGCACCACAATCGCTTCCAGGAGTTTTTCTCCATAACGTTCTAAAAAATCTGCCATCAGCTCTCCTCACCTCCCCATATGACACTGGCCAGAGCCTTGGTCATACTGGTTCTTGTGATGATTCCGGCAACAGTGGAATCTCTATTCAGCACCACTATGTAGTTGTACTTGGATGCAATGAGCAGCTCGAAGGCTTCCTTTGCGTTGGTGGATGTGCGTACAGAGGGAACCTTCGGATCCACCAGATGTTTTATGCTCTGCCCTGGCTTACCTTCTTTGGCCAGTTTCTCTATGGTCACAACCCCGCGGTACTTATTGTCCTCTTCGCCGATGACCACTGCAGAATCCAGCTCCCTCTGCTTCATGAGTTCCACAGACTCCAGCATCTTCTTCTCTTCGCTGACAGTAAGGACTCTCCTTTTCATGACATCCTTACAAGTGAGATCATCTCCTGAAACGGTGTAGGAAAGTTTACCCATGAAGTTTGCAATCATTGGATCAGCAGGGTTTCGGAGCATTTCTTCAGGACTTGCAGCTTGCAGAATTTTTCCATCTTTCATAAAAACAATTTTATCTGCGAGCTTCACGGCTTCATCCATATCATGAGTGACAAAGATGATGGTCTTTTTCAGTTTCTTCTGAAGCACCTTCAGCTCATCCTGAAGATTCTCACGGGTCATGGGATCCAGAGCCCCAAAAGGCTCATCCATGAGAATGACCGGCGGCTCTGCTGCCAAAGCCCGGAGAACGCCGATTCTCTGCTGCTGGCCTCCACTCAGTTCATTGGGATACTTATTGATGTTCTCCCGGTAAGGCATTCCCACCATCTCAAGAAGCTCTTTAGCTCTCCGGTTTCTTTTCTCTTTGCTCCATTTGAGAAGCTTAGGGACCACCGTAATATTTTCCCCAATGGTCATATTGGGAAAAAGTGCAATCTGCTGAATCACATATCCAATATTTCTTCTCATCTCCACTGCATCCATCTCATTGATGTTCTTACCATCCAGATAAATACTGCCGCTGTTCAATTTAATGAGCCTGTTGATCATTTTGAGAGACGTTGTTTTTCCACATCCCGATGGTCCGATAAAAACCACAAACTCTCCCTCATTGATGGTGAGATTGAGGTTATCCACCACAGTAACATCATTATATTTTTTTGTTACATTCTCGTAAATTATCAAAATGACACCTCCACGCATTATTATTTAATAAATCCATATTCATTATAGTACGATAATCACCATGATGCAACCTCATTAAGTTTTTGGAGTTGTCACTTAGAGAAACCAAAGAAAAAAAGACAGAACTCGCATCCAGAATCTGTCTCTTTTCTTTCCCATTATTCTATGATATTTTATTCTCTTTTTGCTTCCATGGCTTTTTGAAACTTCCTGATTTTACGAAAAGCCAGATCATAGACGCTTCCAGGGAGAAACTCACCATTCTGATACCCGGCAGGGCGGCCCATGAGGATCTCCACCCCTTCATGGATATGTTTTACGGCATAAATGCTGAACAGTCCCTTACTCACCGCTTCTATGACCTCCTCCTTCAGCATCAGATGGCTGATGTTCTGTACCGGAATCAGGACACCTTCCTCACCTGTGAGCCCTCTTTCCCTACAGATGTCAAAAAATCCTTCGATCTTTTCTGTCACACCACCGATGGGCTGAATCTCTCCTTTCTGGTCCACAGATCCTGTCACCGCAATGGATTGGCGGATTGGAACACCAGAAAGACTGGATAAGATGGCATACAGCTCCGTGCTGGAGGCGCTGTCTCCTTCTACGCCACCATAGGACTGTTCAAAAGTCACTTGTGCTGTGAGACTGAGGGGTGTATCCTGAGCAAAAAGCCCACCAAGATACCCGGATAAAGTCAATACGCCTTTGGTATGGATCTTGCCGCTCATTCTGGTCTCCCTTTCAATATTGATGACCCCTGCATCCCCCACATAGGTTCTTGCGGTGATTCTTGATGGCATACCAAAGCTGTATCCACCTGTGCTCAGCACAGATAGGCCATTGATCTGCCCGATCTCTTCCCCTTCTGTTTTTATATGGATCACATCTTTCAGAATCTCTTCTTTCATGCGGTCTTCAAAGAGGTTCTCTCGATGCCTCCTTTCTTTCAGTGCCTCCAGAACATGTTTCTCCTCTACCCTTTCCGTGCCATCTGCTCTCGCTGCGGCTTCCGATTCATAAATCACTTCTGTCACTTTATTGAATCTGGTGGTCAGTTTACTTTGATCTCCAGCAATTCTTGTGCCATACTCCACAATTTTGTCCATGGCTTCCAGACTGAAGGAACTCAGTCCTTCTCTCGTGCAGAGCTCTTCCACAAAGGCTGCGTATTTCAGCACATTCTCTGTTGTTCTTTCCATCTCCAGATCAAAATCCACCCGAACTTTAAACAGCCTTTCCAGGTCCTCATCCATTTGGTACAGATAATGATACAGCTCCGGATCGCAGATGATGATGACCTTCAGCTTCAGTGGAACAGGTTCCGGTCGAAGGGTTCCAGAAGGAATCAGCCTGTACTCTTCACCAATATTCTCCACCACCGCCTGGTCATGCTTCAGCGCTTTTTTCAGTGGCTCCCAGACATTGGGATCTCTTAGAATATCTCTCATCTGAAGTATAAGAAATCCACCATTGGCTCTATGTATAGAACCAGGCCGAAGCATCGTGAAATCTGTCTCCACGGAAAGCATATGGGACGTATACTCCAGTTTTCCGAAAAGATGGTAATAGGTTGGATGGCTTTCGTATACCACAGGTACTCCCTTACACTCTTCATTATTGACAAAAACATGCACCTGATATTTGAGAAGCGGATTCTTTTCCGGAGCTGAAAACATTCTCTGGGGCTTCTCTTCTTCTTTCTGCCGTGGTCCCCTGAAGGGAGCATAATTCTTCCCAAGATCCTCTGTGAGGTCAAGGAGATGGTTTTCTATCTTCTCATATCCGCGGTATCTTTCCTGAAGCCTGGCAATCCTCGGGCGGACGGCTTCCAGCACATAGGTTTCCTCGATTTTTCTCAGATATTCTCTGGCCTCATCTTCCAGACGCTGACTTTCCTTCAACGTATCATCCAGTGCTTTGGTCAGTTTTCTGCCTTTCTCATCGAGATTCTTTCTCTCCTCTGGACTGAGCTTTTCAAAACTGTCTGGTGCCATCTGCTTCCCGTCTTTCAGTGGAATAAATACAAATCTTGGTGGTACAGGCTTCATGAGAAACCCTTCCTTTTCAGCATCTCTTTTCATCCCGTCATACAGTGCATCCAGTTTCTCCTGAAGCTTCAGAACAATCTCATCTCTTCTCTTCTCATAAGCCCCATCTTCAAAAACCTTAGGAATGATGCTTTTCAAATCTTCTATGAACTCCTCCATCTCTCTTTGGAACTTCTTTCCTTCGCCCATGGGAAGCTCTACAATGATGGGTCTGTCTTCCGCTCTGAAGTTGTGAATGTAGCAGTAGTCCAGAGGTTTCTCCTTCTTTTTCTTGGAAAACTCTTTGACAATGGCTTCTGTATAGGAGGTTCTACCGGTTCCCGGTGGACCCACCACAAAAATATGATACCCTTTCGCTTCCATGTGAAGCCCAAACTCCATGGCTCTGGTGGCTCGTTCCTGCCCGATGACGCCCTTGGTCATTGGCAGCGTCTTCCTGTTTGACATGAGCTGAAGTTCCTCCAAGGAGCAGCGCCTTGTGAGTTTTTCCACTGGTACTTTGTACTGATCCATCTTCTTCTCTCCTCTCATAATGAAAGCAATTGAAAACACCCTAAAAGAATCTCTCCTTTAGGGTGCACCATTGTTGTTTCTCTTTCTTCTGTCTCCCAAAAGAGATGTTCGCAAGAAAGTATCGATTGAATATTATAACCAGTTTCTTTTTCTGAAGAACTCTTCTCTTGTCATGGAGTAGCAGACATCATCCACCACTTCACCGGCAGGAAGCACAGAGCACTTTCTTATGGTGCCTTCATAAACCAGTCCCGCTTTTTTCAGCACCTTTCCGGATTTCTCATTAAAGGGATAATGATAGGCAGACACAAGATCCATCCCCAGTGTGAGGAAAATATAGTCAAGAAGACCTTCCACCGCCTCAGACATGAGACCATTTCCCCAGTATGGACTGGAGAGCACATACCCAATCATCACGCCGCCCTTATACTCTCTCTTTCTGTCTACATGGCATCCTAAGGATCCGATGACTTTTCCGCTGCTTTTCAGTGCCATAGCAAAAATATCCTCGCTGCTGACAAAGCTCTTTAGGATCTCCAGTGACTCTTCTTTGGATTCATGGGGCTTCCATCCTGCAGGAGGTCCCACCAGGGGATCCTTTGCATATTCATGAAAGTCTTCCAGATCTTCCAGCGTAAACCTTCTTAAACACAATCTCTCCGTCTCAATCATTCTGTATCACTTCCCGCTTCTGTCTTGATTTCATCATATCACATAGAGACACAAAATAAACAGCCGATTATGATACCGGATGGATTTTCAGGCATATGCGTCCACCTCTCACTTTAGATAAACTGCCCCAAGGCAAGACAACAAAGTACACACATCTTTTTCTTCGCTAAAACCCGTCTTCTCCAACCAAAGATACAAAACGAACCCATTCTACGGCTTCCACATGAAGATATCCTTCCTTATCTTTCTCCACCAGAAAGAGCCTCTGAAGACCTTCTTCCCCCACCGGGATCACCATTTTACCTCCAGGTGCCAGCTGACTTGCCAGAGCTTTCGGCAGTCTTACCGCTGCTGCAGTCACCATGATCCGGTCAAAGGGTGCTTTTTCCTCCCAGCCATAGGTGCCATCTCCGATCTTATAGTGTATGTTTTTGAATCCAAGTCCATCCAGTCTCTTTTTCGCTTTGTGAGAAAGTTCCTCAATCCGTTCCACTGTATACACTTCTTTGGCGAACTGTGCAAGGATGGCTGTCTGATATCCGGAGCCAGTACCAATTTCAAGGACTTTATGACTTTTCTCAAGATCCAGAAGCTCTGTCATTTTCAGTACCAGGGTCGGTTGTGAGATGGTCTGTCCAAATCCGATGGGAAGGGGATGATCAAACGCTGCCTCCTGATGCTGAGACTCATCCAGAAAATATGCGCGGTCCAAAGAGAGAAAATACTTCTTTAGGGCTTCCTTATCCATAATTAACACCTTCCTATTACCCCGAAGATACTACAATAACAGTGAAACAGCAACAAAAAAAGAAGATACCGCTGTATCTTCCTCTCCTGTTCATGATCACTTATGTCTAGCGGCACCCGCCCTGACCATGACAGCCATGTTCTTCAGTGCCATGATCATGAGAATGATCATGATGTCCTTTACAGGCTTCTCCCCGGGACTGAAGGTTTCCAAGAAGATATTCGTTTACCGCAACAGCCGGTGGGCCTTCAGCTCCCCGTACTACTTCGATGCCCCCAGCTTCAAGCTTTTGCATCGCTCCTTCTCCAAGTCCACCCGTGATGAGGACCCCCACTTCCTCCTGGATGAGAAGCTGAGGCAGTGAACCTTTTCCATGACCTGGACTGTGAATGATCTTTGTCTCTTGGAAGGAATCCTTTGTTCCTTCAAACACCCTAAACACTTCGCTGTGTCCAAAGTGCATCGAAACTTCCTCTCCCATACAAGCAACCGCAATTTTCATAAAAGGACCTCCTGAAAAATTATTTTTTCGGACAGTCACAAGGAGGCTGATCTTCTCTCTGGCAGCAGGCTCTTCGCTTCCCCATTCTGGTGCTGCATCTTCTTTGATCCTCTTCAGAAATCTTCACTTCTCCTCCCTCAATCCGAAGCCTGACTCCAAAAACAAGAAGTTCTGAAAGCTTCTTTCTGGCACTGCTGTATATGCTTTGTACTGTAGTTCTGGCGACGCCCATGATTTTTGCACATTCTTCCTGAGTCATCCCTTCATAATCCATAAGTCTGATGGTTTCATATTCATCCAGTGTCATAATGACCACATCTTCCACCGTCCCCTCCTCCTGGATGGGACCGAACTCTTTCAGGTCAGGCACACAGCACACGTTTCTCCATTTCATTGGTCTTGGCATTGACTTTCTCCTCTCCCTGGACCTCACGAGTCCATTTTACTCCATTTATGACATATGTCAATAATAATTTTATTCTTAAATCAGCATCTGGTTACGGTCATTATAAAGGGTTCTGTATCCGAAATAAAGCGCTGAAAACACCGTCAGGCACACCACCGTCGTGATGGCAATCATGATGGCAATCTGATAAAGAATCGCCGTCATAGGCAGTGTTCCCGAAAGAATCTGCCCCGTCATCATCCCTGGAAGCGAAATGATACCCATGCCCAGCATAGAGTTCAGTGTAGGCAAAAGCGCAGTTTCCAGCGCACTGTTCACAAAGGGCAAAAGGATTTTCCTCGGGGTTACCCCTACATAGAGGAGAGATTCTATCCGGTTTCTCTGGGCAGAAAGATTCTCATTGAAGGATTTCAGTGCCAGGGTCAGACCTGTCATGGCATTGCCAAAAATCATGCCACTGAGAGGAATGGTGTATTGAGGATTGAAAAAATCCATTCTCACCACAGCCACCACAAAGAAGAACACCACTGCTGTACCTGCCCCGGATAAAGACAAGGCAATGGCAGTTTTAAACCTTTTATTGAGATGCCTGTTCTTTCCAAGAACACGTAAGGTGGCAAAGGTCGTCATGGCCAGGATATAAGCCACCGTGAACAGCGGATGCGGATTCTTCAGAATATACGTAAGAACAAGCCCCGCAAGAACCAGCTGAACTGTCATTCGCACACTGGCCCAAATAAGCAGTTTTGTTTTCTGGATTTTTGCTTTCTTCATGATGGCAAGAACCACAAGTAAAAGCACATATATCAGGGCAAACTGCCCTAAGGTCATTTCTACTATGCCCATATCTACGCCTCCTCTCTCGTGATGCTGACAAGATGATCTGAGAATTCTTCAGCCAAGGCATCATCATGGCTTACTACAATCATCGTCATCTCTTTTTCTGCAGCGAATTCTTTCAGGTTCTTTAACAGCATCCTGGCCGTCTTAAGATCCAGTGCTGACGTAGGCTCATCCAGAAGAAGCACCTTTGGAAGGAAAGAAAGACAGATGGCGATATAGACCCTTTGACGCTCTCCTCCGGACAGAGATACACAGGATTTGAGAAGGCCAAAATCCGCTTCACATAATCTTAAGTAACGGAGCATGGTTTCTTCATCCGGTGCTGGAAGATCCCGATAACTGTAATAAAGCCTGAAATTCTCTTCAATGGACTCATCAAAGAGATACACACTCTGTCCTATGAGAATCACTTCTTTTCTCAGCTCCACCGTATCAAAGCTCTCCAGCTCTTTTCCCTCATAATAGATGGAGCCGCTGCTTGGACTGGCACTGGCGTTAAGAAGCTTTAAAAGGCTGCTCTTGCCTGCACCGCTGGGTCCTTTGATAAAAGTCATGCCTGTTCTTGGGATGGCAATGTCTTTATAGGACAGCATATTTAAAAAACGAAGATTTTCTGTTTTGAAGATTTCTTTCATCATACTCTCCTTTGTATACTTCTTGTTGGATAGTCTCATTATACCAAAAGAATCAGGCCGTGTGCTCCTTGAGGGAGCTGCCCGATTCTTTTAAAACCTATATGTAGTTCTGTTTGGTTCTTTGTATCTGTCCCCAGGAAGTTCTTTTTCTCTTATAGCCTATGAACGCCGTAGCTCTGACAAAAGAAAGCACATAGCGGTAAAGCGCCGTTTCCAGCGTAACCATGAAGAGTGCCTTGATGATATCAGAGAAGTGAAGCTTTATCCCTTGGCTGTATACTCTTTGGAAAAAAGCTGTAATGGACAGTATTACATTATAAACCGTATAAATGATGAAAAGCCTGATCATAAAGGGCACAAAGAGGAGATTCAGCTGCCAGGCTAGGACAATATTGATGAGGCCAATGATCTCGATAAACGGTGAAAGAAGTTCAAACAGAACATAATAAAGATAAGAAAACATCCTGGGAAATCCCGCTTTAAAGGGATTGATCATGGCTCTGTACTGCCACAGAGACTGGAAAAGACCGAGATACCACCTCTTTCTCTGCTTGATGATATCTTTCAGCGAAGAAGGGGACTGACTCCAGCAGATGGCTCTTGGTTCATAGGCGAGCCTGCATTTCTTCTGGTTGTTGATACAGAAATTATTGATTTTCATCACAAGCTCCATATCCTCTCCCAAGGTATCTGTGCTGTAGCCCCCCACAGCAATGAGCACTTCTTTTTTAAACAGCCCGAAGGCACCGGATATGATGAGGTTCGCATTGAACTGATCCAGGAAAATCCTGGAAGCAAGGAATGAGCGGTCATACTCCACCACCTGCATCCCCACAATGGGATTCCAGGGCACATGGTAATCGATGACTTTTCCTTTATCCATGAGGACAGTTTGCGCAATTCTGATCATTCCGCCCACGGCAACAATTCGTTCATCTCTTAGGATCGGCTGGATGATTTTCTCCAGTGAATCCCTTTGCAAAAGAGAATCCGCATCAATAGAGACCACATAGGGATACCGGGAAAGATTCGCAGCAGCATTGAGCGCGTCTCCCTTTCCCCCATTCTCTTTGATGACAAGGGTGATCTGGATATTGTTATAGGTTGTTTCATAGACCTCCAGCACCTTCTTGCACGGAATGCGCATCTGGATGGGACGCCTGGTTCTCTTCATCTGAAAAGCTTGGATGAGCGTCTCTGACGTTTTATCTTTAGATCCATCATCCACAATGACCAGTTCATAAAGCTTATACTCAAGATTCAAAAGACTGCTGACACTGTCCACGATGGTGATTTCCTCATTGTAGGCTGGAACCAGCAGGGAGATGGGAACGTAGTAGCCGTGTTTCAGTTCATTTCTATACCGGACCATCCGGTCTTGAGTATACAGCTGAACTGCACCGAATAAAACCGTGACGATGAGATACGTCGTATAAATCAGCATATAGACGAGAAAAAAATACCCAATGGTCTGTACCAGATTTTCAAGAAAAAGCACTTATTTCCCCCTCCTTTCACTGATCCGATAAAGCAGTATGTCTTTTGCGTACCGGTCTTCATCTAAAAAGATATCCTTCAAATCCACAAGATTCACCTTCAGTTCAATGAGAGACTCACTTACATTAAATCTCACATACCAGTTGGGATCATGGAGAGCTTCTTTCAGTACTTCCACGGTTTCTTTTGCCTTATAGCTGCCCAGAGTTCTTGCCGAAACCACGCGAAGCTGATAAAGATTTTCTCTGTTCAGCAGGTAGTTATACAGAAACGGTCTGGCCTTTTCATAGGGATACTTTTTTAGATACCGTAGTGCAGCAAGACGGATCTCGAGATTTTTCGACTCATCCACTGCGCACTGGAGCATTTCTTCCTGATACCATTCGCTGGTGAGAGATATAAACTGAATGATTCCCTGCTGAATAAAATCACTGTAAGTATCTCTTTTCTCGCATAAGGCCTTTGCGAGATTTTCCCTGTCTCCTGTAAAAAGAACCAGACCATCCCCAAGAAGCTTTGGATGGTGGAACCAGTTTTCTTCCGTGAGAATAGAGAAAAAGCGAAGTACCCACTCCTCATGTCCGCAGCTGTAGATCGCCTTCAGCACACTTTCTCTGACATAAACCGTAGATGGCTTCAGATACTCTAAAAATACATAGAGTAGTTTTTCTTGTGACCACTGTCCCTTGTTGAAGGCAGAGAAGAACTGACAAAAATACGACTTTTCCATGACACCTTTGGTTCCATAATGCATCGCAAGTTTTACGATAGAATCCTCAATATCATGAAGAAACATCCTGAAAGGCTCCTCCTTGCTATTGAAGCTTTCCAGTGCCAGATGAAAATTCATGAGATTGCCCGGCTTTTTCAGGTCTCTTTCCATCCGTTTTCTGAAACTACTATCCGTTGTACCTGTTTTACTCTGCCTCTGAATCTGCTGTGAAACGAAAACTTTCCACTTATTCTCCAATCTTCGATTTACAAACTTACGATAATAATTGTAAAAAATATAAAACACGGTATAGGAGAGTATGAGCATACAGATGAAAAAATAACTATAAAGAATCACATTGACGATCATCTGCTCCCCTCCCAATAAGACTTCAGAATGCCATAGGACTCTTTCAGCCTGAAATTGACCTCTGCACTTCTCTGAAGAGGTGAGAGCTGGATTGTATCCATCTGAATCTCCTCATTTAAAGAGCCAATACCGATATTGAACTTTCTTATTTTTAGTGGCTCAACACCGAAATTGTCATAATAGTCCTCATGGATCATTCCGTCCAGAGGATTGTAAAAATTAAGAAGTCCATAGGGAATGCGGATCTCCACGCTCTCTTCTCCAAAGTAGAAATCTGAGGTGGACACGTAATCCTTTGCATCTGGGTCCCCCTGACCATAGGTGAATGCGCCAACTGTGAAGCTTGTGTAGTAACTCAGCGGACGTTCGTTAAGAAGATCAATCTCCTCTTCGGTATATCTTCGGACCATCTGGATGGGCACCATTTTACTGCTGTCCTTACGGGGCTTCAGCACATAAGGGTTGACAGATTTCAGCCTTTCCAGAAACTGAGGACGTATGCTGCTGTAGCGCTCCTGAACAAGGAGTTCTGTATTCTCCTTACCATCCATAACCAGAAGAAAATCAGCACCCTGATCAAAGGTCATACCATATCCTGCAGGGCTCTTCGTGCCCACATCTTCGAGGAAATCAAACCCGATGACCATCTTCTCCTTCTCAAAGGATTTTCCTTCCATGAACAGGTACAGGTAATTATGGTCTCGGGTCACTGCGTAGCGGAACCCCTCCTTTTCAATGAAATCAATGTCTTCGAAGTCTTCTTTCTTGCCATCCACCCTCATAAGGGTTTCTCCGCGGTAGGGTTCAAAAACAGCAAGCCCATAGTGCTCTGTTTCTGTTAGACTGTTCTGCCAGAGACTTTCCATCTGAGCATCCAAGCCATAAGCCGTATTCCAGGTTCTTAGATACCAGGTGTCCTGCCAGGAGTGGAGCACAGCATGGTCTATCCCAGATGCTTCAAATCTTTCAAGAAGAGAAACAATCTCTTCCCCTTGGAGTCTTTCCGTGACTCCTTCAGGATGATCCACGGTATTTCTGGCGCTGGATACATTAAAGTTTACAATCATCAGGGGTTTTTCATGATGATTCTTCAGAAGACTCAAATAGCTCTTTACATCTCCGCTTTGAAGAAGAGTGCGGTTCATCTCGTTATTTGCCAAGTGCTGCAGTCTTGTATCGGAGACTCCATCATACTGGTAGGCTGCAAAGAGTCCTGCTTCATTCCGGGACGTGGCATTAAGATGCTCTATATTCAGTCTGTTATATTTTCCAATGAGCTCTGCAAAGGATTCCTCGTAGACAAAAGGGTCATAGATCGAGGAACTCACAAAGCTTATGGGCCTTTGATTCCCATATTTTCTGGTTTCATAGCCCATCATATCGTCCATGATTTTCGCCAGCAGTGCCTCAAAGGCATTGGCTCCATCTGTTTTGATATAAGCACCTGTAAACTCATCTGGATTGCCTTCATTTTCATTGGTGTAGGCCATAAGATCAAGATTCCATTCATCTCCCACCAAAAACCCGAGCACCCAAGGAGAAACATCTTTCATAAAAAGACCATTTCCTGTTCGCGTGTCATTTAGGGCAATCTTTCTTCCATGAATGACATCTACAGCTTTTCTTCCATCCCGTTTCAGGCGATCCAGAAATTCTGGATGATATCCGTCTTTATCCCAAAGTGCATCACTTTCTGAAGGTCTGATTCCCTGCAGAAGATAAAGGGGTGATTCGCTGTTTATATTGAACTCATAGAGCGCATCATAAAAAGCCTGGTGATACACTGTATTGATTTTTATTGTATTGGCTCCAAGTCTTTGAATGTCCTGAAACCATCTAAGAAACGTCTCTTTTTCCGTGGAGAAGTCCAGTGCATTGTGGAAGGCTTCAGCCTGCCCCACATGAATTCCTTTTACATGGATCGGTTCATAAACACCATGATTCTCCACATAATATAGACCATTCTCCGCCTTAAAGGATACAGAAACCTTTTCCCCTTCATTCATTGGAATAAAAAGCCCCTGCATAAAGTACAGAAACAGAAAACCAGCTGTCACAAGTAAAACAGCAAGCACTGAAAATAAAAACTTCTTCAACCGGTTCCCTCCTAACGTATCATTTCAAAAGCATTTCGCGATGGATGACTGTATTGTTTCAAAGTCACCATATGTTCATCCAGCCATCTGCCGCGCTCCAGAAGATATTCTTTCATTTGCGCCACAGCTTCCTCGTGACTTGTGACATTTCTTTCCAATCGCTCCAGATATTCATAGACATTATAGTTTGACAGATCATAGATACTGCCCCATCTTTCATCATTTCTCTCCACTGCTGTGCCAAGATAATCCACTGTTTCATCGATGAGATTCACCAGTCTTTCTTCCTTCAGCACCGTTTCTCTTAAGTACTCATATCGATTGAGGAGCCCTTCCACAAAATCTTCATCTTTTAATAGGGTCTCAAAAAACACGGCCCCCGTTAAAGAGAAGCCATGGACAGGATGGGAGATCTCCTGATAATTATCCAGTGAGTTGTTGAAATCCCATACAACTGGTGTTAAAAGTCCTCTGACATCTTTATAGAGAAATGTGGAGTAGAATCCGGCATCGACATTTCTGAACAGTTCATTGATGATAAAATAATCCTGGAATGCCTGAATGTCAAAAACCTTGGCTATCTCCTCTGTGGAATCCTCTAAAGGCCGTTCATAGAGGAACTTACTGATATTTGAAAAGTCCTGCTCCACATATCGGATCCGGTCCTCTGTAAACTGATTGGCCCCTGGATAGACCACTTCAAAGCCCTTTCCTTGTGTACGGAAAGTATAGGTCAAAAAGTCATAAAGTGTAAACTCAGGTTTCATTTTGAGCGGCCTGTCCATCTCCAGAATATAGCTCGTCAGTCTGCTGTTCCTGGACGGTGTGGATATCTCCACACGTCCCTCTCCCTTGGTGATGGTTTCCATAAGAAGATATACTCCCTCATAGGAGCCATCCACAAAGAGCTCCACATAACGGACATCTGGCGCGAAAGACATGATTTCCCCTGATAAATTCATAGCCAAGTAGTTTCTCAAAAGGCTTCTGTCCAAATAGGGTCCATGAAGAACCCACTCGTCATGTTTCTCCATCCCCAGAAGCGGTTCCTTTCTTTCTTCATCTTTCTCATTGACAAGACGCACAGCATAGGATTTTTTCGAAAAATATCTGGACGAGTTTCCTCTGTAGCGGACTCTTACAAGAAGGTCCAAAGGATCGCTCTCCTCTGCTGTATAAATCTTCATTTCCGTTACGATGGAGTTTTCTCCATTGGGCGCCAGCTCATAGACATTCTCCTGGTTCTCCACTGGCGTCCCTGGAATTTTCTGGTCCTCTGTATGGATTGAAACAACGGGAAGGTGCGTGGTGATCCCTTCTGCTGTATGGCTTATCTCACTTTCACTAAACTCATGCTGATAGCTTCTTGCATGAAAGGCGTATTCTTCCACTGTAAACACCCCAAGCGCCATCAGCGCTACGGCAATGATCATCAGAACATAAATAACTCTATATCTCATAAGTCATCAGCTGATTTCATCATTCTGAGTGATGATGTTCACATAGTCCACTTCACCAATCTCATAAATCCGTTCCGAAATGGTTTTGTTGTTCTTTGTGGAAGTCTGATACACTTTTCTGCTCAGTTCATAAATCAGCTCTATACTGTCTTGGGTGGTGTTTTTGACTCTTAAAAAGGCTTTGTGCTGGAAATAGGTGTATACTGCACTTTCAATCTCTAATTCCTTTACCCGATTGCCCCGGATGATGAGAAGAATTCGATTCTCATTTTTCACTCTGCCAAGGAAGAGAAGCACCACAAAAACCACTGCGCTGCCAAAGCTTGCCACCAGATAATCCCCTGCACCCGTACTGATACCAATGATGATGGCCCAGAAAATATAGGTGGTATCCCTGGAATCTTTAATTGCAGTTCTGAATCTGACAATAGAAAGAGCACCGACCATACCCAGAGACAGGGCGATATTATTGCCGATGACGGTCATAACCGTTGAAGTAAGGATGGTCAGTGTCACGAGAGACACATTGAATTTTTTACTGTAGGCTGTCCCCACATGGGTATACCAATAGGAAACATAAACGGCTAAAGATAGGAACGTGGCAAAAGAAATGTTTGTCATGATGTCTCTCACCGTCAGAGAACCAGACTGCTCAATCATTTGTAGTAGAATTTCCCTCAAAATGTGCACCTCACTTAAAATAAATAATGTTTACTGACAACACGGCTTAAACTGTATTTCCCTATGGAAAGTTCCTGTTTTTCAACTCCATCGAGAAAATCCTTGATATATCCGAGAAGAAATCCGTTGTATTTTACTTCCAGAATCACCAGATACGGATCCAGAATGGGATTTTCATTGAAGTGTTCGGAAAAAATATCATAATTGCTTTCTGTCCCCCGGATGTGGTGATCGAAGGTGATTCGGATTTTATTCTCTTTCGCCATAAAGGCTTTCCGTTCATAGGTCACCACAGATTTCGGTCTGTATGCATGCATACTCATGATGCTGTAGCAATCCAGGGCAAAAGGAGTCTGATACTTCAAAAGAACACCAAAGTCCCCTGAAATGAGTTTCCTGCAGTCCTCTACCGGTAATCTCATAGAAGACTTCTTCTGTCTTTCTCCTTGCTTCTTTTTCATTTCCAGAAGACCAAAGTCTGGGGATGTCTGATAAGTTCTTAACCTTATTTTTCTTCTCACTTCAATCCCATCTTCTTTTTCATGGAAATCCCGGTCGTCGATGGAGTCAAAATAAAGAGACCGTATGGTATAGCCTTCCCCCTCACTGTTTTGATCCCGAATCATCATCTTATCCAGGTAGTGGGAGAGCTCATAGTATTGCCTCTGCTCAATGAGGTATTTCTTCTCCACCCGATACACTTCATTCACCCGAAAGCACCTCCTTCAATGCGTTATATTCGTGATAAGCCATGGACACAGTCTGATCTCCATAATGTGCCTGAAGCTTTAAAAAATTCTGTTCTACCTTCGCAAGTCCAAGGCCATGATAGGTGTTCCTTTCCGTAAGGCCATATGTCCCAGGGGCTTGCAGCTCATAAATCGTCATGATCTCTTTCTGATATTTACGGGCCAGCTCAGCTTCAAAAGACATGTGCTCGATTTCTTTATCCCGGTAATAGTTCATCACAAGCATAAAATCAGAAGCTTTTGCTATCCTGTCCAGTTCATCCTGAAGATCCCAGTGATCATAAAAATATGGAATACAAACACCAAACCGCAGGTTCTGCTCCTTCGCCTTCCCGTAAGCCGCCTCAAGTCCCAGGATAAAGGATTCCATGATCTCCGTTTCATTGCCTTTAAATTCATCCAGAAGATACGGCTCCACATCCATAATGACGCCTTGAACTCTATCGCTCTCTGCTGCTTTCTCATTCAAGGCTAAGATCCGGTCGACCCTTTCTACCATGCTGCTTCCATTTTTATCCAAAGCCCACTCCGGACTTCCTGTAAGTGCATAGACAGTAAACTTTTCTGCAGCGGCTTCTTCTAGAAATGCAATGCTATTCTTATCATTATCGGCTGAAAAGCTTTGAAATAAAGTATTGAGATCTGCTTTTTTCATGGTCTCCAAGAGAGTTTTGTCTTCTACAGCCGATGAGGACCAGGAAAATAAAGCCCTGGTACTATGAACTTCAGGGACTGCTTTCTTATCCTCAGAAAACCATACTGCAGCTGCAATGCAAGCTATAGTTGCAAGAGCCAGTAAAACAGCAGCCAAGATTATTTTCTTCATTCTTACCGCCCCACTTTCTGCATAAAGATAGCCAGTAAACCATCCGGAAACCAAAACTGTTTACTGGCTTAATTATATTCTAAAGGAAAACTCTCACAATTACACTAGTATATGAAATACATTTAACGAATACTGAGTTTATTCTTCTTCAGGTAGAATTCCCTTCAGAGTGTCTTCGATCTCTTCATCCATTTCAGCATCATAGGCTTCCACTTTGGGCATCCTTCTCTTATCTCTATAGATCACTGGCGATGTCGCAAAAAACACCTCTTCCTCAAAAGCGGTCCTTTCCATGAGCAGAAGCTCTTTGGCGATGGTTGTGACATTACGCCTGAAATCAGGTGAATTGATTCCCTCCACTTCCTGACCTTTGGTTTTTCTATAGTACGAGTAGTTTTTCCAAAGGCTGTGGGTGATTTTCTTTACAGTGGATGGCTTCCGGAGGGTCTCAAGAATCTCCTTCCGGATGGACTTCATGGTATCCTCCTCTATATTTTTCGGAAGATCTGCAAGCTTTCTGCCAAGATCCCGCGCAAAGGTGTCATCAATCTCCTGACATAAGAATTTCAGCACATACCAGGCCTTATAGAGATCATCTTTGCTCTCTAAAGGAAGAGATCTGAACCAATGGAACGCCAAGAGTCTTCTTCTCCAGTCCCACCACTTGATAGGGCTCTGCACATCCGTTGCTGGAATGAGAAACATTTCCTCATTAAGAAGCATCGCACCAAAAATCCCTGGAGGATTTCCCCGCTTCTGCTTTTTTAGTGAGGTTCTGTATACACCACAAGTAGGACTTCCATCCATGTAGATATATGCTGTGGCATTGGCTCTCTTTAATGTCTCCATACAGGATCCGCATCCCAAAAGAACTTCTTCTGTCACATCCCTGCCTCTACGGTTTTTGACTCTGGCTTCTCCACTGAGCACCATGAGTCCGTCTCCTCCAGAAAGGTGTATGGGATCTCTTGGCACCCCTAATCCAGACATGGTTTCTGGACAGACCGGACACCACATGAAATCCTGCTTCTCCCTCCCCAGGGTCGCCAGCATATCCCACCCCTTGTTGTTGTAGCGTACAGGTGACCCCATACAGCAGGCACTGATCCCGATGGTAATTTTGTCATGAATGACCACATTCTTTTTTTCCATGATTACATCCCCCTTTTCCATTTAATATAATCTATATTCAAGCAAAATGGCAGATAGATATTTCTATATTTCAGATGGTGATATTTTTTATTGTATTATGCAAATTTTATTGGTTTACCCGTCTATTTTCAAGTCTCAGGCGTATGCCTTGTATTTCATTTTGAAAATAAAACTGATCCTCTTTTTCCCAGTGTAGACTCACCAGAACTTTTTCAGTGTAAACCAGAAAATTCTCTAAATCCGGCTGATTTCCTGCCGAGATGTTTTCAGTGATGTGTCCCAAGGCTTTCATAAGAGACATCATCACGAAAAAGTCGCCCTTCCCATAATAGATGATCTGATGAAAGACATCCCGAAGGAGTGTTCCAAAATCCAATCCTTCCCTGTACACTTCTCCACCTGCATCTTCCATCTTGCGGAAACCTGGCTCCAGGACGGCCAGTTCTCTCATAAGCAGACCCAAGTCCTGAATGCACAGGATCGCGGTATTGGGATCGTTGATTCCTGGTGATAGAGCTTTAAGCGAAACCTCTACCAGCTTCTTCAATGCAAAACCCAGATCATCCTCTTCATTTCTTCTCTCTCCGATGACAATACAAGAAGAGATGTCCTTCAGCGTATTCTGATCCATATCACTGTCCCCGCTATAACAGATGTGCAGTACTATATCCTCTTCTGTGACGAACTGCCCATGTACTTTTTCCGCTACAATCTGAATGTTCTTGTCCTTTGATATTTTCAGAAGTCCCAGATAGTCCATATTCAGCAAATATCCATTTTTGGGTGCTTTGATCTGAAGTTTACTTTCTACCTTCTCTACCTCCTCTTTCAGAGCAAGGGAATACTGTTCCATTACTTTGCAGTACTTCAGAATGCTCTGTGAAGCCTGATGAAATAGACGGTCTATGAGATTGGATGCCTGAGTGTATGTGCCAACGTTATGAATGAAGATAATAAAGTTAAATATGCCAATCACGATATAAACCACACCGATGGTTCCTGCGATGATCCGGTAATCTGATAGAATATCCCGGATGAACAGGAGGGATATGATGGCATAGAGGAACCCTGAAACGAAAATCCCAAAGGCTTTCATCGTCCTTTTTTCCTCAAGAAAGTTCTCAACAACCCTCGGTGAAAACTGAGATGTATACATGGTCAGCACCACCATGGTGGTTGAAAAAGTAAAGGTCATGATGGTGATAAATGCACTGGCAATGATCCCTAACACATTTTTCGCAAGTTCGGTGCTGGTGAGAAAAACTGATGGGATATACCCAGATGCATCAAAGAACACTCTCGCATCAATAAGGATCACACAAAATGCCAGTACCACTGCAAAGATGCTGTATAATGCGGGATACAGCCAGATACTTCTTCTGATTCTCTTGAAAAATCTCTTCAGTTTCAACATGGAAGCTTCTCCTTTTCAGAAATGGTTCATAACCGGTACGTGAACAGATACTTCATGTTTTCGCTCTCTTCTTGGGGAGAACTTTCAAGCACCAAAAACTCGCCTTTCAAGTCATGTGCTATGGCTCCCAGATGGAAATGACAAGCAGCGATGCCTAGGTCCAGTCTCTGGATGTCATAAGGAAAAGCATCGCTGTATTTAGGCGTTTTTTTCTCATAGAAATGAACGCCTTGGTTCTTCACAAGAAGTCTCCAGGGCTGTTTGTTGGAAGCTGAAGGACCAAGACGGACCATTTCCAGAAGGTCTGAGAGAAGGTCATTGTCCTCTTTGGGATACGAGGTCTCAAAACTATCCTGAAAAAACAGCTCCTCAAAAGGCTTTCTCTGATTTCCTTTGGCAATGAATCTCACCAAACGATCTGTCAGGCTTTTCTCTTCTTTTTCGTACCCTACTGGGGTTATGGCTGGGAAAAGATATCCCTCCGGAACCACCATGGCTTCTTTGAAATCTTCTCTCTTGAAGGTTCCACCCAGCCAGCAGGTGCCGATATTTTTAGACACCAGAAACAGCATCAGTCTCTCCATCTCATAGCCCAGTGCTTCTAGTGCCAAAGGACCGTCCTTCACCATAGCTCCAAGATAACTGGTGGCTCCTTTAATCACTCCGTAAGTGCCTAGATTCGTGGTATTTTCAAGGGATTCCAGAAACCGGAACTCCACTTTCACACGAAATGGGTTCTCTGAAGATTTCAAAAAGTCTCTGATTTCTTTGCGGTCTTCCTCGGAGAGAGGACGCTGCTCATAGGTTCGTACGGATTTTCTTTGTTCAATCAGTTTCATGATCTCTTTATCTAACCACTTTTCAGTCATTTTATACCTCTTTTTCTGCAATATTTTTAGCCATAATGATATCCGGTTTGTTCCATCCATTGGCATTGGGTATGACACCCACAATCTGATATCCTAATTTTTCATAGAATTCATAGGGATGCTCCTTATAGTTTCTTACCTTTGCCATCTTCTCATACAAATTTTCAAAAAGATCCCCTTCAGAAAGGCTTGTGGCAAAACGCTCATCGTCGGTCCCCAAAAATATAGTCAGTACTCCTTTTTCTGAGAGTACCTTTTCCAGGGCTTCCACAAGCTTTTGGCCAATGCCCATCTTTCTTGCGTTATCAGCAACAACCAGTGGATGAAGTTCCCATCCATAGGGTTTATAAGCTTCCAGTGCAGAAACAAATCCTATAAACTCACCGTCTTTTGTGGCCTTGAACGCAACTCGGTCTTCAGAAAGACACTCCATGACCTCATCTATTCCACGCCCTTTATAGCTATCAGGAAAAGCACTTTCTAGAAGAAGGGCAGCTTTTTTCACATACTCTTTTTCATAAATAGAAAACGGGCTGATCTCCAACTCATTTTTCATTCTGACTGTCCTCCAAATACTTGCTGAAATCATTCAGAAGTTCTATTGTCACTGTTCTTTCACCATACCTTACTTCCTGATAAATCTTTCGGATTTCCACATGTTCCTTAGAAGAGACCTCTTCAGCCCTCTGTGCAATCTCCTCTGAGGTGTCATAGAGATGGATTTCCATTTCTTTCCTAAGCTTCAAAAGATAGTTTCGGTATCGGTATCTGAGCTTCTCATAAAGCCCATCAGGTTCCTTCTCCCGAACTGCTTTTCTTCTCTGCACTTTATGTTCTCTTAAAGATTCCCTCTGCTCCGTATATTCCAGTCCTTCCACAGGCTTTTCCCCTCTCTTTCTGAGAAAGCGGTACAAAAGATAGAGGAAGGATAGAATCAAAAGAAGGGACAACAAGGTCCTCAAGGCAGGGTACTCCCTTGCATTTTCCACAAAAGAGCTGAACTCTTCCTGAAAACCTTCACCAAGCTCTGCACCTTGTGAATCATCAAACTGAGGTGGCCTGAAGTATCCTTTGAGTCTCGAAAAAAGAGCATAAAAGACAAAGGCGAAAGGATATACGATATAAGAAAGTAAAGATAACAATACAAAACCAACTTGCTGCAACAAAGTATAAAGTAAGTCTCTGGCCTCCTCTGTGCCCAGTACTGCGGAAAAAAGAATGCTCACCAGAAGATACAGGAGGATTCTGTTTCTGCTCTTTTTCGGAGCAATCCCCGCCTCCTGATGCCTTAATGCAACACTCAAAAGGATGGTGGAAAAAAAGTACAAAAGCAAAAAGGGCAGGTTTATTAGAAGAATCCACCGGACTCCCTCAGTCATAGAGGCCGTCACACCCAAAAAGAGAAGAAGCCCATAGCTTATTTTAAACCGTTGTGAAAGATCTTTCGGATCCAGAATACCAAGCCTCACATCAAAGTACACATACAGCACGCCAGTATAGAGGATGGCAAAATATACTCTTTCCGCTGTTGAGGCAAGGAGCAGAGGAAGCAGCAAAAATAGTGGGACCAGCAATAGATTCCAAGGCCTTTTTCTCCATTTTCTCCACAGAAATAAAGAAGAAATCCCTAAAGAATAGAAGAGGATAAGAAATCCCTCCCAGGGATCAACCTCAAAGGGAATCATCAGAATGGACATGGTAAGGGAGAATACTCTTAGGAGTTCCAGTAAAAGCAGTGCCATCTAAAATCCCCCTTTATATACTTCCATTTCTTTTGGCAGCCGGTTCAGATTCTCTTCTCTTGCAGACAGTACAACACTTCTGCCAAAGGTTTTCGAAAATGATCTGAGCGGGCTAAGATACTCTTCCAGCACCCCGGGCGTCACCAGGACAAAGGTTTGGTAGGCGTGTCTATTCCTGGTGAACCCTTTTAAGGATTCCTCCAAGGGCATGGCGATGACTTTCCCCATTTTCCCAAGAATCTCGTTGTACTTCCTTAGGCTTTCTTTTGACAGTCCCGGTGGAAAGTAATAGCCTCTTTGCGATTCATGATCATTGTATGCATTGGATGCAAAACTGAAGGGAATGTTTTTACTCGTAAGCTCCTCCATGACAGCCCGCATGATGACAATGGCGTTTTCCATGGCCTCCAGATCCGGATTTTTCCAAAAGGGTTTTGCCGTTTCCAGATTTAGAAATAGAAGTACACTTTTTTCAGCCGTGAAGTCAAACTGCTTCACCATCAGCTGATCATATTTCAACGTAGAAGGCCAGTGAATGTATCTTTGAGACTCTGCACCAGTATACTCTCTGATGCCCCGAATCATCAGCGGATCGTCCATGATCCATCTTTTGACCGTGACCTCTCCTTGGAAACTGCGATAAGGGATCACGATCTTCTGAAGTTTCTTTTTTTCCGGCAGAATCACCACTGGAACCTTCAGCGGAATCTCCTGATAGGTTTCATAAAACCCCAAAAAATCTCCCAGTTTTAATGAGGCTGCCTCCACATGGTACAGCCCTCGTTTGGCAGCCTTCAGCTCATAGGTTCTTCTGACTCTCTGATATGGCATGAGGACGAGACTGTAGCTGTTCACTTCCACAGAAAACGAAGGATCATAATATTCATCCACCCGAAGAAAGGGCAGTGTCAATGGTTTTCTGTTCTCAATGACAGGCAGGACTTTAATGGTCTCCCCGATCTCATATACTTTTTTGTCTGTACTCGTTCTATATGTGAGAAATCTTCCACTGTACAGGAAAAGCACTCTGTTTATAAGAAGAATCACCAAAAGGAGCATTACAAAAAGTCCGGTCATATGTCCTCTCCAGCTTCTTCCAGCGGCACTGAAACTTTAGTCAGAAGATCTTCAATCTTACGCATTGCTGAAGCGACGCCATAGGCATCTTCACAAACGATTCTATGATTCAGCACATAGGGTGCCATCCTCTTCACATCTTCCGGCATCATAAAATCTCTTCCGTCAAAAGCAGCAGACACCTGGGAAGCTCTAAAAAGTGCAATACTTCCTCTGGGACTTACGCCCATGGTGATCTCCTCATCTTCTCTCGTGGCCCGTACCACCTGGAGCAGATAAGAGAGCACCTCATCTGTGCATTTCACTTCTTTTACTTCATCAATAAGAAGCTTCAGTTCTTCCTCACTTACCACTGAAGAGAGGGTTTCCAGGAGATTACCCAAGGTTTGGCGCAGGATCACCTTTTCTTCCTCCAGACTCGGATACCCCATGCTGATTCTCATGAGAAACCGGTCCATCTGAGCTTCCGGCAGCGGAAAAGTGCCGTAGGTCTCTACTGGGTTCTGCGTGGCGAGAACCATGAATGGCTCAGAAAGCTTTCTTGTCACTCCATCCACGGTAATCTGTCTTTCTTCCATGGCTTCCAATAGAGCTGCCTGAGTCCTGGGAGTCGCCCGGTTGATCTCATCTGCCAGGATCACATTGGCAAACAGAGGCCCTTTACGGAACTCAAACTCCTTTTCTTTCTGATTGTAGAAACTGATCCCGGTGATGTCTCCAGGAAGAAGGTCTGGGGTAAACTGTATTCTTTTGAACGGAAGATCCAGGGTCTTTGAAAAAGAACGTACCATCACGGTTTTCCCCATGCCAGGAAGATCCTCCAATAGGATGTGGCCCTGGGCAAGAAAAGCAGTAAGGAGAAGCTCAATCTCATCATTTTTTCCCACAATCACTTTAGATACATTTTCCAGAACCTTTTCTTTGAACTGTTTGATTTTTTCCATATGTCCTCACTTTCATACTGCTACTTTTTAGTTCTATCTTATCTTGGCCATGCGTAAGCCAGCGCGATGACAAAAGACATGGATGCCGCATAATAATACATCCAGTTACTTCTCTTCATTCTGAACATACCTAGGGTTAGGAGAAAAAAGAGCACCACAATGCTAAGGGCTAAAAACGGCGTTTCATAATACTTCAGAATCACCACAACCAATGCCATGGTAAAGGGCGAGATAAAAAGCAGAGATTTCAGCAGATCATTTTTCAGAAACCTGCTTACTAAAATATAAGCAATAAAAATACCTGCCATGGTATAGAATCTTGCTCTGTCCATTGGAAAAAGCTGTGGATTTCCACCTGAAATAAACCGTTCCCCAAGAAGCACTACTCCGTAATATGCCATAAAAGTCAGCCCCAGCAGCAGAACTCCACCCACTGTAAGAATCAGTACCGGCAACACTTTGTGTTTCAGATCCGGTTTCATCTTTTTCGCTTCCTTCCCCTCATTATTTCGCTGTGATTTTTATAGTCATCTGTACAGTATAATTATATCAGAATTGATGGAATCTTAGTAATATTCTCGAACTATACCTCAGGTAATTTGTCGAGATGCGAGTATCATTACAGCTCACAAAAAACCACCGAAAATGAATAGAAGCTTACCCATAATCTGGATAAGCTTCTGTATTCAGAGGATTTTTGGTTTGATTCCTTCTATTTGGGGTGTTTAGAAGTCGTAGTCGTCAATGTTGTCTATGGTAAATACAACTCTTTCTGGAAGATAGATGATACCACTGTCTTCTGCTTCGTAGTCATATCCCTGTGTCTTATTGGATTCTACAGTTACCTTTCCAACACCAGGCACATCCAGAGTATCTCCAACTTTCAGTTCGTTGCCTGCGCCCAGCCAGTATCCTACATAAGCACTGATTGCTCCCTGGATCTTCACATCCCAGAGACCATGAGCCTTTACAGTACCGTCTTTCACGAAATCTCTCATAGAGTTCGGGCTTGCAAAACCAGTAATGATAACTTCTCCGTCCTTGCCAAGATTCTTTGCTGCCTGAGCCATTGCTGGAAGAGCAGTGGAGTCTGGGCATAGGATGGCATCGATGTCTCCATAGGTCTGAAGAATAGACTGTCCAACCTGAAGAGACTTCTGAGCATCCTGCTCACCATATTGTGTTGTGACGAGTTCCCAACCTGGATACTTGTCAGCGATGTACGCTTTCGCAGCTTCCACCCATGCATTCTGGTCAGTAACAGTAGGGCTGGAGTAGAAGAATGCAAACTTTGCACTTTCTTTCTGTGCATCTGTCATCTGATCCGCAGCCATATCCACGAGCATATGTCCAAGATCTTCTGCAGTTCCCTGGTTTACGAAAATAGATCTGTGTGTTGGATCTACGTCTGAATCCCATGTGACAATCTTAATGCCCTTGTCTCTTGCGTTTTGAAGAGCCTGGTTCAGACCATCTGGTGAAAGAGAAGACACAACAATGGCATCTGCTCCCTGATTCACTGCACTGTTGATGATCTGTACCTGATTGGCAACTGCCGCTTCAGGGGAACCGTCATACTTTACATTGAATCCCACTTCTTTACCGATTTCCTGTGCGCCCATGTTCCCAGATTCAAAGAACATGTTTCCGGTCAGCTTAGGGATAAACACAACATTCACATCTTTAGGGTCTTTGATTTCACCTTCTCCAGCTGGTTCTTCCGCTCCAGGCGCAGGAGTTTCAGGTGTCTCTTCTGCTGGTGTAGTACATCCAGCAAGAATACCAAGTGTAAGTGACAATCCGAGAATTAAGGACAAAACTTTAGACTTTTTCATAATTACCCTCCATGAATTATATTGTTTATTAAATGACTTACGCCAATTCAACCAAAATTAGTTTTTTATGATATTTCTTTGTGGCAGCAGATGGTTCATCGCATTCCGAAGGTCTACCCCTCTCAAGGCCACAGCCGTGATCAGCAGGATTCCTTCTCCGATACTGATGTGCTGACTTGAAATACCAGCCATCTGAGAACCAAAACGGAAGAATCCTACGATGAGTGCAGCCAGCGCTGTACCAAACACACTTCCTCCTCCACCGGTGATCAGCGTTCCCCCAAGAACTACTGCGGTGATGATGGGCATCGTTAAGGTGGCCCCATGATCTGGTCTTGAACTTCCAAGATAGGAAGTCATAATGACACCTGCAATGGATGCAGCGACTCCAGAAAGCATATAGACACTCATAATGACAGGTTTCAGTTTGATTCCTGAATATTTTGCCGCATTGGGATTGATACCGATGAGGAAAATGTAACGCCCATATTTTGTTTTATGCAGCAACACATAAGATACAATAAACAAAGCAATGAGAATGAGCAGCGGGATTGGCAGATAAAGGATGCTTCCATTGGAAAGATTGATAAACGATCTTGGGAAGTTTCCAATCCCCTCATAGGTACTGGCCCCAGAAAGTCCCATGATAACCAGAGACAGTCCCGAGAAAAACAGGCTGGTACCAAGAGTTGTGACCATGGGCTGAACCCCTACATAGGACACGAGATACCCGTTCAGTGAACCCGCCAGAAGTCCTACCATCAAAGCAAAGGGCACGGTGAGCCAAATGTTGATGCCAAGAAGTTTCCACAGGAGCCCCATACTGATGGAAGTCAGCCCAATGATCGAGCCCGATGAAATGTCCATGCCACCGGTGATGATGACAAAAGTGACAAATAAAGACACAATCCCGATGGCGACAAAGTCATTGATGCTGTATAGCAGTGTCCGCAAGTTCAGAAACTTGGGATTTATGGCACCGAAGATCAGAATTTCAGCAAGAAGCAGTACAATCAGCATGGTTTCCCATCTCATAAATTTTCTGTATTTTTTCATGACAGTACCTCCTCCTCACTAAAAACTTCTTCAGTTTGAATTTTCTTTTTCAGCAGTTTTTCCTGCTTGGCTTTATTCTTCAAGTATCGGTTGATCAGTGCATCCGCTGTTACAATAAGGACCAGAAGAAGTCCTGAAATGGTGTTGTTCCAGAAAGCTGGAATCTTCAAAAACACCAGCGCACTGTTGATTGATGTCATAAGGAGAGCCCCTAAGGATGCGCCAAACACAGACCCGATTCCACCATTAAGACTCACACCACCAAGCACTGCTGCAGCGATGGTGATCATTTCCAAACCGTTTCCAGCCACATTGGCCACGAACCCAACCTGACTTGTATAAACAAGACCTGCCAAAGATGCGAAAACTCCAGAGAGCACAAAAGCGAAGATCTTATATCCATTTACAGGAATACCGATGAGGTTAGCACCATCTTTGTTGTCCCCAATCGCTGCGAAGTACTTTCCTTTTTTTGCATACTTCAGATATAAAGAGATCAGAAGCATAATAACCAGGACCACCAGCAAAAAAGTGCTTGTTCCCAGAATCTTATGCTGGGATGCTCTCTTGAAATAATCAGGCAGATTCTCTACCCATGCACCTTTTGTATACACGATCATCAAGCCTCTAACCAGGCCATTCATGCCCAAGGTCATAACAATAGAGGGGATTCTCAGTTTTACCACACCAAATCCATTGATGAGACCAATGAGGGCACCTACTGTTATTCCTGCAAGGATAACCAAAGGTAATGCTGTGCCTTCTCTTAGAAGTGTTGCACTCACCGCTGCACTCATCCCTAACGTAGAGCCAATGGACACATCGATTTCTTTACTGATTAAGACAAAATAGATACCGATGGCTAGGAGTATATACATGACACTGTTCTGAAGCGTCAGTGAAATGTTGCCTGGAGATACAAAGCTTGGATTAACTGTTCCAACAAAAGCAAAGAGCACTGCAATGAAGATGATGACGGTAACTTCTCTTGCTTTCATCAGTTTAATCATAATATTTTTCATCTGCCTACCTCCTTTGTGAGCACATTAAAGGATGCAGCCATGATGCTGTCAAGATTCATCTCTTCTCTGCACATCTCAGCATTGATGCTGCCGCTGTACATGGTAAGGGTTCTGTCACAAAGACTTACTATTTCTTCTAAGTCTGATGAAATCATGAGTACAGCCAAACCTTCCTCTTTCAGCTTAGAGACAATTTTATAGACATCTGCACGGGCAGCTGCATCGATCCCTCGGGTGGGCTCATCAAGAATAATCACCTTCGGATTAGAAGCAAGAACCTTAGCTATCACGCATTTCTGCTGATTTCCACCTGAGAGGGATCCTAGGATTTGTTCTTCATCTGTCACTTTTATTCTGAAATCATCAATGTATTTTTGTGCCACATCCACTTCTTTCTTTCTCTTCGTAAAGAACTTTGAAACATAAGACATGGATGCTGCAGTAATGTTTTCCACGACGCTGGTAATCTTAAAGATTCCATTTGCGTGTCTGTCCTCTGGTACATAGTTGAGACCAAGATCCACCACTTCTTTGGTTGAAAGCCCTGTGATGTCTTTTCCATCCAAATAGACCTTGCCTGATATCACTGGTTCTATTCCGAAGATTGCTTCTGCAAGCTCTGTTCTTCCTGCACCCACAACTCCTGCAATCCCAAGAACCTCACCCTCATGCAGCTGAAGTGAGATGTCTGTGAATCCGTATCCTGTCAGATTGCTTACTTCAAGGACGACTTTCCCCTGCTGCACTTCAGCAGGCTCCGCTTCTTTCATCTCAATCTCTCCACTGGAGTCCACCTCAACATTTTGTGGCAGAAGGTTTCTAATGAGATCCTTTTTAGTATACTCACTTACTTTTCCTTCACTGGTGATTCTGCCATCCTTCAATATGACAACATCTGTTGCAAGTTCAAACACTTCATCCAGTCTATGGGTAATATAGATGATTCCAATCCCCTGATTCTTCAACCTCTCTACCATCGAAAATAGTGTTTTGATTTCTTTAAATGTAAGAGAAGAGGTCGGTTCATCCAAAATCAGCACTTTTGCTTCCCTTAATAGACCTCTCAGGATTTCAATCAGCTGCTGGTCGGCAATAGATAAAAGTTCAGCATTTCTGCCTAGTGCAATCTTCCATCCAAGATCTGTAATGATCTGCTCCAGTTTCTTCTTATTCGCCTTTCTATCCCCGGGCAGTCCGATGAGGATATTTTCTTCTGCCGTCATATTGGGAAACAGCATCGGCTCCTGCGGTACAAGATACACTCCAAGATCCAGTGCATTGGATGGCTTGAATGTTTTGATTTCCTCATTCCCAATATATACGCTTCCTTTATCCGGAAAGTAAATGCCCATGATAATCTTCATGAGTGTACTTTTACCTGCACCGTTTCCACCAATCATGGCAGTGATCTGCCCTTGATGGAGACTTAATGTAACACCTTTCAGTACCCGGTTATCAGAAAACGATTTCTCTATGGAGTCCAAATATAAAAGTCTTTGACTTTCTTTTAAATTGTGATCCAAAATGTACCCTCCTTGAAATCGATTTGATTGATTAAATCCATAGTAATTTATAACATTTGTTTTGTCAACAATATTTTGTTTAAAATTATTTTGTTTTGATATCACGTCTGCAGCACCTGCTCGCATCATTCGGTAAAAATCTATGGTTTACAACGATTAACACAATTCATCAATCGTTTTCATTCTTTAGGGTTGACAGAAAGCGTTCCCTATCCATATAATGAATTAAGTAACAAAAATTTATTTATAAAACATTTGTTGTGATTATGATGATTAATCGGGGGTGTCCAATGGTCAAAGAAGATATGATCTTTAAAGTAGCCTGGTATTACTATATGGAAGGTATGACTCAGCAGCAGATATCCGAGCTTCTGGATATTTCTAGAATGAAAGTCGTTTCTTTTCTGGAGCAGGCTCGACAGGAAGGTATGGTTCAGTTCAAAGTAAGAAGCGAGCAAGGAAACCGTATAAAACTTGAAAAAATGATCATTGAAAAATACGGTCTGGAAGACGCATACATCGTGCCTACTTCTCCAGACAATATCAATAAATCCATTGCAAAGGCTGCAGCACAATACATCAACGAAAAGCTGAAGGAAGATGATTTCATTAACATCGGTTATGGAGAGACGATTTCCTACACCTTACATTATCTTCTTTCTTATCTGGAGAAAAAGGTTTCCTTTATTTCTTTGGCTGGTGGCGTGTCCGTGTATGCCAATGCATTAATTGGTTCCTCCCAGCAGAGGAACAGCTTTAACCCAGCCGACATCTATCTCATTCCGTCCCCTCTGATCCTTTCTACACCAGAGCTTGCAGAAACCTTCTGTAAAGAGAAATCAGTGAAGAACATCATGGACATGACTCAGTCCTCCGATTACACAATCATCGGTATAGGAGCGCTCAATAGAGATGCTACCATCTATAAAGAAGGACACATCTCCGATTCTGATTTGAGAGTCTTGGAGAGAAAAGGTGCCATTGGGGACATATTGAGCCAGTTTTATGATAAAGACGGCAACATTCTGGATGTGGAGCTTCATAAGCGTCTGATCTCCGTGAAACTGGATACATTGAAAGAAAAGAAGAACGTCATTGGTATTGCAGGCGGTCCAGGAAAGCTGCCATCTATGCATGCTGCACTGATATCCGGCATCGTGGACATCCTGATCACAGATGAAGAATCTGCTCAGGCACTGCTTGACCAGTACTAGGAGGTGTATGACTTGAATAAAAAATATTTGATGGCAATTGATGGCGGAACCGGAAGCATCCGCGCTGTGGTCTTTGATACAGAAGGCAATCAGCTGAGTTCTCATCAGCGAGAATGGTTCCATCATGAAGACCCTGCCTATCCTGGTTCCATGAATTTTGACTGGGAAACCAACTGGGCACTGGCAAAGGAGTGTATTGATGAAAGCATCAAAAAGGCAGAGATAAACTCTGAAGACATCTTGGGCATCAGTACAACCAGCATGCGAGAAGGGATCGTTCTTTATGATGATAATCTGAAGGAACTATGGGCATGTGCAAATGTGGACTCACGTTCCTCAAAAGAAGCATCTGATATGATCGTCCACCATCCTTCTATTGAAAAAGATATCTACATGCTTTCAGGACAGACTTCTGCTCTGGATGCCATCCCCCGTCTGCTTTGGGTCAAAGAAAACCTGCCAGATATCTACGAAAAAACTCGTTATATCAATATGTTTAATGACTGGCTGATCTATAAACTTACTGGGATTATGACTTCTGAGCCTTCCAATGCGTGTACTACTGGTATCTTCAACATTGCAACACGGGCATGGGCTCCAGAGATTCTTTCAACCTGCGGTTTGAAAGAAGACATCCTGCCCCCAATTGCAGAGAGTGGTACTGCCATTGGGAAAGTCTCTTCCCAATGCTCTCTGGAAACTCTCCTTTCCACTGAGACAGTTGTAGTTTCAGGCGGTGGAGATGCTCAATTAGGCGGAGTAGGCACCGCAGTTGTAAAAGACGGCCAAATTGGCATCTTTGGCGGGTCTTTCTGGCAGCTGGAATACAACACCAGTAAAGTTCAGGTGCAGGAAGATATGAAGCTCCGAGTGAACTGTCATGCTGTCCCTGGCATGTGGCAGTATGAAGCAATCGCATTTAATCCAGGACTTGTTCTGAGATGGTTCCGAGATGCCTTCCTGGATTTAGACAAAGTAAAAGCAGAAGAACAAGGAAAAGACGTTTACGATCTTATGAATGCAGAAGCCGAGAAAATCCCTGTAGGCAGTTATGGTCTTTATGGTGTATTCTCCAATATTATGGACTACAAGGCATGGAGACATGCCGCACCAACTTTCACAAACTTCGGACTGGATCCATTTAAATGGAATAAGTACACATTCTACCGGAGTATTTTAGAGAATGCAGCATTTGTCACCCGAGGACATTTAGACCTGGTGAAAGAAGCCACCGGAGACAACCCTTCTGAAGTGATCTTCTCCAACGGTGCTTCCAAAAGCCCCCTATGGTGCCAGATTCTCGCAGACGTCCTTGGCGTTAGGGTGAAAGTACCTATGGTAAAAGAAGCCACTGCATTAGGCGCTGCCATTTGCGCAGCCGTTGGTGCTGGACTCTATAAAGACATACAGTCCGCTGCACAAGCCTTTGTTCAATGGGACAAAGAGTATACACCCAATGATGAAAATCATAAAACCTATACGGCTCTATTTGAGACCTGGAAGAAGATCAACAACCACCAGCTTCAACAAGCTGATGAGGGACTGACCACACACATGTGGAAAGCCCCAGGAATATAAGGAGGAACACGATGTATCATCTCAACGAAAATGACCGGGAGTACCGTTTTGGGGATAGTGGCCCAAAATATCTCATGAAAGGTCCACGCTCTAACTTTGCTCTGGTGCAGTTTATGCCCGGACAGGATTTCCCAAACCACTATCACAATATTATGGAAGAGAACTTCTATATGATTGAAGGAGAATTGGAATTCATTATAAATGGTGAACTGATTGTTGCAAAACAAGGTGACTTTATCCATGTGGAACCAAAGGAACATCACTATGTACGTAATGCATCCAAACATCCTGCAAAAATGACTTCTTCCCTGGCACCATACCAGGAGATTGATAAAGTCGAAGCACCACTAGAAGAAAACCTGAAAATGAAGGAGGCAAAATAATGGCAGATTTAATCGGAAACAAGAGTGCAAAGGAATACTTTGAGAATATTCCCCAAAGAAGATCCCAGTTTGATTTGAAAGGGCTTGATAATGTGGATTGGGGTATGAAGGACCGTATGTCCAAGATATTCAATCCGAAGGACAACAGAAGTCTTATGCTCGCCTTTGACCATGGATACTTCATGGGCTCCACACAAGGACTGGAACGTATTGATATTCAGATTCAGGATATCGCAAAGCATGTAGATGCGCTTATGGGAACAAGAGGTGCTTTCAGAACAAGCATTTCCCCTACCAACAACAAAGCTGTGGCTTTAAGAGTATCCTCAGGATCCACCATGGCATCAGAAGACATCACAAAAGAAATCATTTCAGTTGATATTGAAGATGCGATCAGAATGAACGCAGCCTGTATGGCGGTTCAGACCTTCATCGGTACAGATCAGGAAACAAACTCTCTGAAAAACCTCTCTGATGTGATCAACGCTGGAAACAGATACAGCATCCCTACCATGGGCGTAGTTGCTGTAGGTAAGACCATGGAAAGAACATCAAGATTCTTCCTGCTTGCCACAAGAGTTATTGCTGAGCTGGGTGCCCAAATCATCAAAACCTACTACTGTGACGACTTTGAAAAAGTTGTTGCTGCTTGTCCTGTGCCAATCGTTGTAGCTGGCGGTAAGAAGCTTCCAGAGAAAGAAGCACTGGAGCTTGCATATAAATCCATAAACTCAGGTGCTGCAGGAGTTGATATGGGAAGAAATATCTTCCAGTCTGAATCTCCAGAAGCTATGGTACAAGCCGTCGCCAAGGTTGTTCATGAGAATTTCTCTGTAGATCAGGCCTTTGAACTCTATAACGATCTGAAGAATGAGCTTACTAAAAAGTAACCCCTTAGGATCACCACAAACGATACCCCTATCCCCCAAATAACAAAACGAGCGGATTCCGCTCGTTTTTCTGCAAAGGAGATGTTTTTATGCTCGTTAATATGAATGATGTGCTAAAAAAGGCTCAGAAAGAGCACTATGCCGTCCCTGCATTTGACACCGATGTCAGCCTCCTTCTAAAAGCAACCATAGATGCCGCAAAGGACATGAGATCCCCCGTCATCCTTCAGTTCCATGAACAGGACCTGGAAAATGAGAACATATATTATGTCACCTCACTGGTCGAAGGAATCTCGAAACACTATGAGATCCCTGTTGTCCTTCATCTGGACCATGGAGAACATCCAGAAAAAATCAAGCGAGCCATAGACCATGGATTCACTTCTGTCATGTATGATGGTTCTCATCTTTCATTAGAAGAAAATATCCGGAACACAAAAGAAATTGTAGACTATGCACATGCCCATCACGTATCCGTCGAAGGTGAGCTGGGTCACGTCGGTGGAAGTGATCTGGACTTCAACGATACGGGCGAGTCCCTTTTGACAAACCCGCAGGATGTCGTAAAGTTCGTCACCGAAACTGGAGTAGATGCCTTGGCAGTTTCCATTGGCACTTCCCATGGTGTCTATAAATCAGAGCCAACTCTGAACCTTGATGTTTTAAGAGAAATCAGAAAAGCAACCGATGTTCCTCTTGTCATACACGGCGGCTCTGGAACGCCATCAGATCAGCTGAAAGCTGCAATTCAGGAAGGCATTGTTAAAGTCAACATTTTTGCCGATTTAAGGCTTGCATTCAAGAAAGGACTGGACAAAGCCTGCACACAGATCAGCAGGCCAGATCCACTGCCCTTTGAGCTCTATCAGCCCATCCAAGAACAGCTGAAAGAAGCAGTGAAAGCAAAAATACAATTGTTGGGTTCGGAAAATAAAGCATAGAAAAAGAAGCGGTTCATATTTTTTGAATCGCTTCTTTTCTTTCCTGTTTTTCTTCAAGATGCCCCTGTCCCCTAAGCCACTTCATTTTTTGTACTTTTCGCCTAGTGGTTTTTTTCTACATAGCTTATAAGATCACCGTTTTCTTTTCTTTGTATCTGTCCATATTGAAACTGCTGTAGCTCTTCTTCCCATTTTTCTTGACTTCATACATGGCAAAGTCTGCATACTCAATAAGATCATAAATATCTTGTGTGTCCCGTCCATAGATAGACATGCCAGCACTGCAGGAAACTGGAAACTCTTTCTCTTCTATGAGAATGGGTTTTGCCAGTACAATCTCAGATATGGATTTCCAGAGGTGATCTTGATGCGTTTTCTCCACTTTGTCGTACCCATGAAGATATAAACCAAACTCATCGCCAGAAATCCTCATACAGATGAGCTGGTCAAAAGGAAGCAGCATGAGCCTTCCAGCGAAGGCTTTCAAAAATTCATCTCCTGCACGGTGGCCGAAAGTGTCATTGATGCTTTTAAAATCATCCAAATCAATAAAGACAAAGATCCCCTCTTTCTCAGGACTTTTCCGGATCATCCCTAAGATCTCATCTCTATATTGGTATCTGCTCACAAGTCCTGTCAGAGCATCTTTCACAAGACGGTTACTAAGCTCTTCATTGACTTCATTGAGCTTTGCATTGGCTTTCAGAAGCTCCCTTTTCATGTTGAGAAGATCGTTATTTAGCTTCTGCACTTCTTCAAAGGCTTGACGAATGAGAAGTTCATCCTTCGTATTGATTTCACCATAGGAATCTCTCACTACCCCCATAAAACGGTGAATGATACTGCTGAGCTCCTCTTTCTCCTTTGAATTTGCGAAAACATCCCGCCTGAGCCCATGGATGAGCATCCGGTCTTCCATCTGCATCATGCACAAGGAGACCTCTTCCCCAATCAGGGTTTTAAAGCTTCCTGCGCAGGAGACTGGTTTATTTGTACTTCTGGCTTCTGCAAACATTTCCTTCATTCTCAGTTCTTCTTCAGGAAGAAAAATCTCCTGAACCTTCTTCTGATAGGGAGAAATGAGATACACCGGTTCATACCAGAACGTATGGATGATATTCATTTCCTTATCACACTGAACCAAAAAAGATACTGCACTACTCAACATCTGTTGCTCCTTCTCTCTTCTCATGATTTACAAGGGTACTCTGCCCACCTGAGAAGATCAATGGCTTTCTTCCCGCAATAGTCTGCACCCCAGTCTCTCCATAGGGTACTGGAACATTCAAATCCCTGTCCGCCCACCGCGACAAGTAGTTCAGGATAAGCTTCTTTTATTCCTCTCACCATTTCCTCACAGTGAGGCAGATAAGGCGGCATAGTCACAGATAAGGCAACCAGCTGGGGTTTATGCAGTCGTATGGACTCCATGACTTTTTCTAAACTTATTCCTGCTCCCAGATAATGGGTATCCCAGCCCTCATGTTCAAAAATATCGGAAAGCATTCTGATGCCCATCTCATGAAGTTCACTGCCCACTGCAAGTGAAACCAGAACCTTATTTTTTCTAGGTCTTGAAAAGATTTCCTCAAAATAATGGGACATCACCGTCTGGGTTACAGAAGTGGCATAATGCTCCTTATCCACAGAAATGATATTACGATGCCACAGTACACCAATCTCATGCATGGTTTTCGCAAGAATATGCTCATAAATATCAAGCAAGGTGATTCCGCCATTTTTAGCTTGTTCAATGATCTCTTCCGCTTTTTCCGTTTCCCCTTCCAAAAGTGCTTGAAGATAAGCCTGTCTGATTTCAAGATGGTCTCCTTGGAGAAATCCGCTTTCAGAAAAGTCTTCATTTCTCCGATCTAATGTTGCTTTTACAGCACTCTCCAGATAGCCGGATGCCGTGCGGATCTCCTGCTGTGAGAGAATAGAGCTGCCTTCTTTTTCTATCACAGTTTTCATAACCTCATAATGGTCTACAATGATGGCGGTTACCCTCTCTCTTGTAAAATCCTTCATGAGGCTGATCAAGAGTTCATGAAGCCATTTGGCATACTCTATGAAAATATTCTCTTCCTGAAAACGCACTGCTGTGAATAAAAAACTGATGTTATATGTAATGTCCGCATACATGAGCCTTTTTCTTCGGTCATCAAACTCCTGGGAAAGAAGCGGATCTTTTTCGAACTGCATTCTGTATATCATTTGGGCAAGAGTTGTGAACTTTGGATCATTAAATGGCACAAACAGACTCATCGTATCACGTTCCTTTCCATATCTTACTCTTTCATCTTCTATAGGATCACTCTTTATGATTCTAGCTAAGTTATCATAAGCTTACTGCTTCATTTTACTTCATTCCCAGTGGTTCTCACTGCCCTTAGCCTCTATTTTATCACGCTCTTGGCATTACAACACAGCTCTTCTACATTTATTTTTATTATCAAAACATTTTAAACTAAATTCATTGACCAGAAAAATCATCTTCTATAGTATACAACAAATAAACGAATGTACATATTATATTTTTACACCTATTTTCGTATCTCCATTCATATCCGTAAATCTTATTATATCCCTAAAGATGATGCATTCGAAGCATACACCTTTCCAACATGATGTCCTACATCTGGACTCTGACCATAATGATTGAAAAGCTCTTTTATTCTCAATTTACATCTTGACGCGATGTATCGAGATGTGATACATTAAGCTATATCAAGGTGCGATATAGCAGAGGAGAAAAATCAAATGGACGAACTTCATAAATATTTGCCAATGACAGAGACCGCGTATTACATTCTTCTTTGTCTGAAGAATCCTGAACATGGATATGGCATCATGCAGCGTGTAGAGAACTTGACGGGAGGCCGTATCAAGATTGGACCGGGAACTATGTACGGAACCCTCTCCAAACTGGAAGCCCAACAGCTGATTTCTCAAGTGGAAGAAGTGGACAGAAAAAAAATATATAAGATTACAGACAAAGGTTTATCGCTTCTTAAGTTTGAACTAAAAAGATTGAAAGAACTCATTGAAAACGGAGATAGCATTATGGAGGTGAAAAGATCATGAAAGAAACACAGAAGAAACTCATTTGGTGGTGGGGATGGAATCCAGACCCGTTGGAGTCCGAACTGGAAGAACAGGCGAAAAAAGGCTGGGTCATCGATCAGGTGGACCCTCTTTGCATATGGATCCGATTCAAAAAAGGAACAGCACAGCAGCGAAGATTCGCCACCGACTATCAGCCTGAGGCTTCCAAAGATTATCTGGAGATTTTCCAGGCAGACGGGTGGCAGCTGGAATGGACTGGTGCAAATGGCTGGTATCTTTTTTCCAAAGCTTACACGGACGTGAGACCTGAAATTTTCACCGACAATGCCTCTCTTATTGAAAAAAACAACCGGATTCTAAAAGTACTACTACCGCTGTTTATCATGCTGATTGTGCTTTTTATCACCATAGTCCTGCCGGTACTGAAAGAACCCTTTTATGTGGGGCTGTATGTGTTCGCATTGGGGCTTTACACCTATATCTTTACTCAGGTTTGGCGTCATAATAGAAAACTCAAAATTGACATCTGATAGTAAGAAACTGTGCTTCCACGAGGGATCGCACAGTTTCTTTTCATTACAATAATTTCTTCTTCATCAAGTAGTCCGTTTGAGCATCCTCTCCCAAAAGAAAAACATGCTCCGAAAATTTAACGAAACCTAGTTTCTCATAAAAGGAAATGGCTGCAGTATTTTTTTCCCATACCCCTAGCCACAGGTAAGGCGCATGATGATCCATAGCGAAGGAAAGAGCACTCTCCATCATAAATTTGCCGATGCCTCTCCCTTTGAACTCCTTGTATACATAGATCCTCTGGAGCTCCACTGCATTTTCATGGCCTTTTTCTGTTTGTGCAGACTGCTCATTGAGTTTCATATATCCAGTGATTTTTCCTTCTACAAGGGAAAAAAAGAAATGGGAATGTGGATGCATCAGCTCTTCTTGAAGCTGCTTTTCTCCTAGATCTTCCTCCAAGTACTTTCTTAGATTCTCTTCCGTATTCTCTTTCCTGAACGTTTCAGTAAATGTTTCCCTGCTGATTTTCTGAAGTGCTTTCAGATCTTCGGGCAGGATCTTGCATAGTTTCATCACGATTCTTTCTCCTTCTCTTCTTCTTTCTAGTCCTTCTGTGTTTCACCCAATCTCATTTCAAGGAATCTCTTCAACACAGGCACATGGCTTTTTTCAAGATCCTTCACAGAAGAGAGCAGTATCAGATCCTTCTCCTTCAGAAGACCTCTCCACTTTTCCATAAGGTCTTCCTGCAGCGGTATCCTCTTCAGCTCCTCCCAATAGGATGACTGGAACTCTTCATAGGAAAGCACTTCTTCATGGTATGCTTTCCGAAGTTCAGTTGAAGGCGTCAGCTCTTTCGGCCAAAAATCCAGTGCTGCATTTTCTTTGGAAATGCCCCTGGGCCATAATCGGTCCACAAGGATCCGGACTCCATCCACAGTTTTCTCCTCATATATCCTTTTCATCCTGATCGGCATCTTCAGCACTCCTCGTTTTTCCTCATTATACTACGGGCTAAGCAGGAATACTCTTTTTCACCGGCAAGGACTTCTCTTTTCCTATAAAATAAAGAGAACATCCGATGACGAGCACTTCCGTGGCTAAAAAGGACATCCATACCCCATCCATCTTAAACAGCTCAGCCAGTATCATCACCATGGGTACCATCACAAATACTCCTCGCAGAAGCGAGAGAAGGAATCCTTGCGCAGCTCTTTCCACTGCACTAAGATAGGTGCTGATGATGATATTAACACCAGCAATGAGAAGCCCTGAGAAGTAGAGCACAAGGCCTCTTTCTGCAAGAACTGCAATCTTTTCATTGTCTTCGCCATTGAAAAGCGCCACCATCGGTACGGAGAACAAAAGAGCTGTGATGTATAAGATTCCACCAATGAGCGCTGCTGAGTATAGACCATATTTCAGAACTTCCTTCAGCTGCTTTTCTTTTTTCTGCCCATAATACTTACTCACAAGAGGCTGCATCCCTTGAGAAAGACCTGTGAAAATCGCAAGGCAGACCAGAGCAAGGTTCGCCACAATCCCATAGGCTGCCACACCGAGATTCCCCTCAAGCTTTAAAATCACCAGATTGAAAATCATAAGAACCAGCCCGGAGGATACTTCCACCACGAAAGAAGATGCGCCTAACGTAAAGTGGTCCATCATCATTTTCCACGAGAATCTGCTTGTGAATCCTTCAAACAGCTCTTTTCTCCTACGGAAATGGGGCACAAGAAACAGCATGCTGATCACTGGCGCTAGTGACGTCGCAAAGACCGCCCCAAATATCCCCATTCCGAGAGGAAACATGAAGATATAATCCAGGATGATATTGGAAAGGCTGCCGGCGATCATGGCGGTCATGGCCCCCTTGGGATTGTGATCGTTCCGCACAAAAGCCAGGAGAATGTTGTTGAAAAGAAAAAAAGGAGAAAATAGAAGAATGGTGCCCAGGTAGGTTTTTGTCATGGCAAAGGTTTCACTGTCTGCCCCAAGAAGCACGGCAATCTGATCTGTAAAAAGAATCCCTGCCACCATAAAAAAGAAACTGAACATCAGCCCTATTTTCAGACCATGCTGGAAAATATCCCTGCTTTCTTTCATCTTCCCTGCGGACTTCAGTATGGCAAAGCGCGTGGCTCCTCCAATCCCCACCATAAGCCCCACACCATGGAGGATACTGTAGATGGAGATAGAGAAATTAAGCGCTGTGAGCCCCAAAGGACCAAGGCTTTTGGCGATGAAGAAAGTATCCGCGAGAATATAGATGGAGATGGCCATCATCCCCATGATATTAAGGCTCACATATCTAAAAAATGTTTGAAAGACTGATTTATTCATAGGATGCTCCTTTTTCACAGAAAAACAAGGTGCTCATAGCATTCCTTCTTAGACCTAACGGAATGCTGTGAACACCTTGCAGCTTTTACCCGGTGGCAAAAGCGAAGTTTTTCCCTAATGTATTTACTTGTATGATTCTAATGGATATGTCATTTCTTGTCAAGAAATGAGCTGAAGAAGAAGATTCCCACCGATGCCAATAAACGCGCCGATGACAATAAGCACAATGAGATCAAACCGTTTGGAAAGCTTCAGGAAAAATCCGATGACAAAAGCTGCCACAGCTACAATGCTGATGTTTGATAGTGAAACTGCCCCCTCAAAAAGAGAACTTTCCATCATACTGATGGCAGCGATGGCGATGAGCCCTACAATACCAGGTTTCAGTCCTTTCAGCATTTTGTCCAGGAATCCGATCTTCTTGTCCCGAAAGATAAAATAAGCCAGAATCATCATGAGGATAAATTGTGGCGTCACATTTCCTAGGGTTGCCACAATGGCACCAGGAACACCTGCCACTTTCGTTCCCACAAAGGTCGCTGAGTTGATGGCGATGGGACCTGGGGTCATCTGTGATAGAGACACAAGATCCGTCATTTCTTTGATGCTCATCCATCCACGTTCTTCCACCACAAATCTCTGAATGAGGGGAAGCACTGCATAGCCTCCACCGAAGGCAAAGGCTCCGATCTGAAGAAATACGAGATAAAGTTCCAGTAATACCATGCTACTTCACCTTCCCTTCATCCACCAGGGTAAAGGTGGCAAACCCAAGAAGCGCCAAAGTCAGAATGATGATGATGGTGTGGACCTGAAAAAAGAAACTGGCCACAAAAGCACCGACCATCAGTATCAGACTGAAGATTTTATGTTTCTTCAGCGCGGCTTTTCCCATGTCATAGACCGTCAGCACCAGAACTGCGCTGATGACGCCTCCCATGCCAAGAAGCGCGGACTTCACCCAAAAATTATTGGAAAAAGCATCATAAAAGTAAAACAGAACAGAGATGATAATAAGACAAGGCAAAACGGAGGCCAAAAGAGCAGTTAGGGCTCCCTTCCAGCCTCTCAGCCTGTACCCTGTAAGCAGAGACGTGCTGATGGCCATGGCGCCAGGCCCAGACTGGGCAAGGGCAACAAGGCTCAGCATTTCCTCTTCATCAATGAGTCCTCTTTTTTTCATAAATTCGTCCCGGATCACCGGTACTATGGTATAGCCTCCACCGAAGGTCACGGCATTGATCTTAAAAAAGGTGCCGAAAATCTCCATGAGAGAGATACTTTCTTTCATTTCTCATTCTCCTTTTAGTATACTGCAGGATTGCTGTCGGTTCGTGATTCTGTCCCCACTGCATAGGCGCCGGAGTCCAGTTTGATGATGATCTGTCCTCGGCCAAAGTGAGATCTGTCCTCTTCCACCTGCACGTCATGCCCCTTGCTTTTAAGATCTTCCATGACATTTTCATCAAAAGCCTTCTCCACCATGAAGGACTTTTCCTTCACCCACTGCCATCTGGGCGCATCCAGTGCCATTTGTGGATTCATCTGGAAGTCAATAAGGTTGGAGACCACCTGGAAATGACCCTGGGGCTGCATGTAGCCGCCCATGACCCCAAATACAGCCTTACATTTGCCTTCTTTCATGAGCATTCCCGGAATGATGGTGTGATAGGTCTTCTTCCCAGGCCCCAGGACATTCACATGATTTTCCTGAAGACTGAAATCAGCTCCCCGATTCTGAAGAGAGATTCCGGTGCCTTCCACCACAATACCGCTGCCAAATCCCATATAATTGGACTGGATCATGGAGACCATATTGCCATCCTTATCTGCTGCATTGAGATATACGGTGCCGCTGGTATACGGATCATCATAGGTGTGGATCACCGCTTCCTCTGTGATGGACTGATATCTTTTCCTTCCATACTCTTCTGTGAGAAGCGCTTTGGGATCCATCCTCATGACCTTTGGGTCTGTAATGTAGTGCATGCCATCTGCAAAGGCCATCTTCATGGACTCAAACATTCCATGATAGTAGGCAGCATCCCTTCCTTCAATCTCCTGGTTCTTAAAAATGTTCAGCGCCATCAGCGCCACCATGCCCTGACCGCTGGGTGGAAGCTCCACCACATCGTAGCCCTTATAGTGTACAGAAAGAGGTTCCACAAAAGAAGACTCGAACACTTCCAGATCGCTCTTTCTGAGATATCCTCCATGCTTTATGGCATCTTTTTCTATCTGCTCTGCAAGCTCCCCTTGATAGAATGCTTTTGCACCTGATTCAGCAATGAGTCTTAAGGTCTTCCCATGATTCGGAAGCTTCACCATCTGGAAAGGTTCAGGTGCTTTTCCATCAAACGTAAAGGTTCGGAACCACTCCTCATATTGTGGATCATCTTTGTAAATGACCTGATATTGGTTGAAGGCTCTTTGCCACATGAGCGCAGTATGTGCCGCCACAGGAAATCCATTTTCCGCATAGTCTATGGCAGGAGCCAGACACTCGGAAAGGGATAGATTTCCAAATCTTTCGGAAAGACTGGCCCATCCTTTGGGTGCGCCAGGAACCGTCACAGGAGTCCAGCCATGAACTGGCATCTTCTCATGTTTTTCTCTGATTTCATCTAGCGAAATGCCCATGGGAGATGGTCCATTGGAGTTCATTCCGTAAAGTTTATCCTTCATCCACACCAAAGCAAAATTATCACTGCCGATGCCATTGGCTGTGGGTTCCACAACGGTCAGGCAAGCTGCCGCCGCAATGGCTGCATCCACGGCATTTCCACCTTTTTTCAGCATATCAAGACCAGCCTGTGCAGCCAACGGATTTCCCGTTGCCACTACGCCTCTTGCAGCACCTAGGGTCAGTCTCTCTGACGCATAAGGCTGAATATTTGGATCAAATTTCATTAAAAATCGCTCCTCACACACATACTATAGTGCCGGTACTATTTCCTTTATTCCTGCTTCTCTTAGGATTTTAGTCCCTTTCAGCATAGAGATCCCCGGCCACATCCCTCATTATACCTGAAAAAAACTTTTCCGGAAGAGATCCGGAAGGAAAGTGTTCCGCTTCACAAAAAACTGATAGGAAGATGTTCTCACTGGATCATCTTCCTATCTTCATATCCTATTCTCTTTCTGATAGGGTCACTTGAACGGTGTCTCCAGGTTCTTTTCCAATCTTTTTCCGGATGGCTTTCTGAATACCAATGATATAACAGATGCTTCCATCCTCGTTCTTCAGCCCCATGTTGACGATACTCCCTTCATAAGGTTCACCATCGAAGGCCGCATGGACCTTTACTCTTCCCTTTTGAAACTCTTCCCGAAGATCAAAGGGAAAAACCACATAAGCGCCATCTTTGTCAGGCACCTTTTCAATCACTGCTTCGTAGGTATAGACTTTTTTCTTGCCATTTGCGTTGGACTCATCACTTTTCTTCCTGCTTTTTTTGGAAGATTCCGCTTCCCATAGAATTTTCTCATAGGATTCCACATAGGATTCCGGTGTCCATTTTTTAAAAAGCTTTGCCAGAAGACCGTAAGGAATATGCTCTGGATTCTTCAGGCGGATACAGCTTTTTCCCATATCGAGCTTCGTTGGCACCTCTTTCTTGTATTCTTCCTCAAACCAAAGAGTAGCCTCTTTGTCTCCGTATAGCCCCATATGATAGAGGGCAATATGACCTTTCTGGACTGCCAATGAGATAAAAGGAAGAGGCTCTCCTTTTTTCACATGATACCCCTTCTCATATAAAGAAAGTGGCACCACATAAGAAATCATACCTTCCCCATACCTCATTTCAAAACCTGTGGGAAGATTCTCTTCTGCCGTTTTTAAGATTTTTTCTAAAGCGTCTCTTGTCTCTCTTGGAAGATCCTTATAAAATTCTTGTTCATCCTTAGTTCTATTCATTATTCACCCCTACTCTTCATGATTGAACTGCCAGCTGACACCAAACTGATCGATGGCAGCGCCATAGCACTTGCTCCAGAAGGTCTCCTGCAGATCCATCTCAACCCGCCCGCCTTCTTTGATCTTATGGAACTGGGCTTTCAGCTCCTCCATATCCTTGGACGTCACCATAATACTGACATTTTCTCCCACAGTCACAGGACTGCCTGGAAAAGCATCTGAAAACATGATGAGGTCTCCCGAAATCCTCATACTGGTATGCATAATGAGTTTTTTCTCTTCTTCACTCAAGGGATAGTCACTGCTTGGGTGATCTCCAAAGGTCATGATTTCATCTGAAACAGTCCCAAACACTTCACTATAGAACTCCACAGCTTCTCTGCAGTTGCCGTTAAAAATCAGATAAATACCTACAGCCATTTTTCTTCCTCCTTCCTTTTATATCATTCATTACGTTCTCATGAGCGCCACATGGTAAGGAAAAAGCTCCGCGCCCATGATGCCTGTGTAAACACCAGGATCCTCTTCCATCCGCTTTCTTGCTTCCATTTCATTTTCAGCTTCCAGAACGACAATACCAAAGGTCTTCTCATCCATTCCTTTGGTTTTGCCCGCAAGGATCAGAATACCCAGCTCTTTCAGTTTTTCCAGATAGGCAAAGTGCTGGTCCACCGCTCCATTCTCCTTCTCAGTCCAGTTTTCTTCAAGAAGCAGATCTTCTCTCGGTTTCAACACATAGATAAACTCCTGTTTAAGGTTCATGCCATGACTCTCCTTCGTTTATACTTCTCTAGTGATTATGTCTTATTTTCTCTGTTCCAGCAGTATTTCTTATTTTTCTGGAGAGTTTCCAGCTCACAAAAGAGGCATAATCCATTGTGAGCACACCTGAGCTCTCCACAGTTTGGGCAAATCCATTTCAGGTTCTGATTTTTTAAAAACGCCTCCATCCCCTCTACCCGGATCTCTTCCAGGTTTTCAAGCATACTCATATGATACTTTTCACGGTATCTCTTATCGAGAGCTCTCAAGTCTTTACAGGGATACTTCTCACATTGAAAACAAAACCTCACGAGGCCTTCCCCCAAAAGCCTGCATTTGTATCCCATATGAGTACAGTTTTTTCCTCTGGGAACACATCCGGGGCAGTAGGTTTTATGAAATCCTTCTTTATTCAGGTCTCCCTTGTAGAACTGATAATTGACACATAGACTGCAGTTCATGCCGCATGGAGCGATAAGCTCCTCTTTCATTTTTCTCCACCCCTTCAAGAAAGTAGATCACTGTAAGTCACCTGCCTCTTTATCGTCTGTTATAACAATCCTCTAGTGATGGTTTCCAGTCTCATGGCACCACCGGGTCATATCATAGATCAGCTTTTTATCAAGGGGCCTGTCATAGGGAAACTGAACCGCACCTTTACTGTAGGTCAGCCCTTCAAACCTTTCTTTAAAGTGTTCTATGGCCACAGGTCCCGGATACAGTCCCCAGTGGTTCTTAAAAGCGGCAAAATGGATGATGTCATGGGTTTTATAGAATGTTGGCATCTTCCAGGAAATTTTCTCATAAGCGCCTGGCACCGCAGATAAAATTGTTTCTCTGATTTCTCGAAGAAGAGGCTGAATCTCTTCCCTCTGAGAGAGAATGTAACTTTCTACTTCCTTTTTTTCCACTTCACAGACATGTCCTTTTTCCTTCTCATAGGCTGTTCCACATTTCTTACAAGTTTTCATACACTGCACATCCTTTTATCTAGTCAGGTCACTTGAGCATCTGTACTCTTTCAGCACACTTCTTATGCTCAATATACTGGAATCTGAAGGGACATTCAATGAAGCTTTCAACATACTAGAAGATGTTCTCAGAAAATTCAAATTCCGTCCAAGTAATGAGAATAAATGATATAATTCTAGTAATGTTCACGATATAGGAGGAGATCTGTATAATGAGAAAAATACTAGACACTGCCCACCAAAGGCGTATACGACTTTTGGAAATTCTCCTGTCAAAGAATGAGTACGTCACCATGGGTACTCTTGCCAAGGAAGTGGAAGCCAGCGAACGGACCGTGGCGGAAGACCTCACCCAGCTGAAAGTAAAGTACAGTGATGAGCTTCATATGGAGATCTCCAGGAAAAATGGAGTTAGGCTCATCCACCCGAATATTGCCAGCGTTAGTCTTATATTCCGTGACACCTTCCAGGAGTCTGTAGCCCTCATGTGGCTGAAAGAGCTGCTCCTTCATCCCTATCAGTCTATGGAATACTATGAAGAAAAACTCTTTGCCAGTAAATCCACACTGCTGAGGATGATGCCTAGAATCAACCATTTTCTTGATGACTATGATATGAGATTTGAAGTCAAAGGTGGCCTCTACCGTATCCTTGCCAAGGATGAAGGATTTCTTCGGGACTTCTACGCCAGTTTTCTCCTCGAACTCTATGGGTTGAATCTCAAAGAGTATGACATTTCTTTAGATCTTTCTGTTCTTTCAAAAATCACCTTGGCCAATCTAAAAAACGCAGTCCCAAAAGAGCATCTTGCCTGGATAGCCCAAGATGACCTTTCCCTCGTTTATCGGATGATGTTTTACCTGGTCTCTCTCATACGCGAAGAGCATGGTTTTTCCATGAAGTCCGAGTATCCTCTGGAATTGGAGCTCGATTCGGAAGATTTTGCTGCCCTTAAACAGCACTTCCCAAGAGTGACCAGGGAAAATCTCCGTGGTATCCATGAGTATCTTTATCTTCAGCAAAACGGCTTCCATAGTGAGCAAGAGAAGCAGCAGGTAACAACAGAAGTTTTAAGATTCATTGACAGGTTCACCCAAAGATTGAACTACCCCACCTCATCGGAACAAAAAGACCGGTTCCTCTTTGTTGTTCTCAGCATCTATTTTAAAGTAAAGCAAAGAACAAAAGACACTTCCCTTCTCTTTGACAGAGTCTACTATTTTTCTGAAAGCTTGAGCAGGGAAAATCCTTTCCTCTATACTGTGGTAAAAGAGGAGCTGGGTACCCTATCCCACAATCTGGAGTTTGACCTAACAGAAAATCTGCACAACATCCTCTTCTGGCTGCTTCTTGTAGAGCCTTCTCTGGCAGGAGTTTCCAGAAGAAAAACTGCTCTTCTCCTTTCTGATTTTGGTACCCCTCACAAGCTTTTTCTCAAGAACAGATTGGAGCATTTCTTCAGCCGCAGCACCCTTGAACTCTTGGTGGATCTTCCCATGGATTTTTCACTTCCGGATGCGTCTGCTTTGAAAAAATACGATATCATTCTCACTACATTGCCAGATACTACTCTTCCTCATCCCTTCGTACAAGTCATTGGAGACCTCTGCTCCATGGAGGATTGTTTTGAAATTTACGAAAAACTGAAAGATAGCTGAAAAGAAGGGGCATTTGTCTCCTTCTTTTCTATTGTCTCATATTTCATCATGGTCCCAGGACCTTCATTTCTTTGATTTCCATCCACTCCACTGCTTCATCCTCCAAAAGGACAAGAAGATCCTCCACCGTTCCTTCAAGAAGCACCCCATAGGAGTGTACACCATATTCTTCTACGTAAGCTGCAGATGCTTCCAGGACTTCAGACTCTTTCAGCCTTTCGAAAAGAACTGAAATCTCACTTTTCCGATCCAGTGCAAAGTACAGCAGAGCTTTATAATGCTTTTCATAACCTTCCGCTTCCAGTGAAGCCCCATCTTGGCTTCTTTCTCCTGGCTGAACCAGCCATTCCAGAAGATGAAGCCCAGGGTATTCTTTCAGCAAGGTCTCATCTGCGAAAAGATGAGCGCTTCTTCTGCTTCCCAGAGGAGAAAATCCTGTGATGAGGGAGGGTGTCTGGACTCCCTGTCCGTTTTCAACCGCCACCCACTGCAGGCAGATATCCTCATACTTTGTCTGGAACTCCCTCAGCTCTTCCATGGAGAGACTATTCTTAAAAAGAACTGAAACACTGCCATAGTTTGTGCTGGCGAGACCAGATAGCAGTTCATGGATATCTTCTCTTTGCTTTCTGGACTCCTTCTCTTCTCTCATGATCTCAAGCGGTGTGATAAATAACGGCTCTCTGTCATAAAGAGAATTCAGTGTTTCTACCACACTGCCCCGCACTACTTTATTCTCTGTAACAAGAGAGTTCTGATGAAACAGATCTGTTATGCTGTATCTCATCTGATAACTGCCAAATCCTTTGGATTCCACATAGACTGAACTGGATGCATATTCCGGCATGGTCAGTTCAGAAAGAACCGCAAGATCTAGAGACACATCTCTCTCCACAGAGCTTAGGCTTTCATTCATGGGGTTATAATAGAGGGTAGATACCAGAGGTGACAGCCCATAGAAAATCAGTCCCAGTAGAAGCAGTGAAAGCAGTGCCCCTTTCAGCATGACCTCCCGTAATCTCTTTTTTACAAGTTTCTCCACAGCTAGCGCCTCTTTTTTTACCGGTTCACCCGTCTCCTCTTCCGCATCCGTATCACGAAACTCGTCTTCCAAATACTGGGAAAGTGCCTCAAAGCGTTCCAGCTCCTCTTCCACCTGCTGCCTTTCCTCAACTGTGGCAGCTCCCTCTTTATACTTAGTGAACAACTCTTTATAGCTTTTCTTCATTTTCAAGACTCCCTTTCAGTTTATTCCGTGCCCGCATAAGCTTCATCTTCACTCCGGGTTCTGTAGCTCCTTTCATTCGAGCAATCTCTCTTACAGAGAAATTGGAGAAGTAGTATAGAACAAGCAGTTCACTATACTCTTCTGGAAGGAGAAGAATTTTCTCATAAAGAACCATTCGTTGCTCTGTCTTTAGAAGCTGCGTCAATGGAGACTCTTCCACAGGAACCTCTATACTTTCTATAAGCACCCATGGTTTCTTTCTTTTCTCATCAATGTATAGATTTTTGAGAACTAGAAACAGCCAGTATTTCAGCTTTTCTTCCTTCATGTCAAAGCTCACAAAAGCTCTGTAGAATGTTTCGCTGGTCAGATCCTTCGCCTGCTCCTCATTTCTGCACAGAGAATGGGCATATAAGTAGAGTTCACGATAATGCATCCCGTAGATTTTTTCCATATCCTTCTTCTGCACAGCAACACATCCTCTCACCCTATATACGTTCTAAATCTGAAAAGGTAACGCTCTTACTTCGGATTCTTTATAGAATCCTCTGCTTTCGTAAGATCAAACCTGAGATCGCCCACTTCTTTTCTCAGCTCCTTTATTTTCTGTAAATCCTCTTCTTTGGAAAACGGGTGTCCATTTCTTTCAGCTTCTTCTGCAATCTGAAGCGCAGCAACCTTGGAGAGTTTTTCCATATAACTATCAACTATATCTACATAATTCACTTCTCCACTCTTCACGGACTCCTCCACCTTTCTCATCATTTCCTCGAGATAGTTCTCTATATTCCTGTTCATCTCGTAACCTTCTTTCATCAGTGTTTTCTACTCTAGTTTACGTGAACTCTAAAACGGATGCCATAGTCTTCTAAAAAAGAGTAAAGGAGAAATCTGAAGACTTCTCCTTTACTGCACTTGATTTCTATTTCTTATGCTTTCAGCTTGCTGAGTTCTGTCTGAATCTTGGAAATCTCCTTATTGAGAGCTTCCATCTCCTCTCCAATCTCTGTTATGCTTGCATACTGCTCTTCTGAAGAGGCACTGATCTCTTCTGTAGATGCCGCCGCTTCCTCACTGACTGCCGCCATGGACTCTAAAGAGACAATGAGCTCATTTTTCAGTGTATCGATGGTTCGGGTTTCTTCTATGAACGTCGTGAGGATCGATTCCAAGGCATGGACATTCTGATCCACCTCGTCAAAGACCACCACGGTTTCATCAAGGCTTCCCTTGGCTGAGTCCACAGAGCTTTGGGTTTCTTCCACAGTTTTTGTAGTGATACTCACAACAGACACGATATTGTGGATGATGCTGTTGATTTCTTCTGCAGATCCTGAAGACTGCTCCGCAAGCTTTCTGATTTCCTCTGCCACCACTGAAAAACCACGGCCCGCTTCTCCAGCTCTAGCTGCCTCAATGGACGCATTCAGTGCCAGAAGGTTCGTCTGGTCCGCAATGCCTTTGATGGTGCCAAGAATGTTCTCGATGGATTTGGAGCTTCTTCTCAGCTCCTCCACATTGGCTGCCACTTCTCCCGTGTTTTCCACGGTCTTTCGGAAGACTTCCTGCAGGCTGCCAATTTTTCCTCTGCCTTCTGTGTTGGAACGGACCATCGCCCCTGATATCTCCTGGGCCTCAGAAAGACGTCCAGTGATCTTCTGGATGCTCTTTCCAAGATCCTGTCCTGCAGAAAGTCTTTCATTGACTCCTGTAGCTGTCTCCATGGCCCCTTCAGCAATCTCCTCCACAGCCTTGGTCACTTCTCTGCTTGCAGAAAGGAGTCCTTCCACATTGTTCATGACATTGTCTGACGCGCTGGTCACCGAAGCGAAACTTGAAACGGTTCCTTTGATGAGCCTTCGGATGTTTTCCGTCATAAGACCAAACTGTATGCTGGCAAGACCGATCTCATCTTTAGACTTGTAACCCATCTCCGCAGTAAAATCTCCCTGTCCTACTCTCTCCATGGCTTTCTCCATGAGTCCCAGAGGCTTTGTCACCCATCTGCTGAGAACCAAAGAAATAACCGCAAGAAGAATCCCGATGGATAATACCACTGCAACGATATTATTGATGAGATTGTTTCTTGTGATGGTCATAATTTCGGCTCGTGGATAGGTCACAAGGTAGGTTCTTTCTTCTACCTCCTTCGCCATAGCATAAAACGGCTTATCCCCTACAGTCACCTCATGCAGCGTATCTTTTTCTGACAGAACAGGTGCCATCCATGGATTATCGGAAGAAGTCTTGCCCACGAAGCTTTCATCCTTGTCATATAGAATGACTCCGTTCTGATCTAGAATCACAGCAAATCCACCATTGCCGATATCAAGGGCTGCGATGGTGCTCTGTAAATCCAAGGCCTTCAGAAGTTCCTGCACTGCTTTTGGCTCCAGCCCAATCTGCACCACACCAGGAGCATCTACTCTGGAAACACCGATGTACTGGAATAATGTGCCATCGGTTCCACGCTCTGTCGGTTCCTGTGCAAGGCTTCCTCCATTCATATCAATCAGTGTCAAAAACGGTTTTGTCTGATCTGAGCCCGCAAAGTCAAAGCCATAGAAATCACTGATATTTCCATACTGCAGTACTCCATTTTCGTCTGTGATGTGTATCTCGTCGACACCCAGTGCTTTCGCCAAAGTAACCAGTTTCTCCTGTTCCAGATAGTCTGGATTAGACGCAATGATCTCCGCTACGGTTCTGGTTAAGGCGATATTTTTATCGTTCAGCGCATTTTTCGTGATTTCTACCACTTCATCCGCCGAAATATGTTCGTTTTCAAGATTCTCAATCTGATCCTCCAGCTGCATGACGATGACCTTCTCCAAGGATCTGCTGGTGGAAATCATGCTCACTAGAGCCTGGGCTCCTATGGCCAGAACAATGATGATGCTTGTGACAAATACAATTTTCCCTTTTAACTTCATCAGAAATTTTCTCCTTCGTATACTAGAATGAGCTACCAAAACTGGTGCAATGGTCTTTCTAAGAATCCACGCTGATTCTTATTCTCTGTCTTTCCCTGCTGTCCCGTTCCGTCCTTACTCCCCCCAAAAAATTCCAACTTCACTTCTTTAACTCCGTCCAGTGAAATCAGGTGATATCATCTTTTTCGGCATATTTCACCTGATATTAAGTCTTCACTTGTGTATAATTTAGTGACACTGCTCTCACTTTCTGCGGCCTTCACTTATTTTCAGCATGAAAACAAAAAAATAGAAGCACTCCTGTGACACACGGGAATGCTTCATATTCCTATTATGATTTTTACTTCTAAGGCTCCAGATGCTTTTGCTTTTCTACACTCTTTCTGATGGCATCCATACGTAGGTCAAGATCAGCGCTGATCCTTGCGCACTCCGTGAGTTCCTCCGCCATTTCCTTGGTGAAGTAGCTGTTTTTCTTATACCTCAGCTGATGTTCAAGAGATGCCCAGAAATCCATGGCGATGGTTCTCAGCTGCACTTCCACCTTCATCATTTTCTTTTCCTTGGCAAGAAAGATCGGAATCCCGACAATCAAATGAAGACTTCTGTAGCCATTGGGCTTTGGATTCTTGATATAGTCTTTTTCTTCCAGAAGCACCAGATCATCCTGGCGGATGAGTGCATCTCTCATGGCATAGACATCCTCTGGAAAAGAACAGATGACCCTGACCCCTGCTACATCCATGAGATGCTCTTCGATATTCTCCATGGACAGAGGATGACCTTTTCTCTCCAGCTTTCCGATGATGGACGGCATGGATTTCAGTCTTTTCTTGATGCTGCTGATGGGATTATGGTCCATTTCCCAAGAGAATTCCTCATTAAGGACATTCAGCTTGGTCTCAATCTCCATCATGGCACAGCGGTAATAAGACATGAGCCTTGCTACTTCTTTAGACTTTTTTTGCACCCAGATCAGTGTGTCCTCATCGATCCTCTTTATATATTTCTCCATTTCACTGAGTTCATTATTTGCAATCCGCATCCGTTTTCTCCTTTTGATCTATTCATAATGAATATTATATGCTAAAAAGCTAAAATTAGATTAAAGCAGACACATGCAGCTGAAAAGGGATCTTTTATTTCATCCTAGACCCCTTGCAGAAATAAAATGGCATCATTCTGAGAGAGCGGTTTACTGATATAGTATCCCTGAACCACATCACAGTGATACTTTTTGAGATAATCCATCTGTTTTCTTTCCTCCACCCCTTCAGCCACAGCCTGGAGTCCTAATTTATGGGCCATGGAAATGATATCCGCTGTGATGAGCTTGTCCTCTCCGTGGTCCACAATTTTATCGATAAAGTATTTGTCAATCTTCACAATATCAATGTTCATATCCCTCAATCTGGAGAGAGAAGAAAATCCTGTGCCGAAGTCATCCAGAGAGATGCGTATACCTTTATCTTTGATCTGCTGCAATTTTCTATTCACCAGCTCATAGTTGCTGAGAAGTACCGATTCGGTAATCTCCAATTCCAGGCATTGCGGCCTGATGTCAGAGATTTTCAGGATATTTTGAAAATCAGTGAGAAATGTCTCCCGAAGAAGCTGGATTCCAGATACATTCACCGATACGATGAGATCCTCATAACCATTCTCTTTCAGCCTCGTCAAAAACTGCCCTGTTTTCCAGAAAATCAGATTCCCCAGCTCATAAATCAGGTGACGCTCTTCCGCTATGCTGATAAATTCCAGGGGAGAAATAAATCCTGCCCCTTCCACATGGAGCCTGGCTAAAGCTTCAAATCCTATAACCGCATTCGTCTCAAGATTCAGCTTCGGCTGATAAGCAAGGAAAAACTGTTCATCATCAGGATTCATGATACATTCACGAAGCGCTTTTTCGATCCGGTCCTGCCTTTTCAGCTGGTCCTCCATGGTTTCCTCATAAAATGAAATAGCAAACTGCTCATTGTGGTTGATTCCAGATAACGCCAAAGCAGCATCTTGAATCATCTTATCGGATGTATTTTTCTGATTCTTATTCTCCACAATACTGAGCTCCATGGAAAGGAACTGACTGCCTGCTGCAGTAGAGATGGGATGTTTAAAAAGATTCAGAACTTCTTCCCCCAGTTCTCTCAGCTGGTTCTTATCTTTATAATCCCCAACCACCACCGCAAACCGGTCTCCATCAAACCGGAAAATTTTACGGTTTTTTCCAGTGATGTCTCCCAGCTTCTTCGCCATCTCCTTCAGGATATCATTGCCATAGCGGTATCCATAGGTCATGTTGAGCACTTTAAAGTTATTGCAGTTCAGCATCATCAGTGCCACTTTTTTTTGCTTTCCGTGGGTGAGAAGTTCTTCCAAATGATCTTCCAGATAGGTCTGATTGGGAAGTCCTGTAAGTTCATCGTAAAAAGCCAGCTGCACATTTCTCTTATTCTTCCGATAGCCGTAGTACATGATTGAAAAAAGCATGATAGATACCACCGCGAACTTCACGACGCCCTGAAAGATGATTCCTCTGATCTCAGCGCTGCTTTCCGCAGTTTCCCAATACACTGCCAGAACGCCATAGTTGTAGCCATTTCTTTTTACTGGAACACAGACTCTGAATACTTCCTGTTTTTTTAGGACCGTTCGCTCTGTGTGGATCTCCCCTGTGGCAAGTGTCTTCAAAAACTGATTTTCTTCTGCTTGACGACCGATGTATTCTTTAAGGCTGCTTGCTTCCACGGTCAGATCGCTGCTGATGAACATCAGATTGTGGATGTAATCATAATCTGCCAGCTGATCGATCATTCTCTGCACCGTGAACCTATCCAGGAAATACCGGATCTTATCTGTATGGATCCCGATTTGAATAAAACTTCCATCAGTATCTCTAATGTAGGCGTATTTGTAGTAATTCTCGCTTTCTGAATCTTTTCGGATGTCCTCCACAAGATATTTTGCGCCACTTTTCATAAAGGCATCTACAGGATGTCCCTCATAGGCTTTCCATCCCACATATTTATTTCCTTTACTATAGATGATTTCTCCTGATGGATTATATAAATGAATCTCATCCACTTGAAAGCGCTCTCCAATTTCTGTGAGTTTATCGCTGTCCTTGCGGTCTTCCAGTATAAGAATGGCTTCACTTACAATCTGAAGTTTATCTTCCAGCAGCTGTTCTATGATCTCTTGAGCATCGCTGGCATTGAGTAAGGATGAGGTATACCTGTCTGTGATTGCCAAAGCATACTGTTCCAGTTCCTCATTCATCCCGGTCACTCTCTGCATGACATCCCGGTACATAAAGACAGAAAACAGAGCAAGTATGACGGCAAAAGGTATCGCAAAATACCGTAAGTCCAGATTTTTGATTCTGCTTTTCTTCAAACTTTGCTCCTTCCTGAGCTCAATCAGCCCAGATTCATTCTTACAGCACCTTGAGAACAGTGTTCATACTCCTTGAAGGCCATTCCTTTTGGTAATCAATCGTTATCCACTAAAGTCTATCAGATATATTTGTCAATGGTCAATCAATCTTTTTGCTTATTGTGACTTTATATACAATTTGTGCTATATGAAAGAGGAATGCCCTAGCGAAAACCTTCTCAAATGCCATACTAAAAAAGCACTGGCATAAAAACCCGTGCTTTTCCTATCATTTTATAAGTTCGTGAGAACTATGTTCTCCAAAAGGTCTTCCTGCGGCTTACCAAAATAGTATCCTTGACAAAGATCTACGCCTACACTTTTCAGGTATTCATATTCTTCATGACACTCAATGCCTTCCGCCAATATTTTTGCTCCAATTCTTCTGGCATTTACGACAAACTCATCCAGCACTTTCTGATTCTTAAGGTCCTCATGAATGTTCCTGATCACATCCATATCAATCTTCATATAATTGGGTTTCAGGTTCAGAAGTGTTTCAATGTTCGAATATCCACTGCCGATGTCATCCAGTGCCGTGGAATATCCTCTATTACGGTAATAATCAAGAATTCTGTTGAGATGAAGAAAATCATCGACTCTTTCTGACTCCACCACTTCAAATACTACCTGGTCGGGTGAAAGTCCCACCTCACTTAGAGTTTTCGCCGTGGACTGAAGGCAGAGGGAAGGTTCATAGATGGCTGTTGGGATAAAATTAATAAAGAGCTTCTTGGTAAGATTCAGTTTAGCAGCTGCTCGGATGGACGCTTCTCTGCAGACCTTGTCCAGATTGAAGAGAAGATCCATGGCTTTTGCTTCAGAGAAGAGTTTCCCAGGATTCATCAGAAGTCCATCCTTCTGAACCCCTCGGCTGAGGGCTTCATAGCCATAGATTTCTCCCGTCTCCACCTCAATGATGGGCTGAAACAGGGTACGGATTCTTTTTTCTTGGATGATGGAGAGCACTTCCTTATTGCTCTCCAGTCTTTCCCATTCTTCGAGACTTCTGTAGTTTTTAAGATCGCAGAAGCTCAAAGATTTTCCATGGGGGATCTTGAGAATTCTCACATCCTTTTTCTCCACGGAATTAAATACCGAAGCGGCAAGATAGGAAATGAGTGCATCTCCTTCCAGCTTCTCTATGAAGTAGCCTTCTTCCATCTTCTCAAACATCAGACCTTTTTTCGCTAGAGATTTTTCGAACCCTTCCACATGATGGTCTGTGGGGAGCGTAATATAATAATCTTGTACATGATGATCAAATATTGGTATGGATTCACATCTTTTACACGGCATAAGGCTCTCCTTATATAGACTAGAATTTTGCTTCTCTTATTTCTATCGGTAACTTCACAATACAATTTATACTTAACTCAGATTTCTCCAAAGAACGTGGCTAAAAACATTCCCTAAATTTTTCAAGGAGCATTTCTTTTATGCCTAGAGCGACCTCATCCTCTGGCCGATTGTTCATAAAGTACTTCAGTTCTATCTTTTTATGGATGTTCTTATACTATGTGATGTCCTTTTGAATGTCCATAAGATACTCTTTCTTCCATGCATTTTTATAGGCATCATCTTTGTAGGTGACGTCATTTTCATCAGAGAAGACCATCCTTTCAAAGATGTGCTCTTTGGTATCCTGAAGCTCAATGGGAACAAGCCCAGGAAGCCTCATCACCGGGGCGATGGAGCGGTAATAGTAGATGGGGCTCATGGCAATGACCATTTGGTCCTTTCCTCGCCAGATCTCTTCCCTTACTATTTCACCTCGAATACGATCTCGCTCGTTTCTATATGGAAACTGGTTTTGAAACTCTTCTATCGAAATCTCATACCTTTTTCTGATGGACTCATCAACGTCCACAAACTGATACCCTAGAAGCTTAGCAAGATTCCTTGCGGTAGTTGTCTTTCCGACGTTTGAAACACCAAAGAGGACAATCATCATATTACACCTCATAGTCCCGAAGTCCGGGATTCATTAGGGACTTTCTTATGAAAAACTTCATTTTTCATAAATCAGCTGCACAACTCCGGAGGGAAAAGACTTGGTTTCTTTCAGCTGCAGATTCTTCCGCTCCATAAGACTTGTAAAAAGAGGCTTTCCACTTCCCAGCAGCACCGGATGCACAGAGAGTCTGTACTCATCCACAAGATCTTCTTTCATAAATGCCTCAATGAGGCTGGCGCCTCCATAAAGCCACAGATCCTTCCCTGGCTCCAGCAAAAGCTTCTCCACTTCTTCCTTCAGATTTTCAGATATGATCCTTGCATCATCTAGGCCTGACAGACTTCTGGAAAACACGACTTTATTCTTGCTGTTCATGGTTACCATCATGGATCTGTCTTCTTCAGAAAGAAATGGATTTCTTAGAAACTGAAGAAACAGCTCATAAGACTTTCTGCCAAAAAGAATCGAATCCACTCTTTCCAAAAACTGGTCAAAAGCCATCTCTTCTTCCATGATGCACCAGTCAATCTCTCCATGAGGTCCCTCAATATAACCATCCAGTGATACTGCAAGATCTAAAAGAACTTTACGTTTCGTACTCATAAGATTCCTCCTGTTTATTCGAATTAAGACGTCAACTATTTACGGAGCTCATTCCTGATATCATCATGAAGGGTCTCCGCATCGTATTCCACATTGGAGAGTATGGTGATGATGCGTTCTTCCTTCAGATCAAAGGAAGTGTAGAAATTCACCCCGGGGTCACTCCCCTGAAAACAGGGTGTATCCGAATCAAGGATCCACAGCCCGTACCCATAGAAGGAGGCTTTGCCCTGAGGCTTTTTCATCTCATGAAACATCTCTTTTGATATGATCTTTCCCGATGCCAGTGCTTTCCAGAACTTCTCAACATCTTCTGCTGTAGTGAATGCGCCGCCAGCCCCTGTTCCTTTCACATCCACAGAATAAATGTTGTTTCTGTAGTCTCCCCGGGCCTCATCATAGATATAGGCATAGGCACATCTTGCAGGGAGCCTGTCCATCTCAAAGTAGCCTGTATCTTTCATCCCCGCAGGATCAAAGATTTTTTCCTGAAGGTATACATCAAAAGGAACATTTTTCAGAGCTTCTATCAGCAATCCCAGCATCACATAGCCAGAATTGTTATACTGAAACTTTTCTCCTCTTTCATACATCATTGGCTTGTCGATGAAAAGAGGAAGAAGATCTTTGGAGGTTCTGATACGGTAGTTCGGCACCTCCACCCACAAGTCCTCATAGTTCTCCATCACATACTCATCAAAGTAGTCGGGAATGCCGGAGGTATGGGTCAGAAGCTCATAAACTGTAACCTTTTTATCTATATCCTGGAGATCAAAATCCAGCACGTCACCAAGCGCAGTCTCAAAGTTCAAACTCCCCTCTTCAATAAGCTTCAGAATTGCAGCCGCCACAAAGGCTTTTCCAGCAGAAGCGGTCTCAAATCTTGTATCAACAGTATTTGGGATTTCATTGGCACGGTCTCTATAGCCAAAGGCCTTCTGGTAGATGATCTTATCTTTTTCCACCACAGATATCACGCCAGAGAAGTCTTTGCCGATGTTCTTTTCAATATCCATACGCTAACTCCCTTCCAGGTCCTGACTGATATGAATCAGTTCGGAGACACTATCATTTCTATTCTCTTATTGTAGCTTTTATTCAGAAGAAAAAACAGAATATCACTGAAAAAAGTACCGGTCTCCCATGGGAAAACCGGTATCTTAGCGTTATTTGGATTGTTGTGATTTCATCTCACTTTTCCACTGCAATCCAAATCTCCTGTTTTTTCTCTGCCAGATAGCATTCTATGACAGGAAGATCTGCCAGACGAAAGCCGGACTGAGGCAGCCATTCTCTATAAAACTCCCTGTACTTTTCCTGAATCGCCTGTGGCAGCTCTCCATCTGCTGTAAATATCACCCAGGAGGCCGACGGGTAAAACCTTTTTTCTAATCCTTCTGGAGCTTCACTTCTACTTTTCATATTCTCCTCATCCATGGTCACACCCAGGATGTATTCCATGCTGTCGCTTTCACCCCATTTCCCACCGGCTGCAATGCCAAGATACCCTTCCGGCTTCAGTCCACTGTACCACTCATTCAGCTTTTCCATGGTTCCATCCTTCCAGGCACAAGCCCAGATTTCAGGCACTTTCAAAAAAGCTTCCTCTGTTCTCATTGGATGCACTGATCCCAGCACAGTAAAGGCTGGTCTTTCTTCCACTTGATAGTTCATATTCTTTCCTCCTTGCATCTGTATGGTGAACGTAAGTCTCGGGCAAGACTGAAGAAAAGCTCCACCTTTCCGAACTTTAGAGGGAAGGATCCCATGGTATGTCCGAAAAGCTCTGCTGAATGCATCTTGAGACTCATACCCGTATTTCAGCGCAAGATCAAGAATTCTCCCCTCTCCCTTCAAAAGATCAAATGCCGCCTGAGTCAGTCTTCTGTTTCTCACATAGTCACGAAAAGACTGCTCCGCCAAGTAAGAAAACACCCTCAGAAACTGATCTTCACTGCATCCAGCGAGCCTTGCTGCTGTATCAGCTGTAATGCTGTTTTCCAGATTCTCTTCCACATACTGAAGCACTTCATTCATTCTGCCAATCCAATCCATTTGCCACCTCTACTGCTAGTTTACTCGTAATCATCATCTGAAGCTCGACTTTAGGAGCCTGAGATTGTCGGTTTCTTCCTTTTTAGTGTAACATGGACCTTTTCCAGACTGAAGAGGAGTAAAAAGAAAAGCACCTGAATCAGATGCTTTCACTTTCCTGGATATGAGGTTAGGCTTCTTTTTCCTGGGATTTTAAAACGTCATACCCAAGTTTCACAATGGCTTTTTCCACATCATAAAGACTGACCTTCTCTTCATCGAAATCAAATTTCACTTTACTTGAGTTGAAGGATATTTTTAATGTGTCTTCCTGGATGCCATCCATTTTCTTCACGGCACCTTCAATCTTCTGGATACAGGAAGGACAGGTTAGGGTTTCCAGCTGCATAGTTCCTTTTTTCATGGGGGTTCACTCCTCTTTTTTCTTTGTCTTTATACTATCTCTTTTACACGGGTTCGTACTTGATGCAAATCAAGTTCCATAGGATTCTTTCGGCATTATTTTTCTTTTTGATTCAGCTTTGGGAGAGAATAGGGAAAACTTCAGAAGTCTCATGCCATTTAGAATCACCACCAGGATACTTGCTTCGTGGACCAGCATACCGATGGACATATTCATCCATTCACTGAAGAACAAGCTGAACAGAAGAACCAGTACCACACCTACTGCAATGGCAATATTCTGCTTCATATTTCTGGCTGTGGCTTTGGTAAGCCCCAGGGCATGGGGAAGCTTTCCAAAGTCTCCATTCATCAGTACCACATCAGAAGTTTCAATGGCCACATCTGTTCCGCTGCCCATGGCGATGCCAATCTCAGCAAGTGCTAGAGATGGACTGTCATTGACCCCATCCCCCACAAACGCCACCACGTGACCTTCCTCTTGAAGCTTCTTAATATAGGCGGATTTGTCCTCCGGCAGCATATGTCCAAAGGCTTTGGTAAGCCCCAGTTCTTCTGCCACCACATCCACAGTGCCCTGATGGTCTCCCGAAAGAAGAACCAGCTCTTTCACCCCAAGCTTCCTGAGTTTTTTAAGATCCTCTTTCACTCCAGGTCTCACCTGATCCCGGACACCAATCGCTGATTCCAGCACGCCATCCACTGAGGTCAGTACCAGTGAATCCCCTCGTCTTTCATACTGATGGATGATTTCAAGAGATTTTTCAGGAAATGCAACCTGGTTTTCTTCCATAAGGTACAGATTTCCCACAAGAACCTGTCTTCCTTCCACTTTGGCTGCGATTCCGCCGCCCTTCATCACTTCTGTTTCACTTACCGTATAAGCATCCGTGATGCCAATATGTTCCACCACAGCCTTTGCCAGGGGGTGGTCAGACTCTCTTTCCACGCTGGATAAATACTTCAGGGTTTCTTTCTCATCCTTTCCAAAATAAGCATGGTCTGACACCTTAGGATGTCCCACGGTCAATGTACCAGTTTTATCAAAAACCATCACATCCACCCTGCTGAAATCCTGGATCACTTCACTGCCCTTGAGTAAAATACCGTTCTTTGCACCATTGCCGATGCCTGCGACGTTGGAGACGGGTACACCGATGACCAGAGCACCTGGACATCCCAATACCAAAATGGTGATGGAAAGCTCCACATTCCGGGTCAGAGCAAATACAATCGCGGACAAGAGAAGCACCAGCGGAGTATAATACTTGGAGAATCTGTCAATGAACCGTTCCGCTTCAGATTTCGCATCCTGAGCCTCTTCCACCAGTTCTATGATTCTGCCAAAGGTCGTATCTTCTCCCACTCTGTCTGCGACAATCTGAATGGTTCCATTTTCCAGGATGGTTCCTGCATAGACCTTTGAGCCCTGCTTCTTCTCCACAGGAAGAGACTCTCCGGTGATGCTCGCCTCACTTACATATCCTTCACCAGACAGCACTCTGCCGTCCACCGGAACTTTGGCACCGGTCTTCACCAAAAGGACATCCTCCACATCCACTTCCTCCACGTCCACCTCAAGAAAGGAACCATCCTGCTGTCTCTTTAAAGCACTTTCCGGTGCCATCTCAGTCAGTTCTTTGATGGCAGACCTGGTCTTATTGAGCGTACGCTGCTCAAGATAGGCTCCAAAGAGAAACAGGAACGTAACGATGGCTGACTCTTCCAGATTCTTTATGGCAAAAGCACCAAGAACTGCAATGGTCACCAGGACATCAATGCTCACAACCTTCACCTTCAGCGCCTGATAGGCCTGTATGGCAATGGGCAGAACACCAAGAATGGAAGCTGCCCCAAGGCCAGCCATGGCGAGCATCTCATTATGGAATAGAAATTCCCCCGCAAAGCCCAAAGCAATGAGGATTCCACTCATGACTAAAATACGGTTCTTACTTTTTAATATGATTCTTTGCATCCTATTTCCCACCTTTCACGGTTCTATTCCCGTTCACTGTCATAAGCCTTATCCATTTCTTCTAAGAGCCGATAGACAGCCTCATAACTTTCACAAACATCCTCAGGTACTTTGTAATGATCCGTGACCCCTCTCAGCTTCAAGAAATACTCTTCAAGGTCCTTGGTGCTTTCACCTGCTTGATTCATTTTGGAAAGCATTCCCTCAAACAGCTCCTTCACTTCGTTCATTTCAGGATGGTGTCCTCCATGAACTCTATTCACGATAGGAACATACTGTTTCAGTACTGGTACATTTTTTTCTGAGACTTCTACAAACTTCTTCTTTAGCATCATGATGATCTCACTGCTCCTCTATTTTTTATTTCATTCGGATCTGATGAGCTTAGTATAAATCCAATTCTCTCTTTATCACTTGACGCACATCAAGTTGTAAAACTATGGAAGAATAATTTTACAAAAAAAGATCCTGAGCCAGCAAAAGTTTTTCTTCCTTCTGTCAGCTCAGAATCTTCTATTTGATCATTCTATTCTCTCTTAAGTTCAGATGCTCTATACTGATGGTGATGGTTTTGATGAGTCTTTCCAGTCTTTTGGCTTGAGGTAAATGAGGCTTCGCTTTCTCCAGAGCTTTCTCAGATTTTCTGATGATGGAAGCTAAGGGCTCCAGAATGCTCTCCATACTTTTCTTCGGCTCAGAACAGTTTCTATCCGGATTTGAAAGAACGTCATAAGAGACTTCAAGTGCCCGGATCTGATTCAGGAGCAGTGTATGCTGCGGACTCTTCTCTGGGAACTTTGGCAGCATTTTCCTGCAGTTTTCTGTAAGCGCATGGAGATGCTTTCTTGCATCTTCCAACTCTTCCTCATGATACTTAATCCCTTCCTTGATGTTACTCATTGATGGCCTCAATCCCCTGATTCTTCAGCTCCCTCAGATGACTCCTCATTCTCTCAAGATCTTCTTCTGAATGTCCCTGAAACCCCTTCACTTCCCCAAGTACACGAAGCGCCCCTTCGGTGCGGTAGGATCTCGTTGGATTGCCAGGAAACCTTTTATCCGTCAGATTCGGATCATTCTCAAAGTCTCCTGAAGGCTCCACAAGATACATCCTGCCTTCTGACTCTCCCTGTGCCAGTTCAGCGCCCCATATGGCCGCATCCATGGTTGCAGTAAAATAGATGAACTTTGCAGTTTTGCCTGAACCGTAATTGCTGGAAAATCCTGGAACCAATAGATCTCCAGCCTTAAGCTCCGCTTTTGTCCCATGATAGAACGGACCTTCATCAAGAACGTTCTTTCTCGTATTTGTGTAATCAGCCATAAGTAACCTGCCTTTCTTTTTATATCATCAATATTCTCTAATATGGATTCTGGTAGAAATAAGCCCATACCAAAATGGTTCCCAGAAGTCCCAGCGCTGAAAAAATAAGGACTGCTGGTCTTCTGGTTCTGATGCCATAGTAGATACCATAAGTGGAGCACAAAACAAGAAAAACACCAAACAACATTTTCACTGCCCCCTTGCTTTGGAAATTCTTTCATTTTCTCCTATCTTTCTCACTATACAGGCTTCTTCTTTACAGGAATTGTGCCAGAAAGCCCATACCGAGCTTGCCTGGCTTCAGCCGTGGGATGAATGG
>NZ_DOPX01000007.1:0-55772 GCF_003514505.1 Proteiniclasticum sp.
TTTATACACAATTCGATTTAAGATAAATAAATCACTCATTCTAAAAATATCTCTTATTTTCTAAGTAATCCTTATTGTGATACACACGGGGTTGTTTGATTAAGAACAGCCATGTTACCCCTTCCAAAGATTGTTAAAAACAGCTAATTAGCGAACTAATTAGCTATTTTGTTTATTAATGTTCGTTTTTACTGTATTTCTTGCTTTTCTAAAAAAAGAAGAGATCTCCCATGATCATGGAAATCTCTTCTATCATCTTATTCTTCTTCCAGCTCTACATCAGAGTCTTCGTCATACTCTTCAACTAAGTCATCCATTTCAAAATCATCGTCCATGACTTCACTGAGTTTCTTCTCAATCATTTCATCACTGTCGATTTCTTCCACTTCAGGACCTCCATCTTCTCTGGAGGCAATGATCTTAGCCATAGATACAACTTTGGACTCTTCCGATGTCTTCATGAGTTTTACACCCATGGCATTTCTCGATGTGATGGAAATTTCGCTTACATTGATACGGATGGCAACTCCATCAGAATTTACAAGAAGCAGTTCATCTTCATTGGAACAGGAACGCGCACCCACAACATAACCGGTTTTACCCGTCACCTTATAGGCAATCAGTCCTTTTCCTCCTCTATTCTGCTGCTTGTATTGATCTGTTGGCGTTCTCTTGCCAAGGCCGTTCTCAGACACCACCAGAATGTCTTCACCAGCTACTGCAATGTCAAAGGACACGCAGGTATCTCCTGTACGAAGGGTAATTCCCTTCACCCCTGTGGCGGTTCTTCCCATAGGTCTCACATCGTGCTCATTAAACTTGATGGCATAACCATCTTTGGTTACAAGAAGCAGATCTGCATCTCCTCTTGTGTATTTTACATTAAGGAGTGAGTCTCCTTCTCTCAGGTTCAGAGCAATGAGCCCTGTTTTTCTGATATTGCTGAAATCATGGAGCGTTGTTTTCTTGATGAGACCACTTGCGGTGGCAAATACAAGATACCCGTCTTTCTCCATATCTCCAATAGAAATAACAGCCTGTATACTTTCATCCTGATCTACAGGAATCAGGTTCACAAGATTCACTCCCTTGGAAGTACGTCCTGAATCTGGGATCTCATAGGCTTTTAACTTATACACTTTACCTTTAGATGTAAAGAAGAGAAGATTCTTATGCGTAGATGTCACAAATACCTTGTTCACCACATCGTCTTCCTTGGTGGACATAGCTTGGATTCCTCTTCCACCTCTCTTTTGAGCAGAGTAGGCAGTTGCTGAAATTCTCTTGATATATCCATCCTGAGTCAGCGTAATGACGACATCCTCTTCATTGATGAGATCTTCATAATCAATCTCATCATGATTCTTTTCAATCTCAGTTCTTCTTTCATCACCATACTTGTCACGGATTTCAATTAGTTCATCCCGAATCACACCAAGAAGCTGTGCTTCGTCGCTGATGATTCCTTCCAGATAAGCAATGAGCTCCATGAGGGACTTGTATTCCTCTTCGATTTTATCTCTTTCCAAGCCCGTAAGCCTTCTTAATCTCATATCAAGAATCGCTACTGCCTGCTTTTCTGAGAGAGCAAATCTTGTCATCAGCTCTTCCTTTGCAATTTCTGTCGTTTTGGAACTTCTAAGAACTTTGATGACTTCATCAATATGATCCAAAGCGATTCTCAACCCTTCAAGGATATGAGCTCTATCTTTGGCTTTATTCATTTCGAATATACTTCTTCTGGTGACAACTTCCTTCTGGAAATTCAGGTAATTCTTGAGAATTTCTTTGAGGTTCAGAACCTTAGGTTCATTATTGACCAGTGCCAGGTTGATGATACCAAAGGTATCCTGGACCTTTGTCCTTTTATAAAGATAATTCAGGACCACATGAGCGTTGGCGTCTCTTTTTAGTTCAATGACAATTCTCATACCATCACGGTCAGACTCATCCCGAAGGTCTGAGATTCCAGCAAGTTTTTTATCTCTCACATGATCTGCAATATTTTCAATAAGCTTTGCTTTATTCACCATATACGGGATTTCAGTAATGATGATTCTCTGTCTGCCGTTATGTTCTTCAATAGCACTCTTTGCTCTGACGATAACCTTACCACGGCCTGTCTCATAGGCTTCTCTGATGCCAGTTACACCCATGATGGTTCCACCTGTAGGAAAATCTGGTCCTTTAATAAACTGCATCAGCTCAAGTACTGTCGTTTCTTCATGATCAATCAGATGAATCACACCATTGATGACTTCAGTAAGATTGTGAGGTGGGATATTGGTCGCCATACCAACTGCAATACCTGAAGAACCATTGACTAGAAGATTTGGAAATCTTGCTGGAAGAACCGTTGGCTCTTTTTCCTCTCCATCAAAGTTTGGTATAAAATCTACAGTATCTTTATTGATGTCCCGAAGCATTTCTGAAGAAATTTTAGCCAGCTTTGCTTCTGTATATCTCATGGCCGCTGCTCCATCTCCATCTACAGAACCAAAGTTACCATGTCCTTCGACGAGAAGATATCTCGTCGAAAAGTCCTGAGCGAGTCTTACAAGAGCATCATACACAGAGGAATCTCCATGTGGATGGTACTTACCAAGAACGTCACCGACGATTCTTGCGCATTTACGGAATCCTTTTTCGTTGTAAATACCCAGCTCATGCATGGAAAACAGGATTCTTCTATGTACAGGTTTCATACCGTCACGTACATCAGGAAGTGCACGACCTACAATTACACTCATGGCGTAATTGATATAACTGGTTTTCATTTCTTTTCTCAAATCTATGGGTAATACTTTACCTTCATTGTTATTCAACTATATGTGCCTCCTATACGTCCAAATTCTCGACGAGCTTCGCATTCTTCTCGATAAATTCTCTTCTTGGCTCCACTTTATCTCCCATAAGAATGGTAAAGATCTCATCCGCTGCCTTAGCATCCTCTATATCAGCACGTAAAAGAATTCTGTGCTCAGGATCCATTGTAGTTTCCCATAACTGTGAAGCATTCATTTCTCCAAGACCCTTATATCTCTGAAGCGCAATGGATGAATCTTTTCCACCTAGGCTCTCCACAATATCTTCCATTTCTTTGTCGGAATACGCATACTGCATCGTCTTTCCTTTTGTAATCTTGTAGAGCGGTGGCTGTGCGATATAAACATGCCCCTTCTCAATAAGCTCTCTCATATATCGATAGAAGAAAGTCAAAAGAAGCGTTCTGATGTGGGCACCATCCACATCGGCGTCGGTCATGATGATGATTCTTGAATATCTCAGTTTTGTGGTATCGAAATCTTTGCCGATTCCAGCACCAAAAGCGGTGATCATCGAGCGTATGGTATCAGAGCCTAGCATTTTATCCAGTCTTGCCTTTTCAACGTTCATAATTTTTCCACGAAGTGGCAGTATGGCCTGGAACTGTCTGTTTCTTCCCTGCTTTGCAGAACCACCCGCAGAGTCTCCCTCGACGATATAGATTTCTGATTCCAGAGGATCTTTAGAGGCGCAGTCTGCAAGTTTACCAGGTAGAGTTGTTCTTTCCAGTACACTCTTTCTCGTTAACTCTCTTGCCTTACGAGCAGCTTCTCTGGCTCTGGCTGCCATGAGGGCTTTATCGATGACGATTTTTCCAATGGCTGGGTTTTCTTCCAGAATGATTGAAAGTGCTCCACCTACGATATTGTCCACAATACTTCTGACTTCCGCATTGCCAAGTTTTGTTTTTGTCTGTCCTTCAAACTGTGGATCTGTAAGTTTTACAGAAACAACCGCTGTAAGACCTTCTCTGATATCATCTCCAGAGAGGTTCTTGTCATTTTCTTTCAGATGGCCGAAACGTCTTCCATAGTCATTGACAACTCTTGTGAGCGCTCTTTTAAAACCATCCAGATGTGTTCCACCTTCAATGGTATCAATGTTGTTGGCATAAGAGAAAATATTCTCACTATAGCTGTCATTAAACTGCATGGCCACTTCTACGATGTACTCATCTTTCATATCTTCAATGTACATGACTTCTTTATGCAGCACTTCTTTGTTTCTGTTGAGATACTCCACAAAAGATTTAATTCCACCTTCATAAAAGTAGGATTCCTCTTTTGCCTTGCCTTCTTCCTCATCCCGCTCATCTGTTAATGTGATGCGTAGGCCCTTATTTAGGAAAGCCAGCTCCCTTAGTCTCTCAGAAAGGATTTCAAAATCATATTCCACTTCATCAAAAATTGTTTTATCAGGAAGGAATGTGGTGGTGGTTCCTGTATGTTCAGAAACACCTACTTCTTCCAGCCCCCCAATGGGATTACCAAATTCAAATTTCTGACGGTAAATTTTACTGTTTCTTCGAATCTCCACCACACATGTTTCGGACAGGGCATTCACGACAGAGGCACCTACTCCATGAAGACCTCCTGAAACCTTGTATCCTCCACCACCGAACTTTCCTCCGGCATGAAGGACCGTCATGATGACTTCTACAGTGGACTTACCAAGCTTCTCATTCATTCCGATTGGCATTCCTCGTCCATCATCCACAACGGTAATGGAGTTGTTCTGATGAATGGTTACTTCAATATGGGTGCAGTATCCTGCAAGTGCTTCGTCGATACTGTTGTCAACTATTTCGTAGACCAGATGATGAAGACCCCTTGAAGAAGTGGAACCAATGTACATACCCGGTCTTTTTCTTACGGCCTCCAAGCCCTCCAGAACCTGAATGTTGCTGTCGCCATAAGCTTCTTCTACCTTCGTTTTGCTTCCATCTGCATTGATATTCTCACGAATTTCCTCTATTTCTTCTTTCATGGTTTGATCCATGTTATTCTCTACCATTCCATGGCCTCCTTCTAGTCTTCAAATCGGTACTTTGTTCTTTTGGATAGGGTCTTTGATGATATGGGTGAAAGATAAATGACAGATTTATGTTCAATTTCCGCAATAATGATGGACTTTGGTTTCTCGTCGGTGATCCTCGTCACAAAACCGTCCTCCTCTGCCAAACGCAGAAACTGGCTGGTGTCCGAGCTGTACATAGAGGATTCCACATCAAAAATCCCAATAATCGCTTTCATTGGGATGACTACATTTTCTCCTAAGTGTAAAAACAATCTAGACACCTCCTTGTTCTACTGTTCCGTTTCTTACAGTAAAGAGCCTGTAACTTCCTGTTAAGTATGCTTCCACATTTTCAACTCCGGTACAGGTAATTACAGTCTGAATGTTCTCTATGGACTTTAATATAAATTTCTTGCGGGACAGATCCAGTTCAGATAAAACATCATCCAGCAAGAGGAGAGGATACTCCCCCTTTAATTTTTTGATGATTTCAAGAGAAGCAAACTTCATGGTGAGTACAGCAGTTCTCTGCTGACCCTGAGAACCAAAATCTTTTGCATCGATACCATTGATGTGTATCGTAAAATCATCTCGATGGATTCCAGCGGAAGTTGTACCTCTTTCTATGTCTGTATCTCTTTTTCTGTAAAGCTCTTTTTTGAGATTTTCTTTAAGATCTCCCTCTAGAGAAAAAGAACACTTATACTCGTAGGTAATTTCCTCTTTTCCTGTGGTGATTTCATAATGGATGGGTCTTCCATGGGTATTCAAAAGTGCCACATAATTGATTCTCTGCTTCACAATATAACTCGCATATTCCGACAGCTTCACATCATAAATGTCCAAAACATTCCGGTCCATCCGTCTGGATTTCAATAGAGCATTTCGTTCCTGCAGCACCTTATTGTAGCCCACCAGGGCATTGTAGTATCCCTTATCCAGCTGACTGATCTCCATATCAAGAAATCTACGCCTGAGTCCCGGGGATTCCTTGACAATTTTCAAATCCTCCGGCGAAAACATCACTACATTGAGTACACCTAAAAGATCTCCTATCTTCGTAAGCTTTACTTTATTGATGGAAACAGATTTTCTCCCATCAGAAAGCATCTGAATATCAATGGTTTTATCCAATCGGTCCTTTTCAATATAGACTTTAATCTGTGCATTGCTTTGCTTCCACATAATCAGGTCTTTGGATTTCACAGTTCTGTGAGATCTTCCGAAGGCACAATAATAAATTGCCTCGAGAATATTGGTTTTTCCCTGGGCATTTTCTCCTTGAAAGACATTGACATCCTTGCCTAATTCGATATTCAGTTGGTCATAATTCCGATAGTTCATCAGACTGATATTTCTAATTTTCATAAAAAATCTCCTACAATATATTATACCACATAGAAGTCCGTCCTTCTATGTGGTATAAGGCTCAATACATATTGCAATTTTTATCTGGAATTATTCAGCCACAGCGATGAAAACTTCTCCATTGAACTCAACCTTGTCCCCTGGATAAATTTTCTTTCCTCTTCTCAGCTCCACCTCACCGTTAACTTTCACTAGCCCTTCCTGAACATAAGCCTTTGCTTCGGACCCTAATGAAACTGCCCCCGCCCATTTCAAAAATGAGTCCAGCTTGATAAATTCAGTCTTGATTTTAATTTCCATAATTTCCCCCTATCTGGTTAATCTAACTGGCAGCACCATATAAATACAGTTGTCAACCACGGTATTTTTGATGATGGCCGGACTGACACTGGAGGTCATCTCCAGAATAATCTCTTCTTCTTCCATGACCTTTAGCGTATCCAGGAGATAGTTTGCATTGAATGCAATTTCGATGGCATCCCCTTCCATATGAACCGATACTTCTTCTTTTACTTTACCAAACTGTGAATTGGAAGTAATCACTGCCCGGTCATTTTCGATCTGAAGCTTAATCAGCTTGGAGGATCCCTCTTTCGCCATCAGTGAGGCTCTTTCAATACTTTGAGCCAGCTGTGCTCTTTTCACTTTGAACTGCAGTTTATAGTCTGTTGGAATTATTGATTCATATTTGATAAAACTGCCGGAAAGAAGTCTGGACACCACTTTCGTATTTTGAACTTCGAATAGAATATGATTCTCATTGAAACTGATATAAAGAAGCTCGTTTTTATCTCCAAGGATTTTAGATACTTCATTGAGTGTTTTACCTGGAATAACTACGGACAGATCTTCATTGGATTCCAAATACTCGCTGCGAAGAGCCAATCTGAATCCATCCAGAGCAACCATATTGAGAACTTTATTCTTCACTTCAAAGAGAACACCCATGAGAATAGGTCTGGATTCATCCTGGGCCACGGCAAACGATGTCGCTTTAATAAGATTTTTAAAGACATCTTCTCTGATTGAAATCTTTTCTCTATTTCCGATTTCTGGGAGCATCGGAAACTCTTCAGCATTTAAATAAAGAAGATTGAACTCTGAGTTCTCACAGGAAATAAGGATGGTATTATTCTCCATTGTCGCGATCTCTACTGTAGCATCTGGCAGCTTTCTGATAATATCACCGAATAGTTTGGAGTCGATGACGATTCTACCATCCTCCAGAATACTTGATGAGACTAAAGTTTCAATACTGAGATCAATATCAGAACCTCTCATGATAATTTCATTGGCACCAGTCTCAATATAGATTCCTTCTAGAACAGCCATAGGAGATTTTCCTAATATCGCTTTCTGTACGGTTGAGATTCCTTCGACTAGATCTTTTTTCTGACATCTGAAATGCATGATGCAATCCTCCCAATTTCATAAGATAAAACAATGTTTCGTGGGGATACTTTTACTGCACAGTGTATGTTTTCATCCACGCAGAAGAGTAATAATATAATAGATTATGTAGTAATAGTAGTAGTAGGCGGCGGTATTATGTGGATAAGAGATAAAAACCATGAGGCAGAAGCAATCTGCTGATTTGAAACTATGTGCATAAGTTTTAAGATTTCTCTCAAGTTATCCACAGTTTTCCACAGGGTATTTTTATAATTAATTTGTCCACATGTGGATGAACAGGCAATTTAACAACTTGTGGATTACTGGCTGTTCACTTTTTTTGTGATGATCCTGATGGCACTGGCAAGGGAATCATCACTTTTTAATGCGGCACTGATTTTTTCATAGGCATGAATGACAGTGGTATGATCCCTGCCTCCAAACTCATCTCCGATTTTAGGCAAGCTCATATCGGTCAGTTTTCTGGAGAGATACATAGCGATCTGCCTTGGATAGGCCACATTTCTTGTTCTTCTTTGAGATTTCAGCTCTTGTACTGAAAGATTATAATAATTTGCCACAACATCCTGAATCAGATCGATGGTGATGGATCTGGTTTGTGTGGAAGAGATGATGTCCTTCAGCGCCTCAGCAGCCAAATCAACAGTGATGTTCTTGTTGTTGGTTAATGAGGAATAAGCCATAACTCTTGTAAGAGCTCCTTCCAGTTCTCTGATGTTGGATTTGATCTTGGTTGCGATATAGACCATGACATCGGAAGAAACAACATACTTCTCAATCTCTGCTTTCTTCTTAAGAATTGCAATTCTTGTCTCAAAATCCGGTGCCTGAATGTCAGCTTGAAGCCCCCAGGCAAATCTTGTTCGCAAACGATCTTCTAATGTAGGGATTTCATTCGGCGGTCTGTCGCTGGAGATGATGATCTGTTTTCTTGCCTCGTAGAGTTCATTAAACGTATGAAAGAACTCTTCCTGGGTGCTTTCCTTACCTGCAATGAACTGAATGTCATCCACAAGAAGCACATCCACGTTTCTATATTTGTTTCTAAAATCAAGATTCTTATCGTATCGGATAGAGTTGATCAGCTCATTGGTAAACTTCTCAGAGGAAACATAGACTACCTTCGCTTTCGGATTGTTCGCCTGGATATGGTGACCAATGGCATGCATGAGATGTGTTTTTCCAAGTCCAACTCCACCATACAGAAAGAGTGGATTATAAGCATTAGCCGGTGACTCAGCAACCGCAACAGAGGCCGCATGGGCAAATCTGTTGGAATTACCGATGACGAAGGAATCAAAGGTATACTTGGAGTTCAAAGAGCCAAATGCTTCTTGTGCAGGTTTGATGGCATCTTTTTGAACTTCTTCCTCCGTTTTTGAGTCATCGGATTCTGGTTCTCCAACCACACATTGCACTTCCACATCCTGGTTCAGCACATGTTTGATAGATTCTTTAAACAAAAGCATATATCGCTGGTTAATGATATCCAGCGTCAGCTCATTGGGTACACTGATCATGAATACACCATTTCTCATTCCGATTGGTTTCAATCCAAGAATCCAAGTGTTGTAACTTACCTCAGACATGATCTCCACCTTAAGAATCTTGAGTACTTTTTCCCATGTTTCAGCTAATTGGGTATTCATGTATTATGTCCTCCTAAATAAAATAAAAATAATTTAAAAAATAAAAGTACCTGAATAAACAAGTTTTAAACAGGTTATCTACAGAAAAATATAAAATAATAATTTCCAAAAACTATGTTGATAAAAAAGAAGTTTTGGCTGTTGATAAAGTGAATTCAGAAGACTTCTATATAAAATCCACAATAGATTCCTACAAGTTCCACACATTGTACTTTCGGCCTAAAACATTGTAGTATCAAGGGTACAGAAACAGTATAATATATTTTAGACAGAAAAGGAACACTTTATTCACAGGGTTATCCACAATTGTGGAAAACTACAGAAAATAGAGTAAGTTATCAACAATTCTTTTCTATGATAGCACATGGTCCTTCAAGGGGACAATGAGTTATCCACAAATACCATGGTCTAAATAAATACTAAAGAGAGTCTTCGAGTTTTCTTGACACCCTTCATCACCATGAGTATAATAGTGTAGTAAAATCGAAGTATTGGGTTAAGTGCGCAATTTTTGCGCTTAAGACTAATATGAATAAAGTATACGAAGGGGGTGTCAACATGTGGATGACATTTCAGCCTAAGAAGAAGCAGGGTAAGAAAGAACACGGCTTCAGAAAGAGAATGGCTACAAAGAATGGTAGAAACGTTCTTAAGAGAAGAAGAGCAAAAGGAAGAAAGAGATTATCAGCATAAGGTCGCTTAAATGTGGCCTTTTTCTGTAATGTCAAGAAAGGATTATCTCCATGAAACATGAAAAGATTCGGAAAAACGGTGAATTTCAAGTCGTATACAGGAGAGGCCGATCTTTTGCCAATCATCTTCTGGTTTTGTATGTATTTAAAAACAGAAGAAACCAGATTCAAGGAGTTCCATATAATAGGATAGGAATTTCTGTCAGCAAGAAAGTAGGTAAGAGCGTAGTCAGGAGTCGGGTGAAGCGTCTGATCAGCGAGTCATATCGTTTGAACAAAGATGTTTTTGACACAGGATATGATTTTGTGATCATTGCCAGGGTATCAAGTCATGACAAGAGTTATGCCGAAATCGAAAAATCACTGATGCACGTCTTTAAAAAGGCGGGTCTAAAAAATGATGAAAAAAATACTGTTACGATCAATTAGATTTTACAGAAAGTATATTTCTCCAAACACGCCTCCCAGCTGCAGGTTTACACCAACATGCTCTGTCTATGCCATTGATGCCATAGAAAAGTATGGTGCGCTTAAAGGAGGCTATATGGCTATGAGGAGAATTTTAAGATGCCATCCTTTTTATAAAGGAAGCCTGTATGATCCGGTTGAATAAAACTTGGAGGTAAAAGGATTGTCTCAATTAAATCAATTATTTATTTGGATTTTTGAGCAGCTGAAATCTGTAGTAGAGCTTTTTGTTGCAGATCCAGGAAATCAATGGGGTATTACCATTGTATTTTTCACTATACTGTTTAATATCCTCATGCTACCTGTCAATTTATCTCAGATGAAAACCATGCGAAAGCAGCAGGCACTTCAACCGGAAGTTGCAAAGCTTCAAGCGAAGTACAAGAACGATCCTCAGAAAATGCAGGAAATGCAGATGAAACTCTACAAAGAAAATAATGTAAGTATGTTTGGTGGATGTCTTCCCCTACTCATCACTTATCCTATTTTCATTGCGATGTTCAGTGTATTCAGACAGCTGGCAGCAGATGGAAAGCTCACAGGTATGAGATTCACACCGCTGATTCCGGATTTGTCTGCAAACAATAACATCATTCTTGCAGCACTTTCTGTAGGAACAATGCTTCTTTCAACGTATATTACAACCATGAGAACCAAGACCGCAGATAACCCTGCAGCAGCCTCTGCTAATAAAATGCAGTATATGATGGCAGTCTTATTTGGATGGATTACATACACATCCAATTCCGCTCTAGGACTTTACTGGATTACCGGTAATTTATTCCGAATGATTCAAGGGCTGATTCTCAATGCGGTAGAAAAGAAAAAGGAAGAGCAGGTCATAAAATAGTAGTTTGTTGGTAATGATTGCCAAATAAGGTGGTATTGAAATGAATAGTATGCAGTTTTCAGGTAAGAATGTGGAAGATGCTCTTCAGACAGCACTGAAGGAGCTTCAGGTAACAAAAGACAAAATTACATATAAGGTCATCGAAGAAGGTTCAAAGGGAATCCTTGGACTTATTGGATCCAAACCAGCAATCATCCAAGTGGATGTCATTCAGGAAGAAGTTGCTGAGGTAAAGGAAAATCTTCAGGACTCTTCTGAAGAAATGCCAACAGAAACAGTGACTGTTTCCAGAAACCATAAAGAAGAGGCAGTACAGTTCTTGAACGGAGTCTTTGAAAAGATGGATATAGAAGCTGAGATGAATGCTTCTTTAGAAGATAATATCCTGAAGGTAGATATCTCTGGTCCTAAAATGGGACTGGTTATAGGATACCGTGGTGAGACACTGGATTCGCTTCAGTATCTCACAAGCCTTGTAGTGAATAAGAATCGTGAAGATGAATACATCAGAGTGATTCTGGACACAGAAGGCTACAGAAGAAAAAGAGAAGAGACACTGGAAAGATTAGCAGAAAAGACAGCGTACAAGGTGAAGAAGTACAGAAGAAGTATGAAGCTTGAACCTATGAATCCATATGAAAGAAGAATCATTCATTCTAAGCTTCAGAAAATTGATGGAATCACAACACGTAGTGTTGGTGAGGAACCTTTTAGAAGAGTTGTCATAGAACTGGATAAGTAATGCAGGAGCCTGAGATCATCTCAGGCTTTTTTGTAGTAAAAAAAGCATAAATCGAAGTAATGGTTAAGAATAGTCAAAAGTGCCTCTTTAGAGAGACTTGAAATTCTTTCAAAATCACTATAGAATTGTTCAGAAGCATACCGCTTCAATTCATTTGAGAATAAAGGACTATCATGTAGTTCTATGATGATAGAGTCAGAAACCTTAGGAGGTTTTTTATGAGAGCATACGATACAATAGCTGCAATTTCAACAGCTGTAGGTGAAAGTGGTGTTTCAATCATAAAGGTATCTGGAGACAGATCCAAAGAGATTGTGTCAAAGATATTCAGGATAAAAAATAAAACAGATTTCATGGAAGCTGCACCTTGGACCATTCAGTATGGTCATATCATTCGTCCTGATGGTGAGATTGTCGACGAAGTCCTTGTGAGCTTCTTCCAAGGACCCAAGAGCTTCACTGCAGAAGATGTGGTGGAAATCAACTGTCATGGAGGCAGAGTGGCCACAGAATCCGTTCTTAATGAAGTGTTTCAAGCAGGTGCTAGACCAGCAGAACCTGGAGAATTTACAAAGAGGGCATTTCTGAATGGACGTATCGATCTTTCTCAAGCTGAAGCAGTCATTGATATCATTCAGGCTAAAACGGTTCTTTCTATGAAAGCAGCATTGGAGCAGAGCGGCGGTAAGCTTTCTGCAGAAATAAAGGAGATCAGAGACAGCATCCTGAATCTTTTGGCTTTTATAGAAGTAACAGTTGATTTCCCAGAAGAGGATTTGGAGTTTACAACAGGTCAGGAAGTCAGTGAGAAACTATCTGGACTTCTTCAGAAAGTTGCAAGCCTTATTAGAACCTCAGAGGAAGGAAAGATCATCCGAGATGGACTAAGCATCGCAATCATTGGAAAACCCAACGTAGGTAAGAGTTCACTCATGAATGCGCTTCTGAAAGAGAATAGAGCCATTGTTACGGATATTCCAGGAACCACAAGAGACATCATCGAAGAGTATCTCAATATAGATGGGATTCCAATAAAAATAACAGATACCGCTGGTATCAGAGAAACGGATGATGTTGTTGAGAAGATTGGTGTGGACCGCTCCAAAAGCAAGATTGACGAAGCGGATCTCATAGTGTTTGTTCTGGACAGTTCCAGGCCACTAGATCAGGAAGACAAAGATATTATTAAATATATAAAAGATAGAAAAATAGTAACACTAATTAATAAAGTAGATTTAGAAGAGAAACTGAATCTGGAAGGCTACGACTTGGGTGAAACCATTCAGGTATCAGCCCTTAACGGCTTTGGACTTAATGAGCTGAAAGATAAAATCAAGAAGCTGTTCTTCCATGGACAGGTGGAAGCAAAAGACTATATGGTGACAAACCGAAGACACAAAGAAGCACTGATGCGTGCAAATGAAAAAATGTATGCAGCAAAGACAGCCATAGACCAAGGGATATCCTTAGATTTGGCGGCCATTGATCTGAATGCTTCATGGAATTATTTTGGAGAAATAACTGGAGATACCCTATCTGAAGATCTGGTGGATAAAATATTCAGCGATTTCTGTATAGGAAAATAGAGGTGAAAAATTATGTTAACATATACAGCAGGTCACTATGATGTGATTGTTGTAGGAGCTGGACATGCGGGTTGTGAGGCTGCACTGGCTTCAGCAAGACTGGGATTAAAAACCCTTATGTGCACCATGAATATAGAAAGCTTGGCTTTTATGCCCTGTAATCCGAATATCGGAGGAACTTCCAAAGGTCATTTGGTGCGTGAGCTCGATGCACTTGGAGGAGAGATGGGCGTCAATATTGACAAAACTCTGATACAGTCAAGGATGCTGAACACATCCAAAGGCCCTGCAGTTCATTCTCTCAGAGCGCAGGCTGATAAAGTTGAGTATCAGAAAGAAATGAGAAAGGTAATTGAAAACACCGAGAATCTTTTCTTGAGGCAGATTGAGGTAACAGATCTTCTCGTAGAGAACGGTGAAGTACAAGGCGTTGCAACAAGAAATGGTGGCAATTTCATGGGCAAAGCTGTTATTCTTTGTACTGGTACTTACCTTGCCAGTAAGATTATTATTGGGGAAGCATCTTATGAGAGTGGTCCCAATGGACTCGCAAGTTCAAAGCTTCTGTCTGAGAATCTAGAAAAAATCGGATTTGAGATGCATCGTTTCAAGACAGGTACACCGGTGCGAGTTCATAAGAGAAGCATCGACTTTTCTCTGATGGAAGAGCAAAAGGGAGATGATCGGATTATCCCCTTCTCTTTTGTGCACGACCACTACCTCGAAGCACCCGTTGACCGCAATCAAATCAGCTGTTATCTCACATATACCAATGAAGAGACACATAAAGTAATTGCAAGAAACAGAGACCGCTCACCCATGTTCAATGGAAGCATAGAAGGTGTTGGCGCAAGATATTGCCCATCAATTGAAGATAAAATTTACCGTTTTCCGGATAAATCAAGACATCAGATCTTCGTAGAGCCTGAAGGAAAAGAAACGAATGAGATGTATGTGCAAGGCATGTCCTCTTCTCTTCCAGAAGAAGTTCAGATTGAGATGCTCAAAACTATACCAGCCTTCAGAGACATTGAGATTACGAGAACGGGATATGCGATTGAATATGAGATGATCGATCCTCTTCAGCTTTTTCCAACCTTAGAGTTCAAAAATATCAAAGGGCTTTATGGTGCAGGTCAGATCAATGGAACTTCTGGCTACGAAGAAGCAGCCGCTCAGGGGATAGTAGCAGGAATCAATGCTTCACTCAAAATTAAAGGTGAAGAACCTATGGTTCTGGACCGCTCACAAGGATATATTGGTGTTCTCATCGATGATCTGGTGACAAAAGGAACCAATGAACCCTATAGAATGATGACCAGTCGTGCGGAATACAGACTGCTTTTAAGACAGGACAATGCAGATCTGAGACTTACAGAGATCGGTAGAAGAGTAGGTCTGGTTTCAGATGAGAGATATGAAAAATATTTATACCGAAAAGAAATGATTGAGAAGGAACTGGAACGTCTGAAAAATGTTCAGGTTACTGGAAAACGGGAAGTTAATGAGTTGTTGGAAAAGAAAGGTTCAACAGAGCTGAAGAAACCTACATCACTGTATGAACTCATCAAGCGGCCAGAACTGGATTATTTTAAAGTAGCAGATTTTGATCCGGATCGACCACAGCTTCGTATCGACATCCAAGAACAAGTAAATATCATGAGCAAGTACGAAGGTTATATAAAGCAGCAGTTTGATGAGGTCGCACAGTTTGCAAAATATGAGCAGAAAAAGCTTGATGGCATTGAGGATTACTTCACCATTAAAGGGTTAAGAATCGAAGCAGCCCAGAAACTGAATAAGCTCAGACCTGTGAACCTGGGGCAAGCTTCGAGAATATCAGGTGTGAACCCCGCAGACATTACAGTCATTCAGATTTATTTGGAGACAAAGAAAAAAAGCCGGGAGAGATGAGATGTATTTTGAATTGATGGAAGAAAGTGTAAAGAACCTAGGCATTACGATTGATAGAAATCAGTACGAACAATTTGAGAAGTATAAAAATCTTCTTAAAGAGTGGAATGAGAAGATGAATTTAACTGCTATTACAGAAGATGAAGAGATTTTCAAGAAACACTTCATTGATTCGATAAAAGTATTTGAGTTCAAAGAAGTGTTGAAAGCTAGTAGTATCATTGATGTGGGTACTGGCGCTGGATTCCCTGGGATTCCAATAAAAATAATGATGCCTGAGGTGAAACTCACTTTACTGGATTCATTGAATAAAAGACTGAACTTTTTAAAAGCAGTATCTGAAGAACTTAAACTGGCTGATGTTCAGTTTATTCATAGCAGAGCCGAGGATGGCGGAAGGCTTGAAGAACATCGTGAAAACTATGATATTGCTGTATCTCGTGCTGTAGCAAATCTTACATTGCTTTCTGAACTTTGCATCCCCTACGTAAAAAAGGGTGGATATTTTGTGGCTTTAAAAGGACCAGCAGTAGAAGAAGAAATAAAAGAAGCAAGTAAAGCCATTACAGTTTTAGGTGGAAAGATCCGTGAAATCAAAGAAATAACCATTGAGGGAATGGACTATAAGCATAATCTGGTGATCATCGAAAAAGTTAAGAATACACCTAGGATTTATCCCAGATCCTCTGCCGCCATCAAGAAATCGTTAATTAAATAGGAAACTGAATGTTTCACGTGGAATGTTTCACGTGAAACATTTTTTTGTTTTTGGATGTCTGCTTCAAAATGAAATGCAGCTCAGCAAATGCTGGGAGCAGATGACATGGAATATTGAAATACTAAATTTTAGCATATCAAAGAGCTAGAAGTCTCTGGAAATAAAGCTTTAGAAGGAAATCCTATAAGGAATGTTTCACGTGAAACATTCCTTATAGCAGTCTGTAATCGTAATGTTTCACGTGAAACATTGTAGCTTTACTATGAAAAATCGAATAATAAGGTTATAATCAACAGTAAGAGAACAGGACAGGAGGACTTTTATGAAGATTGTTAGTATTTTCAATCAAAAAGGTGGTGTAGGAAAGACGACCACAAACATCAATCTTGCAGCGTATATTGCACTGCAGGGACATAGAGTTCTTGTTATAGATATTGATCCCCAGGGGAACACTTCAAGTGGCCTTGGTGTTGATAAAGATAACATAGAAAACACCACTTATGAACTGCTGATTGGTGAAACGGATATCAATGATACAGTTATTTCCGTCGAGAATATAGAAAACCTAAAAATAATTCCTTCCAATATGAATTTGGCAGGTGCAGATCTTGAACTAAGCTATATGGAGAATCGGGAATCAATACTGAAAACAAAGCTTCAAACACTGGAAGAAGCATTTGATTTTATCATCATCGACTGTCCTCCATCACTTGGACTTCTGACCATCAATGCACTCACAGCTTCAGACAGTGTTCTCATACCAATGCAATGCGAGTATTACGCACTTGAAGGAATCAGCCAATTGGTAAAGACCATTCAAAAGGTTAAGAAGGGACTGAATAAGAACTTGGAGATCGAAGGTGTGGTATTAACTATGTTTGATCCTAGAAGAAATCTTCAAATTCAGGTAGCAGAGGAGCTGAAATCCTATTTTGGAGAACTTGTATATGAAAGCTCTATTCCGAGAAATATCAGGCTGGCAGAGTCTCCAAGTTTCGGAATGCCGATCGCATTGTATGATCCTAGAGCAAAAGGTGCAGAAGCTTATGAAGATTTAACACATGAGTTTTTACGTAAGCAAAAAGGAGGTAAGTAATGGCAAAAAAGTTTGGATTAGGGAAAGGGTTAAATCAGCTGATTCCTGAGGAAGAAGAGATTATAACTGTTTTGAATATTAATAAGATCAAGGCGAACAAAAAACAGCCCAGAAAGTACTTTGATGAGGAAAAACTAGTACTCCTCTCAGAATCCATCAAAGAACACGGTATGATACAGCCGATCATTGTTCAAAAAGATGGAGAGGATTATAGCATCATTGCTGGTGAAAGACGGTGGAGAGCAGCCAAAAAAGCCAGTCTCAAGGAAGTGCCTGTCATTGTTATGGATATTGCAGACTCTACTGTTCTTGAAGTATCACTCATTGAAAACATCCAAAGACAGGATCTCAATCCCATTGAAGAAGCTTCGGCATTCAAAAGACTCATACATGATTTTAAACTGACGCAAGAAGATCTGGCGAAAAAAATCGGGAAATCCAGAACAAGTATTGCGAATACCATGAGGCTTATTCAACTTGATGAGAGAGTCCAGCAGTTTCTTATAGAAGAAAGTCTCAGTGAAGGACATGGTCGAGCATTACTTGGGCTTGAAAGCAGTGAGGATCAGTATTTGGCTGCTCAAAAAGTAATCGATGAAGGACTAAGTGTCCGTGAAACAGAGAGATTAGTGACTGCTTTCCATAAAGTGAAGCCAGTTGCGAGGAAAATGAAACTGGATCCTTACTATAAAGATATTGAAAAAAGACTTGCCAAAAACATGGGAACGAAAGTATTATTAAAACCGAAAGCTAAAAATAAAGGGAAAATAGAAATTGAGTATTACAGTATGGAAGACCTCAATCGATTGCTTGAGTATCTGAGACTGGAAGAGTAGGAGTAAACATGGATTTTACAATCATCAGTACATTTATCAATAATAATTTGGAAATAGTTTTGCTGGCTATAGCAGCATCTTTCATGATCATGGTTGTGTTTTTTATCATTATGCTTGTATCCAACAGGAAACTGAAGAAGAGATACAATCTTCTGATGAAGGATGCTGACAAAGGTAGTCTCGAGGATATGATAAAGGGCTACCAGAAAAAAATTGATGAAACCTATGTGGATGCGAAAGTGGCATTGGAGGATTTGAAGCTTTTAAGCAATCAGGTCAATCATTGCATTCAGAAGGTTGGAGTTGTAAGATTCAAAGCTTTTGAGGATATTGGAAGTGATCTTAGCTACAGTGTCGCGCTTTTAGACAATAAAAATGACGGAGTTGTCATAACCAGTATCTTTGGCAGAAATATCAGTACATCATATGCGAAGCCGATTTCTAAGGGGATATCAAAATATACGTTGTCTGATGAAGAGATCTACGCGATGAATAAGGCTCTAGGCTTAGAGAAGAAATAAGAAGAGTGCAGCTTTTGCTGCACTCTTCTTATTTCTTGTTTGATTTTCTGTCGCGAGTCTTCTTTTTCTTAGGTTCACTTGATTGGAAGGTATCGAGAACACCAACAGTTTGGAGTACTTTAAAGCCTACGGCCATAAATATCAGGAAAAACATTCCTAAGACTCCAGCCATTTTAAGTCCGATGAAGATGGCTCCAATGGTGATCACTGGGTTTATGTCCAGACTGCTGGATAGGATTTTAGGTTCCCAAATGTTTCTGCCAACTGCAACAATAATCCAAAGAATACCTAGACCTATGGGGACTGTGTAGTTCCCCTGGAAGAAGTAATAAACTGCAAGGGGAACATATGCCGCAGAAACCCCCAGGACTGGCAGAAGATCAAGAAATGCTGTGATTAGTCCTAAAACCAGCGGATAAGGAACTCCAAGAATGAGATAACCTACTACAGAAATCATACCTGTTATGAGGATGATCAGCATATAGGATACGCCATAGCGGACAACCATGTTTTTTCCCTGGGTGATGATGTTTTTAACTTTGTTCTCTTCCCGATCGGATGTGGGGAGATAAGCGTAGATAAATTCTGGATTATTCAGCAGCTTCTTGGTAAAGAAGAAAGAGCAAACGATGGTAAAGATGATAATCAGCATGAGATTAGGAAGTCCTGCGACTATGTTCAATGTAAAACCACCAATCGCTTTGCCTAAGGTGATGACAACTTCCTGTAATGAAGCCAATGCACTGGTGAGCATCTCGCCGCCTGTTTCAATAATACTGGGATCCAGTTCCTGGATATTCGAGGCAACCCATTCATACTGAGCCTGAATCCACGATGCGATACTATCATAGTTCTCATTGAGATAGCTGATTGAGTTCGTAACTAGTAATATGCTCTGATTCACTAGACGAATAATCAGTGAAACAATGAGAGTACCTAAAAGACCATAAAAACTCAGCAGGGTGACGAGTATCAGGAAATTCTCATTGATTTTCTCGCGGGTCCACAGGATAAGCCTCTTAACCACAGGACTGACAATGGCGGCGATGGCAAATGCCAGTACAAAGGGAATGGTATAGGGAAGTGTCTTCACAAAAAGAAAGAATACGATGGTATAAACAGTAATGTAAATCAGGATCTTGTCATATTTCTTAATGTATGAAGTTCTGTTAGTCTCCATAATTCACCTCATCTAAATATTTAAGTGCCACAATAAGCTGTTCTACTTCATCCCTTGTAGTAAAATGGCCAAAGCTGATTCGAAGAGCTCCTGTTTTCTCTGTTCCCAACGCCTTATGAGCTAATGGTGCACAGTGGTAGCCTGTTCTTGTAATAATGCTAAACTGACTTTCTAGGATAAAACCTGCTTCGGAGGGAGTGTAGTGATCAAACCAAAGACAAAAATTTGGTATTCTGTCACGGACATCAGGTGAGCCAATTAGATGAACCTTCGTCAAGTGCGAAAGTGCTGACAACATCATTCCAGATATAATATAAATATCGCTAGATATTGAATCAATGTGTTTCCTTAATAGATACTGGACGCCTGCGCCCAATCCTGCAATTCCTGGTAAATTGTGAGTACCAGCTTCAAATTTATCAGGAAGATAGGAAGGCTGTTGCAAGCTAAGAGAATCAGAACCTGTACCTCCAGTGAAAATGGGGTTCAGCACTTCATTGATCCGGTTGTTCAACACAAATCCACCTGTTCCCTGAGGTCCAAGAAGACCTTTATGACCAGTGAAAGCAATGACATCAGCATCTATCTCATGTAGATTGACTGGAATATAGCCTGCGGTCTGAGCGGCGTCTATGATGATGAAAATATCTTTATTCTTCAGTTTAGATCGGACTTCCCATACTGGCTGTATGGTACCAGTAAGGTTTGAGGCATGGGACAGAATCACTGCTTTTGTATTCTTTTTCTCGACCTCATTGAGTTTATTGATATCAATCAATCCTTCGCTGTCGCAGGGGAGAAGATCATAAGTGATGACTCCATCTAATCGAAGTTTCTCCAAAGGTCGTAGAACAGAATTATGCTCCATCACAGAAGAAATCACATGATCTCCAGGTTTCAGAAGGCTAAGCAGTACTGTGTTTATTGATTCTGTCACAGAGGATTTCAGAATTACATTCTCAGGCTGGTTTACATCAAATAAATCAGCCAGAGATTTCCGAGCAGAGTAAATTATTTTGGCGGCTTCCATGGAAATCCGGTTGGCTCCTCTTCCTGGATTTCCCGATCCGCTTCGAAGAGTTCTATCAACAGCTTCATAAACCCCTTGAGGCTTAAGGAAAGACGTGGACGCATTGTCTAAATAAATCATATTCTTATCTCCCAATTCTTCTTATCAATAATTATAGAACATTAACGAATAATTGGTATGAAAAAGAAAAAAATTTACACCAAATTTAGAGAAATGTGTATTGGTTCATTGAGGTAAAAGTAAGAGATTCGTGTATAATAATCTAAAAGAAAGTGTGTACTGGAGGATTTTCATGGATTTTTACTTATTGGTATTTAAGAATACAACAGATGCGTTAGTAGGAGAAGAAGATCTCAAGAAACACGAGATTCCTCATGCAGTATATCCCACCCCACCACAGATCATCGGTAGCTGTGGAATCAGCATGCGCTTTACAGAAACCGAGCTTCCAAAGGTGGAGGAGCGTCTGGAAAAGGGGCTGATGTATAAAGCCCTCTATAAACTGTCCAAAATCAGTATAATGAAGATTAAGGAGAATGAAGCGAGTTGATTAAAGAATATGAGCTTGGAACCATTGTCCAAATGAAAAAGCAGCATCCTTGCGGAAGCTATTTATGGGAAGTGACCCGATTAGGAGCTGACATTAAAATCAAATGCAAAGGATGCGACAGAATCGTCATGCTGCCGCGAAATAAATTTGAAAAAGATGCAAAAAAAGTGATTACTGAAAAATAATATTTGCATAATAACGTCATAAGTGCTAAAATTTAATGATGTAATCCCCGCCGCGAAAATCGTGGCCTTAGTCCGGGGGGAGGAGGTGACATGATGAGAAACTATGAAACTATTTTCATACTACATCCATCATTTGACGAGGAGGCAGTAACTGCTGCTGTTGAGAAGTTTAAGGGTGTAATTGAAACAGAAGGTGGTATCATTGATAACGTTGATCTATGGGGTAAGAGAAGACTTGCTTACGAAATAGACAAAGTTAACGAAGGTATTTATGTTCTGGTAAATTTCCAGGCAGAAGCTGAATTACCTAAAGAGTTAGACAGAATATTCAGAATTACTGATGGCATACTGAGACATATTATCGTTAAATTAGACAAGTAAGGATGGTGCAGCAATGAATAAAGTGGTTTTAATTGGTAGACTAACAAAAGATCCCGAGCTGAAGTATACGCCAGGATCCGGAACTGCGGTTACTACGATCACATTAGCTGTTGACAGACGTTTTTCCAAGGACAACCAAAGAGAAGCTGATTTTATTCCAGTAGTGATCTGGGGTAAATCTGCTGAATCCACTGCTCAGTATATGAACAAGGGAAAACTTATGGGTGTTTCCGGAAGAATTCAGACCAGATCTTATGAGGCTAAAGATGGCGGAAGAAGATATGTCACTGAAGTAGTTGCTGAGGAAATCAAATTCCTGGAGTGGGGCAATAAGAACCAGTCCGGTGAAGGTGGATACTCAGACAACTCAAGCCAGGAGTATGGCTCATCCTATGAGGATATGACTCCCATAGATGATGGAGATATTCCATTCTAAACGATAGGTAAGGAGGAAAAAAAATGAGCAGAGAAAACTCATCCAGGGATTTCAAGAGAAATAACCCTAGAGGAAGAAGAGCGAAGAGAAAAGTTTGTTCTTTCTGTGTTGATAAGGTTGATCATATAGATTATAAAGATGTTTCCAAGCTTAGAAAGTACATCACTGAAAGAGGAAAGATTCTTCCAAGAAGAATTTCCGGAACATGTGCTAAGCATCAGAGAACATTGACCGATGCAATCAAGAGATCCAGAAATATCGCATTACTTCCATTCACACAAGATTAATTGATAAAACCGTGATCCCTTGGGTCACGGTTTTTTGCTATCCTAGTACCGATATGTGCGTAGAACAATGAATATTAAGTGAAAAGCACATTCATTCTTCTGAGCATATATGCTAAAATTCAAGATAATAACTAAAATGGAGCTAAATATGAATACAATGATGAAAACAAACAAACTCGTTACAACGTCCATGCTGGTAGCTCTTCTCGCGGTGTTCTCACTGCTGGGGACTTTACCATTTTTCAATACAATTTCGTTGGTGATTGCGCCGATCATCGTCGCGCTGATCTATCACAGAGGTGGAAGAAACAATACCATCCTATCCTTTGTGGCTACCATGATACTGGTGACCATACTCACGGATCCAATCTATGGAATTACCATGACCATTCTGAACTATAGTATGGGCGTCGGCCTTGTGTATATGATATCGAAGAAAAAAGGACCATTGGCTAATTTTGTGGTTCTAGCTCTAGCCATTGCAGTAGGAATCACTGCAATGTTTCTCATCGAGATCAGATTCCTTACAGACTATAGTCTCATGGAATATATTGAAGTTTTCGTGATGGACATTAAGAATGCCTTACCATCTATACTGGAACAGGTGGAGAGTCTTGGTGGCAATGTGGAGGATAATGCAGCACTGATCTTTTTTACCAATCTTACAGTAAAAGGTCTAATCATGCTCCTTCCCAGCGTGCTTCTCATGTATGCTATGATTTCGGCAGCATTTGTTTATAAAGTTTCTCAAGTGGTCTTCAAAAGACTTGGGATTTATGTGACACCACTGCCAAGACTCAGTGAGATCAAATCCAATATGTATCTGATCATGGGAAGTCTCTTTCTATCCATGATTGGTATTTTACTGGTTTATACAGGTTTTGAGTATGGCGAGGCTCTGATGTCCTTGGGTAACAATATATTCAGCATTACAGGAATTATAGGAGGGATGTCTTTACTTAGTTATCTGATGGAAGTAAAGTTAAAGTATCCCACAGTCTTTAGAATCGTGATACTGTTCTTTATTTTTGGCTCAAGCCTTGTGAGCATCATAGCCATTGCAGGTATCATCGACAGTGCTTTCGATTTTAGAAGATTGACAGACCATGGTCTATACTCATTACTGAAAAGCAGGCAGCAGCAGTAACCTTAAAGGATGAACAAGGAGATCGTATGAAAAAATACTACGAGTATCGAAAAAGCGACTATATTTACAACCTGCTGATTATCCTTTCCATTGTTCTTCTTTATGTGGCAGGACAGTGGCTTTTTGCCACGGGATTGCTCGTCGCATTTGCCATCGTGGTGTTTTATTTCAATAGCTTGTACACCTACAAGAAAAAGCGATGGGAGAGATTTGTTGTAAATATTCTCACGAAAATGTCCAATACGGTGATAGCAGCTCTGGAAAAGAGCAGCATTCCCATTGTTCTTGTCAGAGAGAATGGGGAGATCATCTGGTACAACAAAGAGACCCTGGAGCTTTTTAAAGAGAAACACCATAATTTTCGTCTGGAAGAAATCACAGCTGACTATAAAAGTGACATATTAGGCGTTTCTGAAAGTAAGGAGCTGGAAATTAAGATCCATGAAAAAAACTATCAGGTTCTTGTGATTCCAGTAAAACACCAGGAAAAAGAATTTGAAGAGAACCTTCGAATTGTAGTGTTCCATGATATTTCCATGGTTAAAGAGGCAGAGGCGAAGATCACATCCGTTCTATCCATCGAAGTGGATAATTACAGTGATCTTTTGAATAGTGTGGACTCAGAAAAGAAGCCGTTTCTTCTGGCAGAGATTGAGAACTATATCTACTCCTATGGCCATGAGCTGAAAGCCATGGTTCGGAAATATGAAAGCAATAAATTTATGATGGTGGTGCCTGAGTATTACATTCACGAACAGATTCGAAAAAAATTCCCAGTGCTGGACCATATCAAGAACATTCATCAGGGGAACTCCATAGAACCCACATTGAGTATAGGCATTGGAAAAGGCGGGAAAAATCCGGAAGAGAATCAGAGCCTTTCCAAAGCGGCGAAAGAACTTGCTCTTGGTAGAGGGGGAGATCAGGTGGTCATAAAGACCCCCACAAATTTATCCTTCTATGGCGGCTCCTCCAAAGAGATCGAGAAGAAGTCCAGAGTCAGATCGAGAGTGGTGGCCCATGCTCTGGAGGAGATTATAAAAGACAGCCATCGGGTGTATATCATGGGGCATAAAAATCCGGATATGGACTGTTTTGGTTCTGCGGTGGGCATTAAAGTCATCGCCAGAGGACTGGGGAAGAAAGCGGTTATCATCAATGAAGAGCCCTATCTCAATATCCGTCCAATATATGACAAGTTCATTGAACTTAGTGAGTACAAAGAAGATATCATATCCCTGGAAAGAGCTAAGGCGAAAATCAAAAAAGAAGACACTCTCATCATCGTAGACGTCCATGCTAGAAATCATGTGCTGAATAATGACATCATCAGCATGTTTGATAAAGTGGTCATCATTGATCACCACAGACGAACGCCAGATCAGATTACAGGGGCAGTGCTGTCATTTATTGAGACCTATGCATCTTCGACGTCAGAACTTGTGACAGAGCTCATCCAATATATTTTCGACAAACCGGAAATGTCAGTACTGGAGGCAGAAGCTTTGTTTGCGGGGATTCGTGTGGATACCAAGAGCTTTAATTTCAAGACCGGTGTACGTACTTTTGAAGCAGCTTCCTTCCTGAAAAGACAAGGAGCAAGAACACAAGAAGTGCGAGAGATGTTTGCGCAGGACCTTGAAAGCTATAATAGAAGAGCAGAGATCATTCGAAATGCGGTGATCATTGACAAGATGGCCATAGCCACTGTTGATGACTCTGAGGATCCTGTGCTTTCCGCTCAGGCTGCAGATGAACTGGCTAATTTTAAAGACATTCACGCGGCATTTGTTTTAACTCGTCAGGATAATGATATAATAATTAATGGACGGTCTCTCAAAGAGCTGAATGTCCAGCTGATCCTTGAAGAACTTGGCGGAGGTGGTCATATGACCATGGCAGGAGCTAAAATCAAGGACTGCACTTTAGAAGAGGCATTTGAGATGCTCATGGAGGCCATCACAAAACATAGAAAAGAGGAGAGTAACATATGAAAATTATACTTTTAAAAGATGTTAAGAATATGGGGAAAAAAGGAGATGTTCTTGAAGCATCCGATGGATACGCCAGAAACTATCTGTTCCCAAGAAAGCTTGCCCAGGAAGCTACCCAGGAAAATCTTCATATCGTCAATCTGAAAAAAGAAAATGAAAGACGTATCAAGCTAGAAGAAACAGAAGCGGCACAAAAGCTAGCAGATTTATTAAGAAATAAAGACCTCATCATCAAGACAAAGGTTGGCGAAAACGGCAGACTTTTTGGTGCCATTACGAATAAGGATGTTGCCGAACTGATCAATAAAACCTTCAATACTGATTTTGACAAGAAAAAAGTACTGGTCAGCACCATTAAACTCGTAGGCAGCTACGATGTGGAAGTGAAGATCTATCCTGAGATCAGTACGAAACTGAAGGTTACTGTGCAAGAGGGCTAAAGGAGCAAAAATTTGAGTAAATCATTCAATAGATCTTTTTACGAGGACAGCGATATTCAAGCGGAAATTAATGTTCAGCTGGATATACTGGAGAATGTTCTCGATAAGGGAGCCATTAAAACAAGAATCAATAAATTCAGGCTGAAGAAGCACATGGAAGGAGATACCCTTCAAAGAGCCTATGCAGTCAATATGATAGCATCCGATGGGATGTCCAAGCTTGTGATGCCTGATGAAGACAATCTGACAGACATGGTGGATGACACCAATAAATGGATATCTGAAATCATCGCAAGAAACTATATCCAGAGAAAAGTGGAAGAAGAAGTAGAAAAAGAGCTCATGGACAAACAGGATAAGTACATCGATGAAATGAGACTCCATGTGCTTCGTAAGAAAAAAGGTCCTGAAAATGCCAAAACCACGAAGAAGTATGAAGATCTGGTGGCTCTTGATGAGAAACATCTGGCAAAGAATCTTCAATCCCTTCTAAGACCAGAATCATTTGAGGAGATTATTGGACAGGAAAGGGCCATTAAGTCTCTTCTTTCAAAAATCGCATCTCCTTATCCGCAGCATATCATTCTGTATGGACCTCCTGGGGTAGGAAAGACCACAGCAGCAAGAATCGCACTGAATGAGGCGAAGAAGCTCAGTTTCACGCCTTATGAGGCAGATGCGAAATTTGTGGAAGTAGATGGTACAACCCTGCGCTGGGATCCCCGTGAAATCACCAATCCTCTTCTAGGATCCGTTCATGACCCTATTTATCAGGGAAGCAAGAGAGATCTGGCTGAAGGTGGGATACCGGAGCCTAAGCTGGGGCTGGTTACAGAAGCTCATGGTGGAGTGCTTTTTATCGATGAGATTGGCGAGCTGGATGAGATTTTACAGAACAAGCTGTTAAAAGTCCTTGAAGATAAGAGAGTGGAGTTCTCATCTGCGTATTATGACCCGGATGATGAAGGGACCCCACAATACGTCAAATACCTCTTTGACAATGGAGCACCAGCGGATTTTGTGCTCATTGGTGCAACCACCAGAGAGCCCCAGGAAATCAATCCTGCACTCAGATCCCGCTGTACCGAAGTATTTTTTGAGCCTCTGACATCGAAGAACATCCAGAGAATCGTTCAGGATGCAGCAAATAAACTGCAGATTGATATGGAAGAAGGTGTTGCGGAGATGATCTCCAACTACACCATTGAAGGCAGAAAAGCCATCAATCTCTTGGCAGATGCCTATGGAGCCATTCTTTATGAAGGAAGAATCGAAGATGGAAAAAGGATTCTTGTTACAGTAAAAGACATCGAAGAAGTGATCCAGATATCAAGGATCACCCCTTACGAAGTGCATAATCTGGAACATGAGACAGAAGTTGGCCATATCTATGGTCTCGCTGTATCCGGATTTGTAGGCTCTACGTTAGAAATTGAAACCATGGTCTACCCTGCGAAAGAAAAAGGCAAAGGGATTGTCAGGTTCAATGATACTGCAGGCAGTATGGCAAAGGATTCCGTCTTCAATGCAGCCTCTGTCATCCGAAAAATCACTGGGCTTGATATGAGTGATTATGATATTCATGTCAATGTCATTGGAGGAGCCAAGATCGATGGTCCATCTGCCGGTGCGGCCATCACTGTATGCATCATTTCTGCCCTTCAGAATAAGCCCATAAGACAAGATATGGCGGTCACTGGAGAAATATCCATCCGTGGCAAAATAAAGCCCGTGGGTGGCATATTTGAGAAAGTCTATGGGGCAAGAAGAAAAGGAATCAAACATGTGGTGGTGCCTTATGACAACCGTCAAGATATTTCCAGTTCCATGGAGGATATCAAAGTCACACCCGTAAAAGACATTGAAGAACTTCTGAAGTTAATTTTGGTATAAGGAGAAGATGAGAATGGAAAATAGACCGCTGAGAATCATGCCGAACAATCAGGAAGCAGAACAGTCTGTCATCGGCTCTATGATTCTTGACAAGAATGCCATAGCTACGGTGTTAGAAAAGCTTCACGCTGATGATTTCCATCGTGACGGGCATAAGATTATTTTTCAGGCCATCTTGGATCTGTTCACCAAGGATACTCCCATCGACTTAGTCACCTTGGCGGACCATCTGAAATCCATCGATAAGCTGGAGTATGTGGGAGGCATTTCGTATCTCACGGAGATTGCCTCTTCTGTTCCCACCACCTTGAATCTGGTGTCTTATATCAATATTGTTTCTGATAAATCCATGCTGAGAAAACTGATCCGTGCTTCTACAGAAATTATGGACGACAGCTACACCAAACAGGATGAAGTGAATGTGGTGGTGGAAGAAGCGGAAAAAAGAATCTTCAATATTGCAGAAAAGAGAAATTCTGGTGGGTTTGAAGCCATCAGTACCATCCTTGAACGTGGCTTTGTGGAGATTGAAAGAGTCTACAACAATAAAGGAACCACCACCGGTGTTTCAACTCCCTTTCCAGAGCTGGACAGAATGACATCAGGGTTCCAGAAAGGGGACATGGTGCTGATTGCGGCAAGACCTTCCATGGGAAAAACCACTTTCGCCCTGAACCTGGCGGAGCATGCTGCTTTAAGGGAAGGAAAATCCATTGCTATATTTTCTTTGGAAATGGGTATGGACCAGCTGGCGTATAAGTTCCTTTGTTCTGAGGCCAATGTGGAGCTGACGAAGCTCCGTAATGGAGATCTCGATGACAGAGACTGGGAGAACATCGCAAGAGCCTCAGGGCCGCTTTCCCAGGCAAAAATCTATATTGATGACACAGCTGGTATCTCTGTGACTGAAATGCGCTCCAAATGCAGAAGACTGAAACTGGAGCATGGAATAGATCTGATTCTCATTGACTACCTACAGCTGATGAGTGGTAAAGGGGAAAGCAGACAGCAGGAAGTTTCAGAAATATCAAGATCCATCAAAGCTTTGGCAAAGGAGATGCAGTGTCCTGTCATTGCTCTTTCCCAGCTATCTAGAGCACCTGAACAAAGAGCGGATCATAGACCCATGCTGTCTGACCTTAGAGAATCCGGTTCCATTGAGCAGGATGCTGACCTTGTGATGTTCCTTTATCGTGATGAGTACTACAATCAGGATACGGAAGACAAGAATATTGCAGAATGCATTATTGCGAAGCAAAGAAATGGCCCGGTAGGAACCATCAAAATGGCGTGGCTTGGCCAGTACTCGAAGTTTGCACGGCTGGATATGGTTCATCAGAATTGATATAAGAGAAAATGAGTAAGGCTTGATGATATCAGGCCTTTTTCTTTTTGTATATTTTCTGTATAATGAAAGTAGAGGTTGGTGCAAGCGTGATGCACCAAAATGTGAAATCCAGTGGAGGTTTAATTTGGGCATTCAATTCGGTCAGGAAAGAGAAAAGTCTTATGGTGCTGTGATTATTAACGAAAAGAAGGAGTTTCTTCTGATCAGACATAGAAACGGTGGACATTGGGATTTTCCAAAAGGGCACAAAGAAGAAGGGGAATCCAGCAAGGAAACTGCGATGAGAGAAGTATTTGAGGAGACAGGCCTTCGGGTTCGGCTTATTGAGGGATTCAAAGAGAAGTCCAAGTATTCTCCGAAGCCTGGTGTGGAAAAAACTGTGACATTCTATTTGGGCTTTTCCATGGGGGAAGTTAAGATTCAGGAAGAAGAAATTCTCGCCTATGAGTATCTTTCCTATGATGAGGCAAAAGTAAAAATAACATTTAAAGAAAGCAAAAGCATCCTTGCATCTGCGAAGCAGTTCATGGATACCTATCTTCAGTCCAATGAGGACTGAGTCAATTAGATAATGGCAAATGAAAAAGAGCTGCAGTACTGCGGCTCTTCTGCTTTATGCTTCATTTTTCTGTTTTTTCTTTTCTAAAGTGGTTCTGATGTAGCTGAATCCTGCGATAAACCCAAGTATTGCAGAGAAGAAGAGAAATGCGATTCCGAGGGTTTTCTGGAACAGCAGGGTCAGAATTCCGATATAGAAGGAAAAAGTAACAAATTTGCCAAGCTTGTTGGCTGGGTTGATGATCCCCATCTTATAGACAATGATGCCTCCAAGAATCATGAGAGTCTCTCGAATACCCACGAGAATCAGGATGGCATAGGGAATCACATCGGTGATGGTATAGGAGACAATGGCTGTCAGAAGCATCAGCTTATCGGCCAAGGGGTCCATGACGGTACCAAAAGGAGTCACCAGATTGTTCTTTCTTGCCAGATATCCATCCAGGAAATCTGAAATCCCCGCCACGAAGAAAATAACGACAGAATAGAGAAGATTCTCTTCTGGGTTTTTAAAATACACATAGATAAATATGGGAATCAGTAAAACTCTAAAGGACGTGATGAGATTCGGCAGGTTAAAATTCGATGCTGTCTTTTCTTTTTCCATGAATGATCACACCTTTTCTTTCGCTCTAAGTCTGGAACATCGATGGTCTTCGTACTTCTATTATACCGAATCTCTGAGTTTTTGTCCTGATTCTCAAGGAAAAAGTGAAGGCAAGGGGGGAGTGTGAAACAGTTCCCTGCTGATTCAGCTGTACATTCTCGATTTAAACGGACGATATTATTCGTGTCTAAGTTATCGTTCCGATAATATCATATGATAAATAAAAAATTGATGTGATTGTCCGTTTCTGTTAAGATAGTACTGGCAATTTGATTTGGAGGGAAAAAATCATGTCTACAGTAGTAATCGTTGGTGCTCAATGGGGTGACGAAGGAAAGGGGAAAATCACAGATTATCTGGCAGAAAGTGCTGAGGTTGTGGTTCGCTTTCAAGGAGGTAACAATGCGGGACATACCGTGGAAGTAGGAGAAAAGCAGTATAAGCTTCATCTCATTCCTTCCGGTATCATCCATGGAAATAAGAAGAACATCATAGGCAATGGTGTTGCCTTTGATCCTGGGGCATTTTTCAAAGAAGTGGAGTATCTGGAAGCCCTGGGTGTTGAAATCACACCTGAGACTCTTCAGGTGAGCGACAGAGCCACAGTGATCATGCCGTATCATCAGGTGCTGGATCAGCTGAAGGAAAAGGCTCGTGGAAAAAACGACATCGGCACCACAGGAAAAGGGATAGGGCCAGCCTATACAGACAAAGTGGAGAGATCCGGTATCCGTGTCTGCGATCTGCTTCATGAGGATGTGCTCCGGGAAAAACTTCATCTGAATCTCCTGGAGAAAAACCGCTATATTGTGGAGATTCTTGGTGGAGAAGAACTGGATGAGGAGACTGTTTTCCAGCAGTACCTTGCCCTTGGAAACAGGGTACGGCCTTTTGTGCGGGATACGTCCGTTGTCCTTTATGAAGACATCAGAAAAGGTAAAAAGGTTCTTTTTGAAGGTGCTCAAGGGATGCTTCTGGACATAGATTATGGAACCTATCCCTATGTGACATCATCCAATACCACAGCAGGTGGCGTGGCTTCCGGAACAGGTGTTGGTCCAAGGTTCATTGAGAGAGCTGTAGGCGTCACCAAGGCTTATACCACAAGAGTAGGAAAAGGACCATTTCCAACGGAGCTGGAAAATGAGGTTGGAGAATGGATTCGTGAAAAAGGTCATGAATATGGCACCACCACCGGCAGAAGCAGAAGATGCGGCTGGCTGGATCTTGTCATTGTGAAGACTTCCATCCGCGTTTCTGGATTGACCTCTCTTGTACTGACGAAGATTGATACTTTGGCAGGTCTTGAGAAGGTGAAGATTTGTGTCGGATATAAGCTGAAGGATCAGGTGATTGATTACTTCCCTGCAAGTTTAAAGGATCTGGCGGAATGCGAGCCAGTATATGAAGAGTTTGACGGCTGGGATGACAGTGTGGCAGAGGCGAAAACCTATGAAGAGCTTCCATTGAATGCAAAGAAGTATATTGACAGAATCGAAGAGCTTCTTGAGATCAAGTGCTCTATCATCTCTGTAGGTCCAAGAAGAGATCAGACCTTCCAGAAAGACTCCCTATAAAAAAAGCCTGTGGAACGTGAATTCCACAGGCTTTCCTGTTATGATGGTAAAAAAGAGATGACGAGGTGTTGTGGGTGAAACGGGAAGATATCCTTATTGAAATGCTCTCAGGAGAAAAAAGAAGAGTACGGCTGCTGCTTCCAGAGCAGGTTAAAGCTGGAGAGAAAGTGCCAGTTCTCTATATGTTTGATGGACAGAATCTTTTTGAGAAGGAAGATGCCTTTGGCGGGGTAACCTGGGGTGTCCAGGAAGCTTTGAAGGCTCTTCTGGAGAGAAAGGACGCTGTTCCCATGGCTGTTGTTGGTATAGACAATGCAAAAGATAAGCGACTGGATGAATATGGTCCATGGCCATTCACGGTCGAGAATCATTCATCGGCTGGGGAAGGGGATATCTTTGCGAAGGACTTCATAGAAAGAATCCTTCCGCTTCTGGAAAAAGAATATCCGCTGAAAACAGGAAGAGAATACCGTGCATTGGCGGGAAGTTCCATGGGAGGACTCATGACTGCTTACATCGGCGCCAAATATCCTGAGATGTTTGGGACCCTGGGCGTATTTTCCTTAGCGTCCTGGGTTTCGGAAGAGCCCTTTTTAGAGATGCTGGAGACCGAAGGAGAGTTTCAGAATGCCCGTATCTTCCTTCAGGTAGGCACAGAAGAGGAAAGAGAAGCAGAAGGGAAAGTGGAGTACGGACATTCCCAAACCTATATAGACAACAGTATGCGTTTTCTGAAGAAAGCACTGAAAAAAGGAGCATCCCTGGAAGACCTTGTGATTAAAATCGGAGCTGGAAAAACCCATAATGAAGGAGCTTGGGCCAGTTATATGGAAGAATTCATCCAGTATGTCCAGAAGCCTTATCTTCAGAAAGACTGATTAAATGACAGTGAATAGGAAAGAGCAGGAAATCTGAAGGAGAGATTTCCTGCTCTTTTTAGAGCTGATTGGTCAGTGCTTTCATGACGGTTCCTGCGGTAGACCAGGCCCACTGAAGATTATACCCTCCGCAGGCGCCCAGAACATCCAGAACTTCTCCAGTGAAGTACAGCCCAGGAACAATCTTGGACTCCAGGGTTTCTTTTATCTCACTGGTATCCACACCTCCATAGGTGCCCTGTGCAGTATTGAAGCTCTGTGTACCCATGATCTGGAACTCCCAGTTCTGAAGGAGCTTAATCAGCGTCAGAAAGTGCTTTGGATCCACTTCAGAGACGAGAGAAGAGGGCTTCTGAATCCCTGATTCTTTAAGCAGTACTGGAATGAGTTTTCCTGGGAGGAGGCTTCTAAGTGCATCCTGGCAGGTTCTGTGGGAAAGCAGCGCCATCTGGTTGAGGACAAGATCTTTCAGCTCATCTTCTGTCATTTCAGGAAAAAAATTCAGTCTTAGAAAAAGAGCTTTTCCGCCAAAGAGGTAGGGATGGACAAAACGGGAGACTTGGAGAATGGGAGGCCCGGAGATGCCATAATCGGTGAAGAGCAGTTCCCCCTTTTCCACCCGAAGAATCTCCTGGCTTGTATAGAGTGTAGCTGTGCCATCCAGTTTCACTCCGCTTAAAGCCCGAAGATACGGTGCATTTAAGTTCAATTGAACCAGAGCAGGCATGGGGGGAATGATTGTATGCTTGAATGATTTCAGAAGTTTAAACATGGCTCCATCAGAACCCGTGTTAGGTGCAGACATTCCTCCGGTGCTGATGACAAGAGTCTTGCACTGATACTCCTTCTCATCGGTACTCAGAGTAAATATGCCTGGATCTTTTCTGATTTTTTTCACCTTGGACTGAAGATGAACAGGAACGCCTTTTTCTTCTAGCGAAAGCCTCAGCGTATCCACTACTGAGGAAGCTTGAAGTGACAGCGGATACATTTTATGATCTTCGAGGGTTTTCAGGTGTAGTCCGAGACTGCTGAAATAGCCCAAGGTCTCTTCTAATGGATAAGTGTATAGAGGGGAGAAAGTATACCTTTTATTTGAGCTTGTATAGCGGTCTTCGATCTCATTCATCACATTCTCATTGGTAATGTTGCATCTTCCATTTCCTGTAGTGAGAAGCTTTTTGAGGATACGGTCTTTTGCCTCCAAAAGCAAGACATCTTTACCATAATCCTTTAAAAGCAAGGAGAGAAAAACACCCGAAGCGCCTCCTCCTACAATGATAATGTCATATTTTTCCATAATGATTCCTCTTCTTTCATGTGCGTCATAATCTGTTATCTTATCTTCATTATAAGGGATGTGGTTCTCCTTGTCTTTAGGAGAAGTCTGGTCTAAGTTTACTGAGGTATGGAATTCTAAGAAAACTATGAGTATAATAGGGATATAGAATCAGCTCATCATCCTGAAGCAGGAGGGGTTATATGGAAGCAAAAGATTTTTTGAAGTATAAGAACTGGGTAGTGGCTGGGGATGTTCTCAATGAAATGAAGTATGCCGGCAGAATCTATCAGAAACTGAACCGGAGAGGATACCATGTTGCAGGACTTCACCCCAAAGAAGAGAATCCATCCGTCTTTAAATCTTTCCAGGACTTGGAGGAAGAAGACGTGAAGTATGAGGTGCTGAATCTGGTGATCAATCCGACCAGAGGACTGGAAATTGTACAGGAAGCGGAAGCCTATGGGATCAAAATGGTTCTTGCGCAGCCTGGGGCAAGAAGCTATGAGATTCAGGACTTTTGTGTAAAGCATGGTATGGAATATGTGGAAGGTTGCACCTTGGTGGAACTCAGCTACTAACAAATTAGAATTTTTTTTCATAAAAAATGTTGACAGTCTGTTAAATGTTAGGTATTATAGTCTTTGTCAGGTTAACGCCTAGGTTAATTCTGATGGAAATAAATACTCATTAATGGCGATATGGCCCCTTGGTCAAGCGGTTAAGACACCACCCTTTCACGGTGGTATCAGGGGTTCGAGTCCCCTAGGGGTCACCATTTTTTATGATGCATGGGAGCATAGCTCAGCTGGGAGAGCATCTGCCTTACAAGCAGAGGGTCACAGGTTCGATCCCTGTTGTTCCCACCATTTTTTTTGTGGCCCAGTGGCTCAGTTGGTTAGAGTGCCGGCCTGTCACGCCGGAGGTCGAGGGTTCGAGTCCCTTCTGGGTCGCCAATTAAATATTTAACTATGGCCCCTTGGTCAAGCGGTTAAGACACCACCCTTTCACGGTGGTATCAGGGGTTCGAGTCCCCTAGGGGTCACCATTTTTCATTATGTATGGGAGCATAGCTCAGCTGGGAGAGCATCTGCCTTACAAGCAGAGGGTCACAGGTTCGATCCCTGTTGTTCCCACCATATATATGGCCCAGTGGCTCAGTTGGTTAGAGTGCCGGCCTGTCACGCCGGAGGTCGAGGGTTCGAGTCCCTTCTGGGTCGCCACATGCTGGTGTGGCTCAATGGTAGAGCAGCTGATTTGTAATCAGCAGGTTGATGGTTCGATTCCGTTCACCAGCTCCACTAACTCACTACTTAGGTAGTGAGTTTTTTATTTTGTCCAAAAATATCATGGTCTAGAATTTGTTTATGAAATGTGAGCATTCTGTGGAAAAGTAAGGACTTATACCAAAGTTATCCACATTTCCTGCGATTTCAAAGGATGTTTTTCCATTGAACTGTGGATAACTTATTATTTCAGGGAAAAGATTTAGACCAGAAAAAGAGCAGTTCTGATGACCATAAGTAAAAGTGCAAAAGAAAAAGCTTAGGCGTCCTAAGCTTTTTTATTACGTTCATGATTCTTTTTGATTCGAAGATCATCCCCTAGGAATTTGAATAGATTGAAGTCTCCAACGAGCCTGGAGTAAATTCTCTCATCATACTTATCCTTCAGGTTTTCAATGGTAAGGTTTGTTGAAATCAGCATTTTTTTCTTCCTGAGAAGTTTGGAGTTTAAAAAGTTGAAGAGCTCCACCTTACTGAATTCTGTTGTCAGCTCAGTACCCAGATCGTCAATGATGAGCAAATCGCAGCCCAGAAGCAGTTCAAGGAGTTCCTCATTTTCATTGAATTTCACATCCTTGAGATTCTGGATGAGACCGTCCGCAGTGCGGTAGACCACAAGATATCCGGCAGTAAGAAGTTCTTTGGCGATGCAGCTGGAGAGGAAGGTTTTTCCTGTTCCTGGACTGCCATAAAAGAGAAGATTCACAGAAGAGTCCTTGAAGTTCCTGATATAATCCATGGATGCTTCCAGAATATTAGCCATGTTCTCCTTTGGAGACAGAGGATAGGGACCTTCTTCGTCATCATAAAGGTCCAGCCTGAACTTATCAAAGGTGAACTCCTTGATAAGGGCATTGAAATCTGAGGTTCTGTGATAAGCCTCAATGAGATGCTTTTTGTAGCAGGTGCATTTTTCCTGCCGGATGTAGCCGGTGTCCTGACACCTGCTGCAAGCATACTGATGGTCCAGATAGTTTAAGGGATATCCGAGACTTGTGAGAATTTCCAGCCTCTTTCCTCTAAGATCGACAATCTCGCTTTTCAGCTTGGAAAACTCTTCCTGATGGTTCACGTTTTTTTTGAAGTTCAGGACAGCAAGGTCCATACTGAGTTTTGCGATTTTCCTCTCGATATCCAGGAGCTCCGGTGCTTTCGCTTCTACTTCCATCTTTCTTTTCAGGAGGGAGGAACGTTCCTCCTCCCGCAGCTCTTCGTATCGCTTCATGATGATTCCATGGTATCCCTTGATCATTTATCCCACCCCAATAGTTTTCGTTCTAGCTCGTCATAGTCATATTCCCGTTCGGTGAAATCTTTTTTTACAGTTTTCTTTTGTGCAGTCTTTCTTGGCTTCCGCTCATTTTTCTCCAGATCTTCCAATGTCTTGATCCCATCCTTCAGCCACGCTCTGAGAATGCCGTTGATATAGCCCATTTCCACTTTTCCAAGGGTATTGAAGCTGATGTCACAGGCCTTTAGAATCATTTCCGTCGTAAAGCCATAGGTATAGAACCACTTTTCCAGAAGATCCTCCTGGGGCTTTGGAATATCTTTTTCGCTGATACCAAGATAAGTCAGTACTTTTCGGTAGTTCGTCCACTTGTCCTCATGTTTTCTGATGTTCTGCTGGGCAAGCTCCTGAGTTTTGATTCCTTGACTGTCCCAGCTGATGGCCACTGTTTCAATATAGCGCATACTGGTTTTTCCTTTGGAGACGCAGTGCTGCACCAGTAGAATAATCACTTCTTCCGGGAAATGATACTTCTCCTTGAAATAGAGAAATTTCTCCGCATCAGAGGAAGAGAGGGGTCTACCCATGAGCATGGAGATTTCGTGCAGCAGCGGACTTCTGTCCTCGATAGGACTGGAGGCAGTTTTAGGCTCCGGCATTGGCTCAGAAGAAGAACCTGGTTCAGGCTTCTTCTTGGGCAGCTCGGGACTTACCAGGGTTTGGCTCTCTTTGATCTCAATGGACACATTACCATAAGCATCAATGGTCTTCATGGAAAGAAGACCCACTTCATCCCAATAGGTCAGAGCTTTCAATACATCTGTCTCCAGGAGTCCTAAGATTTCAGCAAGAAAAGCAGTAGTTACGCCATCTTCTCCCATTTGGGTATAGCGCAGCAAAGTGATGTATACTTTCACATACTCACCTCTGGCTTTGGGCAGATAGTAGTCCACAAAGCTTGCGGAAAGGGTCACTGTATTTGTTTTATAGGGACGTAGCATAATTGTGCTCATTGTTATCTCTCCATTTGATTACTAAGAAAATTATAGCAGAAACAGGGAATCTTATTCAGCTGCCTGTTTCTGTATTATTTGCAAAAGAAGGGACCTTAAGAAGGTCCCGTGCTATAAAGAAATGATATTGGGATCCTTTAGTGGGATGGTAGCCACCACAGAATCTTTCTTGAAATTGAAGTTTTTCCATAGTTCAAACCGGTCTACCCGATATCGGATGCCAGCATTCTTTCGGAGAACATTCTGGTACTGGTTGAGATCCTTTGTGATGCCTCCATTGTACAGCACAAGCTGAACAGACTCTTTCTCTTCCACTTCACTTTCTTCCCGGACTTTGAACCCGTGAAGTGATAGCATGGTGTTGAAATTTCTGGAAAGGCTTTTCACATAGCCGAAGTTCATAACATCGAGACCGATGGTCTTCAGTTTTTCATCATAGCTGAGTTTTCCTTGCACATCAATCTTAAAAAGGCGGATGGGTTTGGCCATGTCTTTGATGATTTCTTCCAGCTTGAAAAGATCCGGATCTTCTATGGTCTCAAGAACGATGCCATAAAAAGCAGTTTTCTTTTTGGGTTTAATTTTCTTAATGAGATGTCTTGTGGAATTTTCTATGGCTTTTCCAGATTCTTTGTCTAGAAGTGCTACAAGATAGTATTTCATCAGCTGCTGCCTCCGCGATTGTTTTTTTCTATTATACCATATATGCAGGTTCTCATAGGGGCTACCTGTCTACGTTTCGAAGAGCCACTCTGGTCTATTTTCTGAAGGACTCTTATCCTATGAATCTGCATTTCATGAAGAACCTTGATACATCTAGATTATAGCGATTTATTCATTTCCCGTAAAGTTCATAATTAGTGAAGATAAAGGGTGCAGATTTGTGATATAATGTATTGTGTTATTTTATCATGGGATGATTGTAATGTGGCTTGAATGCCATTTGATTTGAGATGTGACAAAAGAGAGTGCCCATGCTCTGAAGAGTACAAAAAAAGCGATGAATATTAAAGGTGGACTATATGGAAAAATTAATTATCAATGGTGGAGCAAAGCTTCATGGCGAAGTGGAAATCAGTGGAGCAAAAAATGCGGCAGTAGCCATCCTTCCCGCTGCAATTATGGTGGGAGAGGGAACCAGTATCATAGAGAATATTCCTGATATTGACGACGTGCATTGTTTAGAAAGGATTATTGAAGCCATCGGTGGAAAGATCGAGAAGAATGGAACAACCTATTCTCTGGACTGTACTGGAGAACTCAAGGTCATTGCAGATACTGAGGATGTCAGAAAAATGAGAGCGTCCTATTACTTGGTAGGCGCTTTACTGGGCCGATACAAGAGTGCCAAGGTGGAGCTTCCTGGAGGGTGTGCCATCGGCGTCCGTCCCATGGACCAGCACATCAAAGGATTTGAAGCACTAGGTGCTAAGGTGACCATGGACCATGGATCCATCTCAGCAAAAGCAGAGAAGCTCATCGGTGCCAACATATTTTTTGACGTGGTATCCGTTGGAGCCACCATCAATGTGATGCTGGCAGCCACGCTTGCGGAAGGCCAGACTGTACTTGAAAATGTAGCCAGGGAACCCCATGTGGTGGATGTGGCGAACTTTCTCAATACCATGGGTGCGGACATCAAAGGCGCAGGTACGGATGTTATCAGAATCAATGGTGTGGAGAAGCTTCATGGATGCACCTACAGCGTGATTCCTGACCAGATAGAAGCAGGGACCTATATGATTGCCACCGCAGCTTGTGGAGGTAGAGTGACAATCAAGAACATCATTCCAAAGCACATGGAATCCATTTCTGCAAAGCTTGAAGAGATGGGCGTTCTTGTGGAGGAGCTTGATGACAGCCTCATCATCACATCAGATCCAGAAAAGCTTATTGCATGTAACATCAAGACTTCCCCTTACCCAGGATTCCCAACAGATGTGCAGCAGCCCATGAGCGTTCTCATGAGCATTGCAAAGGGAAGAAGCATCATCAATGAGAGTATCTGGGAATCCAGATTCAAGCATATGGATGAGCTGAAGAAAATGGGAGCCAGTGTTCTTGTGGAAGGCAGAACTGCCATCATAGAAGGTGTATCGAAGCTTTCAGGGGCCAATGTCCGCGCAACAGATCTTCGGGCAGGAGCTGCCATGGTCATTGCTGGACTCATTGCAGATGGCAGGACGGAGATCAGTGATATTGAGCACATTTACAGAGGCTATCCTGATATTGAGAAGAAATTTAAAGCTCTTGGAGCAGACATTCACGTGGAAAACAACTAGGAAGTGGAACTATGATTTTTTGTTCATTATACAGTGGCTCCAGCGGCAACAGCATATTTGTTGCTTCTGAGAAAACAAGGCTTCTGGTGGATGCCGGTCTCACGGGAAAAAGCATCATCAGCGCCTTGGAGAACATTGGAGAAGAGCCCGGAGAACTGGATGGAATCCTTGTGACCCACGAGCACATTGACCATGTGAAAGGGGTTGGCATTCTATCCAGAAAATTTGATATCCCTGTGTATGCTGATGAAAAAACTTGGGTGGCCATGGAGCGCTGCCTGGGTAAAATCAAAGAACACAACATCAAAGTCATTGATGGTAATTTTGAAATCAAGGATCTGGAAATTTCCAGTTTCCGCGTGCCTCATGACGCGGTTTCCTGCCATGGATACACCATAGCTCATGCCGGGAAGCGGATCAGTGTGGCTACAGATATTGGTGTTTTTACCGAAGAAATCCGCAGAGCGATTCTGCATTCTGATCTGGTTCTTCTGGAAAGCAACCATGATGTGGAGATGGTGAAATTCGGTCCCTATCCCTATGAACTAAAACGGCGGGTGCTCAGCGAGCTGGGGCACCTCTCCAATATGGATGCAGGACTAGCAGCTTTGGAAATTTTGAAGGAAGGTCCGAAAAAGATTGTGCTTGGCCATTTGTCGGGTACAAACAATATTCCGGAACTTGCCTATAAAACAGTGGAAAATATTTTTCTGGAAGAGAAACTGCGCATAGGTCCTGGCATGGATGTTGAACTGTCTCTTGCGAGCAGAATTCGACCTTCCAGTTATACGGAGGTATAAGGGATGGAATACACATACAGCTGTCTTGAAGACTATGATATGGCCATAGATGATTTTATTTTAGAGCATGAAACATTTCCCATCATTGAGAAGGATGAGGAGCATCTTTGCGCTTACTGTTCTTCTAAGTCGTCATACAGGCTGAGTTTAGGGAAGCCGGTGGAAAAAGATCAGTAGGGTATGATATAATAGCGAAGCATATTTTATAGAGTAGAGGAGATTTATCAATGAATTTATACAAACGTTGGAACGATATGGTAGTGGATTATGTGAAGACCAAGGGTGAAAAAGCATTCTGGGATGAGTATTCTAAAGTGGAAGGCACCATTTATGCAAGAATTCTTGAAAAGCCTGAGGAGAAGTTCACCTATAAGATCGGAGAACTGGCGAAGGAAATCGGCACAACTCCAGAGTTTGTCATGGGGTTCACAGATGGAATCAATGATTCTCTGAATACCACCCTGGATCTGGAGACCATCGGGGAAGAAGATGAAATCACCCTGGATATCGATCTTGAAAGACTATATTACAATATGCTGGATGCGAAAGCAGAGTATCTATACAATATTCCAGCCTGGGATCATATTCTCACAGAAGAAAAACGGGAAGAACTGGCAAAACAGCTGAAGGATTCCAGAACCGTCCGTAATGAGAACAAGGTTGGCAGAAACGATCCATGTCCTTGTGGAAGCGGAAAGAAATACAAAAAGTGCCATGGAAAATAATCAGAAGGCATAGGAACACATACTGCAGATCCATGACAAAAGTCGGGGTCTGCTTTTTATTTTACGAGCACTTCTTCTTTTTTTTGAAACCCTTTTATAAATGGGACGGGGTACCATAGAGGAAAACAAATAAACAGGAAGAAAATGGTGAGTATATGAAGAAGACAGTGGGCATTGGTATGTGTTTGGTGCTATCCCTAGGTATGATCTATGGATGCTCCAGTTTGGATAAGACAAAAGAAGGGATGGACCCTGGCACCTCGGTGTCCAGAAAAGAACCGGAAAAATTTCAGGTGTATCCCCTTGATCATGGCATGCACAGGATCTTGATCACAAACCGTTTTGCAGAAAAGAATATAGAGACCCCGGATACGATTTATTTTTATAATGAGCAGTATGAAAGTCATTTTCTCATCAAAGAGGAAAAAAAGTCTGAAGCATTGGACAGCCTTTCCTTGGATGAATATCTGAGCCTTTCAAAGGAGAGTATTTCAGCTAAACTGGAAGAGGTGGAAGAATCCTTTGAAGAGACGCTTTCCTTAAAGCCCGATCAGAAAGAGTACTACATCAGAGGGACTCTGGAGGGCAAATCTATCACCTATGCAGTGGAAGTGATCGAAACGGAGAAAGCATTTATTGAAATGATCCTGTGGAGCTTCACAGAAAATATGGAAGAGAACAAGGGATATTATGAAGATCTCCTGAGGTCTTTTGAGAGGATGGATGTAGCTTCAGAAAATTCTAAAGGAGAAATGAATGAACCAGAACTTTGAAGTACGGATCATTGCCGTGGGGAAGCTGAAGGAAAGCTATTTGAGGGAAGCCGAGGATAGACTCAGCACAGTCTTAAGAAAGAAAGTGAGACTGACCCTTTGGGAAGTTCCGGATGAAAAAACAAAAGAAGGCGCCAGTGAGAAGGAAATCGAAAAGGTAAAAACACTGGAAGGTAAAAAAATGTTAAAACACTTTCTGCCCTCAGGGAAGATTGTGGCTATGGATTTAAGAGGAAAAAAGCTGAAGTCTGGGGAGTTTCAACGGATGGTACAAAAGTTTTCAGAAGAGGAGACTGCAGTGCAGTTTGTCATTGGTGGAAGCCTTGGCATATCTGAGGAAATTCTATCGATGGCACACCAGAAAATTTCATTTGGAGAGATGACCTATCCTCATCAGCTGTTCCGAATTATGCTGCTGGAAGAACTTGTGAAAATAGAAGACAGAGTTTAAAGGAGAAAGCAATGCAAGAAAGGCAAACAAACAGAAGGACATCCAGAAGGAAGACACACCACTTTGAAGGAATCCAGATCCTTCTCTATTTATGGGTCTCGGTGATTATTTTTGAACTGTTCTTAAGAACCCAGACAGAATCCGGGTTTTTTAATGAAGGTATTTTTTATTCGCTTCTTTTATCCAGTGCACTGGTTTTTCTTTTTTATCTTCTCAGCACATTTCTGCCGAAGAAAGCAAAGAAAGTGTTCTTAGGGTTTTTCCTGGGATTCATGACACTGCTTTTTGCTTCTCAGCTTATTTACTATAAGATTTTCAAGACATTCTATACGGTTTTTTCCGCGAAGAACGGAGGACAGGTGCTGGAATTCATCAATGACATTCTTTTTGCCATGGGTAAAAATGCATTGGGCTTACTGCTTCTTTTTGTTCCGCTCCTCGGGTATATTCTTCTCAGTGTGAAAGGAAAGAATCTAAAAACAAGATATCAACATACCTGGTTTGAAAGAGGATTTGTTGGCGTCCTGATGATTCTCTTTTTCGGCAGTGCGCTCCTAGGCATCAACTTAGGAAATCAGGATGTGAACTCTGCCTATGACCTTTATTATAGAAACAATTATCCTGTAGCCAGTGTCAATAAGCTGGGACTTCTTACCAGTATGAGACTAGATCTTCAAAGAACCATTTTTGGATTTGAGCAGGTGCTGGCACCACCACCACCAAAAGTGGAGATTCCGGATGTGGCGGAAGAACCGGAGAGTCCTGTCAATGAGGGTCCTGAGGAAGAACCTGCTCCAGTTTATGAAGAGCAGGTGGCGGATATTGACTTTGCAAAGCTCATCGCAGAAGAAACCAATGAGAATCTCAAGAATATGCATGTGTACTTCAGTGAGAGAACGCCAACAAAAGAAAATGAGTATACAGGTATGTTTGAGGGGTATAATCTCATTCTGATCACAGCAGAAGCTTATTCTCATTATGCCATCGACAAGGAACTGACTCCTACATTGTATAAGCTTGCCAATGAAGGGTTCCGGTTCACAAACTTCTACAATCCCATCTGGGGCGTCAGCACCTCTGATGGAGAGTATGTGGCCACCACAGGACTGATTCCAAAATCTGGTGTATGGAGTATGTATAAGTCTGGATCCATTTCCATGCCCTATGCCATGGGAAATCAGCTGAGACCTTTAGGTTATAAGACCATGGCCTATCATAACCATACCTATGACTACTATGAGAGAGACATCTCCCATCCAAACCTGGGGTATGACTATAAAGGATTGGGCAATGGCCTCAATGTGAGAAAGACCTGGCCTGAGTCGGATCTTGAGATGATGGAGCTGACCACGGATGAATATATGAAAGATGAGCCGTTCCATGCGTACTACATGACCGTATCTGGACATATGCGCTATGATTTCAATGGAAACTACATCGCCTATAAAAATAGAGACCTGGTTTCCCATCTGCCATATGGGGTAGGCGGAAAGGCTTACATGGCGACCCAGATAGAGCTGGACAAAGCTCTGGAGCATCTTCTAGCTAAACTGGAAGAGTATGGGGTTGCGGACAAGACGCTTATAGCCATGAGCGCAGACCATTATCCTTATGGTCTGGAGAAAGCGGATATCGATGAACTGGCAGGCCATACGGTGGAAGAGAACTTTGAGCTTTATAAATCCAGTTTTATTCTATATGCAAAAGGTATGGAGCCAGTAACCATTGACAGACCGGTTTCCAGTCTTGATATCATCCCGACCATTTCCAATCTCATGAACACGGACTTTGACTCAAGACTTCTCATGGGCGTGGACATGCTTTCGGATGCCCCTCCAAAAGTCATCTTCAATGACAGGAGCTTCATCACAGATGTGGGCAGCTACAATGCGACCAAAGGCGTATTCACTGTGAATCCAGGGGTCACCATGACGGAAGAAGAAAAAGAAACTTACAGAAAGGCCGTTTCTTCTGAAATCGAAAGGCAGTTTTACTACTCTGCGATGATCCTTGATACGGATTATTATGGAAAAGTTTTAGGAGAATAGAGAATGCAATACCTGCTGCATTAACGAGTGCAGCAGGTATTATTGTCTTAAGAATCCTTGAAGATTTCCAATATTCTTTGTAGAATTCTGGGAGCCTTTCTATAATAAAGAAGATGGACAACAGTTTGTTCACCTAAAATAGATTCATTGAAGAGATTGGAGAGAAACGATGAAGATAACAGTTTTAGGGTGTGGCAGATGGGGGTCTTTTATTGCGTGGTATTTGGACCGCAGAGGGCATGAAGTGTCCCTTTATGGAAGAGAAACCTCCAGAAACATGGCTAGATTTCTGGAAACCCGTGACAATGGACTTCTGACACTACCCGAATCAATCACACTGACAACAGAACTCAAGAAGAGTAAAGATGCGGAAGTACTTATTATTTCTGTGAACTCCCAGGGACTTCGGAGTCTCATGGAGGAACTTTCGGCCTATGACCTTCAGAATAAGACCTATGTGCTTTGTATGAAAGGCATGGAGATCTCCACTGGAAAAAGGCTGACAGAAGTGGTGGAAGAGTTTATGGATATAAACTCCAACGTAGCGGTATGGCTTGGACCTGGACATGTTCAGGAGTTCTACCGTGGAATTCCAAACTGTATGGTCATTGACGCCAAGGAAGAAGAGATAAAAGATAAGCTGATCCAAGCCTTTTCCTCGGATCTTATCCGTTTTTATTACGGAAATGACCTGATTGGGAATGAGATTGGTGGTGCAACAAAGAATATCATTGGCATTGCTGCGGGAATGCTGGATGGACTGGGATTATCCTCGTTAAAAGGGGCGCTGATGTCCAGGGGCACCCGGGAGATTTCAAGGCTCATGGAAGCCATGGGCGGAAATGGGATCTCTGCCTATGGGTTATGTCATCTGGGTGATTATGAAGCCACAGTCTTTTCAAAATACAGCCATAATAGAATGTTTGGAGAACTCTTTGTGAAGAAAGAGGACTATGACTCCCTTGCAGAAGGGTACTATACGGTAAAGGCCATCATGAAGCTTTCAAAGAAATATCATGTGGATCTGCCCATCTGCAGTGCGGTTTACGATGTTCTTTTTGAAGGAAAAGACCCCAAAGAAAGTCTCAACAGACTGTTCGTAAGAAGCTTAAAAGAAGAATTCTAAATCATCTGAGCCCCCTAGGAAATAGGGGGCTTTTTTGCACAAATGAATGATATCCTGCGCAGTAAACTCATCATACAAAATTGACTTGCAAAATTTTCTGATATTTTAATAATATGATACAGTACTTCACTAAAAATTTGATAATTATTAATAAAATTGTTGAATTATAAACAAAGTAGCTGTATAATCGTCATAATTCATAATGATTCGTAGTGGATAATACGAACATTAATATGATGAAGGGGGAAAGAAATATGTTGAAAAAAGCCATGTCACTTTTAATTGCATCCCTGATGGTGATTTCCATGGTTGGCTGCCGTAGTGGAGAAGCTCCGGAAGAGACTCCAGGCGAAGAAACACCGGTGGAAGAGCCAGGCGAAGAGACACCTGAAGAGCCAAGCGGAGAAGCTGAAGACTATAAGATCGGTATCATCACCGGTACAGTGTCCCAAGGAGAGGAAGAATACCAGGCTGCTCAGAACATGCTGAAGAAGTATGGAGACAAGATTGTCACTGCCACTTATCCTGACAACTTCTCCTCTGAAACTGAAACGACCATCGCAAACGTTGTTTCCTTAGCATCTGATCCAGCAGTGAAGGCTATTGTATTTGTACAGGCGGTTCCTGGTGCAGCTGCTGCCATCGACAAGGTACGTGAAACTCGTCCCGATATGTTGTTTGTCTCTGGTGTAGCAGCAGAAGATCCAGCCACCATCGCATCCAAATCTGATATCGTTATGCTGGTGGATGAAATCTCCATGGGCAGATCCATTCCTCAGAAAGCCGCTGAAATGGGGGCTAAGACTTTTATCCATTATTCCTTTGCTCGTCATCTTTCCTATGCGACCATAGCAGCCCGTCGTGAACTGATGATTGATGAATGCAAGAAGCTTGGCATTGAATTCGTTGATGTCAATGCGCCAGACCCAACAGGAGATGCTGGTGTATCCGGAGCTCAGCAGTTTATTCTGGAAGACGTTCCACGTCAGATCCAGCAGTATGGAAAAGACACCGCGTTCTTCTCCACCAACTGTGCTATGCAGGAACCACTCATCCGTTCCATTCTGGAACAGGGTGCAATTTACCCACAGCAGTGCTGTCCAAGCCCATACCATGGCTATCCAGCAGCACTTAACGTGAATGTATCCGGTCATGAAGGCGATGTAGACTATATGCTGGCTTCCATCGATGAAGTTCTCACAGAGTACGGTCAGGAAGGCAGAATGTCCACTTGGAGCGTTCCAATCAACATGCTGATGGTAGAAGCTGGTGTAGATTATGCTATTGAATTCCTGGAAGGCAGAACCAGTGGCAGAGTAGATGAACCAGCTCTAACAAAGATCGTCAACAGAATCGCAGGTGGAGAAGGTTCCGCTCAGATCACTCACTTTAATGAAGGTGGCGTGAAGCTGGACAACTACTACATGATTCTCTGTGATTTCTACGATTTCGGAGACAACTAAAACTCAGTAAGTTATTAGACTGATTACATAAAGAGTCGCCGGCTTCAAGCGACAAGCCGGCGACTCTTTTCGATAACAGAAATAAAGATACAACTTCAAGGGGGGATTCTATTTGGACACGAATTATCTTCTCCACATGGACAATATCTCAAAAGAGTATTATGGCAATAAAGTGCTGAAAAATGTAAGTCTTGCCATAAAGCCTGGAGAGATTCATGCACTCATGGGTGAAAATGGAGCGGGGAAGTCCACACTCATGAACATTCTTTTTGGCATGCCGGTGATTCACCAGACGGGTGGATTTGAAGGAACCGTTAAAATCGACGGGCAGGCCGTTTCCATCGATGCGCCCCACCACGCCATGAATTTTGGCATTGGTATGGTGCATCAGGAGTTTATGCTTATTCCGGGATTTACCGTAACAGAGAACATCAAAGTCGGGCGAGAAATCACCAATCCTACTTTTTTGAGCCGTGTTCTGGGGAAAAACCTTGAAACTTTGGATACAGAGCAGATGAGAAAGGATGCGAAAAAAGCACTGTCAGATATTGGTCTCAATATCGAAGAGTACGTGAAAGTCGCGGGACTGCCCATCGGGTATATGCAGTTTGTGGAAATTGCCCGTGAGATTGACAAGACCGGAATCAAGCTTCTTGTGTTTGATGAGCCCACTGCGGTGCTTACAGAAAGCGAGGCGGAAAGACTTCTTGAAATCATGAAACTCATCTCCAGCAAGGGCATTGCCATTATTTTTATTACCCATAGACTGGATGAAGTCATGGCTGTGGCTGACAGCCTGACGGTGCTTAGAGATGGTGAGTTTGTGGCCAGAAAAGAAGTGAAAGACTCCAATGTGGTGGAGATTGCAGAGCTTATGATCGGTCGTAAAGTAGAAAAACTGGTGGATGGCCTCGAAGATGAAAAAAGAGAAGTGGATCCCAAGAAAATCGCCCTGTCTTTAAGAGACTTTCATGTGATGATGCCTGGAGAAATGGTGAGAGGGATTGACCTCGATGTCTTTGAAGGGGAGATTTTTGGCATCGGCGGACTGGCAGGACAGGGGAAAATCGGTATACCCAACGGAATTATGGGGCTGTATGAGACAGAAGGGGCTGTAACTTTTTTTACCGAGATGCTGGAGCTGGATAAGCTTGGCAATGCCCTTCTACATGGAATTGCCTGTGTTTCTGAAGACCGTAGAGGAGTGGGTCTTTTACTGGAAGAATCCATTGAGGAAAACATCGCTTTCTCTGCCATGCAGGTAAAGGAAAATTTCCTGAAGAAAATCGGACCCTTGAAGCTTTTTGATCAGAAAAAAGCCAGAGACCATGCCAAGGACATGATTAAGCTTCTGGATATCCGCTGTACTGGACCCAAGCAGCCCGTAGGAGCGCTATCTGGTGGAAATCAGCAGAAGGTTTGCCTTGCCAGAGCACTGACCATGTCACCAAAGCTTCTCATTGTATCAGAACCAACACGAGGGATTGACATTGGCGCAAAAAAACTGGTGCTGGAGTATCTTATGAGGCTCAATCGTGAAAAGGGCATCACCATCATGATGGTCAGTTCTGAGCTTGTGGAGCTTCGGTCTTTATGTGACCGTATCGCCATTGTTTCAGACGGTAAAATCGTGACCATACTGAAACCTGATGACAAAGATGCGGAGTTTGGTCTTGCCATGGCGGGATCCAGGAAAGAAGGTGCGAAACATGCGTGAAAAACTCCATAAGATTTATGATAACATCGGGCTTCCAAGAATCATCATCATCAGTTTCTTCCTGTTTATGCTGATCATTGCCCTGCCATTGGGGCTTAATGTGCAGAGTCTCCTGGGGGATGCCATAAGACGTTGGGCTATGTACGGAATTCTGGTGCTTGCCATGGTGCCTGCGGTTCAGTCAGGTATTGGACTGAATTTTGGTATTTCTCTGGGAATTGTGGCTGGACTCATTGGTGCCACCTTTACCATTGAAATAGGCGTCGGCAACCCATTTCTTAGTATATTCCTGGCACTGTCTATCGCCATCGCCCTGGGAAGTCTCTTTGGCATCGGTTATGGACTCCTTTTAAACCGTGTGAAGGGCTCTGAAATGACCGTATCCACCTATGTGGGATTCTCTGTCATTGCCTTTATGAATATGGTATGGCTTTCTCTTCCTTATAAGAATGGAGATCTGATCTGGCCGCTGGGGGGCCAAGGCATGAGAAACACCATCAGTCTTTCCAGCAGTTTCGGTCATGTGTTCAACAATATTCTGGATTTCAGTTTTGGCATCAAAGATGGCGCATTCTACGCGACACCTGGGGATGACAAGTTCGGCCTTTATATTCCAACAGGACTGATTCTTTTCTTCCTGTTCTCCTGTTTCCTGGTATGGCTGTTTATGAGAAGCAAGGCTGGCATGGCCATGAGCGCTGCCGGTGCCAATGAGCAGTTCACAAAAGCATCCGGGATCAATGTGAACAAGATGAGGATTCTTGGTACCGCTATATCGACAGCTCTGGCTGCGGTAGGAATCATTATTTATGCCCAAAGCTATGGATTTCTCCAGCTTTATAATGCACCTCTTATGATGGGATTCCATTCCGTTGCTGCCGTGCTTATCGGCGGAGCAAGTATCAAGAGAGCGAAAATCTCCCATGTGCTCATCGGTGCGTTTCTGTTTCAGGGAATTCTCGCGGTGGCACTTCCTGTGGCCAATAAGATTCTTCCAGAAGGAAATCTGTCGGATGTCATCCGAATCATCATTTCCAATGGAATCATTCTCTATGCGTTATCGAAGACCAAGGGAGGTGCAAAATAATGACCATGAAGAATAAAGTGATGCACTTTCTCAATGAAAACAAGGTAGTACTCCTCTTTGTACTTCTATGTATCGGTGCCATCATCGCCTCGAAGAATCCATTGACCTTCGTTGCGGGAGAGCTGTTCACAAGAATCGGCCGTAATGGATTTATGGTACTGGCACTTCTCATTCCTGTTCTGGCGGGTATGGGACTGAACTTTGGTATCACCATTGGTGCCATCGCAGCACAGATTGCTGTATTCTGGGTGGTGTACTGGGGATTCAAAGGGATTGAAGGATTTATTCTCAGTCTTCTTATGGCAACACCTGTGGCCATTCTCTTTGGCTATCTCGTTGGAAAGCTGTTCAATCAGATGAAGGGCGCTGAAATGATTGCAGGTATGGTTTTGGGATTCTTTGCAGATGGACTGTATCAGCTCTTTTTCCTGTATGTCATTGGTGGCATCATTCCTGTGAATAACCCTACCTTGATCATCTCAGGAGGGATTGGCGTTAAAAATACCATTGACCTGGCGGGGAACCTCAAGTATTCTCTGGATACCGTATCCATGCTGAAGCTCATCGAGATTCTGTTTTTCATCTCTGTGGCGCTGCTTCTTATCAAGATGATTTTTAACAAAGTGAAAAAGACCGGTGCACCGGTGCTGAAAGACATCCTGACCCTTGCGGTAGTTCTTGGGATCTATGGTCTGACCTTTGTGCCATCAGTGGAGAAGTTCCTGTCTACAGATAGGCTCCTTCTACTGGACGGCGTCACCATAGGGGTGATCGCCTTAGCCATCTTACAGCTCTATAAGATGGTGGACGCAAAGTTCATCTCAAAGAAAGAGAGTTTCAATTTCAAGGAGCCCGTGGCAATGCTGATTGTTTTAGGCATCACCTATGCGCTGACTTATGTGAAGCCCATTGAGACAATACTGCTTTATGTTAAGATTCCTGTGACCACCTATTTTGCCATTGTGCTTCTTTGTATTTTCAACAATATGCTCCTGAAGACAAGACTTGGCCAGAATATGAGAACTGTAGGCCAGAGCAGAGTGGTTGCCAATGCTGCCGGTATAAATGTGGATCGGACAAGAATCATCGCCATGGTGATTTCTACAGTACTGGCTTGCTGGGGACAGCTGATATATCTCCAAAACATCGGTACCTTCTCCACCTATGGAGCCCATACTCAGGTGGGACAGTTTGCCATCGCCGCTCTTCTTGTAGGCGGTGCTTCTGTACAAAAAGCCACGAATAAACAAGCCATCTTGGGGGTAATCCTGTTCCATACACTGTTCATTGTGGCACCCCAGGCGGGAAAAGAGCTTTTCAACAATGCTCAGCTGGGTGAATACTTCCGTGTGTTTGTGGCCTACGGCGTAATCGCGGTATCTCTTGCCATGCACGCCTGGAAGGGGAAGGTCAAACCAAAGATCGAAGCGCCTCCCACACCACCAGCTTCTGATCCAGCCCTTGAAAAAGCATAGAACTTGGAAAAGAGTCTGCATGCAGGCTCTTTTTTTCTTGGATAATTAAGTGAGGATACGGAGTTATGTTCTTTTTTCTCTGAAAACTTAAGATATTGTTTAGAAAAGGGTCTGATAGGCTGTGCTACACTGAAGAAAAGAACAGGAGAGGTGAGTTTTGTGGGGAAAAAAATCATCATAGGTCTTTTAGGTCTCCTACTGATTGCGGTCACAGCTTTAACCATATTCTTTTATACGGACCACAGATACAGTTATGTCATCAGAACCTACCGGGCTCTTTCAGAGGTTCAGTCCATGGAAATCGCCTATAAAAGCAGAATGGGTCTGGGAGAGAATCAGTTGGGCATCCACGGCACTGCATCCATGACCTTTGCACCGAAAGCATCTTTTATTGAAGTGTATACAGAACTTCCCTTTCTAGGGTCCCAGAAGATCATGGATATTTATACCGAAGAGAAGGAGGTTTATCATAAATTCAATCTGGCATTTCTGCCTTGGCAAAGGGGCATTCCCATGCTTTCAGAGGATGCCTTCAATCCTTCTAATCTCACAGAACTGTCTCCAAAAGCGGAGCTAATTCCGATTCTTCGGTTTCTTTCTTCCCTAGAGAAAGAGGAGGATGAGGAGAAACTCGTCTACTATACCACGGACTTCTTCACGCCGGAAGAGTTTAAAAAAATCATATCAGAAACACTGAAGCTGGAGGGCATGAACACAGAAGACTGGAACATCACGTCCTACAGGATCTCAGCAGTTTTTGACAAGGAAGAAAAACTGCTGAAGGAGATTCGGGTGGAGTTTACGAATCAGGTGCGGAATCTGTCCTTGGACAATGAGTTCTCTTTGGAGATTCTTTCTGTGAACTCCGTGGAGACCATTGAAAAACCCCAGGGACTTCCTGAGGAATAAGGAGAAAATGGTATATAATGGATAGAGACTATACGTAAAGAGAGGAATTGGAATTTTGAAATACGACATACTTTTATTTGACGCAGACGATACACTATTTGATTTTAAAAAGTCTGAGAAGGAAGCTTTTCTCAGCACGCTGAAGGATTACGGTCTGGAGGAGCACAAGTCGGTTTATTTTGACACTTATCATGAGATCAACACGAAAATATGGAAAGAATTTGAGGAAGGAAAAATCACCCAAAGTGTTCTGAAGATTGAGCGCTTCCAAAGACTGAAGGAAGCGCTTTGCGGAGATTTTCAGGCCGAGGATTTCGCGGAGCGCTATACAGATCATCTGGCAGAGGCTTCTTTCCCTTATGAGGAGTCCCATGAGCTTCTTCAAAAGCTTTCGGGCAAAGTCCGGATGGGCATCATCACCAACGGACTGAAAAAAGTCCAGAGAAAAAGGATCAGACAATCGGTCCTCAGCCACTACTTTGAAGCCATTGTCATTTCTGAAGAGGCACAGGTCTCCAAGCCCGATGAGAGGATCTTTGAGCTGACCCTGGATCTCCTGGGTGAAGCACCAAAGGATAGAATCCTCATGGTGGGAGACAGTTTGGGGTCGGATATTCTAGGAGGCATACGCTTTGGTATCGATACCTGCTGGTTCAATCCGAGAGGTAAAATCAATAAAGGAGAGATTGTGCCCACTTATGAGATTTCTCATCTTCATGAGATTCTGAACCTGTTGTAGGATGGAACCTCCTTAGTACCGGTGTTTCTCCCGCTGCCATTTACTTTGATTTAGTAGTGCTCATCTGCCTTGGGTGTTCCTTTGCTCTACTGAAAGGATGAGGAGAATGGAAGGCATTCGGTCATTATTCAAGAGTGGTTTCACGAAAGAGTCCCGGAGAATGGAGTTTCTCGTCCACTATGACAAAGCCATGAGATTTCTGCCCCGAGCCCGGACCATTTATGATGTGGAAACCACCTTTGGTACGGTACGTATTTATTATTATGCCAGTAAAGGGAGCGAGGAGAAGGTGCCCCTTATTCTGCTCCATGGACATTATGCATCCACCATCATGTGGCAGCCGAATCTTCTCCCTTTGTCTGAGAGAACGCCGGTATATTCTGTGGACCTTTTGGGAGAACCAGGAAGAAGCAGATTAAGTAAACCTCTCTGGAAAGACAAAGATCATGCCGCTTGGCTGAAGGAAGTCATGGGAAAGCTTGAAATATCTTCTGCCATCCTCATGGGATCATCCATGGGAGGGTATTATGCGGTGAACTTTGCGAGGTATTACCCCGAAATGACGGAAGGCCTCATCCTTCTGGATCCGGTCTTTGTATTTTCTGGAGTATCCGCCCATACAGTGAAAGAGTTTGTGAGAATGGGCTTCAGCAAAGATAAAATGATCCCCTTTCTTCTGAACCGGAAAGACTTTCCCTTCAAAGACACCTTGGGAAAATCCATCACTCTGGGTCTGAAGTACTTTCGGTTCAGGTCCCCGGTGCCAAGAAGAATCCCTGAGAAAGATCTTCGAAATCTGAAGATTCCAGTGCTGGCTCTGATGGCTGGAAACAGTCTTCTTCATGATGCGGAAAAAGCCTTCCAGTACGGAAGAAAAGTCGTGCCATCCATTGAAATGGAGTACTGGAAAAATGCAAGCCATGCCTTGAGCTTTACAGAAAGTGATGAAGTCAATGAAAGGATTCTTTCCTTTCTTCTGGCCCACTTTGACCTCTAAATACGCTCTTTTTTCATATGCTTGTCTGTGGTATGCTTAACGTAAAGATTCAGAATAGTTTGTGAATGCATGGAGGTGTCATATGCGAGTAGTTCTTTTGGGTCCCCCTGGTGCTGGGAAAGGCACACAGGCAAAAATCATTTCTAAGGTTCTTTCTGTACCTCATATCTCCACCGGAGATATTTTCATGAAAAATATCCGGGAAGAGACAGAACTTGGTATCAAAGCGAAGGAGTACATCCACAAAGGCCTTCTGGTGCCAGATGAGGTGACCATCGGTCTTGTGCAGAGGAGACTGGAAGAAAAGGATGCTGGGGAAGGGTATCTTCTGGATGGATTTCCAAGAACGCTTTCTCAAGGAGAAGCCCTTTTAAACCATCTGGAGTCTTCCCATAAGATGCTGGATGCGGTTGTGTTTTTGGATGTCCCCCATGAGGAGCTGCTGCTCCGTATGGAAGGAAGAAGAGTCTGCAGCAGCTGCGGCGCAAGCTACCATCTGACTTTCAATCCACCCAGGGAGATGGAGGTCTGTGATCTTTGCAGTGGCCATCTCATCATCAGAAAAGATGACACCGAAGAAGCGGTGAAGGAAAGGCTTCGGGTGTATGAGTCGGAGACAAAACCTCTCGTTCATTTCTTCGAACTGAAAGGACTGCTGAGAAGAGTGGATGGCACAAAAGAGATAGATGAAGTCACAGAAGATGTTCTGGAGGCACTTCAGATCAAAGTATGAGGAAAAGATGACTTCAATGAATGAACCGGAAAGACTTTGTTAATATCTGACGATATCGTGGAATCTGGAGAGATAATTATGTTACAGGAATTGTGCCAGAAAGCCCATACCGAGCTTGCCCGGCTTCAGCCGTGGGATGAATGGCGCTTGCGTGGCAAAACATATTGCAGTTTGAATCTCATACCGATACAATGTGTTTATGAGCCAAACATATAGAAGAGCTCAAACAACTGTATCGCTGATCAATTATCATTTTGTATTCTGCCCTAGATACCGCAGAAAAGTATTGGTAGGTGCAGTTGAAGAACGATTGAAAATTCTACTTTCTGAAATTTGTGAAAAAATAGAGATTCAAATACTGGCAGTGGAATGTGATAAAGATCATTGACCCCTTTCCGTCAACGCATTGCCAACAATCAGCCCATCAGACATAATGGCAAAATTGAAAGGAG
>NZ_DOPX01000007.1:55937-57127 GCF_003514505.1 Proteiniclasticum sp.
GAAACGATAAGGCGGTATGTCGAAGAACAAAAAACGAGGGGGTGAAACTGTGCAAATAACTGTAAAAGCCAAGTTGCTTCCAACATCAGAGCAACGAGAGCATCTAAAAACAGCAACAGTCGAATATATTCGTTTGATAAACACCATTGTCTCTGAATGTATTGAAGCAGACGAGCGTATTAAGCATACAAGTGGCACGGTTTTGGCTGCACTGCCCAGTGCATTGAAAAATCAAGCAATACAAGATGCAAAATCAGTCTACAAAAAGTTTAGAAAAACAAAGATTCGTAGTGTTCTGAAAAAGCCTGTTTGCATATGGAACAATCAAAATTGGACATTGAAAAATGGTATTTTGCGTTTCCCAGTGCTTGTAAACGGCAAAAGCACACGCATTAATGTGCCTGTGTTGCTATCAACCTACCAATTAGAAAAATTAAATGGCAAGCTTGGAACACTGAGAATCACAAAAAAATCAGGTAAATGGATTGCTCAAATAGCTGTAACTGTAGAGGATACAGAGAACGAAGATATAGGTGTTTTAGGCGTTGACTTGGGTCTAAAATGTCCAGCAGTTGCAGTAACTGAAAAAGGCAAAACCAAGTTTTTTGGCAATGGTAGAGAAAACAAGTACATGAAACGCAAGTTTAGAAGCAAGCGCAAGAAACTTGGAAAAGCAAAGAAACCGCAAGCGATCAAGAAATTGAACAATAAAGAACAACGGTGGATGAAAGACAAAGACCACAAAACCAGTCGTCAAATCGTTGACTTTGCCATTCAAGAAGGTGTTGGAACAATACGCCTGGAGCAACTATCTGGCATACGCCAGACGGCAAGAACGAGCCGTAAAAACGAAAAGAATTTGCACACGTGGTCATTCTATCGCTTAGCCCAGTACATTGAGTATAAAGCAGGTCTTTCAGGTATAAAAGTAGAGTATGTAGGCCCCGAATATACCAGTCAAATCTGCCCAGAGTGTGGAGAAAAAAACAAGGCAAGGGATAGAAAATATAAATGCTCATGTGGCTTCAAAACACATAGAGATAGAGTTGGTGCAATGAATATCATCAAAGCACCTGTGATAGATGGTAAAAGTCTATCAGCCTAAGATACTAAATGTACTGTCTTAGGAGGGGCAATGGCATGCCCTCAGCTTGGGGTCATACTCGCCTACTGGAAACAGACTGGCGTTT
>NZ_DOPX01000017.1 GCF_003514505.1 Proteiniclasticum sp.
TTAACTTATACATTTTCAACCTTTCATCTCCATCCATTTATGACGTAGTATTGACATTAACAGAACATCATAATATTTGTTACCGTATTTGTAGTCTTGTCTCAGCACGCCCTCTTGTTCAAAACCAGCATTTGCATAACTTTTTATTCCACTGAGATTATCTACAAATACACTTAAATATACTCTGTTGAGATTTAACTCCGTAAAAGCGTGATCTAAAATTAACTTTGTCGCAGTTTTACCGAATCCTTTTCCACGCGCCTCTTCTTCTCCTATAAATATCCCAAATTCACCTTTGTCATTTTTTTTATCAATATTTTTAATAAAAACCGTACCTATATCCATTGAAGGCTCTATTATTTCTATAATAAATTGCGAACACAATCCTTTCATAACATAATTATTAAACCACTTAATATGATCTTCATGAGTAATGTCATCACGTGTAAAAAGATTTTGCTTAACACTATCTGTGTTTCGCCATTTAACAATATTATTTGTATCGTTCAGTGATATAGGTCTTAATCTAATATTCTTTTCTCTCATAAATCATGCCTTTTTAAATACAAAATCAATTACTTTGCCGATTATAAACTGGACGTCTTCATACGATAACTGCATATGCATTGGTAAAGAAAGCACATGATCACTTATATATTCTGCGTGAGGACAAGTTCCTTTAGCATATTTGTACATTCTGTATTGCGTATTATCAGTATAATGTACTCCTGGATATATTTCAGATTCATTCAAAGCTTGCATTAATCCATCTCTATCATCTACAATGATTTGAAATAAGTGTCTTGATGCTTCTGTACCTTCAGGTACTTCAACTAATTTTATCTCATTACTATATGATGAAAATCCTTTTGTATACCAATCTGCGATTTGTCTACGATATGAATTATCTTTATCAAGATGCTTCAGCTGAACAATACCTATTGCTGCCATTATTGAATTCCCGTGGTACTTTTGACCGACATATTCTACATCATATTTCCACTTATAATTACCTGTGGAATTTGTTCTAGCATAAGTATCTTTATTAATTCCAAGCCATGTTTTCTTTCTTACTATTTCGTCCAACTCGTTTTCTTTGAAACAAATCATCCCGCTATCTGCTGTTGGTAAATTCTTCACTGCCTGGAATGAATAAATAACAACATCTGCTTCTTTACCAGGAACTACTCCCTTAACTCTTGTACCAGCCATATGAGCTGCGTCCAATATTAATTTCAAATCATACTTCTTGCACAAACTTACGATTTCTTCATATTTTCCAGGATTTCCTCCCATCCCAACATATAATATTGCTCTTGTCTTAGATGTAATCTTTTTTTCTACATCATTCGGATCTAAACACAATGTATCATCCACATCTGCAAATACAGCTTTAAGATTTGCAAGTAAAATAGCGTGATTAGATGAAACAAATGTTAATGGAGTGGTAATCACCTCATCATCGTCAGACCAGCCATATTTTTCCTTAAATATTTCAAAAGCAATATTCAAACCAGAAGTAGCTGAATTTAAAAAATGAGCATTTTGCATTCCAGTATACTTCTTCCAATCTTCTTCGAACTGAACAGTCTTAAACCCCATCCCTGTCCAACCTTTTTCTAAACACTCTCTAATTTCCTCTAAACACCCATCAACGTCAAAAGTAGGTACAAATAATTGAATTGCCATATTATTACTCCTTTCAAATTTTAGTCTATTATACAAAACTCGGCTTTATATCTTTCAAATATGGTGCATTTTTATCTTTTTCAGATAAAATTGGAGTTTCAACACCCCAGTTTACTGAAATATCCGGATCATCAAATCGAATAGTCTTATCATATTCTGGCGCGTAATATTCATCTACTTTGTACTGAACTTCTACGTTCTCACAGAGAGTTACAAATCCATGAGCAAATCCCTTGGGTATCAGTAATTGCTTTTTGTTCTCACTAGACAGTTCGACCCCTACCCATTTACCATATGTTACAGAACTTGCTCTTAAGTCTACCGCTACGTCAAATATTCTTCCTTTTGTGCATCTTACAAGCTTTGTTTGTGCTTTCGGTTTTTCCTGATAGTGTAGTCCCCGTAGAGTCCCTTTTTTTGCTGACATTGAATGATTATCTTGTACAAAATTCATATTAAGCCCATTCTTTATATATTCTTTTTCAGAATAAGTTTCTGTAAACCATCCGCGATGATCCCCATGGACTTCTGGTTCAATAATTATAACACCATCAATCGTTGTCTTAGTTAATTTCACTTTTTCACCGCCTTGAATTAATATTTTATTCTTCCTTCTGCAACCTTTTTAAGATGCTCACCGTACGGAGATTTTCCGTATTTTTCTGCTGATAGTAAAAGAACTTCTTTGTTTATCCAATTGTTATGGTACGCAATTTCTTCAAGTGCAGAAATTTTAACGCTCTGTCTTTTTTCAATCATTTGGACAAACTCAGCAGCTTCAACTAAACTATCCATTGTCCCAGTATCAAGCCAGGCAAAACCTCTACCCAAAAGTTTGACTTTTAATGTCTCATCTTCTAAATACATTCTATTTAAATCGGTAATTTCTAATTCCCCTCTATGTGACGGCTTCACTTTTTTAGCATATTCAACAACTCTATTATCGTAGAAGTATAACCCTGTAATACAATAGTTTGACTTTGGTGTTTTGGGTTTCTCTTCAACTGAGATTACTTTTCCAGAATCATCAAACTCTACAATACCAAATCTTTCTGGGTCGTCAACATAATATCCAAATATTGTTGCATTCCCCTTATCTGCATTTTCAACAGCCTCTTTTAAAACAGAAGTTAAGCCATTACCGTAATAAATATTATCTCCTAAAATCATAGCCACATTATCATCGCCTATAAAATCCTCACCAATTATAAATGCTTGCGCTAGACCATCTGGTGAAGGTTGCTCGGCGTAAGATAACTCTATCCCGAATTCATGGCCATCACCTAACAAACGCTTAAAATTAGACAAATCTTGCGGTGTAGATATTATTAGAATTTCTTTTATTCCCGCAAGCATTAAAATCGACAACGGATAGTAGATCATTGGTTTATCATATACAGGCAGTAACTGTTTACTTGTTACCATTGTTAATGGATACAATCGCGTCCCAGATCCTCCAGCTAAAACTATTCCTTTCATTGATTAACCTCCTTCTATAGATCTAAAAAATGAGATGATTTTAAGCATATTAACTTGATTGTTTTATTGTTTTAATCATTTCAATTAATTGACTATATTCTTTTAATTTAAATATCCTAGACATAATGATATAACTTAGAATGCCAACTACAACTTGAGTTATTAGTTGATAAAGAGCACTATCAATGGCAAATGAAATCAAATAAACGATTGCTCCCATCAGTAACGCTATCCCTAAAGATGGTATAATATCAAGTAAAATCTCTTTTATAGTATAATTAAATAATGCTCTATTTGGTTTAAAGGTAAGGAATATACCTAACAAATCCGCAAACAAAGTACTTAAAGCAACTGCATAAACACCTAATTTTAATGCTATTGGTAATGACAATATTATAAATAAAATTTTCCCCAATATGATTTTTAAATAAATATCACTTCGACCGACTGAGTTTATTGCTTGACCATTAGATGACATTAGGGATGATAAAGCATAAGACGCAGAAAATATTTGAACAAATGGAACTGCGGGTAACCATTTATCTGTAAGTAATAATTTAATCATAGGTTCAGCCACTACCGCCATCCCTACCATTATAGGGAAAACAATATACGAAATGGATCCTATAGATATCCTAAGCATAGTCTTCACTTTGAGATTGTCTTCTTGTTCTTTTGAATACATGGGTAGTAAGACTGTTTTAATTGTATCATTGATGTTTCTTACAAACATGCCTGGAAACTGCATACCTCTACTATAGTAACCTAACACTTCTGGAGTTGCTATTTTTCCCAAAAATATATATTGAACTTCTTTATAAATTGCATCTATCATATGTGCAAAAAAAATCTTCCATCCATAAGTAAATAATATTTTTATTCTTGAAATTGAAAAAGTCCTAACTGGTCTCCATTTAACAGTTAACCACATGATTATGCAAATTAAAATATTGTTTAACAATTGATACACTACTAAAGCCCATACTCCAAATCCATTTATAGCTAATATTATGCCAGCGAAACCTGATAGGGTAACAGCTACAAAGTAAGAATAAAAAGACTTCTTAAACTCCAACCTTTTAGATATATAGGCATATTGTACTGAGTTAACTGCACTAAAAAACAATGTTAATGAAGATACACGTAAAACATTTGTCAATAATGGTTGTTTATAAAAGTCAGCTATAACCTCAGAAGATAAATATATAATTATATAAAGCACAAAGGCCATTAATAAATTTATATAGAGTACTGAAGAAAAATCCTCATTAGTTGCATCTTTTCTTTGAATTAAGGCAGAATTAAAACCAGCTTGAACAAATACAGATGCAAAGGATATTAATATCATCACGATTGCAACGATACCATAATCTTCTGGCATTAATAATCGTGCTAATACAATTTGTACAACAAATTGAACTAATTGTGTAGAAATGCGTTCAAGCATTTTCCATATAAATGAAAAAAGTGTGTTACGACCCATTTATCAAACCTCGTATTTCATCATTATTCATAACTATTTCTCCTCGTGATAATTTTTATCAAAGTTGTTTCTTTGCAAAAGCTGTTTTTATCCTCTCATATAACTTGACAGGAGAAAACAATTCAGTGAGTTCGTTATTGTAATTAGGCATTATGTCAGAGTTCAAGAAACTAAAATCTAAATGTTCAATATCTTTGTCAATTATTAGTATGTTTTTCTCATCATAAAAGCTTTCTTTTCTAATGTTTTTATTGTTTGTTATCAGCTTTTTATTGTAAAGTATTGCTTCTTGAGTACGCAAAGTAAAAGTAGAAGCTCCCTCTTGCATCACTTCAAGAATACATTTTGATTTAATCATAATATTTAAAGCTTCTCTGTAGGGAATAGTCTTATTGTAAATGATTCTTTTTTCATCCAATTTATTATGATCTTCAACACCTGTTATATAAAAAAGACATTTAAACCCTTGGTCAGTTAATTTTCTATAAATACTATGAATCAATCCTAATCTCTCTTTAGCATGACCTATAAAAAAAACGTCTAAGTCAATTTTGTTATTTGAATCATCATCTAAAATTTTCGAGTACATGTAAGAATGTAAAAATAAACTGTGCTTAATAGCATCTTGGTGATCATAAGTTATTACTAAATCAAACTCACTTTTCAATTTATTGAAATATCCATTTTTGTAGGCGCAGCTCTTATTAACAATGTTAGTAAAAATGAATACCAATTTACAATTCTTATACTTTGACTTAAGGTATCTATGATACCCATCATCGTACGATAGCTTATTCCAATCATAGAACAAAAAAACGCTATCATCCTGAATAATTCCAGTAAATTTATGAAAAAATCCATACCAAATATTTTTTAATGGTAGTTGAAAAAATCGATTCATTCGTTCAGAAAAATGGATCTTACATAATATTCTCAAAAAATTTGATTTGATAAGTTGAACATGATCATTAACGAATATCGCATTGCTCAAATTTTTTAAGTCATAATTTACCACTTCGCACCATTCTGTATCATTTCCATATACAATATAATCGTACTTTTTATCCATTCGATCACCTATCCTCAAACCATTCTGGATACTTCTTAATTAAAAATTTCTTTTTTTCATCATATGTGAAATTGAGTATATCCACTGAGTTTTCACATATCGACTTAATATATTCATCATATGACTTTATATATTTTGCAGGTACGCCGGCAACCACACTATTTGGACTTATGCTCTTGGTAACAATAGAACCGGCACCTACTACACAATTATCTCCGATTGTTACATTGGGAAGAATTATTGAATTTAAGCCTATAAATACATTGTTTCCTATATGAATTTTTCCGTAGACCGCTGCATTTGGCTTAAAAGATCTAGATACCCAAGCTCCACCGTCATGTGTTATAAATCTAACGCCATCTGTAATTTCAACGTGATTACCTATTGTTATTAGATAAGGTTCACTCCCAAAAGCTCTTCTGGGATTTACTAGTATTTTACAATTTTCACCAATTTTAGCCCCCAATTTCCGGCCATAAGCAATACGATTTGAAATATATTTCACGTCATAATAATAGTTCTTTAAGATGTTAAAAATGCTCATTTAATCAATCCCTACACGCTGTAATTTTGATATATTGATTAGTTTAATTGTTATTTGTCCTTTTTAAAAAAATTCCTGACATATACATCAATAGCAGAAAAGGAAACACCCCTATTCGCTGTCGGATAGCACCCGTTTCAAGACTTGTACTCAAAGCAAATATATGGAAAACTGTGGGAATGATATATATATAGAACTTCTTCATCATTAGCTTATTTCGAAGCAATTTATACAGAAATAGAATAAATAGAGGACTAAATATAATCATAAAAATTGAGTCCAACACAATTGGTGTATATACTGTTACATCATTTAACATGTTCCAAGGGAGTGGAGAAAACAAAAAGCTAAGTAAATAAACACCCATTGCAGCAATTGTATTAAATGAAAAATTAACATTTCGAATATACCTCATTGACATGGTATAGTACTGATTATCATTAAGAATGATGAAGCCTGCAAGCAACGCAATACTTACTACCATTAGCTTCTTAAACACTCTTTTCTTTTCTTCGTAACTGGAACTGTTATTCAAAATATAATCTAGTACAATTCCGGCTAAAATTCCAAATCCTGCATATATGCGAGTGGTTACCAATAAAGATATTACAAAAATTAAACTGACAATCAACATCTTGCTTTTCTTTTCTTTGTACTTATCATAAATATGTAAAGAAAGCACAGTTAACATCATGACCATTGAATCTTTCAAAATATGAGAAGTAAATATGAATAAATTCATGCTTACCGTCATTAAAAAAGCAATACTATTAGCTATTTTTATATTAAATCTCTTTGTTAAGTGTTCATGAAATAATATAACAGATATTGCAAACATTAAAATGTTTACTGCGAACAAAGAGTATAACGAACCAAATATTCTGTATGTTACAAAGGATAATAAATTATAACCAATGTGTACTGTCCCTGCAGCTCCTGCAATACTGTCAAAAGTTAATGTTTCTAAATCATTTATCCATATAAGTGTACTCACATAATACTTGCTATCAGGAAATAAATACGTCTCCATACCAAATATTTTATATGCATAGATGAACCTAAAGAGGATTGATAGAATCAAAAGCAACTTTATACCAATATTAGCTTTCCATTTCGATATAATCACTAGAGAAAATCCCGCAAAAAATAATATTGTCGCTAAATCATTCATGTTTTGAAGGATTAATAACCCTGTTAAAACTATGATTGGTATTAACCAAACTCCATTGATTATACAATTGAAATTTATTCTACGTTCGAACATACATTATCTCCTCATACTGCAAAGTTAATATCTAAAGCACTTTTTGTTATTTGTGTTACTATAGAAAATTTCTCACTCGAGGTCTTTTTTTTAAGTAGAAGGATTATGGAATTTCTCAAAATAATTCTCATATTCTCTTGTAATTTTGTCAGCATCAAAATCTAAAACTCTCTTAGAGGCATTATTGACTAGATTATAATCCTCGTTCATCAGCACATCTTCCATAGTATCTGCTAATTGAATATAGTTACCTACTTCAACTAGTCTTCCATTATATTTATCCGTAATAATTTCACTTGGTCCGGATTTGCAGTTTGTAGCTATTACAGGTACTCCACTTGCCATAGCTTCTACAATTACATGTCCAAAGCCTTCGTATTTAGAAGACAATACGAATAAGTTAGAATTATACATGTACTTATATGGGTTTTCAACAAATCCGATCATTTGTACACTGTCTTTCAAATTCAAGCTTTCAACTAGACTCTCTAGACTAGTCATCAATTCTCCTTCGCCAGCAATGAGCAATTTCGCGTCATGTCTACTCCTGAAAATTTCAAATGCCTTTAGCAGCGTTGGATAATCCTTAGCTTCTACTAATCTCCCGACTGATAGAATAGTGAATTCATTTCTTCTTATATCTATCTCATATAAATCTTCTTGTGACATCTCATTAATCTGCTTATAATCAACTGGATTATAGATTACTGTAATCTTGTTTGATTCAACTCCAAACCAATTAACTAAATCCTCTTTAACGCCTTTAGATAAAGCAATAATCCCATCTGCCACAATGTTATAGCAATACTTAGTTGCCATTCTGTTAAATGAAGATACTTTTTTAGATTCAGATCTATATGATGCTTCTCTAACAATTAATGAAAATCTTTTGCTGAAAAAAGATAGTTTTACTAGTGATAACAATAAATTATTACTATTGATAGTTGTAAAAACAATATCGGGTTGTTCGTTCTTTATCATTCGTCTCAGTCCAACAAATGAATACCTAGCCCTATTAGTTTTTAAATCAATCACTTTAATATCATTGCTTAAGAAGTCTTTATAGGCATTATTGCTTAAGTCTCCAATTACTAATGTTATTAAGAACTTATTCTTATCAATTTTATTCAATAAATTTATTATCGTTCTTTCAGCTCCACCGCCACCTAATGACTGCATGAAGAACATTAATTTTATCATTTACTTTCCCCCTTTACAGACAGAAAATTATCAAACTAAGTTATTACTCTCACCTGCTTATACGAAATGTCTCTGTATAATTACTTTCAAACAATTGAGCAATATTAATAATGTCATAATTTTCAACAACCCTTTTTCGAGCCTTCCTACCAATTCTTTGGAGATTGCTATTATCCATTTTTATGTAGTAACTAAGAGCATTTGATAGTTCTTCAGAATTTTGACTTGGAACAATTTCACCACAATCACCAACAATAATTGCTGAATCCCCTACATCTGTAACAATGCAAGGTAACTGACAAGCCATCGCTTCTCCAATTGAATTTGAAAAACTTTCTCCTAAAGATGAAGAGACATAAATATCCGCTGCTGATAATAACTCTGGAATATTGTCTTGTCTACCAAGCAATAGTACATTCTCAACCAAATTATATCCTTCAATAAGCTTATTTAATGCAGTATTATTCCAATCTAGGTTTGTCCCAACCATTATCAACTTAAAATTAATGCTATTTTGTTTAAGAATACTCAAGGATTTTAATAAATTTTCATAATCCTTTTGCGGATCCCATCTACCAACAGTGATTAGTAACTTCTCACTATCATTAATATCAAAGCTTTTATGAAGTTTCTCTCTCGATAAATTATTAGGGGTGAATTCATTTAATTCAAAGCCGTTGGATAATACAACACTTCGATTTCCAGTGTACCCAATTTGATTATGAACATAATTAGCTTTGTTAGAATTATAAGTAATACAATCAACATATCTAGAAAGCATTGCATTAAGTTTTACAATTAATAGAGTAGTTTTTTTGTTTGCAGATTTATCTAAATTACTATGCCTAACATTCCAAATTAGTTTCTTTCTTAATAATACTTTAGAAACAAAAAAGCCTACTAAATCAGAGTGATATAGCCAAGAATTAACAATATCAGATTTTTCACATACTTTTCTTGCTTTATATAGAGCACCAATAATATTCCCTTTATTCAAATTAAGAACAGTTACTTTAATCCCCATTTTCTCAATTTTTTCTCCGTATATACCTTTATCCAGCAGACAAATCACTTCATTAGTATACTTTTTTGAATTTGAATATTTTAGTAGTTTGTAAAGCATACTCTCCGCTCCACCAGAGTTTAAGCTTGTTATGATATGTGTTACTTTTATCATAATTCTATATCTCCTGCTTTGAAAGATTTTCTTTATACCACTCAATAGCAGCCTCAATTCCTCTTTCAAAACTCCAACTAGGATCATACCCTAGCATCTCTTTAGCCTTACTAATATCAGCATTACTGTGTTTTATATCACCTTTCCTATTAGGTCCAAATATTGGTTCAATATTTTTTCCAAGAGCTTTACAAAGAGAGTAGTAAACATCAATTAGATATTCCCTTCCACCATAAGCGATATTGAATGCTTCTCCGGCAACTTTAGACGATGCCTTGCAAGCTTTTAGATTAGCCTCAATAACATTTTCGATATAAGTAAAATCTCTGCTTTGCTTTCCATCACCATTTATTGTTGGTTGTTCATCATTAAGCAGATGTTTGATAAACTTTGGAATTACTGCAGCATAAGCCCCATCTGGGTCTTGTCTTTTGCCAAACACATTGAAGTATCTTAATCCATAAGTATCTAATCCGTATAGTTTTGAATAAAGCTTCCCATATTCCTCATCAACCATTTTAGTCAAAGCATATGGTGATAATAGGCTTCCTTCTCTCCCCTCTTGTTTTGGGAGATTTGGCTCGTCCCCATATACAGATGAGCTGGAAGCATAGACAAATTTCTTAACTCCATTTTGTCTAGCTGCCTCCATCATGTTGAGTGTTCCTCTAATATTAATCTCTTCATAAAGCAAGGGCATCTCAATGCTTCTAGGAACACTTCCCCAAGCTGCTTGATTAAGAACGTAATCAACACCCTCACAAACCTTCATACACGTATCTATATCTCTTATATCTCCTTTGATAAAAGTATAATTAGGATTATCAATGAACAAGTCCACATTGGCTTCTTTACCATTAGAAAGATCATCCAGACATCTAACCTTATAACCTTTATCTAATAAAACCTCGCACAAGTTGGAGCCAATGAAACCAGCTCCACCTGTCACAAGAAATACACTATCTTTTTCAAATGTTATATTTTCATATCCCATGGCTTAAGCCACCTCTCATTACAATCTCCAGTATTTATATCCTGCTAATTCGTATTCTTTTCTATCTAAGATTCCTTTGATATCAAGTAATACTTTGCCCTCGTTAAATCCTTCTTTAAACATCTTATTGAAGTCATCGCGAGTAAATTTTAGGAACTGATCATGTCCCACAGCTACAACAATTGCATCCATATCTTTAACTTCTTCTATTGAATCAAAGTCAATTCCATACTCATGTTTTGCTTCCTCAGAATCAGCTTCTGGATCTGCAATCATAGGAGTCAATCCATATTCTTTTAGTTCATTTACGATGTCAATAACTCTTGTATTTCTAGTATCTGGACAGTTTTCTTTGAATGTAAATCCTAAGATTGCCACTTTTGCATCCTTAACTGGCACGTCTGCTTTAATGAGGTTTTTAATTAAATTCTCAACCACATATTTGCCCATATCATCATTGATTCTTCTGCCAGATAGAATGATTTGTGAATGGTATCCTAATTGTTCAGCTTTGTATGTTAGGTAGTATGGATCTACGCCAATACAATGCCCTCCAACTAGTCCAGGGAAGAAGTTTAGAAAGTTCCACTTCGTTCCTGCGGCTTTAAGAACAGCTTTAGTGTCAATCCCCATCTTGTTAAAGATAATGGAAAGCTCATTCATAAACGCTATGTTAATATCTCTTTGCGAGTTCTCAATAACCTTTGCAGCTTCTGCTACTTTAATTGACTCCGCTCTGTGTACACCAGCATCAACCACAAGCTCGTATACTTTTGCAATAATATCAAGTGACTCTTCATCCATACCAGATACAACTTTTACGATTGTCTCAAGTCTATGTACTTTATCACCAGGATTGATTCTCTCAGGAGAGTATCCTACTTTGAAATCTTCGCCACATTTCATTCCTGATTCTTTCTCAAGAATTGGAATACAGATTTCTTCTGTAACACCTGGATAAACAGTCGATTCAAAAACAACAATTGAACCTTTAGTAAGATTTCTCCCAACTGTTCTACTTGCTGATTCTACCGGTTTAAGATCAGGTGTATGATCAGCATTTACAGGCGTAGGAACTGCAACAATATGAAATTTAGCTTCTTTAAGCTTATTCTCATCTGCTGTAAATTCTACAGTTGTATTTTTTATCACATCATCACCAACCTCTTTTGTCGGATCGATGCCTTTTTTATATAACTCCACCTTTTCTTTACTAATATCGAATCCAATAACCCCTGCCTTTTTAGCAAAAGCTACTGCAATTGGCATTCCAACATAACCAAGACCTACGAGGGAAATTTTTTCTTCTCCATTTTTGATTTTTTCGTATAAGTTCATTTTGACTACTCCTTTTCTCATCTTACAAATTTCTGTAAATTTCTTTCATCCTAGATTTAACAGCAAAACTTGAAAATTTATTAATATTCTTTTTGTTAAAATCACCAAATTTTTCTCTTGCTATAGAGTTTCTATAAAATCTTTCTATTTGCTCTACATAATCGCCAATACTGCTCGGGGGAATCAATGAACCACCCATGTTGTGTTCTATAAGATCTGAGTTGCCCCGTATATCAGAGCAAACTACTGGCAATCCACTCGCCATAGCTTCCATTAAAGCAACAGATAACCCTTCGCGATAAGATGGAAAAACAAATAAGTCTGAAGCATTGTAGATTTCAGAAATATCCTTTCTAAAACCAAGAAAATGCACTTGCTTTTCAATGCCCAAATCTTTAGCTAGTTCTTTTAGTTTATTTTCGAGTAATCCTTTCCCACAAATCAGATAATGTATGCTCTGATTATTTATCTTTGCTAAAGCTTTAATAACGACTTCATGGTTTTTGTTCTTGTTCAATTCACCAACAGACAAAACAACAAATACATCATTCTGCAAACCAATTTCACTTCTCTTTTCATCTTTATCTTTCTTAATCTCAGTAAATCTACCCATATCAATTCCTACACCTGGAACATATTCGATTTTTTGAGAATAAAATTCTTTCTTTGCTAGATGATAGTCTTCTTGGTTAATCGTAATTAAAGTATCTGTATATTTTGATAGTAGTTTCTCTATTGGGTAGTAAACTAACCAGTTTATTATAGGAGCTCCATTATAAAAATGAAAACCATGTGCAGTATATATAACTTTAGTTCCTGTTTTTCTAGCATTGTAGGCAGCAAGTCTTGTTAGCATTGCTGCAACTGGTGTGTGGCAATGAATTATTTCATATTTATTCTGCTCAATAATTTTTTTCAACTTAAAATAAGCTTTCAAGTTACTACCTCTAAAAGGACTCCTATTAAATTGAATCTCATGTACATATATTTTCTTTTCAATCAGTTCCCTTTTAAATTCTTCAGTTCGCTCTTGAGTCGTGTTATTGCCAAAACTAAAATTAGCAGCAACTTCTATGGAGTAATCTTCCAACAATATTTCAAGATCATTTGTGCAAAATTGGTCTATAGTAGATGCTACAGTTGTTACGATAAGAGCCTTCATACTTTTGTTCATTTTAAAACTCCATTCAAATTATTGTCGTCCAAGTTTAAATGTAGATATGGTTCAAGTTTTGATTATATTATTCTAGCGTTAATTTATACATTAACTTAATCTTATGAGTGAAAAACACTAATATTTTTCAAATATTGCAATTGCACTTACAAATCATATTACACTCTTCAGCAGTTAACATATGTCCTCTAGCAAGAAGGGAATGATAATCATTCTTTAGCATGTTTAGCTTTTTTCTTTCCAGTCCCACCTTCAACAACACCATCAGTCCTTAGTACACTTATTACCGTCCCAAAGAAGCATCTGATATCCATCAGAAGTCCAATTTTCTCTACATACTCTCCATCAAGTTTCGCCTTTACATCAATCTCAAGTTCATCCCTACCATTAATCTGCGCCCAGCCCGTAAGGCCAACCGGTACATCATTTGCACCGTACTTGTCCCTCTCTTCAATCAGATCATACTGATTCCAGAGAGCTGGACGAGGGCCTATGATACTCATTTCACCCTTGAAGATGTTGATGATTTGAGGTAGCTCATCAAGAGAAGTCTTCCGTAGAAACTTCCCTACCTTTGTAATCCACTGATCCGGATTTTCTAGTAGATGTGTTGGGGTGTCCTTTGGCGTATCAATACGCATAGTCCTAAACTTCAATATATGAAAATGACTCTTATGGATTCCGACTCTCTTCTGTTTAAAGAGAACAGGTCCAGGGGAGTCAAGCTTGATTGCTATAATGAGTACTAAAAAAACAGGAGATAAAATGATAAGTCCAAGTGTAGAAAGTATGATATCTATTAGTCTTTTGATTTTTAAGTAAACCATGTTTAATTCCTCCTGCTCTATGTAAATGTATGTTGGCGGTGTGTAGAACACCTTGTTTTCTTGATCTATATATTGTATGTGATTCTTAATTTAGCACTATATCTTGCATAAATGTGTGCTTTGATTGGATGCTTAGACGTGTAATGCTTCTGTAACATTCACCCTTATACACCAACCTCTTAAACCCTTGATATTACTGCCTTACAGCCTCTTTATCCTTTCACCATACTCACGTCGTTCGATAAATCCAATCACTTCAGCAAATATGGAACATCATCTTCGTCTTCATCTATGTCATGAACACTACAAAGCAAATTTTGAAATGCAATACTTATTGTACCATGACTAGGGCAGATATTTTCTCCCTCTTCCAGTATAAATCCTGCTAAAAGTGTTTCGTTGTGCTCTTCTCCAGTTGCTACAAGATGACTCTCATATTTTTTGATAAGCTGTGTCCGATTATACTGACAAACACGTTCTCTTGCATTTGCCAAGATATCAGTCCCCTTAAGAGAAGCCAAGGCAAGAAGAATCGCAAGGAGCCCCATGACCGCAAGGAGCTCAAGGAGCGTAAATCCCTTTTCACTCCTTGAGCGCTTATTCCTGGATTTTCCTAGTTTCTTCATCAGATACTTCTTCTTCACAAAACCACTCCTGTAATCAAAGGCGAGCATACTCTATGATGAAAATGAGTTTACCTCAAATCCGGTGTGTAGGTCTTTACGATGGAACCCACAAGCTCCTTCACCATCTTAGAAGACACTTCCTCATCATGAATTTTCTCCTTCAGCATCATCAAAGTTTCCTTCAGAGTCTCCTTATCAAACCCATTGGGTCTTCCAATATAGATGAGCTCATTGGGTGTCTTTTCGAGACCTTCCTCCGCCATGAGAAGCTCTTCATAAAGCTTCTCCCCGGGACGAAGCCCCGTCACTTTAATCTCAATGTCCTCATGGGGCTCATACCCGGAAAGGCGAATGAGATTTTCCGCCAGATCATAGATCCTCACAGGATCTCCCATATCCAGCACAAAGATTTCTCCTCCCTGGGCGTAAGAACCAGCCTGTAAAACCAGCTGCACCGCTTCCGGAATGGTCATGAAGTATCTCACAATATCCTTATGGGTTAAGGTCACAGGACCACCATTCTTGATCTGCTCCTTAAATAGAGGAATCACAGAACCATTGGATCCTAATACATTTCCAAACCGCACCGCCACAAACTCTGTTTTTTCTGCATCCGCATCCAGGGTCTGAACAATCATCTCACAGAGCCTCTTGGAAGCTCCCATAATGTTCGTAGGGTTCACAGCCTTATCTGTAGAAATAAGAATGAACTTCTCTGTGCCAAAGTTTCTGGCAGCTAGTGCCACATTCAGCGTACCAAAGACATTATTTTTGATGGCTTCCTCGGGGCTGGTCTCCATGAGAGGCACATGCTTATGAGCCGCTGCATGGAACACCGTCTCCGGCTTCTCTGCTTTAAAAATCCTGTCGATCTTCTTCTGATCCCTAACAGACGCTATGAGCGTCAGAAGGTGCATCTCCGGATACTTTCTCTTCAGCTCATTTTCAATGGCATAAGCGTTGTTCTCATAGATGTCCAGGATGATGAGCTTCTTCGGCTGAAGAGCTGCAATCTGTCTGCAGAGTTCGCTGCCGATGGAACCTCCTCCCCCTGTTACCAACACAGTCTTTCCTCTAATGTACTCAGAGATCTTATCATTATTGAGCTTGATCTCTTTTCTCCCCAGAAGATCAGAAATCTCCACATCACGGATGGAGGAAATGTTGATCCCTTTATCCACCATCTCATAAATACCAGGCAGAGTCTTCAGCCTGGCCTTAGTGGTCTTCGCAATGTCCAGCACCCGTCTTCGGTCCTCATGGGAAAGACTCGGAATGGCAAAAAGGATCTCATCTACCTCTAACTCTTCCACAAGAGCCGGGATCTCCTTGGCCTTCCCAAGAACCTTATACCCTGCAATCCTTGACCCTTGCTTGAACTCCGAATCATCCACCAGGCCCACTACTTCCATGAGAAGCTCCCGATGGTTTCTGATTTCCTTGATGATCATGGCAGCCGCCTGACCCGCGCCAATGATGAGAACTTTCTTCAGACCCGAATGCACACCACCTTTTCTAGGAAGTTTCTCCAAGAGAAGCCTTCTGTAGATTCTAAAGTACATTCTCACCGCCAAGGTCCCCGTGAGAGCCATGATGGACCCCATAATGATGACGGAGATGGAAATGAGACCATTAAAAAGAAGGATGCTCAGAAGATTTACCGTAAGCCCGGAAATGACATTGGCCATGACCACATTCCGGTAGTCATAATACCCCGCCACGGTCCAGAGACTCTGATAGAGGCCAAAGGCATAGAATATGAGAACATATGAAAGTGGAATCACTATCCCATAAAATGAAAAGGTGCCCTGATCAATCAGAGGCACGCGAAATTCATGAAGCAGCATATTAGCCATGACAAAGGATAAGAAGATGAGAAGAACATCCGCCATGAGGATGAAGATTCTCTTATATTTTCTATACTTAAGTAGCATCATTATCGTTTCATCTCCATCACTAGTCTAGATTACGCCTGCATATCCTCAGAGAAAGGAATGGCTGCAAGAAGAGGAAGGTTCAGTTCATTTGTAATAAAGTCCGGATCCTTCACGGTCTTATCCATGAATTCCATGAGGAACACTAAGAATACGGAAAGCATCAGGCCCAGCACAAAACCAATGGCCAGGTTCATCTGAAGATTCGGGGACGAAGGCCCCCCAGGCACATTGGCAGGATCGAGGATCTGCACAATGTCAGTGCCTCTTAGTTCTCTCGACACCACCTTCAGGCTTCTTGCCATCTGGTTGGCCACTTTATACGCCAGCTCTCTGTCTGTAGAAGTGACGCTTAGATTCAGAAACTGTGTGTTTCCTTTTGGGGATGTACTGATCATTCCTTGGAACTGCCCTACGGTGAGATTCAGATCCAGGTTCTTAATGACATCCTCAGAAACAGTTCTGGACTTGGCAATTTCCGCATAGGTGTCCACCAACTTCTGGTACATATTGATGTCATTGATGGTTTCTGAAACAGAATTTCCGTCTCTCTCATCACTGATAAATACAGAAACGGTGCTTTTATACTCCGGCTCGATGAAGAAAAAAGTGACAATGCCTGCCAGCATGGTGACAAGGACCGTTAACACAATAATGAGTCCCATCTTCTTTCTAATCATCTGCCACAATTTACTCAGATCTATGGTTTCTTCATTCATAAACTACAATAACTCCTCTACTTACTAAATATAAAAAATCAAATACTTTACTCGAATATTAATTATAGCATAAATTATCTGGGTATAGATTTTTTTCAGATTACATACTTCGCGCGATATATACCGAAACTTTAATTGTTACTTTATTGTAACCTCATTCATCCGTATATGACACGAGTAACAAGCTGAACTCTTTGTATATTTTAATTTTCTTTAATAAAATCATAATAATTTGTTTCGAATGTAAAAAAGCAAAATGTGAAATTACATAAATTTGACATGAAGTTTATTGGTACCAACAGAAGGTGATAATCCCTAAAGATACTTACCATAAGAATTTATAAATCTCTCTACATAGATTTCGCTTTTTTTGAGCCTACTACTCAATCTGTTGAGACCATGGTAGAATTAGACTAAATACAAAGTCCCTATTAAAACAGAAAGGAAAGCAGCATGGAGAACATTCTCATAAGTATCATCGTTCCCGTATATAATACAAAGAAGTATCTCAAAAAATGTGTTGAAAGCATTAAAGCACAGACCCACAAAAACCTGGAAATCATCCTGGTGGATGACGGATCCACGGATGGAAGCGGTAATCTTTGCGATGCCCTTCAGAAAGAAGACCCAAGAATCAACGTCTTTCACACAGAAAACAAGGGCCAGGCAGCCGCTAGAAATCTTGGCATCAAAGCCTCCAAAGGCACCTATCTAGGTTTTGTGGACAGTGATGACTATATCAAAGAAGATATGTATGAAATAATGCTGAAAGAAGCAGAAAAGCACCAGGCAGAAATCACCCAGACAGGATACATCCTTGTAAATGAATCTGGAGAGACAATACGTGAAGTGACGCAGGAATTCGAGCTCCTTCAAGACTTCAATGATAAAGTAGAGCACTACCTCCTTACTAAAAGTATCGCCGCCAGTGTATGTGAAAAACTCTTTCACCATAGCCTGAAAAATGATCTTCTCATGGAAGAAGGATACTACTACGAAGACGGCATGGTAATCTTAAAACTACTAAAATACGCAAAGAGAATCCTTCTCTTGCCAGAAGCAAGCTACTTCTATGTCCAGTCCAGCACTAGTACTCTGAGAGGCCCCTACAAGAAGAAGCACATCATCAGCAACCTCTATGAGCCTAGATACTACTCTAATTTTCTTCAAGAAAATGCGCCTGAGCTTCTTTATATGGCAAATAAGCTCTACTGCAGCCGTTCCATGCAGGGCTACCGTTACCTACAAAACCTTCCTGAACTCACTAAATCAGAACGGAATGCTTTTGAGAAAGACTTCCTGAAGATCTTCAGCGAAAACTATGAAGCGCTTCGAAAGAGTAAAGGCTATGAAGCAGTCTCTAGAAGACATAGGCTTTCCATGAAGCTTTTCAGCTTCAGTCCGGCACTCTATGTCTTTGTCTTCAATAAACTCATCAAACGCTACGATCTCTAAAAAGAAGAATCCCCAAAGAACCAAGGAAAGTCACCTTCGTTCTTTGGGGATTTTAAAATTATGTATCGTATTTCATTAAGTTCATCCTGCTGGATATATGCTTTTCTATCAGCTGAGTAAGGCAGTCTCACTCACCTTAAGACCACTCTTTACCCCTTCTTCTTCCTTAGTCCTTGAATCTTCTCCTTAAATAACTTTAGAATTCCCATGACCTCCGGTACCTTCAGAAGGATCACAAGGACCAGATAGACTGCACCAGAGACGAGAATCGAAAGGATCAGCGCTTTGCTGCTGCCAATAGAGACAAGAAGACTTTCAAAGACAACGTAGGCCACGAGTCCCATGAGAAGAGAAGCTAAAAGTACTTTGAAAAGCTTCTGGAAGGTTTCTCTAAACCCAAAGTTTCTCACCTTTCTCCGCAAGCTGATGATGAGCAGCAGCGTCGTGATCATGGCCGAAAGACTGGTGGCCAAGGCCAATCCTCCAATGCCCATGAATCTTGACAAAATCAGATTCAGAATGATATTCAGCACAACACCGATGATGGCATTGACCGTTGGAGTCTTCGTATCCTTATAGGAGTAAAATATCCTCGAGAATACATCCCGCAGGGCAATGGCCAGCATCCCTAAAGCATAATAAAACAGTGCTTGTGAAGTCATGGCTGCGGCACTGGAATCAAACTCTCCTCTCATGAAGAGAAACTCAATGATGGGCCGAGCAAGGACCATGGCTCCTACAGAAGCAGGAATGACCAGAAGGCTGATGTAAAGAATAGCGTCGTTCATCATGGATTTTAAACCCGATTCATCCCCATCGATGACTTTTTTAGCAATTCTTGGATAAACCACTGTAATGATGGGTGACACAAAAAGACCATTGATGAACACATTGAGTCGATAGGCATAGTTCAGCGCGGAAATGCCCCCTAAAGCCACATTGGAAGCAATGTTCTTATCCACCAGAACATTCAGCTGATTTACTGAAGTACCGATGATGATGGGTATGGATAAAAGAAGCATCTCTCTTAAGTATGGATCTTTAAAGTCCAAAACCAGCTTATATTTGAACCGGTACTTCAGAACCGATGGAATGATGAAAAGCAGCTGTATGACAACTGAAGCTAAAATACCATAGGCTAGAATCTCAATGCCGGCGAGATCCGAAAGATAGATGGAAAAGATCAGCACAAGATTCATGGGCAGGCTGATGAGTGCAGGAATAACAAAATTATCTTTCAGCTGAAGATAGGCATTCAGAATGTAGATGAGCCCAGAAAAGGCGATACCGAATATACTGATTCTTGTAAAGAGCACCGCAAGGTCCAGCGTCTCCCCCTTAAAACCTGATGCAAAAAGAAGAATCACCTGTGGCGTAAATACGAGAACCAGAAGGATGATCACAGAGGATAGGATCACCACCGTATTCATCACATTGGATGAAAACCGCTGCGCTTCCTGATCTCCTTTTTCCTTCTGGACTTTGCTGTATATGGGGATAAAAGTCGTCACAAGACCGGCCCCTATAAGCGCAAAGATGGTAGTAGGAATGGTCTGAGCCACTAGATACACATCACTGATTCTGGATGCCCCATAGAAGTAAGTCAGTACAATTTCTCTGCCAAACCCCAGAATCTTAATAAATACGGTGATGATCATGATAAACATTATATTTTTCTTCATCTCTATCTTAAAGCGCAGAAAATGCGCTGCTCCTCCTGTCCGATTCAGTCTGCTGCTTCTAAGCAAAAGAAGAAGCTCCACCTTTTAAGCTTAAGGTTTCCGCTTCTGCTTCATATCCATAAAACTTCATTTCAATGCTTTAGCAGCCTTGCTCATTAAAATTAAAACCATGTTAAAAACGATTAACGTTACACTCTATCTATTTCCAAGCCACTACCCCTGCTTTTGCAAGATTCGTTATGCTTGTCTGAACCTCTCCAGGATGATGTCCACAATCTTCTCACTGGCATGACCATCCCCATAGGGGTTCTTCGCTGTACTCATTTTCTCATATTCCTTCTGATTCTCCAAGAGTTCTGAAAGAATGCTGTAAATGGTCTCCTCTTCTGTTCCTGCCAGCTTCAAGGTACCTGCAGCAATGCCTTCTGGCCGCTCTGTGGTATCCCGAAGGACGATGACAGGTTTTCCTAAAGATGGCGCTTCTTCCTGAATGCCGCCACTGTCTGTGAGAATCAGGTAAGATCTGGCTAGGATGTTATGGAAATCCAGAACCTCCATGGGCGCTACCAGGCGTACCCGGTCATGGCTTCCAAAAACCTCATCCGCCACTTCCTGGACTTTGGGGTTAAGATGCACCGGATAAATCACCTTCACATCCTCATGCTCCTCCAGCACTCTTTTAATGGCACGGAACATCTGGCGCATGGGCTCTCCCAGATTTTCTCTTCTGTGGGCTGTGAGGGTGATGAGTTTTGAGCCCTCAGCCCAATGCAGGATCTCATGGCTGTAGTTCTCTCTTACAGTCGTCTTTAAGGCATCTATGGCTGTATTGCCAGTGACATAGATGTCCTTTTCTTTCTTCTGCTCCTTCAAGAGATTCTCCTTGCTCTTTTCAGTAGGCGCAAAATGAAGATCTGCAATGACGCCCACAAACTGGCGGTTGGCCTCCTCCGGAAACGGAGAATATTTATCAAAGGTCCGAAGCCCCGCTTCCACATGACCGATGGCCACTTGGTTGTAAAATGCCGCAAGGGCACCCGCAAAGGTAGTGGTGGTATCTCCGTGGACCAGCACAAGATCCGGCTGCACTTCCTTCATAACACCATCAAGGCCCTGAAGCACACGGCTGGTGATGTCTGTCAGCGTCTGGTTTTTCTGCATCACATCCAGATCATAATCCGGCACGATATCAAAGGCTGAAAGCACCTGGTCCAGCATCTGTCTGTGCTGGGCTGTGACGCAGACAATGGTCTCGATCTCTTCTCTTTTCTTCAGCTCCAACACCAAAGGGGCCATTTTGATGGTTTCTGGTCTTGTGCCGAAAATGGTCATGACTTTTAATTTCTTCATGGAGTTTTCCCTCCTTTTCTTAGCGGCATCTTACAGCTTTTCAGCATGAGCAAGGCCCGTAACATTTTTGGTATCAAACACCACAAGATTTTCAATTTCTTTCAGATGCTCTTTGATGTGGTTATGGGCTACCATGACAACCACCATCTCCAGTCCATTCAGAAATTCAGAGAAGTCCAGCACCTGCCCTTCTACAACGCTTTTTCGGATGAAAGGGTCATACACCTTGACGCCTTCATTGAGATTCTCCTTGAAGATCTCCAAAAGCTGCAAAGTGGGACTTTCTCTTAAATCATCCACATTCTCTTTGTAGGTGAGTCCATAGAGACCCACTTTCTGTAAGGAATCAATGCCTCTTTCCTTCATGATGGTGAGGATTCTCTTTCTCACAAACTCCGGCATGGAGTCATTGATGTCTCTTGCGTTATGGATGAGGCTGGTAAAATCAGGATAATCCCCCACCAAGAACCAAGGATCCACGGAGATGCAGTGTCCACCGACTCCAGGTCCAGGGCTTAAGATATTGACTCTTGGGTGCTTATTGGCAATGCGGATGATCTCATAGACATCCATGTTGTCGTGTCTGCACAACTGCGCCAATTCATTGGCAAAGGCGATGTTGATGTCTCTATAGGTGTTTTCCACCACCTTGGACATTTCAGCAGAACGGATGTCCGTTAAAACAATCTCTCCTTTACAGAAGCTCCCATAAAGGCTCTTTATTTTCTCTGCGATTTCTGTAGAATCCGCACCGATGGTCCTGGAGTTATGCTCCAGTTCATAGACCATATTTCCAGGAATGATTCTTTCCGGCGCATGCACCAGGTGAATATCCTCTCCTATGGTATAGCCTCTTTTCTCCACTTCCGGTCTTACAAACCGGTCCATGGTACCAGGTGAAACAGTAGACTCTAAAATAAGAATAGCTCCTTTTTCACAGACATCCAGCACACTGCTTACCGCAGATACCACATACTTTGGGTCAATCTTCTTGCTGGAACGGATAAAAGGTGTGGGTACAGAGATGATGTAGACATCTGCTTTTTGATACTCTGTGGAAAACTGGATGCCTTCTATCAACGCTTTTTCAAAAAGCGCTTCCATACCCTCTTCTTCAAAGGTCAGGTGTCCGGCCTTCAGGGTCTCCACCAGATCCTTATTATAATCGGTACCGATGACAGGTACGCCACTTTTTGCAAACATCAGCGCTGTGGGCAGTCCGATGTATCCTAATCCGATGACATTGATTGGTCTCATGATTTTAGTCTCCTCTTTGTAGCAGGAATCCTTTTGGCAAGGCCAAAGGATTCCTAGTCTTTCTTTATATTAATTAGCAATGTGCTTGAATTTTTCTTTCATTGTTCCTGTAGAATTTAGCGGTTTCCCTGGATCAAATGAATCTCCTGAAGAAGCACCGTCTTGGTACCACATTTCTGTTGAATTAACACTGATGCCGCTTCTGATTTTCTTAAAAATACATCCTCCAGCTCCACCAGTTCCTGTATGGCGTTTGCCATCTCTTCTGGATTCTCGCAAAGATACCCTGCATTTTCCGGCACAAACTCCGGAATGGCTGTATTTTTCGATACCACAGGCACAAGGCCGCTGCTCATGGCCTCACACATGGAAACGCCCTGGGCATCCTGTCTGGTGGGCATGAGTAAGATCCCACATTTTTTATGGATCTTTGCCATCTCCTTCTGAGGCAGCATCCGGTTTTCCAGATGCACATTGGGAAGATCTTTGATTCTTCTTACGGTCTTCTCAAACAGCCTGCCTGCACCGTACAGGTGGAACTGAAGCTTTGAGAACTCCGGTGAATCCTTCAGCTTCAAAATCGTCTCCACCATAAGATCATTGGCGTATTTTTTAGAGTGGTATGGCCGCACATTGAAGATATGGTATCTTTGATCTTCTTCTTTTTTCTCATAGGAAAAGAGATTCTCATTGATGACATTAGGGATGATCTGAAAGCTCTCCACCTTAGTCTTGGTATCCTTCTCCAGGATGTCTTTCATCCAGTGGGAAACAAAGATAAAGGTGATCCGTCTATCCTTCTTCTCTATAAGCCCTCTCACAAAACGCAGCTGCTGGATGTTAAAAGGAATATACCCCAGAAACTTCACCACTTCCTTCACATCCGGTGTCAGGTTAAAGAGTCTTCTTTTCCAGGATAAGGCTTCCACCCCGTGAACCCAGATGAGAAGAGGTGTGCCCACACTCTCTGGGAGAACGATCTCCATGATGTTTTTCCAGGCGAAATGGATGAGGATCTTGTCATATACATTTTTTCTCAGATGGTCTTTGAGATTTCCATGGGTACCTTCCAGCACTTCCACGTCATCGATCTGATATTTTCTGACCTTAGGTGTCTCCATATTTTTCTTGTATGGGCTGCCAGGAACAGAAAAGACTTCCACCAAAAGACCTTCTTCTTTGTACCCGAGAACTCTCTGGTGGACAAAAGAATGGTTGTATAGATTGTCAGGACTTGGATAGCCCGGTGTCACCAGCAGTATTCTTTCTTTCTTCTTGATAGACATGAAGCTTCTCCTCCCGAAATGTTTACTCGTACTTTCTTTTTCTATTCCAGCACTAATATATATGCTAGTGAAGGCTACAGGCTCTTTCCTTCTTTACGTAAGAGCAGGTAAAACCGAATAAGGTTCATCTGCCTTAGAATTCTCGATGGATTCACTAGAAGCCGATGAAGCCATTCCAGTCCATGACTCTGCATCCATGCCGGGGCTCTTTTCACGAAGCCTCCTAGAACATCAAAGGATCCGCCGACTCCTTGCATGATGTTCACATGAAGCTTCTCCTGATGCTCTTCCATCCACAGCTCCTGCTTTGGAGATCCCATGGCGATGAAGAGGATCTGTGCTCCGCTTTCATTGATGATATCCACCAGGTTCTCTGGTGCGTCATAACCATTTTGTGTTCCTACAATCTGTAAGCCTTTATAGGTCTCCAGAAGGTTCTCTTTTGCTTTTTGAACTACTTCCTCTTTGCCGCCATATAGGAAGACCTTGAAACCTTCCTTTGCTGCTAAGCCGCAAAGGTGGGTCATGGTGTCTACGCCCGTGATACGATTCTTGATGGCGCCATCTTTTCTCTTGGATGCCATGAGGACACCCACTCCGTCTGGAATGCGGTAATCAGAGTTTTGGATAAATCTTTGTAAAATCTTATCCCTCCGCATCTTCATGATTTTTTCCGGATTGATGGCAACGATAATCCTTTTTTCTTTATTGATAATGTCTTCTTTTAATACATCCATGAACTCTTTATAATCCGTGGCGAGGATGTGCACACCAAGAATACTTTCAGTTTTCATTTGTCTGCTCCAATCGTTCAAGTTCTTAAACAGTAACTTTTTTCTTTGGACTTTGAGTCTCCCTATAAAGCATTGCAATATAGAGAGCGATATACATACTTACCGCAGGGGATACAAATACATGACCAGCGAACATCCCTATGCCGAAAGCCAGGATCATGGCGCTGATGATATAAGGAATCGGGCTGTTTAAAACAAATAGAAGTTTTCTTTTAAGAAGATGATAGATACTCGTGAAAATCACCATAAAGATTATCCCCCAGTATAGAAGCATCCCAATGACCCCAAAATTGAAAAATATATCCACATAATCAATCTCCACAATGTAGGACTTTATTTCTCCATCATCGGTATAACCGAATTGAGATAAGCCAAAGATCTTCTGCAAGCTATCAGCTTCATCATAGATGTGTTTTCTTACTGCAAAATACTGATCTCTTCCACTAAAAATAAAATTCAGAACTTGCGGATTGTTATGAAGAAGCTCTTCCATATCAAAGTCCTCAGAAAGTTCTTCACCTGAAGCTCCTTCCTCTTCCCCTATTTCAGGTTCCTGATATTTTAAAAGCTCCAGATGAATGTTCATGTTGATCCCGATGGGGGTCAAAGGAACAAATCCTATTCCTACAACCAGAATAAGCAGGAGTGGTATCAGCTGATTCTTTACGCGCAGCTTCGGATCCTTCAGCTTTCCTGCCATATGATATAACACAAGAAAAACTGTCACGAGTATTACGGAGAGTCCTACCACTTTGGTTCCGATCTGATAGTATACTAGAACATAACCTGTGATAGACAGCACTTTAAGGTATAAGGGCAGCTTCCATTTCTCCAGAAGGTAGTACAGCAACATGGGGGTAAGTATGCCGATGAATGCGCTTACCTCATTTGCTGCGAAGAACCATCCTACTGAGCCTAACTTATTGAATTTATAAGCATTGTAGTCCGTCCCTGTTGCCATTGAAATTGCCATGGTGAGGATGATGATAACTCCACTCATGACCATGGCATCTCGTATATCTTTATAATCTTCTTTCTTGAGGAATTTCACCAATCCCAGGGTAAAAACTGGGAAGAAAAATGTTTTGGCTAAATTTAGTGCAGCCAGGATCATTCTGCTTAATCCAAAGTTCAGATAAACGATGGTGAGATGAGTCAGCGCGTAAAATACAACCGCGATGACCATTCCTCTTAGTATTTGTTGTAATTTATTTTGAGATTTCTCAATAATGAGTCTTAGTCCTATATAAATTAAAAATATACCTTTAAGAAGAATACCTATGCTGAGGTCAATGTTCAGTTCTCTTTTTCCTATGGATGTAAGGATATCCATAAGAGGACTTAAAAGAATAAAAAGAATCAGTAGTCTTACGAAAAGATCTTTGCTTCTAAATTCACTCCAGTAATTTTTAATACCATCTTTAATTGTCATATGTCCTCCGAATGTGTCTGTTTCAAAAAATCCTATTCTTCTCTTTGAATCATAGAAGAAAAAGTCATGAAGATGATCTTAAGATCCAGCAGGAAATTTCGATTGCTATAATAATACACATCTAAATCAAGTTTCTCTTCCATACTGTGGGTGTTTCTAGCTTTGATCTGTGCCCACCCTGTAAGTCCAGGAATCAGCTTATGTATTTCTTTTTCTACTCTTAGATCATTGATAATGCCTTCGTTGGGTATCAGCGGTCTTGGACCCACAAAGGACATTTCTCCTTTTAGAATATTAAGAAGCTGCGGCAACTCATCAAGGCTAGTCTTTCTCAAGATCTTTCCTATGCTTGTCACATAATCCTCTTCATTGATCTCTCTTGCCGCAATGTTAGGTGCATTTTGCTTCATGGATCTGAATTTGTAAATACTAAAAAGTTTACCGTCCTTTCCGATTCTTTCCTGCTTGAAAATCGCAGGGCCAGGATCCTGAATTTTGATGATACAATAAATAATACCCATCAACGGGAAAAGTAAAACAATGGATACTCCTGATACAATCAGGTCAAATACTCTCTTTATGATTTCATATAGTCGATTTTCTAAGGAATGAACGCTCATCAGTTTCTATTCTCACTTTCATAGGGATACTTCATTTTAGCGTTGTAATCTCCTGATATGGTTACAATTAAATTACCACTCACATATGAACTCGTTCTTATCAATTATTGAAAGATGTCTGAAGTATTGTGAACAAGCGATTACATCCATTAAACAGAATACATCATCCTTAAAAAATATCAATCATAAAATAGTGACGTAAACGTCATCATGAATTTTATTTTTTTATGTAAGGAATACATGGAAAAAATTAAGAAATTCCAACTATAATAATATGCAATGAATTTTGAGGAGATTTTAGATGGACACTGAAGTTGAAGTTAATTTATCAAAAGGAAAAAACAAGAGGAAAAGACATAAGAAACTTAAAATAACAATCTTAATCTTGCTGGGATTATTGTTATCTGCTATCGGTATAGCTTATACTTTTTTTCAAAACACCTATAATAAAGTCTCTTATGTTGATATTCCAAAAGAAAACGAGGAATTGGGCATAGAAGAAGAGGAAGAAGAAATCGTTAATATCTTTAAAGAGAATAAAGCGATCATCAATATTCTCCTTATGGGAATCGATAAACGGGATCAGTATGATCCGGGCAGATCCGATGCCATGATGATCCTATCCATAGATCCTATTAGCAACAGCATTAAACTTTCATCAATAATGCGTGACTCTCTAGTAGAGATCAAAGGGCACGGTGAAGATAAACTGAATCATGCTTATGCTTTTGGGGGCCCAGAACTTGCTCTCCATACAATAAACAAGAACTATAAGATGAACATCAAGTATTTTGCCTCTATCGATTACAGTGGTTTGACTAATATTATTGATTCCATCGGCGGAATCTATGCACAGGTAAAAGAAGAAGAAATTGATATGATCAACAAATACACAAATGATGTAGCTTATGTTAATGGTACGGACTTCAGCATGATCACAAAACCTGGCTATCAGCTGCTGGATGGAACACAAGCTGTCGCTTATGCCCGAATTCGCAAGGTCGGAGATGGTGATTATGAGAGAACCCAAAGACAACGAATTGTTCTTTCAGGGATCATCAGAAAACTAACTACATTGAATATTTTGGAACTTCCAGGAACAATACAAAAGCTTGCACCCAATGTTGAAACCAACATTACTTCAAGCTATATGCTCAAAGTGGGTACAAGCGTTTTAAATACTGGTATGAAGGAAATCAAGCAAGCTCGTTTTCCGTTAGATGAAGATTCTGAAGGTGAGATGATTAATGGAATCTGGTACCTCGTTTTTGATAAGTATAAGACTGTAGATGCACTTCATAATTTCATTTTCCGTAATTAGAACTATTATGTAGTTAGCCGCGTTAGGTTGAATATTTGCATTTCAAAACTTATTTTGACAACTATTGGCCAGAAATACTTTTAGAAATAAACTGGCCAATAGTTTTTTCCTTTCTGGTCTTTAAAAGCCCGATTATTATAAAAAAGCATTTTATCTTATGAATTTAGAATTGGAATTTCATAACAAACTTACCTAATTTTCTATTTGTTGATTCCTTTTCGAATGTCTCATAATAATCAATAATATTTTTAATGATATCAACCTCTAAGACTAACTTGGAAATATCTGATATGAAATCAGCTTTCTTAAGAAGTTGTACTGCTACTTCAAAATCCTTAACAGAACTTCTTGTAATTCCATATAATGACAGCCCTTTTTCTAGAACTCTTCTTGTATCTATCTTAACATAATCTTCTGCAACTCCTGTTAACACTATACGCCCACCAGGTTGGATAACATTTATTATCTCTTCAATCCCTTTTTCAGAAGGAGCACCTCCAATACATTCAAATCCAACAGTGATGCTACAATCTCTTATTCTTGGATCGTCAGATAAGAAAGTTCTAACACCTTCAAATTTCGAGAGCTTTTCTTCATTATGCCCAATTACAATTATATCTCCATTATGAAACTGTTTTAATACTGCCACTAGAATATAGCCTAGGATTCCATCACCCCAAACAGCAATGACATCATCCTCCCTAGAATCAATTCTTCGGTACGCTGCATTGGCTACAGATGTTAACTCTGCAAAAACTGCATGATTAAAACTAATTGAGTTATCAAATTTAACAAGATTCTTAGCCGGCCATACGATGTAGTCTCTACTGAAACCATTAAAATTGCTAGACGCAAACAACGCACTTGGGCAGTAGTTTTCACCCAAATAACTATTTTGGCAAACTTTGCATTCACTTGAATTATGAGTATCTGGAATATAATTTGGAACCAATACCACCCGATCTCCTACACTAAATCTTCCAGACTTATCTTTTACTACTGTTCCAACAGCTTCATGAATCAAATTCATTGGATACTTCAAACCAAGTACTCTAGCGTCTCTTTTTCCTATGTAGTATCTTAAGTCAGCTTTGCAAATAGCTGCAGTATCAATCTTAACTAGAGTTCTTCCTTCGTTAAAATCAAGATCTTCAATATAAACTTCGAACCTTCTAGGTTGGACAACTTTGAATCCCTTACTAAGCATTATATCCTCTCCAGTTTACTCATTTTAACAATAGATTTAAGCAACAAAATATCTTCCATTGTTGTAATCTTGAAGTTCATTTTATCTCCTTGTACCAAATGGACTTCTTTTCCATAGTTTAAAACCAGCTTACAATCATCTGTAGCAGATTTTCTTACTTCATCACTCGCATGCAGATGAGCATTCCATATTATCGAATACTGAAAACTCTGTGGTGTTTGCCCTAAATAAAGCTCATTTCTACTTGGTATTGAGTTTATCCTTTTTCCATCATTACTATTTATTATTGTATCTGCTGAAGGAATTACGGTATCAACACATCCATACTTTATTGCAGTATTGATATTATCACTTATGATTCTATGATTTACTAACGGTCTTGCAGCATCATGAATTACAACTATATCATTATCATCTACATCATCTTTGATTGCACTTAACCCATTCAGGACAGATTCTTGCCTTGACTGGCCCCCTTCAACGATCCACCTAACTTTATTAATTTCAAATTTACGAACCCAGATTTTAATATCTTCATGCCACTCTTTAAGTCCAACTATACAGATTGCATCGATATTCTCATGTACATCAAACATCTCTAATGTATGTACCATGATTGGCTTACCATAAATATCAATAAACTGCTTAGGTTGATCCACAATGCCCATACGAGTACCTTTTCCACCTGCAAGTATAATTGCTATATTCATATTATTTACTCCTTTACACTATCATTTGATGTACATCTAGTCGATTAGTTAACTCATAATGATTAATAAAACTTATTTATTAGCTTGAACTTAATACTCTTTGTAAGTTTTTGTCTGAAATAAACATTTTTCAGACTCATCTTAACAATATTAGACATAGCTTTTATATACTTCTTCCCGCTAAATAAATGTGTAATTTTCATGATTTCTATTTCAGCATTTTTATATTTTTCTTTATTGTTTTCAATCGATTCTTTCTCATTCGCCTTCAAAATTCGATTTAATTCCGCAATATCATTAAGTCGATTCTTTTTATAAAGTTGGAGTATTTCTACCATGTTCAAATACTGAGTCAATGCATAACTTCTCGATATACTATTACTCCTTACACGATATTTTAATAAAACACTATCAATTTTACCAATCTTATACCCTTTACTTAAAGCTCTTAATGAAAAGTCGTAATCCTCACAGTAATGAACTTGTCTATATCCATTAAGTTCATTATATACGTCAGATTTCATAAACCATGTAGGATGGAATGAACAGTTCGTTGTTTCCAATAGTCTCTTACATTTTTTGAAATTATATTCCCCATTTCCTAAAATATATAAACTATGGCTAGTTTCATCAATGCACTCTACTCCTGAAAAAACAAAATCAATATTATTAGATTCTAAATACTGCATTTGCTTTTCAAACCTATCTAGTTCTGAGACATCATCTGCATCCATACGAGCAATATACTCACCATCACATTTTGTAAGCCCAAAATTCAAGCTATTTACTAAGCCCATATTTTTAGGATTGATATATAGCTTGATTCTATGATCCATATTGGCATACTCTTCTAAAGTTTGCTTTAATACTGTATTCTCAGGATTGTCAAGGATTACTATAAATTCAATATTTTCATAAGTCTGATTCAATATTGAATCTACAGATTCTTTGAGCCATTCAAGCTTTTCATTATATACACTCATAATAACAGAAACTAGTCTTTTATTTTTCATAATTGCTCCCTACTAATCAGCTAGTATTTATAGGTTAAAGTCCATCCTATTAGCTTCACTCAATTACTATTACTGATTTTATTATATTCTTTATATGAAGTCTCTAAATCAAAATATAGATAATTGTGATGTGATTGTTGTTTTTCCAGAGGAGGTAGTTTCATATAGTCTCCATAAATTGATGTTAAGTACTCATCTGCATTCTCTGGTCCAAAAAATTCTCGATCTCTAAATTTAAATAATCTGGGTTTCCCAAATAGTTTTGTTCTCACGATTTCTCGATTTCCCCATGCACCTAAAAAATTAGCCGAATAGTATTCAGGATTAGAATTCTCAGATTTTAAAATGCAACCGGTCATTCTAAGTACTCTTTCAACGCCAATTTTCTTAATTATCATGATTATAAACTTCTTCAAAAAAGTATACTCATCAACTGAGGTAATTTGTGTGGTTTGAAGAACCTTTTTTAAAGTGGATACTGCTCTCATCTTCATTTCACTTGACAATTTAGATCTTCCTGCAAAATCTACTGGGAAAATATCAATGAAAAGCCCTAAAACTATACCTTTCCCATAATCTTCTACAACAGTAGTATCACTGCTAATTAACTTTGTATATCCATATGGATAATCTGAATCCTTACCTGGAATCCTTAGCTCTAGATTCTTCGGCCATACTGCTTCTGGTAAAGAAATCAGCTTTTCGTAATCTGCTCTCAGAAGTCCGATATCAATATCATCGTCCCAAGGAATAAATCCTTCATGTCGTACAGCTCCTAATAGTGTACCACCTAACATATAATATCTAATGTTATTTTCGACACATATATCGTGAAATGATATCATCATTTCAAATAATCTGTCCTGAACTTCATCTAAGTTTACTTTGTTTTGCATTAAACATTCTCCTATTACCTAAATACTTTATTCATGTTCACACCACTATTTATTTTCTTATACTTTTATAAACATCAATAATCTTTATTCTATACTCATATAACATTAAAACAACACATAAAATCATTATTATTATATTTATTAGAAGATTTTCATAATAAAAGCAAAACAAAGAAATAACTAATAAGAAAATTTGCGGAATCAACTTTGACCACTCAATTATTAATCTAATTTCTCTTTTTATTAAGATTATTCTAATTGCACAATTCACAAGATAACCAAACAACAATGCGTACGCTGCTACAATAACACCATAAACATTAATGAATATTGATATGAAAAAAATATTTACAACTCCTGCTATTGCTGTGGAATAAAATATTGTATCTGTTCGCTTATATGCAGTAAGTATATTCGCAAGAAAAGTTGACACAATTCCTAATGAGGTCGCTAGAATAAATATTGGAATTATTGGTTTCGATTCAGAATAGCTATTATCAACAAATACAGGAAAAATTACATATATTGCTGGCACTAGTATCACAGTTGCCTGTAGCAATAATTTTAGGAATGTATTTGTAGCATTTGAATAAAATCTCGATGTTTCCTTGTCATTTCCAGTTTTTGAAAAAGCCATTTCTTGCCACGCCATTGTGAATGATGTCGCAATTAAGTTAATCATGACACCGAATCTGGTTGCTATTGCATAAATACCATTTTGCTCTGCACCTAAATTATTTGTAATTGCAATTCTGCTATAACTGTTAAGAAGCCAATAAGATGCTGAATTTATTGATAAAGGTAATGAGAATTTAAAAAGACTCTTAATTAAATAATAATCTATTTTACTTTCGAAAATTTTCCTTGTTGATTTTAAAGAAGATTCCAATATAATTACTTGTACTAACACACCTGCGACATATGATATGTAAAGAGAACTATAATTATAATTTAGCCAAACTAAAAGAATCACATTGAAAAAGGAGTTCACAAACGTCCCTACTATACCTGATATAGCAAACTTCTTATTTAATCCAAATCCGCGTGCCAAATATCCATAAAGATTCTGAATTGAGATTGATATCCCATAAATATATACCCAAAATGGATAATCCAGTCTGACAATATTACTAAAAATAAATACGAACACAGAATATACAATTATTGAAGACCCAAATATAATAAACGAACTCTTTACAACTACATATTTTTCTTTTGGATTGATATAGTCAAATATATACCTCATCATTCCACTCCAAATATCCAAAAAAATAATTGAAGAGAATAAAGTTGCATAGGTTATTGAAACATCATATAACCCATAATTAGCTGGACTGATGTATGAGGTATAAATACGGATCATGAAAAAAGCTACAAGCTTTGATGACACGCTCCCTAATAAGTATGTGATCGTATTCTTAGCAATTTTATTTAATTCTTTCATATATTCACTCTAACCTAAAAATTTATAATTTTGTGCTATATATAGCATGATAAAGAACTATTAAAGAGTTCTTATCTAGAGATTTTCTCCAGTTTGATTTCTATTGGTTCAAGTATCCGAGTTGTAAAAAGCAACATAAAAAAAACATTCATAGCCGATTGAACTTCATATAACACAAACTTCTGTGTTGTCATGAAAAATGCGTAGAATAAAAACAATAACATACTTAGTGAAAGCACATTGTGATGTTTATTAAAATACTTTTCAACAAAGATGGATATCATCACTAGAAAAATCGCACCGATGATAATTCCTATAACACTATTAGTGTCTCTCCAGAAAATGTATAACGCGGTAGGATGGGAGTTAAAATTATAGTTCTCACTAATCGGCAAAAAGTACGTAGTAATCAACTTTGTAATATACTCAGAATCATATAATGGAACTCTTATAGTATGTCTAATAATATAGATTAAAGGTGTCAGAACAATGCCAAATACACCTCTACCTAATAACAACTCAGAATTTGATGCTGAGTATTCATTACTTTTCAAAATAGCATCAAAATAAGATATACCACCATAATTATACACTACAAAGTTTTCAATAACTCCTAGTCCGCTTAATGCTCTTTTGCTGGTTGTAATAACTAAGTATAAGACTGCTACCCCAAGTATAGTTAGATGAATAAAATTCAGTTTTATTTTTTTTATTGGCTCAAAATATATTTGATTTATTAATAGCATCAAAACAAATAATAATATTGCCACAACTATTAACATTTTCCCACCTAACGTGAATGTATATAAACCTACATTAACCAACACTAACACGCTTAATTTCATGCTAAAGTTCCCCGTAATAATCTGTATAACTACGATTATAAGTGAAACAAATACTATTGGTGCTACTATCCATACCATTATTCTCGCTTCAAACAATGAGGTAAACTCTTCACTAGCTACAAATGCGAATTTTCTAAGGTAAGCAAAGCCATGGACACTAATGATTCTAATCGCTTTCACAAAAAATGGCAGCATAAAAAGAATAACCAAAAGATTTGCTAAAAATAGTATTCTTTTGGGAAAGTACAGAGATAGGGTCTTAATGTTCTTTCTTTTTTCAACTTTCTCCGAAAAAAGTAAATACCCAATATTAAAGATGATCAACGTTATAAAGATATACCCGTGAATTTTATATTCAGCACGATACATACCGGCGAAATTAGTTAGATTCAGTATCCCTCCAATTGTCCAAGTATATGTAAAGAGAGTGTTTAACCTAATGTAATTATCCAGTTTTAGTTTTGTAAAAATAGTTGCCGCTATGGATACTAAAATATACAAAAAAATCAATAATTCTATCATTTCCTCCTCCTCTCAATAAATCTAAAGATATCAAATAGCAATCTAGGAGAAACTCTTAGAATTAAAGTAAGAATCTTTCTGGAAATCTGAAGTCTAGATTTAAGCAAAACCCAAAAATTATCATTTAATTTCTTTTGTAACAATTTAAAAACTTTTTTGTCATCTAGAGAGTTGTCAATTCCATATTTACAGGCTTTATAAAGCATCGACATATAATTTCTAGCTAATTTTTCTTCAGCTAATCTTACTAAAGCTAGATTATTAAGTTCTTTACTCTCCGCAATCAATTGTAGTCCAATTTTCTCCATATCAAAGTCTTTACTACTAAACTTATTTCGCGTAATACTAGTATTTTCCTGGAAATAATAGTAACATACTTTATCACTATATATGTATTTTTTTGCTTTCTTGATCAACTTAAAGTTTGTCACTACATCTTCATAGTATTGCCCAATAGGAAAGCAGATATCATTAAACAAATCTTTTTTGTACAATTTAGTACATACTGAATAATCATTAACAGAATTACTTATTCCCATTTGCATATAAAACTTCAATGCATCTTCATTTTCCAAAACTTCAATTTTAGCGTTACTTGTAGGTCTTTGATCCATTATTTCATCTTTTTTGATTAGGTACCTAGTGGACACTATCTCGGCATCATATGTCAACATCAACTTCATCATGTACTCATAAGTATCTTTAGCAATCCAATCGTCACTATCTATAAAGGAAATGTAAGGGCTGTTCGCATGATTCAGCCCTAAATTCCTAGCTGAACTTAATCCGCCGTTATTTTTATGAAATACCCTGACATTGTTATACTGCGAAGCGTATTCATTACACAATTCGCCACTTCCATCTGTCGATCCATCATTTATCAATATAACTTCTAAGTCTTTAAAGCTTTGATTTAGTATTGAATTCATACATCTCCCTAAATACTTTTCTACGTTATATACGGGCACAATCACTGTAATTATCGGCATATCATTCTCCTATAAATAAACTAAATCATCGCAAAAATTGAATGGCATTTTTTAGTTCTCTCATCTATTTTCGCCATACCATCTTATTTACTATTCCAGTATAGCTTTGGATCAATTTTACCACCTTAACGCTGACATTATCATCGGTATAGTTCGGTACATCTACTCCTATATCACCAAGTTCATTCATTTCTACAGCAATATCTACAGCTTGAAGCACTTGCTCAGTCGTTATGCTTCCAATTACCACATTACCTTTGTCTAGTGCTTCTGGTCGTTCTGTACTTGTTCTAATTGAAACAGCTGGAAACTTAAAGTACGATGCCTCTTCTGCTATGGTTCCACTATCTGATACAACACAAAAAGAGTGCTGTTGCAGATGATTATAGTCAGCAAACCCAAACGGTTGAAGAGTTCTAACATTAGGATGAAATTTGAATCCTCTTTGTTCTATAAATCTTTTGCTTCGTGGGTGAGTGCTATAAATTACAGGCAAGTTATAACTCTCTGCCATTGCATTTACTGCATTCATCAAAGCCATAAAATTTTCTTCATTGTCAATATTCTCTTCACGATGAGCAGACAACAATATGTATTTTCCTTTCTCAAGTGACAGAGTTTCTAAAACTCTACTAGCTTCAATGTTCCTCATGTTACTCTTAAGCACTTCAGCCATTGGTGATCCAACAACATAAGTACGTTCTTTAGGAACTCCTTCCCAATTCAAGTAATTCCGAGCATGTTCTGTATAACATAAATTAACATCACTGGTATGATCGACAATTCTTCTATTTATCTCCTCAGGTAAATTCTCATCAAAACATCTATTACCAGCTTCCATATGGAATATCGGAATCTTAAGTCTTTTAGCTGATATAACACTTAAACAAGAATTTGTATCCCCTAAAACTAGAAGGGCATCAGGCTTTTCCTGTACTAGAATATCATATGATTTCGCTAGGACATTTCCCATTGTCTCACCAAGATGATTCCCAACAACATTCAAGTAAAAGTCTGGCTTTCTAATTCCTAACTCATCAAAAAACACTTGATTCAGTTCATAATCATAATTTTGACCAGTATGAACCAAAACATGATTAAAATACTGATCACACTTTTTTATAACTTCAGATAATTTTATTATTTCAGGACGTGTCCCTACAATGGTCATTAGTTTGAGTTTCTTCATTATGATCCTCCTAGTTAAAATAGTGTGGATATAACTCTCTATGAGATACTATCCACTCTTTCATCTCAGCTACCATGATTTCATAACTCGGCACATGAAAAGAAAAATCCTTACGGGTATTTATCAGTGACTTATCAATAATGACTTTTTCGCTTGGAAGTATTTCGAGCTTAGAATCTCTCATATGCTTATTGAAAAGGCCAATTAATTCATACTTGCTAATCGTCTCATTGTTCACGAGATTATATAGCCCCGTTAAATTTTCTTTCAGCGCTTGTTCCATAGCTTTCGCTAAGGTTAGAGTGGTTACTCCTGTCCAAATCGCTTTTGTAAATCCGCTGACGGGCGTATTCTGCTTCATAAACCAGTTGAACAGTCCAATCCCATTCACATTCATATCAGGTCCGATTATTGAATTTCTAAAGGTTAGGTCCTTACTATTTTCAAGTTCCCCCAACGCCTTAGACCTATCATAAAAGGTTTCACCATCACGAAGTGAACTTTCCAAATAACTTCCAGATTTCCCTGAGAAAACACAATCTGTGCTCATATGAACAATTATAGTTTTCATATCCTTTGTTATTTCACTCAAAAAGTGAGGAAGATAACTATTTAGAAGTACTGCATTAGATTTATGATCCTCAGCGTCTTGATTAAGAACTCCAATTGCATTAATAACGGCATCATACTGACCTTCGGAGATGATATGATTTAGGCTTTTAAAATCTTTGATATCACCATTGATATTTTTACAAAAAGAAACTTTTGTTCTGCTGAAAGCAGTCACATCATGACCTGCATCTTTAAAATATAAAGATATCATGTGGCCAGCCATACCTGTACCTCCGAGTACTAGTATCTTCATAAATGACCCTCCCAGCTTTTCAGTTCATCTTGGATATAGTCTAATTGCAAAAGCTTTTCTTTTATCTGTTCAATGTTCAATCTTTCGGTGTTATGAGAGTTATAGTCTTCTACAAGCTGTAAATCCTCATTCCCTTCTACGAAATATTTGTCATAGTTTAAATCACGTTTATCTGCAGGAACTCTATAAAAACCACCCATATCTATAGCACCAACATGTTCTTCCTTCGTTAGTAAAGTTTCGTATAACTTTTCTCCATGTCTTGTCCCAATAATTCTAATCTCGTTTTGTGCATTAAACAGTTCCTTTACCGCTTGAGCTAAGTCTCTAATTGTAGACGCTGGAGATTTCTGAACCATAATATCACCAGCATCAGCATTTTCAAATGCAAATACAACTAGCTCTACTGCTTCTTCAAGGCTCATCAGGAATCTTGTCATATTGGGATCTGTTACGGTTAACGGCTGGCCACTCTTTATCTGTTCTACAAATAGAGGAATAACGGAACCTCTCGAAGCCATTACATTCCCATACCGGGTACCACAAATCAATGTTTTAGAAGGATCCACTGTTTTAGATTTCGCTACGAAAACTTTTTCCATCATCGCTTTTGATATCCCCATTGCATTAATGGGATATGCAGCTTTATCTGTAGATAAACATATCACTTTTCTTATTCCCATCTCAATTGCTCCAGTTAAAACATTGTCCGTTCCTATGACATTAGTTTTAACTGCCTCAAGAGGAAAGAACTCGCATGAAGGTACTTGTTTTAGTGCAGCTGCATGAAATACATAATCAACGCCATACATAGCATTTTTTACACTTGCAAGATCTCTAACATCACCAATATAGAACTTCAACTTATCATTTTTATAAAGTTTCCTCATATCATCTTGTTTTTTTTCATCACGAGAAAAGATCCTGATTTCTTTTACATCTGTATGAAGAAACCTCTTCATCACAGCATTACCAAATGAACCCGTTCCTCCTGTTATAAGCAGTGTCTTACCTTTAAACATAACTATGCCTCCAAATATTTATTGAGTCTACCAAAAAAAATCTCTCTGGAAAAATGCTCATCATAATATACTTTTGCATCTTGCCCGTGTTTGTTTATCAAACCTGGATTTATAATATATAGCTTCATAGAGTTAGCTAACCCCTCAACATCTCCACTTTCCACACAAACCCCAGCTCCACTTTCTTGAATCACAAATTTACTATCACCGGATGTAGCTGCTACAACAGGTTTTGACTTTGCAAAATATGTCTGGAGTTTACTAGGTATCGTCTTACCAATATAGCCTACGTCTTTTAAAGTTAAAATACACACATCAGTATCATCATAAATTTCATCCATCTCTTCGTGGCTTTTCCGACCTGTGAACTCAACATAATCATCAACGTTTAACTCTTCCGAAAGTTTCATTACTGATGGTAAATCAGATCCAGAACCCACAATCTTAACCTTAAAGTTATAGTTTTTATTTTTAAGAATTTCTGCAGCACGTATGATTACATCAACATCTTGCACTCGACCTATATTCCCAGCAAAAGTAAAAACAATTTTATCTTTGTCAAAGTTACTCTTTTTAACTTCCACAATCTCTTTACATTCATCAGTATACTGAGGCAGATACTCAATACTCCTACTATCCAAATCATGGACACTTTTTAAATATTCAATAAAAGAGGGAGAAGATACAATCACCTGATCTGCCTTATTATAGATTTTTTTGCTTATATTACTAAGGATTGGAAATACTCTTGAAGATTCATCAATATTCATAGCCTTTACAGACTCAGGCCATAAATCAGTAGAATACAGTACTGATTTTACTTTATTCTTCTTAGCATAAACCAAACCAGGTACAAACATCGTAATTGGTGAAGTCTGATAGCAGAACACTACATCGAACTTCTCTTTTAAAAAAAATGCATACACTGATGAAGTGATCATAAACGAAACATAATTGAGACTTCTAAAGAGTGCTCCCGATCTTCTTGATATCATCGGAACCCTAATAACTCGAGCATTATGATACTTATCTTTTCTTTTCTTGAAAAATCGATACTCTTTAGGAATATATCCCTTATCATAATCTGGAAGTCCAGTAATCATCATAACATCATTATTCACTGCCAGTTCTTTAACGATATCATTTATTCTGAAACTGTCTGGATAAAACACTTGTCCAACTACAAGAATCTTCAAATTCATACCCCTCAATCTCTATTTGCCCCTTAACGAGGTAAAAGTCCTTAATATAATTTTCAAATCAAGTAAAAATGATTCATTTTCTTTATAAAATACGTCCAAACTCAATTTCTCTAGATCATCGCATGTATCTCTAGCTACAACTTGAGCCCATCCCGTTAACCCCGGGCGAATCTCATCCACACCAGCCTGACTTCTTAAACTGTTGATTTCTCCTTCATTTGGAATCAGCGGTCTTGGCCCTACAAATGACATTTGACCAACTAAAATATTGAATAATTGTGGCAACTCATCTAAACTAGTGCGTCTAAGCACCTTACCAACTCGTGTAACATAAGCATCATTATCAATATCTTTAGCGGCAATATTTGGGGCATCCACTTTCATGGTTCTAAACTTTAGAATATTGAAAGGCTTACTATGCAACCCTAAACGTTGCTGCCTAAAAAGTATTTTTTCTTTCCCGTCAACCCTTATAAGAATTGCAATAAGAAAGAATATTGGAGTCAAAATTATAATTGATATAAACGAAAAAACTATATCAAATAACCTTTTTATCCCTAATACACTATAATACTTCATATTAAAACTCCTAAGTAAACATGAATTTTTTTGAGAGGAATCATTATAACTTCAAATCTCCAACATTTTAATTTTATCATAATCATCTCTCTTATACTATTTGATTACATTGTAATAATTTTGTAGAAACTCGACACTCCTGTGTTCTTCTATCTTATATTTAAGTTTTCGTGAATATAAGCACATCCATTCTTTTTTTTACAATTTTCTGTTATTATTAAGAAGAGATAACAGAAAGTTATGAATCAATCTAACAAAGGAGTGGATCACATGAAAATTGATTTAAACAATCCGAGAGTCATCCTGGCCCATGAAATTCGAGAAAATTTGAGAAACGTCGAATTTGAAGGTCCGGAACTCGTTGCCATGGCCGTAGGTGGATCAGTTTCCAGAGGACAAGCAGATGCTTTCTCTGATCTTGAACTCCTTTGCTTCTGGGATGTATTTCCAGATGTTGATACCAGGCAAAAGCTGGTGGACTCGATTAAAGCAGATCTCATTTTCCCCATTGACGATGATCAGAATGAAGACAATCTCATTCTGAAAGACATCCAGATTGATATCCTTCACAATACTGTTGATTATTATGACAATATGATTGAAGACGCCTGGGAGTTCCATTTGGCTGATTATCAGACTTTAGGATTCCTTGACACCATCACCTATGCATATCCTCTTTTCGGCGAAGATATCCTTAACGCCTGGAAAGAAAAGACAGATAACTACCCCAGGGAACTGGCCATCAATGTCATATTTGATAATCTTGTGAAACTTCACAATGGAAACATTGAACTCTACATTCAAAGAGATAACCCTACTGAGTACTATGCCCAGATGGTTGCCATTCAGAGAAAACTCTTTAACATCCTTTCTGCCATCAACAAAACCTATGCTGGAGGTTACAAATGGATGTATCCTGAACTAGAAGCCATGACCATTGCGCCAGTGAATGTTGCACTGAGATTTAAGGAAATGTACTCCATCAATAAATTTGAAGCTGTTGAAGATCTTTATGCTTTAGTCTTTGAGACACTAATCCTTGTAAAACAGCAGTTCCCAGAAGTAGACTTCAGCGTAGAAGAAACCTTCGATAAGTTTATGATCAAGAGACTTCCTCTCTAAAAAATAAAACCAATACAAAAGCTTGGAGCAGTCCAAGCTTTTATATTGAATTCATACACTATGTAATAATACTCTTTTCGACCTATGTTTTCAAGTTTAATACCGATTATTATCATATTATGTTAAAATTAATTCGAAATAGGAGGTGTATGATGTTATCACTTATTTATAACTTACTATCCATGGGTCTTTTTTTAGGAATTATTATTGTAATACTATTTATTCTCTATAAAAGCATGAAAGGCACTACAACTTTCCAAAAATTAAATAGACTGACAGTCCTGGCTATGATTATAACGTTCTTCGGACTGGTTTTTTTGGGGTATGGATTTCTAAACGCCGTTCTTGGATCTATTCTCGTTCTTCTCCTTATCCGGATCTCCTACGTAATCTATGTGGACTCCAATTAACGCTAATAAAAATGACTCATAAACTCAATTTGATTAAATATATAACCAATACTTATTCGCAATAAACTATATTAATAATTAAAATAATTTATTATGACAATTATCCTTATATAATTACAATATAAATATTGTTTTCATAATTCATTCCGTAAATTGTATTATTTTAGTCAATCTATATTATAATATAATTAATCTTGAGTATGCCAATTAAGTATTTAATGCATATTTAATTTATGCAGATATAATTTCTGGGGAGGACTTAATGAACAGCGATATTTTTATTCAAGCGAAAAACGGAAATAGAGAGGCGATTGAATTTGTCATCAAGACCGTTGAACCCTTTATCTTTAAACAGTGCCGTAGAATGAAGCTTCGAGAACACGATTTCGAAGACTTATGTCAAATCTCCTATGAAGCAATCATCAAGGCGATCCCAAAGCTCGATGAAAAGCATTTGGATTCTGCTCCATCCTATCTGATGAAATGTATCCATAATGCACTCAAATACGAAGCCAGACGGATCCTTGCAAAGCCACAGGATACGAGTCTCGATAGTGAGGATAAAGATGGGATTACCCATGCTGAGAAACTCGTCGCCAAAGAAAATACGGAATCCATCTTCTTCCGTGAAGAAAACAGTTCCAGGGTGAAAGACGCCTTTATGACCTTAACCCCGGAAGAGAAAACAGTTCTTTCGTACTTTATCCAAGATCCATATGGAGGCATCAAAAGATATTCAGAGCTCTATGACACCGACTACCGTAAAGCCAGATACTTGAAAGATAAAACACTGAAAAAAATGAAAGCTTATCTGGATGCCCATAAAAATGATGACTTTGAATTCTGATTTCCGTTCCAAATAAAACATATGAAATTTATCTGCACTCAAGAAATACCAAGGCTCGAAGGTGACTTCGGGCTTTTATTTAATGAAAAAAATAACTCCACTCCTTCTCCTATGGTAAAATACCAATAGAAGGTGATGAAAATGAATCCACTGTTAACTGCAGCAGAACTGCTGAAAAACGCTAAAAACATACTTGTACTTACAGGCGCAGGCATGTCCACGGAATCTGGTCTTAAGGACTTTAGATCCAAGGACGGGCTGGCATCCACGCTCTATGAAGGATACTACCCGGAAGAACTTCTCTCCAGAAGATTCTTCTACCATAACACCTCCCTTTTCTATCAGTACCTGAAAGAAAAGCTTAATGTAACGGGGTTTTCCCCCAACAAAGGACACCTCATTCTCGCCAAGTGGGAAGATACTTTTAACATTAATATTATTACACAGAACATCGATATGCTTCATCAAAAAGCAGGCAGTAAAAACGTACTGGAACTTCATGGCACACTGGCTACTTGCACCTGTATAAACTGCCATCAGAAAAAGCCACTTCGTGAAGTCTTTAGAGATGGCTACAGCTGTCTCTGCGGTGGTATATATAAACCAGACATCGTACTCTATGACGAAGAAGTATCCCTGATCCATCAAGCATTTACCATGGCTAAAGAAGCAAATCTTCTTCTTGTGTTAGGAACCTCACTAAAAGTATATCCAGCTGCCAGCATCCCAGAGGTATTCTGTCTAAAAAACAAAGCGATGATCATCATAAACAAGGATGCAACCCCTTACGAGCACCATTACAATGTAACAGAAATTCACGATGGTATTGGAGCTACACTCGAAAGAATCAACAAACTTATATAATATTTATTCATTTTCACTTTTTTATTTCTAACAATTCTTAGTTTTCCATGAAAAATTCTTAATTTCTCTAAATTGTAATGTATTGTTTGAAAAAAAGGTTATAATTGGAAAGTGAAATCATACTATTATTATGCCCCTTGGAGGTACTTAAATGACACGAAGAGAATATAAAAAAACAAAGAAAAAGAAAAGAAATGTAAAAACACCCCTTCTCATCACACTGGCAGTACTCCTTTTCCTAACAGGGTTCGGATATGCATACGTCCATAATCTATTGAATTCAACAATTAAAGAAGAAATTCCTCAAGGGGAAGGCGAACTGGGTATTGGGGACAAAGAGTTCGAATTTGAATACGAAGAAGGCATAGAGATTCCAGGAGGCGAAGATGATGGCAGTGATCTTCCCTATTACTATGAAGAAGTTAAAGGAATCACAAATATCGCTCTATTTGGTGTAGATGCTCCTCTAGGAAAACGTGGCAGAAGCGATGCCATCATGATCGTCACCATTGATAGAAACTCAAAGAAAATCAAGCTGTCTTCCATCATCAGAGACAGCTATGTGAACATTCCAGATCGAGGAATGGATAAAGTGAACCACGCTTACGCTTTCGGAGGTCCTGAACTGGCGCTCAAGACTCTAAACTCAAACTTCCATCTGGATATAAGAAATTTCGCCACCGTGAACTTCACTACTCTTCCTAAGGTCATTGATACCTTAGGTGGTGTAAGCATTACTGTAACCAATGCAGAAGCCACACAGATTGCTGGTATCTCCAAAGGAGGGACCTATACCCTCACTGGAGAGCAAGCACTATCTTATGTCAGAATACGTAAAATTGACTCAGACTTTGCAAGATCAGACAGACAGAGAACCGTCATTGAAGCCATCATCAAAAAAATGCTCGATAAACCTGTAACTTCCTACCCAGGAATCTTAAGCAAGATTCTACCACTCATTACAACCAACATGGGATCCAATGACATCTTAAGTCTTGCAGGAAGCGTTGTAACCAACGGAATTAGAACTGTTGATCAGATGAGATTCCCTGAAGATTCCTATTCCAGCGGACAGACCATCAAGGGTATCTACTATTATGTATTCAACAGAGACAGCGCTGTTAGAAGCATCGGCAGTTACATCTACCTGGATGAAAAAACATCCAATTAAAGTTTATGAGCACTACAGAATGAAACGTTCTGTAGTGCTCTTTTTCTTCTCTTCTTATCTGAATCATGCTCCAATAATGGAACAACTAGAAATTGTAACCTTCTTTCCGTTGAACCCACCACCAACCAATGTTATAGTTATTTAAAGAAAAGAAAAAGAAATCATGAAAGAGGGATTCCACATGAAGAAGTTTTTTGCAGTTCTCCTCATCGCCTTTGGCCTGCTATTAATCTTTACTCCTAAAATAAAAGATCTGGTGATTCAGGACACCATCAATAATACAGTAAAAATCGTTGCTGATTATACACCGGAGAAAATCAAAGAGAACGAGCAGAATGAAGAAGCAGAGTTTGATTTCTCCATCGTAGAGGACATCAGCGTCACAGGCACCCTGCTGGATGCCAGTAAAATCAACAAGAACCTTCTCATCGGACAGCTGGTGATTCCCAGCGTCAAAATGAACATCCCGATATTCAAAGGCATCAACAATGCAAATCTCCTGGCAGGCTCTGCCACCATGAGAAAGGACCAGAAGATGGGGCAAGGTAACTATCCTCTCGCCGGGCACTATTCCAAAGATAAGAATATTCTCTTTGGCTCTCTCATGGATGTGAAAGAAGGAGACATCATACGGCTCACAGACAACGAGACCATTTTTGAGTATGTTGCCTATGATGTGACCACAGTACCAGATACTGCAGTGTACATCATTGAAGATCAGGAAGCGAAGAAGAGAGGAAACGCCATTCTTTCCCTCATGACCTGCTACTACTCCTCTTCTACGGGCAAGCGCTACTTTGTCATGGCTGACTTCAAAACCTCTTACCCTTATAGTGAAGATCTGCTGCACGAAGAAGCTGCCTACAATGCATCAAACTAATGAGAAAAAGAAGACATTGAAAGAAGACATCCCCATCTGAAGATAAAATTCAGATGGGGATGTCTTTTATCGTATTCATTTTAATTTTCAAAAAAGGAACCTGGCTCTTACTTGCTTTGGCTTCAATCATCACGCAATAGATAGAGGTTTTTGCACGTTCCTGCCAGGTTCCAGTGGTATGATGCTCCGCTTCCCTTCGTACGAGAAAGAATACCAGCTGTCCGTGAAAGACGGAATAACAATCACAAGATTTAATTTAGCATACTTTATACCACTTTGCAATCAAATACCGTAAAAATATATCACTTCGAAAAAACTTAAGAAATACGAAGATCAAGGATCTTCATCTGAACTCTAGTGATGCCGTTGTAGGTGTTGAGATCCGGATAAAATAGAAGATCCACTTTCTTGTCTTTCAGCAATAGATCCAGTCTTTCAGCCTCCATGCCATGGACTTCTCTATAGTAATCCTCCAGTTTCTTCACCCCATAAAAATAGATTCCTTCCACCAAAGAGTTTTCGGACTGGAACAGAAATTTCAGATGGTCCTTGTTCTGACCAAGAAAATACATCTGGGAAATGGTCAGCCCCTTCTCCGCAAAGACAGGCTTCGGATTCTCCTTGCCAAAAGGCTCCAATGCGTCCAGAGCATTGACAAAGCTCTCGGTGATCTTCCCAGGCGAAAGCCTGGCATCGATGCGCACCTTCGGAAGAAGATCCTCTTCAGACAGCTCTGAATTCCGATTAAGACTCTCCCTCAAGGAGTTGAGATGCTCTTCTTCTATAGTAAGCCCTGCCGCCATGGGATGTCCACCAAATTTTTTCAGATGCTCCTTCACACTGCTGAGCCCTTCAAAAATATTATACTCCTCGATGGATCTGGCAGATCCTTTCAGACCATTCTCTGTGGTAGTCAGAACGATGGCTGGTCTGTAGTATCTTTCCTTCACCCTGCCGGCTATGATCCCAGCAAGACTCTCATGAACGTCCTCCAGATGAAGAACCATCACATGGTCCTCCTGGTAGCCATGGGTCCGGATCATATCTTCTGCTAAGACGATGCCTTCTTCTGTCATGGCCTTTCTTTTCTGATTGAGCTGATAAAGCTCTGTTGCAAGTCTTTTTGCTTCTTCACCTTCAGAAAAGAGAAGCTCCACACTCTTCCTCGCCGTGGCAAGTCTGCCCGCCGCGTTAAAGCAAGGGCCAAGAACAAAGCCGATGCTGTAGGTGGACACCTCTTTCAGGGAAAGATCCGCAGCTTCCGCCAAGGCAAGCAGCCCTTCATTCTGAATGTTCTTCAGAAGAGATAGTCCATGCTTCACAATGATTCTGTTTTCTCCCGTAAGATCCATGATGTCTCCCACCGTGGCAATGGCAGCATAAGGAAGATACCTTTCGATCACATCCTCATCCATGCCCATGACCTCATAAAGCTTTGTGATAAGTTTAAACGCCACTACAGCGCCGCAGAGTCCTTTATAGGGGTAAGGGCACCCTTCCTGCTTGGGATTCACCACAGCGTCTGCTGGGGGCAGCACTTGCCTCTTCTTTTCCCCCTCCATAACATATGGAATGTCATGATGGTCAGTGACGATGATGTCCATCCCCAGGTCCTTGGCATGCTGCACCGCTTCAAAGGCTGAAATGCCATTGTCAAAGGTAATGAGAAGATTAATTCCCTCTTCCTTTGCTTTCTCCACCATATCCTTGTTGATGCCGTAGCCGTCCTTTACTCTGTCTGGTATCTCATAGTCCACGAGAGCATCCACTTCTCTCAATGCTGACAGCGCGATGTAGATACTCATGGATCCATCGATGTCAAAATCTCCCACCAGACGGATTCTCTTCTCCTCTTCCAGAGCTGTTAAAATCAGATCCACCGCTTTGTCCATATCCTTCATGAGCCCCGGATCGTGAAGATCCGAAAGGCTTGGATGAAGATATGCCTTCATCTCTTCTAAAGTTCCTGGGCACCTGTTCACAAGGCACCTGGCAATCTCTTCCGGCAGATTCAGCGCTCGACTCAGCGCACCATAATCTGTCCTGATATTTTTCATCATCCATTTACTTTGCATACTCTCTTATCCTGTTCTTTCTCATATTTTCATTCATACCATTCATTATAGCCAAACTTTCCAAGAGAATGCAAAAGGAATCCCTGATTTTACTCAGAGATTCCTAAAATTCACAGTTCTTTCAAAGAGAATGGGATCACTTTACCTGAATGGTCCAGAAGCTCCTACTTTCCCTTCTTTTCCAGAAGGAAATTATACTGCATATCTTCCCGAAGTCTTATGGCATCTTCTTCTAGACCTAAAGCTTCCAGCAGTGAGAATCCCATTTCCATGGATGTACCTGCACCTCGTGAAGTGAGAATGTTGCCAGACCTTACAAAGACTTCATGAGCATACTTTTCTGGATGAATCTTCTCCTCAAAGGTTGGTGCAGAGGTGGCCTCATGGCCTTTTAAAATCCCTGCTTCCTCCAGTACCCAAGGTGCAGCACAGATGGCTCCGATGAGCACCTGATCCTCATTGTATTTTCGAAGAAGATCCAGCACCTTTTCACTGGCTGCTAGATTATTTACCCCGGGAACGCCTCCTGGAAGATACACCAGATCGTAGTCGTCGTTATAGATGTCAATGAACTCCAACCGAACGTCACTTTTCAGCGTGATATTATGCGACCCTGTCACATCTTCTTTTTCAGTAATGGATGCCACCTGTACTTTAACTTTGGCTCTTCTTAAGATATCAATGACCGATACCGCTTCAATCTCCTCAAACCCTGGTGCCAGAAGAACAAGAACTCTTTTACTATTCATTACGACTCCTCCCCTGAAACACTTATTTTCTAAATTATACCATAGAAGTTAAAATTTAACTTAACAGCACCACAACATAAACTGTAAATTCTTGCCCATCATTTACAATATAGCATCCTCTACTCCACAGAACTTTCTACTGTTCCGTTACCATAGATAAAGTTTTCTTGGTAGTATTTTGAATTCTTCGCAAGTTCAAGATTCATATCGCGGCCATATTTCTCTAGTAATGTTTCTTCCTGAGAGAATAAGTTTGTTCCCAATCCTAATCTGTTATTCTTAATCTCCACATTCATAGTTGCTAGAACCGTTGGAAAAATATCGTAGGTATTGAACTGCCTGTTTTTCTTCGTAATATCCTTATCCTCAAATCCTGAGTTTATAAATGCATTATATATCGTTCTCTGATAATCTGGGTCAATATCATCCAGAAAATCACTGTCCATCGTTAGATGATCTCCCACAATAACAATACTCGTATTTTCATAAAAAACCTGCTTTTGTACCCATTCTATAAACTCAGCGATCTGCTTTGATGAACAGGATATCACATTAGCATATTGGTCATCATATGTATGGCTGCATAAATCACATAGATACCCATCTTCAGCATGAGTATCCACAGTGAGCATCGTCAAATTAAACGGCTCCTCTTGCTGATGAAGTTCACTCAGTTTAATCTTCGCTATATCGAACAGTTTATGATCCTCATATCCCCAAAAAACAAAATAGTCCTCCGGAATCAGTTTATTATCCTTCGCATAATTGTAATCATAGATATTATAATTGCCATGCTGTTCAAAGAAGTTCTTTCTTCCGCCAAAAACCGCATCGGAACCGATCAATAGATTGTTCGAATACCCTTCTTTCTCTAATAGGTCTCCCATGGAAATTACACCTGGGAAAAACTCACTATGTTTTGACATAGAATTCCCATCAATTGGAATATTTAATGGAAGGCCAGTGGATTGTGCAAACATCGCTCCCATAGTCCAGCCAGCTCCCACCGCCTGTTCAAATCCACCAAGTTTATCAGAATTTGAAAAACTGATATTTTCCTGTGCCAAAGCGGAAAGTTCTTCGATAAGATCCGTCTCCAGTGCTCCCCCCTTACTCTTCGAAGAGAAGGTATTTTCTAAGGACTCTAAATAAATATAGATTAAATTTCTCTTCTTTTTAGGAAAAGTAGTATTCGTGCTTGGTTCCACATAATTCTCTTCAATAAACAAAGAGTCTTCATACTGATTTTTCACATAAGACAACACGTTAAAATTTTTATCCGCTGTTATGAAGGAAGAAAGTAATATTACCAGAGCACTAAATAAAGCCACTGTTTTTATTAAACGGAAGGGTAAGATCCTGATTGTTACTTCTTTTTTATACTTCTCTGTAAGTTTGAAGCTGAAAATCAAATTGTATCGATACGTGCTTCTGATGAGAATTCTGCTATGAACTGTATGTACAATCAAGATGATTATCAACAGATAACCTATGGGAGTTAGAACATATTTGAGTGCGGAACCTACCATCGTTGTATCAGCACCATCAAGGGGTACTTTTACATGAAAGATAATCTGATCAAGGGTCAAATCTGAAAAGGACAGTCTTGCCCACTCTACTAATCTGTATAGGCCTACTGCAAGAATCAGTGCAACATACCCTGCTACCAACATCGGGTCCTTTGACTTTGTTTTTTTATTCATCATCTTTTGAGATAATTCTCTCCTTACTAATTTTGATACTTATGCTTTTCTTTATAAATTTCAGTAAAAGACCATTCATATATGATACAGCAATAATGACAATTAGGTACTTTAACGAAATGAAGGAAGGGTTGATTCTTCCATTGACAAAACTCTCTGAGTTTCCAGACAGGAATCTAAGAACAGCAATTAAAACTATGATGTTCAGGAATATACACTCTATAGCTCGTCTTAACTCATGTTTCCATTTTAGCTGAAGTGAATCTCTCACCTCTTCATTAGTCATGATGAGGTATGTAAGAAGTCCTGACAACAAAAAAATAATCTCTCCCATAATAGCTCCTTCACATAAAAATCTACTCACATGATAACATAGACTCATCATGATTTAAATGAACAGCACAAAATAGCAGAGTTCTTCATTAGAAAACTCTGCTACTTCATAGTATGAATATCTAGATTACAGCAAAAATCCGGTCTAGTATCCTTGCGTTCATCCGGGTCTCAGAAAGAGACAAAAGCGGAAGCTTTCCGTCCAGAATGCTCACAGAAAAGTCCTCAAACTCCTCTGTGAACTTCTCACAAGGCTCCACATAGATGTCCTCTTTCTTTCCTTCCACATACAGCGTGATGGTTCCGTCGTTGTAGAGGAAAGGATCTGGTATCCTCAATCTTCCTTGGGTACCAATGATCTCTGCCTCATTCTTCTCAAAGGAGTTGAAGCCGCTGTGGATCACCGCCGTGACCCCATCCTCATATTCAAAAAGCACCGTGCTCTGAACATCTACTCCTTCTCTCACTTTCTTTGTTCCCAGGATACTGATGGGTTCCTTTTTCATAAGAAGTGTCAGGAAGTTCACGCCGTAGCTTCCCACATCGTAAAGGGCTCCCCCACCAAGGTCCTTGTCCATACGGATGTCTCCATCCTCTTCCATCATGAACCGGAAAGAGGCATCGATGTGCCTGATTTCTCCTAAAACACAACTGTCCACAATCTCCATCACCTTCTGTATCCTTGGTGTATAGCGGTACATGAATCCTTCCATGAGCAGTTTATCCTGTTCTTCCGCTGTTTTCATCATATGCACCACTTCTTCCTCTGAAAGGCCCAGAGGCTTCTCACAAAGCACATGCTTTCCTTTCTCCAGAGCTTTCACCGTCCACTCCTTATGAAGGCTGTTGGGCAGCGGAATATAGACTGCATGGACGTCTTTATCCTCCAGAAGCTCCTCATAAGACCCATAGATTTTTTCAAAGGGCTCTTTCATCTTCGCCTCTTCCAACTCTTCCTGATCCCTGGTCGCCAGCGCATACAGATGAGAATGCTTGGCATCCAGTATGGCTGGAATGCCGGAGTCCTTGGCAATGGATGCATACCCTAATATTCCCCAATTGATCTTTTTCATGTCGTACCTCCGTTGGTATCTATCTTATTAATATTATTCTTTTTAAACACCTCTTTAGAAGGTGCTACTAAGAAGTATATGCATAATCTTTTACCTTGGCATGAACAGGAAGAAAACACTCCTGAAGAATCTTTGAACAATGGGAAAAAGAAAAGGACAGAGGAGAAGTAAGACTGCTCTTACACCTCTTCTGTCCACTAATTAATCTTTTTTACAATCTAGGCTTCTCCCCGGTGACAAGGTGAAAGAAGATCGTTGACCTTCTTTACCGGATTGAAGGTGGAAAGGGGCACCTCCACAAAGATGGTATTCCATCTGTCCATGGCCCCATTCCAGAGTCCTGGGTGCTCCAGAGCTTTGATGGGCTTTCCTTGATGGCTTTTATTCGCAATGAAGTATCTGTCCTCATTCACAAACTGAAGAAGATCAAACTTCTCTCCTTTATAGTCTCTCACAAAGCACACCAGATCCACAGGATTGAAAAACTCAGACGTTTCAAAAAGCTTCCTCTGATCCTCCTTTGAAAAGTCCACTTCACTCTTTTCACAGATCTGAAGATCCGAGTAGTCCCCTTGATCGAGCACAAAGGGTCCCCCACCAGGTTCACCCTGGTTTTTCACCACACCGCAGACCCGAAGGGGCCGGTGTAACAGCTCTACTATTTTCTCTTTGGTCAGTTCCCCTTTATAGGAAATATGCAGCTCATTCAGAAGAAACGCTCCAACTTCCTGAAGATCTGCCTCATCTTCCAAGAGCTTCACAAGATACTCATCGATTCTTTTCTTCATCGCATATCCGATGGAAGCCAGTTTCTTCTTCGAAAGGACGGTATCCCCGAGAAAAGCTCTATGACAGACATTGTCAATGTTCTTGATGAAGATCACATCCGCCTCCAGATCGTTGAGGTTTTCAATGAGGGCTCCATGGCCGCCAGGTCTATAAAGATGCTCTCCATTTTCCAGCAGAAAGGGCTTGTTCTCCATATCCACTGCCACGGTGTCCGTGGAAGGCTTCTGGAATGAATGGGTCAGCTCCACGGACATCCCGCTCTTTGCCACCTCTTCCCGAAAGGCCAAAAAGAGTCCTTCATGGTTTGGGGAGATGGTGAAGTGAAGCTTCAGACTCTCAGGATTCAGATACTTCTCTCCTTCATAGAGATGCTCTTCAATGGGCATGGATGAAAAATGCTCATAGCGGTTCGTCTTGATGAAGGCTTTGGGGTATTCCCCATACTTCATCTCAAAAAGAAGATGCCTTATGATTCTCTTTCGGTCCTCTTCCTTCTCCTTTTGTAGATACTTCTCTTGAAGCACTCCTTCAAGATCCTCATAAAAAGGAAACTCTTCCAGATGTTCGAAAAACTCAGATATGGCCTCTGTCTCTTTGCCCTCATCCAGATACCGATAAAGATCCTCAAACATTCTGGTGGCAGCGCCGCTGGCCGGCACAAACTTCACACAGTGAAGATCAAGATACTCCTCTGTGATTTCATTTGACATCGTCAGATGCTCCCGGGTCACCGGGGACACAATACGTACATACTTTGTTCCAGCTTCAAATTTCTCCAAATATTCTCTCACAAGATCCTCCAAATGCACTTCTTTTTATCGTTCTTGTTTTATTATACAAGAGAATCCCCTTAGAAACTGCACCAAAAATGTATCTTCAGAGTTTCTCAGAACTTCCTGATTCTCATTCCGATATCATCTGATTCTATGAAGATTTCTTGATAAATATCAAAATACACTTTCTATATGGATTTATTTTCTAAGTAGAAATGCTTATTTGTAGATGTTCCAAAGGATCCTGTCCATGACCCGAGCCTGAAGAAGACTCTCTAAAAGGGAGATAAGAGGCCTAGACTTCCCTAAAACAGCCTTTGAGAAATCCTCCACTTCCAAAGTGTACCGGTGACAGCCAGGTACAGAAATATCCTCCACCTGATTCTTATGATAAAGGGTAAGGTCTCCCGCTTCTTCCAGGAAGGTATCGGGAATCACCAGCCTTCCTTCTGTACCGAGGATCTCACTGGAGTTTACCCCATAGGCATTGAACCCGCAGTGAAGAGACGCCGTGACCCCATTTTTATACGTTAAAAGCACCGAGGTCTCAATGTCTACCCCATCTTCCATGACGGAGGATACTGCAATCCCCTGCGGCTCTTCTTTCAGAAGAAGATTTGCAAAGCTCACGGGGTAACACCCCACATCATACAGCGCTCCTCCCCCCAGCTCCTTCTTCATTTTGATGGTATTGGGCCGGTTCAGGTAAAACCGGAACGAGGAGTCGATATGACGGATTTCTCCTAAGACCCCACTTTGTACAAGCTCCAGAACCTTCCTGATTCTATGGGTGTAGCGGTACATGAAGGCCTCCATGAGAAGAACACCATACTTTTCGCTGGTCTCTGTCATGTCCTTCACCTCTTTCTCTGACAATGCCAAAGGCTTTTCACATAGGACATGCTTTCCTTTCTCCATGGCTTTTACTGCCCACTCCTTATGGAGAGCATTGGGCAGCGGAATATACACCGCTTGAATGTGCTCATCCTCCAGAAGCTCCTCATAGGTTTCATAAACCCTCTCAAAAGGAAAAAGGCTCCTTGCCTCTTCCCGTTTTTCGGCATCTCTGGAGGCTATGCCATAAAGCCTTGCAGAAGGCGCTTCCAGTAGCGCTGGAATCACCTCATTTTTCGCAATCCTTGCATAACCCAGTATGCCCCAATGGATCTGTTTCACTTACTACCACTCCCCTTTTTCATTTATGGACCTATGATCGGATCTCATCTACATGTTTGTTGTGTAGTTGTCACTTTCACGGACTTCTTTCACACTTCCAGTGTATCACAGGTATGGTTCCTCTTTTCTTGACGAGATCCTCAAAAAAAGAAGGACACCTTTTGCTTTGTGCCCTTGCTTTAATCCTTCTTGAATCTACTACTCTTCTACATCCATGATTTAGCTCTTCTCCACATCCGGCACCAGAACTTTCAGATGCCCTTCCAGCACCTCCACGGTAAAGGGCACCTTAGGTCCCTTTTCTCCGTCCAGATCGCTCTCGTAATGCTCCTCGCCTAAGGGCGCCACCTTCATTTTTCTTGTGGAAAAATACGTCAGGTGATCTGACGACACCACATCTCCTTTTAGAAAATCTGGCAGAATTTTCGCCGTATCGAGAAGGCTCAAGTCTTCTATAAGGAGTACATGAAGCTTTCCATCCTCCAGGGTCGCCTCGGGAAAAATTCCCTCAAAGCCTCCCAAAGATCCGGATAAGGAACCCACAACAGCCGTGAGCTCTCCTTGGAACACCTCTTCTCTGCTGTCGATCTTCAGCTGAATCTTCTCTTTCTCCAGAAGTTTTTTCAGGCCAGCCAGAAGATACGCCAAAGGTCCAAGTTTTGATTTCTCATCCGGAGTCACCTGATGGATACTCTCCGGAACTCTGCCCAGTGCAAATCCACTGGCAAAGTACCGGTCTCCAGCCTTTGCAACATCGATGGGCCGCTTGATTCCTCCGGAAAGCACCTTGACGGCTTCTTCAGGATCCAGAGGGATCTTAAGAGCCCGTGCCAGATCGTTGACGGTGCCAAGGGGAATGATGCCTAAAGCTGGCCTCACCTTATGGTCTGAAAGACCATTGACAACCTCATGGACCGTACCGTCTCCGCCCATGGAGACCACCAAAGAGACTCCTTCTTTTGAAGCTTCCTTGGCAAAACCCGCAGCATCCCCTGCTCCCTTTGTTTCCTTCACTTCCACTTCTTCATAGACTTTTTTAAGCTCCTTCACCGCTTCTTCCTCATAGGCTTTCGCCTGCTCTTTTCCGGATGAAGGATTGACAATGAGTACTGCCTTATTCTTCATAGTATCCTCTCCTCTTTCTCACACGCAATCATCCATGAGAGTCCTCATGCTAAAGGTCTCCCCAAAAAACTGCATACTGATGATAGTAGTATAAGAAACTTCTGTGTAACGGCTGTGAACTCATAAAAAACAAATATTGAAAAGAGAAGCCAAAAGAAACGCTCGACGTAGAAAGGGCTGATCTCCCCTTTCTACGTCGAGCATTTCTTCGAAAACCAGAAGCTCAAAGTCTTCTCTACATCTGACTCTTCAGATGGCTAAGAAGTTCATAAAACTGACTCTTAAGAGGTGCTGTACCCGGAAGAGTGCCACTTCTATAGATGTCGCTCTTCTTCAGGTCATTTCTCGTTAAAAGCTCCGCGAGATTTCTCACCTCAATTCCAGCTTCGTAATGGAGAAGATAGATTCCGTCATTTCGTTCCATCTCATCCAGAAGATCCGGATCCAATGTAGTGGCAAGGAGGCACGCTCCTTTTCGGTTCACTTCAGAATTTCCAAAAAGACGTAAAAGAGCAATGGCTTTGTCTCTTGACATTTCTCTCCCCAGACCGTCTACCAAAAGATAGCCTCCATGTTTCAGCACCTGGGAGGCCATATGGAGAAGCACGGTGCTTCTCATGAGGCCCGGTGATATGTACCTTTTCAGCTCTTTCTCCTCCTTGAGAAAGAACGGGTCCAGATCATAGAACTTCAACTGGATTCCCTTCACTCCCCTCACTTCATCCACAGCATCCAAGCGGATCTCCTCAATCTGAGGGGCTGTATACTTTAATAGAGTCTTGTCCACAGAGAAAAAATTCTGAAGAAGCTCTTCTTCTGATAAGCGGATGAGATCCAGGTGAAGCATTCCACAGGTCTCTTCTTTATAAATATCTTTTGCAATGCTCACATCTACAGGCAGTTCTTCGGCCTTTCCTTTCCGTGTGAGGACCGGTTCCTCTGCCTCAAAGGCGAAGAGATTTTTTCTCGATCGGATCTTCGAAGGCTCCTTCTCATAGAGCGCTTCGTATTCAATGATGAACTTGCTCTCCTCTTCAAAGAAAGCCACATCTTTTCGGATGGTGGACACCAGCTTATAGAGCCTCTCCGATTTCCCCATAAAATATGTTTCCAGATGAAAGCGTTCTCCAATACCAACGCCATCTAGAACCATCGCATTTCTAATAAGAGACAGAGGCATGCCTTCCAGCATACGCATGGCAAAGGAAATCATCTCTATGGTGGGAGATTTTCCTGATGTGTTGTCTCCAATAAACATCAGGGTGCTGTTCTGATAGACCCTGGGAAGCAGCTCATAAAGGGGACTGTTTTCTTTTACTACCCTTTGCCTGGCGACAAATTCCAGCTCCAGAGGAGTCTTGTAGGCCTTAAGGCCTTCTATCTTAAGTTTGAGGAGTCTCATGTTCTTCATCCTTTATTCTTTATTCTTTTGTTTCATTCTCGCTGGACCTTGGTCCCACGTCTTTTTTCTGCAGCGAACCATGGATCCAGCAATTTTTTAGCAGCTTCGCTTTGAAGAAGTCAAAAAACAGATGCACCGCATCTGCTTATATTTTCTATCATGTTCTTCTGTACCTTTAAACGCTGGGTTTCTTTAAAAGAAGTCTCCCAGCCCCAAACACTCCTTCCTTCTGCATTGTACTTTTTGATTTTTCGAGGCATCTCCTATAAAGGCTCCACATGAAGATCCTACCACTGATTCCCCCTAAAATTGCTCTTTACAGGACTTCAGAGGGATGACTGTACCTCTATTATACTATAAATACGTTTAATCGTTTACATCAACTAAAAAATTTACCAATACCACAGAAATACTGCTCTATTTTTTATTCTCTTTTAAAATTCTGCTGGAATAAATTTCCACACACTTGCATTTTTAAAGATTTAAACTCCATAGACTCATAAGGCCCCACTCAAACAGAATAAACAAAAATAGCAGGAGCAAAGAACCATCCATATGATCTTTTTGAACTTGCATGAAACTGCTTTCTTGAACTTAAAAAAGGATCCCAGGAAGCTTTCAGTAAAGCTCCAGGGAATCCTTCTTTTATTTCTTTCTATGTCCTTTAGGTCTACTTCTCGCTGATGTAGATGATGGTGCCGCTTTTCCCAACCAGAGCGTCATTGGCTCTTTCTAGAGAACCGATGATGGCTTTTCTGTCCTTTCCAGACTGAGCAAAGGCCACACCTGTGAGCACCTTAGGGAGCATGCTTCCAGGTGGGAACTGTCCTTCCTCTGCATAGCGCAGGGCCTCTTCCACATGCATGCTGGAGAGATTTTCCTGGTTTTTCTTGCCAAAATTGATGGCTACCCGGTCTACTCCAGTGAGCATGAACATGAAATCACAATCGGAAAGCTCTGCAAGCTTTCCACTGGAAAGGTCCTTGTCGATGACCCCTTCCAGTCCTTCATATCCATTTACTGTCTTCTTTACCGGAATTCCGCCGCCTCCTACGGAGATGACGATGTGTCCTGCGGACAGAAGCACCTTCACAGACTCCTTCTCCACAATGTCCACGGGCTTTGGTGAAGGCACCACTCTTCGGTAGCCTCTTCCTGAATCTTCCACAAAAGGATACCCGATGGCGTCTTCCTGAGCCTTGGCCTCCTCATAGGTCATGAAACGTCCGATGGGCTTCTGAGGATTCTTGAAGGCCTCATCTTTCTCATCCACCACCACCTGGGTGACCACTGAGACCACTTCTCTTTCAATGCCTCTAGATAAAAGCTCTGTCTTTAGGGCATTCTGCAGATGATAGCCGATATACCCTTGGCTCATGGCGGTGCACTCGGTAAGAGGCATCTCTTCCTTCGCCATGGCATCATGGATCATCCCCACCTGAGGACCATTTCCATGGGAAATGATCACTTCGTGTCCCTTTTCAATCAGATCTGAAATGGATCTGGACGCTTCTTTCAGCGCTTCCTTCTGTTCTTTCCAGGAATTTCCCAGGGCGTTTCCGCCCAGGGCAATCAGTATTCTACTCATTCGCGTTGCTCCTTTTTTCTGCCAGAGCCAGAAGAGCTTTCTTGAAGCAGTCCATTGGCGGACTGACAAGACCTGCACCTACCTGACCGATACCGGCTACTTTATGGGCCATTCCTGTATTGATGATGGGAAGAGTGCCTGTGGCGATGACCTTCAGGACATCGATGCCGATGGCAGATCCTCTGAAATCCAGCGTAGGAATGGAGAAGTTTGTATTCTCAGATGTGGTGATGGTGTACATCTTTTCGCTGTAGGCAATGGCGTCCGCCACGGTTCCACCTACAAACTGCACGATGGCAGGAGATCCGCCCATGGCAAATCCGCCGATGCCCATGGTTTCTGTGATGGTGCTGTCCCCGATGTCAGGGTTTGCATCGTCTTCGGTGAAGCCTGGGAAAAGAAGTCCCTTGATTTTGTCTGCAGGTGCAGTAAACCAGGTTTCCTTGCCAAGACCGCTGATTCTGATGCCAAAATCCACACCATTACGGGCCATGGTTGTGACCACAGTGGATCCTTCCACATGCTGGGCTGCATCTGTAGCTGCCTTACAAGCCGCCATGGAAAGATTCAGGAAGTAGTGGTCATTGCCTTTCATGAACTCCACACATCTGGCGATGGCCTTCTTGTCTTCCTCCAGGAGGAAGAAGTACGAGGAGATCTCACGGAAGAACAGACTGGTGGCTGCCTTGTTTCTGTTATGGCACTCATCTCCCATATGCACCGCCTGGGAAATGAGGCTCTTGATGTCTACGCCGTCTCCCTTTAATGCTAGAGCTTTCTTCATGATGGGCGCAAACTCTTCGCGGATCCACTTGAGCCTCTTGATGACGCTCTCGTCATAGGCGCCATATCGAAGCACCTTGCCAAGACCTTCATTGACACTGCAGAAGGACACGTTGCCATGGGTCATGTCTTTTACCACATGCACGGGCATGTGAGGAGAAAGAACGCCAGCCATGGGACCTACCGCACTATGTTCGTTGCAAGGAGAGAACTTGATGATGCCGGACTCAATGAGCTTCACCGCTTCCTCTTCATTCTTTGCCCTGTCTTCAAAAATAAGAGCTCCGATGACGGCACCCTTCATGGGCCCGCACATTCTCTCCCAGGAAATAGGAGGACCTGCATGGAGGATGGTGTTTTCATCCATACCAGGCACCACATCAATGGCTTCCGCCATATCGATGAGGACGCCATGGGAAGCCTTCATGATGTTTACCACCTTCTCATTGGCTTCCTTCACCTTCTCATCCTTCTCCAGCACTTCCAGTGCTCTAATAAGAGACACATCTCCACCGGCAGGTGGCTTCCAGGCCACATGGACCACATCTCTTTCCTGAAGCTTCAGATCTTCAATAAATGTTTTTGCACCAATATTTACTACCTTCAGTTCACTCTGAAGAAGCTTACTCATTTCACTCATTCTTTATACCGCCTTCTTCATGATCATTGCTGCCGCCAGGGCTGCTTCTTTGTTGCTGTCAAAGACCAGGATGCCATGCTCTCTCAGAAGTCTCTTCTGTAGATGATAATCCTGCTTGTCAAGGTCTGTACCCAGCACGTAAGCCACAAACACCAGATGTCTGTCGTCTTTCTCTGCCAGGATCTTCGCCTTTTCAATGGCCTTTAACGTTACTTCCACCGCTTCGTCATGGGATCCATAGCCCAGTTCGAAATCAAGTAATATAACGCCGGTCTCTTCCTTCGCCGCTTCTCTTAGGATGTGCTCATTTCTCAAGGAAGGCTCAATCATGGGATGGGGCTTTCCATTGGTGTACTCATCTTCCCCCAGATCCAGAAGCACATGTCCTTTGGTCTTTACGCCATCGGTGAGCTTCTCTTCACTCTTCTTGGCCACATTACTCTTCACAGGCCCTAGTGCGTCTCTTAGGATGCTGAGGCCTTCTGCGCAGAGGGTACCGCCACAGTAGAGACCGCGAAGATCTGTCTGCTTTTCTGAAAGAAGATCGCTGTAAGGCTTTGGATCAAATCCGGAAAGAAGCACCTTCTTCTCTTTCTCCGGCTGGAGAAGAGATACTGCAAGTTCCGCTCCTTCATAAAGTCCTTTGGCAAAATGCACATGCTCTGGAAGACCTTCCACAGGTTCTCCATCCAGGAAGCAGACCACCACAGGTTTCTCAATCTTTTTGATGGTTTCAAAGATCTTGTCCGCAATGGACTTGGCTGGTGGCTTGGACACCAGAAGAAGCACTTTTGTGTCCGGATCGCTATTCAGCGCTTCAATGCCCTGAAGCATCATGATGCCGCCGATCTTCTCATGAAGGTCCCGTCCGCCGGTGCCGATGCCATGGGAAACACCTTCGCCCAGATGATGGATCTGAACCATGACTTCCTGAAGACCTGTGCCAGAAGCGCCGACGATACCGATGCCTCCGCGTCTCACATCATTGGCAAAGCACAGGCCTGTACCGCTGATAAAAGAAGTGCCGCAGTCCGGTCCCATGACAAGAAGTCCCTTGTCTCTGCCCATTTCCTTCAGCTCACGCTCTTCTTCCAGAGACATGTTGTCACTGAAGATCATGACATGAAGTCCATTTTCCAGAGCTTTTCTTGCTTCTCTTGCCGCATAGGCTCCTGGTACAGAAAGCACCGCCACATTGGCTTCAGGAATCAGATCCACCGCTTCTTCCACGGACTCCGGAATTACTTCCGCCCCTTTTCCCTGCACTTTTTTCTTTGGAGACAGAAGCTCATGGATCATTTTGTAGGCTTCTTCCACCACTTCTTGCTTCTCGGAAGAAACAGCCAGAAGAAGATCCGATGGACCTGCGCCTTCCATTTCCTCGGTGAAAAGCCCAACGCTCTTCAGAAGGTCCTTATTCATTTCTGTGGCCATGGAGACCACCGCATCAATCACGCCTTCCATCTCCCGGATCTTGCCGGTGAGAGACATGAGAGTCACAGAGTCAAAATACATATTCTTTCTCAGTTCAGCTTTTTTTATCATCATTTCCTCCACATTGTTGTTCTAGATGTAGTTGTAGTGCAAAAAGTGCACCAGAGGCCATATCCGTCCCCGAAATAGACCCAATATTCAGTAATTTTTTCATAGCATTTTTCCTCTTTTCTACATCACTGCCATAGAGGATCTCTTCACAGAAGTTTGTGAGAGCTCCGGGAAATCTGCCCTCTTTGCCAAAGTGCAGCATCTGGAGGCTCACCTCCGTGGTGCTCACTGTCCCCTGTTCGAGCAGGGTCTTAAGGTTTTGTGCGGTGTCTCGCACAAAGGTGCCCTGTAAGTAAGATGCCATGGCCATAAATCCCAGGGCGAAATCATCCCCCGAAGGGGTCAGGCCGAGGCCAAGACCAAGGATCTTTCTGAAGTCTCCCGTTCTTTTCACCTCGAAGATTCTTTCCTGAAAGGCTTTTTCCAGATACCCCTCTTGAGGTCCGGGAAGAAAAAAGGAGAGGCAACCTCCCCGCTTTCCATATAACCGAAGCTCTTCCAGGGTATTTTCTACAGTATCTTTGGGATTCCCTGCGCCATTGGCTGCAGATTGTCTCTCTTCAGGTTTTCTCATGAGAAGATCTGAGAGATCCACCTGAAGGCTGTGTCCTAAGACCAGCATCCCCGAAGCCAAATGCACAGGCTTTCCCAAAAGATGGTGGTATTCCTCAAAAGGGATTTTTCCTGAAATCTCCAGAGTGCCAGGCAGATACATATCCCGCTGGATGGAAAGGGTCCAGAGCCTGCCGTCCTCCTCCATGAGATTCATGGTGGTGGAAAAGATGCTGTGGATTTTCCCTTTGAAAGGACAGCCAGGCTGAAGCCTCCGGTAAAGAAGCTCCTCTGCCCGGAGACCTTTTAAGGTCCTCACTTTTCCTCCTCCGCCGGAAGAAAGAGATCCAGCCCGATGGCGGTGACCGCAGAAGGCACCACGCCAGAGGTTAAGATGAGCTGAATGTCCTGGTGAAGATGCCCCAAAGCTTCCGGCACCAGGCTGAGCCCAATCCCAAGGCCAAGAGACAGGGCGATGATGAGAGAGTTTCTGCTGGTGAAGGGGATCTTTCCAAGAAGAGAGAACCCGGACACCGCCACCATGGAAAACATGGCAATGGACGCTCCGCCAAGGACCGGCACTGGAATCATTGAAAGCACCGCCGAGAACTTAGGGAAAAAGGCCAGAAGAAGAAGCATATACGCGCCAATTCTTACCACATGACGGCTGAATACTCCAGTGAGATTCACCACTCCGATGTTCTGGGTATAGGAAGTGTTCGGAAAGCCGTTCATGAGAGCTGCCAGGGCGCTGGAAAGTCCGTCCGCCAGCACGCCACCGGTCTTTTCCTCTTCTGTGGGCTCTCTGTCCTCCCCAGCGATGGTGATGGCAGAAATGTCTCCCAGGGTTTCAATGGTGGTGGCCACATACATGAACAGCATCCCGATGATGGCCGCAGGATAAAAACGCCACTGGTATCTCAAAGGAAGAGGCATCGCCACAAAGGAAGCATCCTTGATGGCTCCTCCATCCAGGATCCCCAGGAAAAGGGAGAGTACAAAACCTGTCAGGATCCCCAGAAGGATGGAAGCAGACTTCACAAATCTGTTTTTGGAGCGGTGGCAGAAGACGATGGTAAGAAGCACCACCGACGCCAGCAGAAGCGCCGTAGGGTCTCCCAGATTCCCCGCTCCACCCGCTGCCTGCTTCACAGCCACCGGGATGAGGGTCACCCCAAGGGTGACCACCACCACGCCGGATACCAAAGGAGTAAATACTTTTTTCAGTTTCGGCAGGCTCTTTCCGAGAACCATCTCAAAAAGACCGCCGACAAAACTGGAGGCAAAGACCGCACCAATGCCGTAGGTGCCGGCAATGGACATCACCGTGGCAATGAACGCATTGCTGGTGCCCATGACAATGGGCAAGCCTGAACCGATCTTTTTCCCTTTACGGATTTGGATGAGCGTTCCCACTCCGGCCATGAAAAGGGCACACTGGATGAGAAAGGTCTTATCCGAAGGGGGAAGATCAAGAAGTGCAGACACCATAAGCGGCACTGTGATGTTCGCGGCGAACATGGCAAAGATATGCTGGAAAGCCAGAGGCACCGCTTTCTTCAGCTCCGGTCTGTCCTCCATCCCATATAAAATATCCGGGTTTACTTTCTTTTCCGTCATATCTTTTACCTGCTCCTTTACCTGTTTACTCAGTTATTACGTCTTGCTGTCTGTTATACAAAAATCACGGCCATGGCAGTGAGAAGCACCATCGCGCCAATGACATACTTGAAGTTCATTCGGATGACTCCCATGATGTCTGAATCAAAGCCCTTCGCTAAAGCTGCCACATTGATCTGCACCGGGCTGATCTGGGTACCAAGACCTGTGGCAATGGCCACAAAGCCCATGGCTTCCGATGGAAGTCCCAAAGCAGACAGGGTTGGCAGAATAAGGGTCAGCACTCCAGCAGTGAATGCACCAGAAGGAATGGCGATGAGGAACGCGATGATCATGGCCACGGGGAGAATGATGGACTCCGGCGCATTTCTTGCGATGCCCGCAATCTGTTCAAAGGTGCCCAGGGCTGCAATCATGTTGATGAAGGATAAGAAAATACCCACAGAGAACATGGTGGTCAGAATGAATCTGGACCCGTCAATGAGTGCTTCAGATGTTTCATCAGAGTTCATCTTGGTGAGAAGTACGGTCAGCACCGCTGTAAGAATCACTGTGGTGGCTGGATTGAAGAGGGAAAAGCCGATGAGTCCGTTGATCTTGGATCCACCTACCACCATGAGAAGCAGTGCGATGGCTGGGAAGGCTCTTTTGAGAAGCTGACCTGTAGTCGCATCCTGAAGATCTTCCTCTTTTTTCGCGTCTTTTCCAGCAAAGAGAGCACCTCTCTTCTTCACGCCATAAACTGCCAGTCCAAAGGCAAGAAGGTAGAATACCACGGTGAAGGGCATCATGTTTCCTGCATGGACTGCCACATCCACCCCTGCGCTTTCAGCCGCCAGAATGGTTTCTGTGGAAGCTGGGGATGTAGTGAAGCCTACTGCAGAAATGATGGCCATGGCTGCAATGACTTCAGGTACTGCACCTACAGCAGCCGCCACAAGTGGCGCGGTGACCATGGTGTTTCCTGCACCCATGCCTGCCATATAGGTGGCAAAACCCTGGATGAGGACAATGAATCCTGCTAGAACTGCAATTTTACCTTTGAGGCTCTTGCTGAACAAGGCCACCAGAGCTTCGATGCTTCCTGCCTGGGAAACCATGGCAGCAGAAGCCGCATAAAGGATTGGCACTGTGATGCCCAGCATATTGGAGATGCCGCCCACAAACATGCCTGAAACATCAGAAAGGTTCATCCCGCCGATGAGAATGGCAGCCAGTCCTCCGAAGAGGCCTGCCACCAGCATATGCTTCTTCATGAAAAGAAGCGCAACAACTATGATAAGAGGCACAAGATTAATCAGTAAATCCATTTTCTGTCTCCTTTACGTCACTCTTCGACGTTTATTTTTCGATGATAACAGCCACAGGACCGCCGCCTGCTGGTCCCTGGTGCTCTGCACCACCGGACACATAGACCATAGGGTCTCCCACAAGTCCTGCGATGAGTCCATTGACCACAGCTCTTGCATGTCTTGTGTGGTTGATGTCAGAGTCCGTCAGCATGGTGTTTCTTCTGCCTCTCACATAGCCGTCCGGTGAAGCTTCTGCCTTCGCCAGCACATTGACGATTCTCTTCTTGTCTTCTTCTGTAGGCAGCTTGTCCACAGAAAGACCCGCACTGTTCATGGCTTCGATGATGCTTTCCAGATCAATGGCATCCTTCATGACGCTGTGGCCGATTCTGTACTTGCTCTTTGATCCCTTGGCATTTCCCATGAGAATGATCTCGCAGTTTAGAAGTTCAACCCCTGCGGAAGTAGAAGCAACACCGGAATACAGGCTGTAGTCTTTTAAGATGGTCTCTTCTGTGACCTTCGCCTCATCCACTTCACCCAGAGCAATGGCAACGCCAAGAGCAGATGCGCCTCTGGTGTATCCCATGGACTTGTAGGTATCGGTGACCACAACTTTCTTTCCACGCTTTTCTGCATCCAGGATTCTGTCAGAGGTTAAAAGTGGACACTTTATCTGCACAAAATGCACATCGTCCTTGCTTTCGATGTTTGCCTGCTCCATAAGCTCCAGCACCACTCTCTTCACTTCCTGAACCATGGTGACGGTACCCATCTCTTCTGGCAGGAAGTTTCTGGTGAATCCCACCGTAACGTTCAGTGCTTTTTCCTCAGATGAGGTTTCCTCTTCCAGTTCTTTTCTTGTGAAGATCATCACATGAGGAGACATGACTCCTTCAGTTCCACCAGACATGACAAAGGCCACCTTCTTCTCCACTTCATGCTCGGATAAGCCTGTGAGATCAGAGATGGTTTTTCTGTACGCCATGGTGCAGAATCCTCTGGTGAAGTCATTGACACAGCCGTTTCCTTCTGTCTTTCCGAGAACTGCAATGATGTCCTCTGCGACGATCTCTCCTGCTGCTACTTTTTCCTTCAGTACGGACACATCATCGGGTCCTGCCACTGGAAGTTTGAATACGTTGATATCTACCATGTTGTTTCCTCCTAGAATGTTGATTGTTAACAAATTATCTGTTGCCCTCATCATATCATGAAGGAAAATGTGATTTCATCATGATATAGTGCCAAAAGAAAACGAGTTCACTGTCACCAAGTGACAATGAACCCAATGATGATACTATCTGTGTTATAGCTCTTCTTTTCGTTCTCTAGACTTTTCCGCCTCCTGCCATATATAGGCATAATAGGCAAAGACAAGTTCTCCTAAGGAGAAGCCCTGCTCCAGCTCCACCCCCAGCTCTTTGAGCTTCTCGATTCTGTGGCGCATGGTATTGTAGTGGATGAAGAGCCTCTTGGCAGCGTTTTTGGCATTTAAGTTCTCTTCCAGAAGCACCTGAAGGGTTTTCAGAAGATCTCCGCTGTGGGTTTTCTCATGGAGAAGAAGCCTCCCAAGCTTCTTCTCCACAAAGGCCTCCAGAAGAACTTTGTCCTTCATCTCCCGTAAAAGAGAGAACATTTCATAGTCCCGATAGGAAGAGGTGAAGGAACTTTCTTTCAGAAGGCTGCCAATCTCCAAGGTCATTTTCGCCTGTCTGTAAGACGAAGGAAGCTCTAAAATGGAGAGTGCTTCTTCGGAGATGCCGATGCCAAGACGCATCTCTGTCTTTTTCATCTGAAGAAGCTTCTCCGCGGCATTTTTTAACGCTTCTTCCCTCTTTTCCAGGAAGATGGTGTTGATGAAAATAACGATGGAGTCATCGAGATACACATACTTGAACTTCTTGCCTGTGAGTCTCAGCTCTCTTTCCAGCACGCCGTCAATGATTTTCTCATCCATGACCTCTTCATAGTAGGTCTTTTTCATTTTCTCGTCACCTGCAAAGATCTTCAGCACCAGGATCACCTGGGGAAACTCCATGTTCCAGCCGAAGTACCGGGCTTTATTGATGGTCTCCATGGGCGAGGTGACCTTCCCCTGGAGGATGTCACGGATAAAGGAGTCCTGGAAACTTCTTTCCTTTTCCATCACCGCATAGTTTTTAAAATATACGGAGGCGATGAGAAGCGATGCTTCCTCTGCCGCCACCTGAAGACTGTCGCTTTTTCCATTTTCTTTCAGAAGAAGAAGATAGCCAAAAAGCCTCGCTCCAGCCCGGATGGGGTGAAGAATATAGTCTTCTTCACTGAGAAGCTTTTCTCCCAGATGAACTTTCAAAACGCCCCTTTCTGGTGTTCCTGTGAAGGTATAACAAGGGCTACAGGCTTCTCCGGACCGGTGAAGAACCTTATAGGAGGCATCCAGAAGCACCGCTTCACTCTGACAGATGTCCGCAAGGCTCTGAAGAAGCTCCGGGATTTCCCGGCCTTCCAGAAAGAGCCCCATGAGGCGGTCGTGGACATTATTTCTGAAGTTCAGCACATCCATATGTTTTTTCAGGGAGATCTCCAGGATCTCTGTGACGAGACCCGAAAGGTTCGCTTCTTTGGGAAGCTCAATCACCGGGAAGGAAAGGGCATCCGCCTGCTCCTTCATCCGTTCTGGAATTCCCCCGATGTACCGGAAAGGCTTGATGCAGATGCCGGAGACTCCCAGCTCAGAGAGCCTTGGAATCAGCTCCTCCATGGCCTTCTCATCCTCATAGACCGGAAAGAGGGTCGTAATAAGAAGATTATTCTTTTCCACATAAGGAAAGATATCTGGAACCTCCATGAGCATGGCATTATTCACCATGAGATGCATGCCCGCTGCTCCGGCCACCACCTTTGCATTCTGGAATCCTTCCAGCTGAAGTATGTTTTCAATTGTCACCAGTGCCATCTTTCTATCTCCCCCTTCTATCACTTATGTACATTATGCGGAAGACCGCCCCCTTTGACAAGGCCTCTCTCCTTCTTTCTCCCTTAGAAACCAAAAGAAGAGAACAGATGAAGATATATAACAATAGTAATCCTGATTTTCTAGACTATAGTAGTATTACAATATATAATAGAGTAGAAGTAAGTGGTTTTATTATGTTTTGTAAAATACAAATTCAATATCTTGGAGGTATGCATCATGGCAAACTTATTTGAGAAAAAAGAAAGAAGCCCTCTACGCCAACTGTTCCTAAGTGTTTTCTCTGTTGCACTCATGGCACTGAATAACAATGAAAAACTGAGTACCATTCCATCTGCTTATATTCCCTATCGACTGTTCCTAATCATCTTCAGTATCTATGTCCTCGTGAAGGGCGTTTTGCTGATCCTTGGCACATTGAAGGAACGGAAAGATAGAACAGTATCCCAAAATCTTCAGATACTTTTTATAGGGGTTGCCTTGATTCTTTTGGTGTTTGTCGCCACCGACATGACGCTCCATACAGTAAACTATATCAGCACTATATAAACAATCGCACGGGATTCCACGGAGTCCCTTTTGTTATGCCTGTTATCTCAATGCAAAAACCTAGAGATGGGAAAAAGTCTCTGTGAAAGAAGCATATTTCTTCACAGAGACTTTTTCATTGATTCTATTCTTTATGGATCTTCTGAGATATCCCTTCCACATAGACTTCCATGAGGTCCATATGGTTGTCCAGCACCAGGAAATCCGCCTTCTTTCCTTCTTTCAGAGATCCCACCTGATCAAAGACACCAATGTACTTGGCTGGATTTTCCGAAGCCATGGTGATGATCTCCTCTAAAGAAATGCTGTGCTTTTCCATGATGGTCTTCACCGAGGAGAAGTAGCCCATCTCCAGGTTTTTTACTTCTTCCACATCCCGTCTGTTTAGGCGGTACTCCTCGCCAGAATCCTTCCGGATGAGGACAGACTCTCCATCAGGGATATAGGTTTCCTTCCGGATGTAGTGATGGAAAGGACTCTTCACATGGGCAAGACCCGTGCAATCCGTGCACAGCATGATGCCCTTGGCCCCTTTCACTTTATAGGCAATGCGGAAAGCTTCATGAGACACCGTCATTCCCGTCTGCTTGGCAAACTCGCAGTAGAGATCCTCAAAGAAGAGAGCAGCCCCCACCACGCCAGGTCTTCTATGATGAAAGCCCCGCATGCCGCTGTACATATGGGTGACGCCCCCGAGGCCATAGCCCTTGAGCCTTCCGATGTCTTCCAGCTCCGCTGCGCTGTGACCGATGCTGATCTGGACCTTCTTCTCATGAAGATACTTTATGACCTCCTCCGCACCAGGAAGCTCCGGTGCCAGGGTCATGAGATACACATGCTCTTCTCCTATGGCAGACAAAAGCTCCTCTGCCACTTCCACCGTGGGATCGAGGCAGAACTCCTCCTTCTGCATCCCTTTGAACTCTTTATTGATGAAAGGTCCCTCCAGATGGACGCCAAGGATCCTGGATCCCTTTTCCGGTGTCCAGTTTTCCACCGCTTTCTTCGCTTCCACCAGGCTTTCCTTGATCTCTTCAAGATCATCGGTGCCTGTGGTGCCAAGAAAGGTGGTGACTCCTTCTTTCACCATGCTTCTCGCCATGGCATTGAGAGACTCCTCGGTCTTTTCATACCAGAAGGATCCGGTGCCAAAGCCATGGACATGAAGGTCCAGAAAGCCCGGAATGATATGGCTGTCACCATAATCAAGAAATCCTTCTCCCTTCCCCTCTTCATGAATAGATACAATTCTGCCATCCTGGACTTTGAGGAATCCATCCACAACGCCTTTTTCTGTATGTATATTTCTAGAACGAATGATCATGTCAAACTCTCCTTTTCTCCAGCATTTTCTGCGTATAGGTCAAGAGAATCTGGAGCGTCAGATGCATGCCCACTCTGGATATGAGATCATTGACTTCTGTATCTGTGGTTTTGGCATAGGCATACAGCACGCTGTCTGCGTACTTTTCCACTTTATTGTCCGAAAAACCAGTGATCACCAGCACCTTGGCCCCACGGATCCTGGCCCCTTTGGCAATATCGAGGATCCTCTTGGTGTTTCCGGATAAAGAAAGAAGAAGCACCGCTTCATCGGGCTCTATATGGTCTTTGATGTTGTCGATGAGATTGAAGTCATCCACGAAAATAGTCCTTATTTTCAGCATGGCGAGCCTAGTATTCAGGTAGCTCCCAAAGGGTTTCGAAGCTCCTCGGGCCACCACATAGACGGTTCTCGCCGACTGGAGAATCTCGGACATCTTGGCCACATTCTCCTCTTTCTGAAGATCCAAGGTCTTTTCGGCTTCCTCCCGGAGATCCCGGAGAATCTCCGAAAAAGATACCTCTTCTATTTCCTTCCACACCTTCTTTTCTTCTTCAGAAGAGCTTTTGAGATAGTATTTCAGCTCCGTATAGCCCTCAAAGCCCAGTTTTTTACACAAATTGATGATGGTGGTCTTAGAGATGAAGAGTTTTTCTGAAAGATCCCTGGCAGTCATCTTCACCACCTCTTCCGGCGAAGACGCCATGAACTCCACCACTTTCTTCTCCAAGCTGCTGAGCTGTCCGTAGGAACCTGTGAGTCTATCCAGTTTCATATTTTGCATGCACCCCCTTTCTCCAGTATATCAAATTATTTAGGAAGAAACCCCCAACGCCTTGGGGGTTTCCTTCATTTTCAGCTCTTTCTCTTTTATGTTTCTATGATCTCCTACAGCTCTTTTTTCTCTAAAGTCCAGTAGTCCGAGCTGTGGTCCATGAGATCATCCAGCACCAGCTTCGCCTTCACAGGATCCACAATGGACCGATTTAAAGTAAGGGCCTGGAGTGCTTTGGTGTAGTCTTTTTCCAGGTAGCTTTCCACCGTGAGCTTCTCATAGGCATACTGGCCTTCAATGAGCCCTTTATAGAAAGGCTTCACCTCTCCATAAGGAATCATCTTCGCACCTTCTTTTCCAAGGTAAGAGGCCAGCTCCACCATGGCGTCTTCCGGAAGGTTTGGAATGAGGTCTCCATTTCTGCCAATGACCACAAAGACTTTATTGAGGTCATTGTGGATGGAGTCCACCACTTCCACCATAAGATTTCCAAAGACTTCTCCCTGCATCAGCGGAATGTCTGTAAGGTTTCCCTGCTCCTCCGCTTTTTTCAGGATATCCAGCACCTTTTTCTCCCGGCCCAGCTTCGCTTCATCTACCCTTGTAAAGCTTGGATCCGAATCTTTCACGATCTCTTCTGCAAAGAAGTAGTACTGAAGATAGGTGTTTGGCACATATTCCGGAAAGAACTGCATGAGCTTGTTGACGTTCTTATAGGTCTTCAGCCAGGAAGGGTCTCTTTGCTCCGCGTTGAAAGGCTTGAACTCATGGCCCATGAGGTAGTCCTTGAGCTTTGGAAGAAGCTCCTCCCCGGTCTTTGCGTTCTTTAGAGAGGTGAACCAGCCAAAGTGGTTGAGGCCAAAGTATCTGGGCTCTAGATCATACATATCCTCGCCGAGAATTTTCGCAAAGGACTTGATCATGGAGTAGGGCTGGTCGCAGATGTTCATGATGCGCTTGTCCTCTGGGAAGACCTTGTCCAGTGCCACCGCCACGATGGCGGCAGGGTTTGTGTAGTTGAGGATCCAGGTGTCCTTGGAGTACGTTCTCACGGTGTTCACCATATCAATCATAGCGCCGATGGACCGCATGCCATAAGAGAAGCCTCCCGGACCGCAGGTTTCCTGACCCACCAGGCCGTACTTTAGAGGAATCTTCTCATCGACACTTCTCATGGTGTCCACACCCACTCTCATGTTGCAGAGGACATAGTCCGTGTCTCCATAGGCTTCCTCTTCTTTGGTTGTGAACAGCACTTCCGCCTCACTGTAGTACTCCTTGAGGGTGAGATCGATGTAGGCTTTCACTCTTTCCAGCCTTTCTTCATCAATGTCAAAGAGTATGATTTTTGCTACGGGCAGCGTTTCCTTATAATAAATGAGACTGCCAATGAGGGCAGGAATCCGAAGGCTTCCAGCGCCCGCAATGGTAATCACAGGGTTCTTTCTCATGGTAATTTCCTCCTTCTTTTAAAGGAGCTAAAGGGGAGAACCCCTTTAGCTGATCATCTTCAGTTCGTCTGTAACAGCGTTTTTCACAAATTCCACATTGGGTCCGAAGACGATGTGGATGTGGTTTTTCATGGGGAAGAAGATTCCGGAGGTGCCGGAGTCTTTCAGCCTTTCCTTGTTCACCAAGTTCATGTCCTTCAGGTCAATACGAAGCCTTGTGACGCAGTTGTCCACGTTGACAATGTTAGAAGATCCACCGATGGCTTCAATGACAATCTTCGCCACTTCTCCATAACGCTTTTCCTTAATGAGGTTGTTGTATTCATACTCATCACTTTCTCTTCCAGGGGTGGCAATGTTATATTTCTCAATGGCCCACTTGAAGATAAAGTATGTGGCAATGGCTAGAGGCACACCCACGATGAGGATGTTGTACCATCTGGTGTTCTCATACATGAGACCGAAGATGGCAAAGTCAAAGATGGTTCCTCTAATGTATCCTACCCCAGTACCCATGAGGTAAAGCGCCACAGCGCCCACACCTGCAAGAAGCACATAGACCACGTAAAGAAGCGGTGCGATGAAGAGGAAGGAGAATTCCATAGGCTCTGTGATGTTCCCAAGAAATGGTGTAATCACCATGGTGATGATGATACCTTTTACAAAAGGTCTGTTCTTGGCATAGGCACTCTTATACATGGCAAGGCCGATGGCAGGGATGATGAAAAGAGTCACCAGCATCTGGTTCTGCGCCATGAACTTGGTGAGCTCTGGCAGCATTTCCCAAGCTTCAGAATTAGGTCCCTGATTAAAGAGCACTTCGTTTAAGGTTGGAAGAATACCAGTGAAGGTTTCTCCGTCAATGACGTAGGTTCCTCCGGCTGGGGTGAATCGGATCAGCGCACTCCATACATGATGAAGACCCAGTGGAATAAGAAGCCTCACCATCAGTGCATTGACGAATGGTCCAACCGCACCTACCAGGATGACCTTGGACAGGGCAATGAGTCCCTTGGTGAGATATGCCCAGAAGAAGGGAATAATGAGCCCTGCAATGGTGGCCCATACAATGCTCACCATGGGCACAAACTTCTTACCGGAGAAGAAGGCAAACGCTACGGGAAGCTCTTTGTTGTAATACTTGTCTGCTGCGAAGGCGCCGATGAGACCGGCGATGATGCCGCCAAGGACATCGAGCCTTAAGGTCTGGATGCCAAGGACCATGCCTTGACCCACCTGAGCCATGGTTTCGGAATCCGCCAGGGTTCCCGTGGCCTTTAAGTAGACGTTGATGGTGATGTTTAAAATGAGATAGGCGATGATGGAGGAAAAGACAGAAATGCCCTTCTCCTTCCTGGACATTCCATAGGCTACGCCCATGGCAAAGAGTACCGGAATATTAGAAAAAATAATGTCGGCGATACTTCGTAGGCTGGTTAGAATCAGCTGAAGCGTCTCATTGGCTAAAAATGGCACTCTTTCGACCATGTACCCCTGAACCAGGGCACCTGTCAGTCCTAGAATCATTCCCATGGGGGCCATGATGGCGATGGGCAGAAGGAGAGATCGTCCGAATCTCTGGATTCCTTCACTGAATCGTTCTCGTTTTGTCATGTACTGCACCTCTTTCTTGTTTGATACTCTTACCTTATCGGAGAGAAAATAAAATGAAAAGGGTTTCTCACCCTTTAGGACGCATATTCCCAGTTTTGCCTTTGGTCAGAACCTGTGACCATGGTATAGAACCCTTGCGTCTCTAGGCTCTAAGATTGATTATCTCTATATCTTCACTGAACCTGTACGGACACAAGTCTTTCTGTTATGGAAAAACGGACCAGCCTTCTACTAGGCTGATCCGCTTATTCTAACCGTACATTTTAGCTGTTTTTAGTTGAGATCCACCTTGTTGATGGTATCTCCGAGGTACAGGGTCATGATGCTCTTTCCTCGGGTGGCACGATTCTGAAGCTTGATGTCCGAAATCACTTGAGTTTCATCGGCATTACCCTTGGATCCCACAACCATTTCCTTTTCCTCGGTGATGATCTTCGCAAAGAACACCCTGTCCTCTTCCCGAAGATTCATCCCAAGAACGCCCGCTGCATTTTTCGATAATAAAGAAATACTGGATGATTCAAACCGGATGGCCATCCCTTTAGAAGACACCATGAGCATGGTCTCCTCCATGTTTTCAGGGAAGGCTTCTGCATAGACCAGTTTATCCGTTGGCGTTTTGAACTTCACCACTTGCCCCTTGGTGGAATCGCCCTTAAAGTCTTCCACAGAGGTTCTCTTCACGATGCCTTCTTCGGTGGCAAAATACACTTCTTTCCCGGAATTTGTCTCCTCCTCCAGGGTAAAGATGCCCACCACCTTCTCATTCTTGTCGTAGTCGTCATAAAGGTCCTGCATGAGAACGCTTCCTGTAAGATTTTCAAACATATAGAGGGGAAGCTTATAGTAGGCCCCAAGACTCGTGACAATGACGAGGATCTCATAGGACTCTCCAGAAGCCTTATACAGATTACGGGCTCTGCTGGCCCGTTGGGTCAGCTTGATTTCTCCTCGGTCGGAGACTGTGACATTGAAGGCCTTGGCTTCATAGTCCTCCTCATAGTGGACACGGTAGACCTCATCCTTATCCGGCAGGGATAAGAAAGGATCCGGTGTTGTCATACGGTCCTTGACCTCCACATGGGCCTCGGGCACCGTGAAGTCCAGACCATTCTTTGTGAGGATCCTGATAAACTCAGGGGCCTTTGGCAGCTCCACAAGATGAAGCGCTTCCTTATGCTCATAAAGGAAATCTTTGTATTTTTTAGGCAGCAGTGCTCCTGCTGTATTCTCATAATAGATCCTATGCTTTTCAAGGACCACAGACACCAGCTTCTCTTCCCCTTTCAGCTTCAGGGCAATGATCTTGGTGTAACTGGTCTTGAAGCTTTCAAGACTCGTTCTCTTCATGGCTCCTCGGGACGTGATGAAGCGGAAGGTGCCTTCCTCTTCCGGATTCTCCAGGCTGAAGGCACCAATGACAGACTCCTCATTGAAGTCAATGCCCTTGATGTAGTTGTCCAGCCGTACGCCCTTGTCCTTCCACTTGTGCTCCGGCACATCCATGGTCTTCATCTGATACAGCATCCCCGCATCCGTGAAGATATAAAGAAGATCCCGGGTGTTGCTCTCCAGAAGCACAGACAGACTGTCCCCTTCCCGATACTCAATGGCAGAGGTGTCGGAGGTGACCCTCTGGAAATTCTTCAGCGGCAGACGCTTGATGAAGCCTTCCTTGGAGATGGTCACCGCTACATCCTCCTGGACGATGATGTCCATGACATCAATGACTGCTTCCTCCTCGTCCCGGATGATCATGGTTCTTCTTTCATCCCCGTGGGTTTCCGCCACTTCCAGAAGCTCCTTCTTCACCAGCTTGTTGAGCTCTTTTTCGCTGTTTAGGATCTTCTCTAGGGACGCGATGAGTTTTTTCAGCTCGTTGTGTTCCTTCACATAGGCTTTCAGCTCTAATCCTGTGAGTCTGTAGAGCATCAGCTCCAATATGGCTGTGGCCTGCTCCTCAGAGAAGCCAAAGTTTTTCATGAGGTTCTCTTTGGCGTTGGCTTTGGAACTGGACTCCCGGATGGTCTTAATGACTTCATCCATGATGTCAATGGCCTTCATGAAGCCTTCCACAATGTGGAATCTCTTCATGGCCGTCTCCAGCTCTTTCTTTGTTCTTCTTGTTAAGACTTCTCTTTGGTGCTCCACATAATAGCGGATCATATCCAGAAGACTCATGGTTTCTGGTTTTCCTTTATAGAGGGCCACCATGTTGAAATTCACATTAATCTGCAGGTCGCATCTTTTGTAGAGATAGAGAAGAATCTTTTCTGCCGTCTCCAGATCCACCTGCTTTTTAAACTCAATGACCGCCCGGACGCCGTTTCGATCGGACTCATCCCGGATGTCCATGATGCCTTCCAGAACCTTCTGATGACGCTTGTCTGCCGTCATGGCAGAGATCTGCTGAAGAAGCTTCGCCTTGTTCTTTCGATAAGGAAACTCCGTGATGACGACGCCATAACGTCCCGTGGTGAGCTTCTCCACTTTGGCATTGGCTCTTAGGACGACTTTTCCTTCGCCCTTTTCATAGGCTTCTTGTAGAGAGTCTCCACCTATGAGAACCCCCCCTGTGGGAAAGTCCGGTCCTTTGATGTGGTTCATGAGCTCTTTTACAGTGATGTCTTCCTTGTCAATGTAGGCGCACACCGCATCAATACTCTCTCTCATGTTGTGAGGAGGAATGTTTGTGGCAAGGCCTACGGCAATACCGAAGGCGCCGTTCACGAGAAGATTGGGGTATCTGGCCGGAAGCACCTTAGGCTCCAGCTCTGTATCAGAGTAGTTATAGGTAAAATCCACCGTATCTTTATCAATGTCCCGGAGCATTTCCATGGCCCCGGGCGAAAGCCTGGCTTCAGTGTAACGCATGGCAGCCGCGCTGTCTCCATCGATGGAGCCCCAGTTTCCATGGCCGTCTATAAGAGGCAGCCTTGTGGAAAAATCCTGGGCCAGGATCACCATGGCCTCATAGACCGAAGAGTCTCCATGGGGATGATACTTTCCAAGGATGTCCCCCACCACTCTTGCGGATTTATAGTAGGGCTTATCCGGAAACGCCTTCAGCTGATAGGCACCATAAAGGATTCTTCTATGAACAGGCTTCAAACCGTCCCTAACATCCGGCAGAGCTCTGTCCTTGGCCACTTCCACGGCATAGGGTAGAAAATTGTCCGGCATGGCCTCTTCCAGAGGGACATTCAAGATGTTCTGGTCTTCAGGAATTCTGTTGTCTTTCGCCAAAATGCCACCTCCTAAAATTCTGCATGTTTATAAATATAGTTTTTACGGGGCTCCACCACGTCGCCCATGAGTAGAGACACCATACGCTCCGCCCTGGCGGCGTCATCGATGGTGACCCGAAGAAGGGTCCTGGTCTCCGGATTGAGGGTAGTTTCCCACAGCTGGTCCGGATTCATTTCTCCCAGACCTTTAAATCTCTGAATGTTGTAGTTTTGTCCAAACTCTTTCTTCAGCACTTCCAGATCATCATCGGAGTAGGCGTACTTATGAACTTCCCCCTTCTTGGTCTGCTTGTAGACCTTATAAAGAGGGGGCTGAGCCAGATACAGCATGCCATTACTGATGAGGGGCCGCATGTAGCGGTAGATGTAGGTGAGCCACAGGGTTCTGATGTGATATCCATCCACATCGGCATCGCTCATGATGATGATTTTCCCGTAGCGCACATCGTCCAGCTTGAAGCTCGTTAAGGTGCCGGTGCCGATGGCTGTGTTAAAAAGCCTCAGCTCTTCGGATCCCAGAACGTTTTCAAGCTTCTGCTTTTCCGTGTTCATGATCTTTCCCTTAGACGGCATGATGGCCTGGAACCGTCTGTCTCTTGCCTGCTTGGCGGATCCTCCTGCGGAGTCTCCCTCCACCACGATGAATTCCAAAACATTCTTGTCTCTTGAGGTGGCTACAGCAATCTTTCCTGCCAGAGGAGAGGTGCCTTTACCCACCTTTTTACGTTCCATGTCACTGATCTTCTTGATCTTTTCCCGGCGGGTCGCCGCATCAATGGCGTTCATAATAAGCTGAGAAGCGATGTCCTTATGGTCTTCAATCCACTCATAGAACTTGGTGTACGCTAGATCGTTCATAAGGGTGTACGCTTCAGAGTTTCCAAGCTTGTTCTTGGTCTGCCCTTCAAACATGGGGTTTGTGAGACGCACCTTCACAATGGCTGTCATGCCTTCCCGAAGATCGTCCCCTTCAAAGTTTTTGTCTTTCCCCAGGTTCAGCTTCTTTGCCCACTCTTTGAACGCTCTTGTCATGCCGGTCTTGAACCCCGTCTCATGGGTACCTGCCTCATTGGTGGGAATGTTATTCACATAGCTTGCAATGTTCTCCAAAGAAGAGTCTGTAAACTGCACACAGACCTCCCCTTCCAAGGTCACATTGCCAATGCTTCTTTCGCCTTCAAAATGGATGGGCTCCTCATGGATCACGGTCTTGGATTCATTTAAATAGGCAATGAAATCCAGCAGTCCCCGTTCACTGTGATAGGTCTTCTCCACAGGTTCTTCGCCCCGAAGATCCTTTAAAACCAAGGTGATGCCCTTGTTCTGGAAAGAAAGCTCCATCATTCTCATGTCGATGATCTCAAAACGGAACTCCACATTGGTGAAGACTTCCGGGTCCAGCATGAACGTGACTTTCGTTCCCTGCTTCTTGGTGCTGCCCACGGTTTCGAGCTTTGTCACCGGTGTTCCCGGCATCTTTCTGTCGTACTTCTTGTCATAAGCATGTTCAAAACGCTGGCGATAAAGCTTTCCGTCCTTATGGACCTCCACTTCCAGCCACTTGCTTAAGGCATTGACCACAGAAGCGCCTACACCGTGGAGGCCACCTGAAGTCTTATAGTTTTCGTGGTTGAACTTACCACCGGTATGAAGCTCTGTATAGACCATTTCCACACCAGAGATCTTCTTGGTGGGATGTATGCCCACAGGAATGCCACGGCCATTGTCAATGACCGTGACACTCTTATCTTTGTTCAAAATCACATAAGCCGTATCCCCATATCCATTGGTGATCTCATCAATGGCATTGTCGAGGATCTCCCATACACAGTGATGGACTCCCTTTTGTCCGGTGCTTCCAATGTACATCCCCGGACGGACTCTTACAGGCTCGAGTTTCTCCAGCGAAGTTAAGTCTTCTACACTATAGCTTTTATTCTGTTCACTCATAGAGACACTCCTTCCTCAATTTTCTTTGGATACCCGAAGGTGGCCAGATGCACATCAATGGTGACCTTGGACAGCTTGGCTCCGGGTTCCAGAATCGTTTTGTCCCACAGCATGGGCGTCATGAGAAGCAGATCATCCGCATAACGCTCTACCTTTTTCTGGACTCTTATATCCCGCTCCTTGTATACCACCGTGTGGCTTTTCAGATGGGAGACGATTTCTCCATTGTCATACTCGGCCAGACCATAGAGCTTCCGAAGCTCTGTCAGGTACTTTGCCCCCGGAATTACCTTATAGGCACGGCCTGAAGGGGAAAGGACCCGCTGAAACTCTTTATAGCTGGCAGGGGAAAGGATATTTAAGATCACATCAAAGGAATTGTCCTTAAAGGGCAGTGCACTGAGGTCTGCCACAAAATAAAGAGCGTCGTTCATTTTTCTGCCTGCCAGAAGAATCCCGTCCTTCGACAGGTCTACGCCTACCATGGACACCTGAAGACCTTTTTCTTTCAGCGCCTCTCCCAGCATGGCCAAGTGACTTCCGTCTCCACAGCCTGCATCAAGAATTCGGATGACATCCCCTTCCTTTTCCAGAAGCAGGATATCCTCATAGATCTCTTCGGCCAGGGCCGTTAAGATCTCTTCAAAAAAACCCTCTCCCATGACCCGCTCTCTTGCTTCCAGCATAGCCAGGTTGTAGTTTTCTTCTCCATAACCCAGCACGAAGTTCACGGTGCCTTTCTTGGACACATCATAGGTATGGCGGTTTTTGCATTTTAAACTTTTTTCTTCCACATGAAGCTCTTCTCTGCACTTGGGACAAAGAAGAAGGTCCATCTCTTTCATCTGAATGATTTTCTGATCCATTTTTTTCATCTTCTAAACTCCTGTCTTCTTTCTCTTAAAAAGAAGGTGTTCATTCGGTTTTTCCATGCGTTGCCATGAAAGCATCTGCATAGCACATACTGCGGTATGATAAGCCTGCATGCTAAACCCATTCTAAATTATAGCAGAAAAGCCCAGGGATTGGAAAATGAAACTTTGAGGAGAGCGTGTCTGCGTCTTTTTCCCATCGGGATACCCCACGATTTCTCCCCCTCCTTCCAGGTCTTCTCCTCTTTCCTTCCTGTTAATTTTCTATGAACTGGCTTTCAAACTTCTTTCTGTTGAATGTATAATAAACAGATTATCCCCCAAAGGAATCCTTCAAAAATAATCCATGAAGGATCTTATGAACTGCCTCATGGAGAAAAGACCCCTGATTCCATGGAAAAGATAAAGGAGAGTTAGCATCGTGCAACGAATCAGTATTGCCCCCATGATTGACGTCACCGACCGTCATTTCAGATATTTCACAAGGCTTCTCACAAAGAAAGCCATGCTCTATACAGAGATGATCACCAGCAGCGCCATCCTCCACGGAGACCGGAAGAAGCTTCTGGATTTTTCAACTCTTGAAAAACCCATCACCCTTCAGATCGCTGGCTCAGATCCCAGAGAGATTGCAGAAGCAATAAAAATTGCAGAAGACTGGGATTATGATGAAATCAACTTAAACGCTGGCTGCCCTTCCGACCGGGTCTCAGGAAATGACATGGGGGCCTCCCTCATGGCTTATCCGGATCTTGTGGCAGAAATCCTTGGTGAGGCAAGAAAGGTCACAAAGAAGCCTGTCACCGTGAAGTCCCGCATCGGCATTGACGGCACGGGTGTGCTCCCTGACTCTCTGCCCCGGGTGATGCTCGACCAGTATGAAGATCTATACCACTTTGTGAAGACGTTGAAAGACCGCGGCACAGAGCATTTCATCATCCACGCAAGGATTGCCATCCTAGCCGGCCTCAGTCCCAAGGACAACCGGGAGATCCCGCCTCTTCGCTATGAGGATGTGTACCGCATCAAAAAAGAGTTTCCGGATCTTTTTGTGGAGATCAACGGTGGCATCCGGACAGTGGAGAGCATCAAACGCCATCTGAACCAGGTGGATGGGGTCATGATCGGCCGCGCTGCCTATGAGGATGCCTATCTTCTTTCAAAAGTGGATGCACTTCTTCCCGGAGAAACCACTCCTTCCCCCACAAGACGGGAAGTCATCGAGAACTTTCTTCCCTATGTGGCCCAGTTTGGCGAAGACAAACGGACAGCCCATCGTGCGCTGAAAAACACCTTGGGTCTTTTTCATGAAAGACCGGGAAGCAGGCTCTGGCGGCAGCTTGTAAGCAGCTCTCTTCATCCGGACATGACCGCAGAAGAGGTGCTTCATAAAGCCCTCAGGGAACTTCCTGAAGAAAGCCTCCATGAAACCTCCCTGTAACAAGCGGAAAAACCAAGAGAATCTGTTGGGATCATCCTGAAAGATTCTCTTTTTTGTGACAATAATCCTATACAACCATGTCGAAAACTTATTTGAATTTCGAAGTAATATTTCGTATTTATCCACAGAATACCGATGGTATTTTTAAACATCTGGTAGAATATAGTTACAAAACGCAAAATATGACAAATCAGTTACAGAATTCTTGTGAATAAACTTCGCAATTGCTATAATTATCACAGAATTTCAACCTCTGGATAGGTTCTTTTTTTTCATCATAAATATTCAGAATTGACATTCAATTGAATCATAGGAGGGAACATACTTGAAAAGACACATGGTAAAATTCACATCCGTTCTGTTGTCGCTGTTTCTACTGTCGTCCAGTGCCCTCACAGTAAAAGCTTCTCCTCTGGTGCCCAAGGATGCATTGAAGAGCCCTGAAAGCACCCTAAGGGATACCACCTCCACCAGCATCGCCAAGAGCAAAGGCGACATCCTCTATGAAGATGACGATGTGGTGCGTCTTCTCATCGAAGTCACCGGAAAACCAGTCATCGATGTGGCGACAGAAAGAGGTGTTTCTGTAAGAGATCTTACAAAATCCTTGAAAAAATCCATCACAGACAAGAACCGCGCAACCCAGAAATCCGTCAAGGATCTGATAAAAGCTGCGGGAATTTCTCTCAAAGAACTGGAAACCTATGATAATGTCCTCAATGGATTCAGTATTGAAACCACCTACAAGAACCTGAAAACCATCAAAAACCTGAAAGGAGTCACCCACGTATCCGTGGCCCATACCTTCTCAAGACCTGAGCCAGATATGAGCAGCAGCACAGAAATGGTCAACGCCATCAAAACCTGGACAGATACAGGATATAACGGCGAAGGCATGGTCGTTGCCATCATCGATACGGGCACTGATCCATCCCATAAAGATATGATCCTTTCCGATGAAAGCAAAGCAAAACTCACTGCTTCTACTCTGAATGGACTGCCTGGAACCTACCGCACAGCAAAGGTTCCTTATGGCTACAACTATATGGACAAGAATCAGGAGATTCTCGATTTAGGACCTGGTGCATCAATGCACGGCATGCACGTGGCCGGTACCGTAGGCGCGAATGGCGACTTGGAAGCCGGTGGCATCAAGGGTGTAGCCCCTGAAGCCCAGCTTCTTGCCATGAAAGTATTTGGAAATAATCCGTCTATGCCTTCCACCTTTGGAGATGTCATTGTGAAAGCCATCGATGATTCTGTGGCTCTGGGCGCAGACGTCATCAATATGAGCCTTGGCTCCACCGCTTCCTATGTGGATGAGAATGATCTGGAGCAGGTGGCCATCCGTAATGCCATGGAAAACGGCGTCATCGCAGCAGTATCTGCTGGTAACTCCGCCATGTTCGGCGACGGCTTTGACAAGCCTTACACAGAAAATCCGGACATCGGCGTAGTAGGTTCTCCAGGTCTTGCTCCTGAAACCATTCAGGTAGCGTCCATTGAGAACAACATCGTCACTGCAAATGCCCTGTCTTATTTCTACGCAGGAGAAGAACTTCTAGCTCCATACGCCAATGCTGGCCCTAAAGACCCCAAAGATGTATTCACAGAAAGGGTTCCTTATCTTCATGCCGGTCTCGGTGGGCCTGACGATTTTGCCGGACAGGATTTCAATGGCAAAATTGCCCTCATTGAAAGAGGCAGCTACAATTTCACAGACAAGATCCAGAACGCATATAATAACGGCGCCATCGGCGTCATCGTCTACAACAGTCCTGCAGGTGGAGATGGTCTCATCAATATGCTCTACCCTGAAGGCATCAGTATTCCAGCGGTCTTCATCGGAAGATCCCATGGACTGAACCTTGTGGAACTCTTGCAGACAGAAGGAAACTATGTGGCCTTCTCCGGCAAACTTGCAAAAGCAGGAAATCCAGAAGCAGGAAACCTATCCGGATTCAGTTCCTGGGGCACCACACCGAACCTGGACTTCAAACCAGAAATCACCGCCCCTGGCGGCAGCATCTGGTCTACTGCTCAAAACAACCAGTACCAGACCATGAGCGGAACCTCTATGGCAGCCCCTCATGTGGCTGGTGGATCTGCCCTGGTTCTTCAGAGAGTGGATGAATACTTCAACTTATCCTCTTCAGAAAGAGTTCTCATGGCGAAGAACCTCCTCATGAATACAGCCATCGCCCACCACGATACTGGAACATACAACAGCTACTTCGGAAACGGCGACTACAACTACTCTTCTCCACGAAGACAAGGCGCTGGAGTCATGGATGTCTACGCCGCAGTGGTAAGCCCAGCCGTGGCCTATGAAAAAACCTCAGGTATTGGAAAAGTCAGCTTGAAGGAAATGAAGGATGTCACTACATTCAAAGTAGACGTGAAAAATCTGTCCGATGAAGAAGTGACTTATGTGCCCAGAGGCACCGTGCAGACGGATCTTTCCGACGGCGAGTATAACTATCTGGAAACCCAGGGAGTATACTTAGATGGCACCCTGGAAGAATATGGACCAAACGGACTATACTCCGGTGAGTACCCCATCTATTTCAGTGAAGACTCTTTAACGATTCCAGCCGGAGAAACAAGAACTCTCACGGTCACCGTAGACGTGACCAATGGTATAGACTGGTACTACAATCTGCCTTTATCAGAAGTATTCCCCAATGGAACCTTCCTGGAAGGTTTTGTGGTGCTGGAAGATCCAGAAGAAGTGAACCCAACCCTCAGCATTCCTTACATGGGATTCTATGGAGAATGGGATAAAGCTCCTATAGTGGATCAGAGCATCTATGAAGGCAGAAGTTTCTATGGCATCACTACTCTGGCCTGGTATGATCAACCCAATGAGATGTTTGAGTTCCTGGGTGTGGACCTCGATGGCGCAAGAGACAAGAATACCATCGCTTTCTCTCCAAACAGAGACAAGAACCGCGATGATGTACTTCCTCTACTATCCTTCTTAAGAAACGCCAAGGAAATGGAACTGAATATCCTTGATGAGAGCGGAAAGATCATCAGAGCGCTCTACAAGGACAGTAACCTCACAAAGAACTACTATGACGGTGGTAACGGTTCTCCTTACACAGCAAGCCTGGACTGGATCTGGGACGGAACAGCTGGAGGCAAGCTTGTAAAAGACGGTAACTACTTCTATGAGGTGAAAACAAAGATCGACTTTGAGGATGCTGCATGGCAGAGCATGAAGTTCCCTGTAAAAGTGGACACCAAGAAGCCGATGAAAGAAAGCCTCGCCTATGATGAAGATACCAAAACCCTTAGCGTAGAAGGTAAAGATGACTTCAGCGGCATCTATGCCTATGTGCTGGAAATCACCGGTGAAGAGCCTGTTTCAAACAATACAGGTATCTTTGACTTCACGGATATAACCTTAACCAAGAAATCCACCCTGAAAATCTATGACTTTGCAGGAAATGTGGAAACTCTGGATCTTGCCAAAGAACTGAGAAAAATCATCAAGCCTGTGAATCCTGAACTTCCTGGTATTCCAGTACCAGAGCCTCCTATCCCACCTGCAGCCTATCTGGAGCCTGAAACTCCTGTTGCCGGTGATGTGGACGCTCCTGTGGTCATGGTCGAGTCCCCAGAATTCTTTGAAACTGTCACTTCAAAAATAGTGACGGTAACAGGAACGGTCTCTGACCCATCTCCTCTGGAGTATCTGAAGATCGATGGAATGAATGTGCTCTACAGATGGAACGCAGCCAGCGGCAAATGGGTCTTCACCCACACGCTGCTTCTTGAGGATGGCTACCATTCTATTCGCGTGGATGTGAAAGACAAAGCCGGAAATCAGCTGGACTTCCTCCACAAGATCTTTGTAGATACAAAGAAACCTGTGATCAATCTCACAGAATCCCTCCCAAGAGTCACCAAGGAAGCCTCCATCACATTGAAAGCACTTGTATCAGACAACCTGCCGGATCTAAAAGTGACACTGAACGGCAATATGCTGGTAAATATCGAGCAGGACTGGTCCTACTTTGACAGTCTGGCCCCTGCTTCCTATTCGGTAGAAGAAAGTATTCCGCTGAACCTTGGAAACAACACCATCATTTTAGAAGCGGAAGACAGTGCAGGAAACCTGACGAAAATGACCTATACCATCAGACGTAACAAATAATCTCTCCCATGGAGAAGACCCCGAAAGGCAGCTGCAGATTTTCTGCAAAGCCCTTTCCGGGGTCTCTTTCATGGGGTATATAGTAAGCTCAACGAAAGGACCATAAGTTTTCCTAGTAGCCAAACTCCTTTAAGATGGTACCCGTCTTCAGCCCCAGCGCCTCCTCAATGAGAGTGCAGTGGATCTCGGGATCTGTAACTCCTTCCACATAAAGGTCTGCAATGCCGTGGATGAGAATCTTCAGCATATAATCCGGATACTGAAGATTCAGATATCCTTCCTCCACCCCTTTTTGGAGCAGCACTTTCGCATGCCGAAGCGCTAGCTCCGAAAGGCTGGTCTTTACCAGTTCGAAAAGACCTGGATTCTTCGGCGTGATGTTCATGAGGGCTGGATGCTCCTGGATGGATAGAAAAAACACCTTCACCACCTGACCCAGACGCTTGTGGAAAGAAAGCCCTTCCGTAGAAAGCAGCATTTTTATTTCTTTCTCCACACCTTCAGAAAAACTCTCCACCACAGCCTTCACCAGTTCCTCCTTGGAACGGAAGTAGTAGTAGATGAGCCCCTTCGCAACGCCCATGGTTTCTGCAATGTCATTCATGGACGTTTTCTGGATCCCCTTCTCTTCAAAAAGCCCCAGGGCAGTCTCCAGTATTTCCTGTTTCCGTTCCTCCGGATGTTTTGTAATACGCATAAGAAGTCCTCCTATTCCACAGATTTTAGTGAAGCAGCCATATCAATGCTCTGAAGCTTCTTCGACATGAAGAGATTCACAAACACTGAGAAGGCCATGGTGAGCACCATGGAATAGAGGAAAGACAAGACATGGATGTTCCTGCCGAACATCATGGTGTCAATCTCCATGGTACGGATGACAAAAAGATGCAGACTGAAGCCCAGAACAAGCCCCACAAGACTGCCCACAATGGTTAAAAATACATTTTCCCGGTACACATAGGACGCCACTTCCTGATCCCGGAATCCCAGCACCTTGATGGTGGCAATCTCCCGGAGCCTTTCTGTGATGTTGATGTTAGTTAAATTATACAGCACCACAAATGCCAGGGCGCCTGCAGCAAGAATGAGAATCACAATGACATAATCTAAAGACGAGATGCTTTTCTCAAACTCCTCCTGGATACTCTCAACCATCACCGTGGCAAGCACTCCGTCGTTTTCCAGAAGCCGCTCACTAAGGGCCGTCTCCTCCACCTGAAGGCCTTCACGGTATCGGAAAGCGCCGGCATTAAACTCCGGCTTTCGAAGCGTAAGGCTTTCAAAGGCTTCTGGAGACATATAGATATAATGAGCGAGATAATTCTCTGTGATGTCCGTCACCGTGAAGGTATAGGTTCTGTTTTCCGCATCCTGATAGATGAGCTCTTCTCCTTCTGATACCCCCAGAAGATTGGCCAGTTTCTCTGAAATCACCGCGCCTTTTTCTGGCAGGGGGATCTTTTCCTGGGTCACGCGGTCATGTAGGTCAATGAAGCTTGCAAAGGAACCCTTCTCTTCCGGCACCATCAGCGTCGCTTCATACTCTCTGGTTTTTCCCGGCAGGTGCACCCGGATGCTTTCACTTAAGAAAGCCCCATAGCGCTCCACTTCTCCTTCTTCTCCAAGAATTTCAGAAAGGTTTCTCTCTCCTTCCTCCTTGTCCATATTAAGCAGCGCCAGTCCGTCATAGAGAAAAATCTCCTCAAACTGCTTGCCCATGATGGCATTGACGGAATCTTGGATGCCAAAGCCTGTGACCAGAAGGGCGGTGCAACCGGAAACCCCAAGCACCGTCATAAGAAACCTCTTTTTATACCGGAAGATGTTTCTGAAGGTCACCTTGTAGGAAAAACTCATGCGCTTCCAAAGAAGCGGCACTCTTTCCAGTAGAATTCTCTTGCCGGGCTTTGGCGCTTTGGGCATCATAAGGTTCGCCGGTGTTTCCCGAAGCTCCGAAAGAGTAGCGAAGAGGCTGGCGGACACCGTGGTGAACACCGCAATGGCCGTGGAGAGAAGTGCCAGATCCAGGTGAAAGGGCGTCAGCACATAAGGCGTATTATACATGGCTCCGTACACCGTGATGATGATATAAGGGAACAGCTTGAATCCAATGGAAAAGCCCAGGACGCTGCCAAGAAGGCTTGCTAGCAGCGCATAACTGATGTACTTCATGGCGATGGTAAAAGTGGTGTATCCTAAGGCTTTCAGTGTGCCGATCTGGATTCTTTCCTCCTCCACCATTCTTGTCATGGTGGTGAGGCATACCAGGGCCGCCACCAGGAAGAAAAACAGCGGGAAGGTGGTGGCCAGGGACCCCAGCCTGTCTGCATCGTTTCCTAAGGATCCGTAGCCCGGGAATCCTTCCCGGTCATAGACAAACCATTCTTTGGGAATTTCCAGAAGAGCACGCTCTGCATCGAGGATTTCTTTCTCCGCATCGGCAATCTTCTTCTCGGCGTCGGCCTTCTCCCGGGCAAAGGTTTCTTCTCCTTCCCGAAGCTCCGCCTTTCCTTTCTCCAGGTCCGCTCTTGCCTCTTCCATGGATGCCTTAAAGGTCTTTTCTCCCTCCTCCAGCGCCTTTTCTCCATCTGTTAAGGTCTTTTCACTGTCATCGAGTTTCTTTTTGGCAGCATCCAGCTCGGCCTTTCCAGCATCCAGCTCCTTCTTGGCCTCAGCCAGCTCCCTCTCCCCTTGCTGGTATTCCCGTAAGCCTATCTCATAGGCGGCTTTACTCTCCGCCAGGGTCTTCTGTCCTTCTTCGTAGGCAAGAACGCCATCTGCGTAGTCTTTTTTCGCACTTTCCAGGGTGTCTGTGAGCTGCAGGATGGTGCTGTCCAGAGCGGTTCTTAAGGCATTCACAAGATTCGGGTCATTATAGGGAACACTTTCCTCCAGAAGCCTTGCAAGGTCTGGTGAAAACACCCGGATGTCCTCGATGATCTGTCTGTACTCTTCCTCTGTCAGTTCTCCTCCCGTTTCCGGAAGACTGGCCCGGATGTCTTTTAGCCCCTGAAGTGCAGTTTCCAGAAGGGCAATCTGCTCTTTGGCAGAATCCAATTGAGCTTTGGCTGAAGCAAGTTCTCTTTCTCCTGCATCAATCTGGTTCTTCGCAAGATCCAGGGTGCTCTTTGCGCTTTGAAGCTCAGCCCGCCCATCCTGATAGTCATTATAGCCTTCCAGCCAGGCAGCATATCCTTCAAAGTACTCTTCCCGGCCTTTCACCAGGGCTTCTTTTCCATCCAGAATCTCCTGTCTTTTTTCCTGGAACTCCTGCGTATACTTCTCCTCTTCTGATAGAAGCTTCTCTTCTCCTTCCTGGATCTCTTCTCTTGCTTCTAGAAGCTCTTCCTGGGCATCTGCAATCTTCTTCAGGGCATCATTTTTTTCGGATAAAAACTCTGCACGCCCTTCCTCCAGTTCCTCCCGGAGGTCTTTGGTGTCCCTTGCCATGGCCAGCTCTCCCAAAGCGGAAAAAGAGGATAGAAGAGGCTCATGGTAGGTCTTGTACCCTTTGGAATAAGCTTCCAGATCATCAGACTTCACGGTCTTCACAAAAAGATCCGTATAGTGTTCCATGGAGAAATCCTCCTGGGGCACATAAGCGAAATAATCAATGGAGCCATCTCCGATGTTGGTCTGTCCTCTTTGAAAACTGATGTAGAGGGGGGACATGATAAATCCCACCACCTTGTAGGTATCCTCCTTGATAAAATCAGTGAGTTCTTCCCCGTTGGGAAGAGAAAGCGTTACTTCATCTCCCAGGGAAATGGAGAGGCCGTTTTTTGCGCCCATCTCCAGAAGAATCTCACCGGACGCTTCCGGCAGTCTTCCTTCCAGCACTCTGGGCTCATTGAGAAGTCCCTCTTTCCCCATATCATAGCTGAACACTTTTGTCACAGCCGTTTCTAAAGAGGACGATACAAAAAGATCCTTGCTGTAGCTTCTAAGCACCTCAAGCACCTCTTGTGTCTCTTCTACGGCTGCAAGGTCTTCTTCCTGGTACCCTAAGGGGTTATATATCCTGAAATTCGCCAGGTTATAGTCTTTATAGTAGGCATCTGCCGACAGCACCATATCCGGTTTGGTGGCATTGATGCCCGAGAAGAATCCTACGCCCAGGGCAATCATCACCAGGATGGAGAAGAATCTGGCTTTACTGCCTGTGATGGCCCGGTACAGGTCCTTCTGAAACGCATTCTTCGCCATTACCACTCAATCCTTTCCACAGGCACAGGGTTCTCATTGACATAAAACTCCCGGACCTTGCCGTTCTTCATGCGGATGACTTTATCCGCCATGGCCGTAAGAGCCGCATTATGGGTGATGACCACCACGGTGACGCCACGCTCTCTGGAGGTGTCATGAAGAAGTTTCAGGATGTTCTTTCCTGTCTGGTAATCAAGAGCACCTGTGGGTTCATCACAAAGAAGAAGCTTTGGATTTTTTGCAATAGCCCTGGCGATGGCCACCCTTTGCTGCTCTCCACCGGAAAGCTGGGACGGGAAATTGTTGGCACGCTCTGAAAGCCCCACCAGATCCAGGACCATCTCCGCGTCCAGGGGGTTCTTTGAAATCTGGGACGCAAGTTCCACATTCTCCACAGCGGTCAAGTTCTGCACCAGATTGTAAAACTGAAACACAAATCCGATGTCAAACCGGCGGTACTCTGTGAGCATCTTCCGGTTATACTTACTGATGTCTTTTCCGTCCACCAGGATCTTTCCGCCGTCGGAGGTATCCATGCCACCCAGCAGATTTAGCACCGTGGTCTTTCCTGCGCCGGAGGCTCCCACCACCACCGCAAAGTCTCCTTGATCAATGGAAAAGTCCACACCGTCCACGGCGGTGATGGTGACCTCTCCCATCTTATATCGTTTCTGGACATTCTCCAGTTCTATAAATGCCATTTTCATTCACCTTTTCTTTCACTTGGTATATGCTTCATTTTATCACTGACTGACCGATAGTCAATGAAGAAACCCTTAAATATTTCGGAAAGCACTTCGAATTCTGACTATCTTTTGTCTTGCATTTGTTACTCCTTTATTATCTTTAATGATAAAATAACTTTATGAGGATATTCTTCAGGAGTTATACGTCCATGATTACACTTTTTTGGAAGGTACTTTATATGAATCGTAAAGAAAATTACTATCTATGCTTTTTTCTTACTCTTTTGCTATCACTGCCGGGGTGTGCTGTAAAAACTGCATCGACCTCACCAGCTAGCCCTTGGCCTCCAGAATCAGAAAATAAGACAGAATTCATCCATATCTATATCCCCCCAAAAAAGCATCCCAATGCAGCCTCGGAAACAAATACAGAACCAGTAAAACCTCTTCTCCCTCCCCGAGAAACTGCTATGCCTGAAGAAGAAACTGCAGAGAACCCAAAGAATCTTCTCCCTTCTTCCGAAGAGCAGTCACCAGAAGAGGCACCGGAGTCAGAATCACCTCTCCCATCAGAGACACCAGACTCCCCCGAGTTAGATGTTGTCCTAAAACCTACTTCGGGAAACATCGTCCTTGTAACTTACCATGCCCTCTGCACGGAAGCCCTCACCAAGGATCCGTGGCAGTTCTTTCGGACAGCAGCAGATTTTGAGAAGGACCTTAAGCTCATTAAAGAATGTGGCATCCAGGTAAAATCCTATAACGAAATACTCACCGCACTAAAAAACGGTGATCCTTCTGTTAGAGAGCCTGCACTCATCCTGCAGTTTGATGATGGCCTTAAGAGTGACTATGATCTAGCTCTTCCTCTCCTTCAGAAGTATGGTATGAAATCCACCCACTTCATCTCCTCCGTCCGAGCGGCGGAACATCATAAAGGTTTCATGTCCTTTGAAGAAATTCAAGCCATGAGAAACTGCCGCACAGACCAGGGTGTCCCTCTCATAGAAGTAGGCGTCCATGGTGGAAAACATATTGCCATCGGCAGGCAAGTTGGAGAATCAGAGGAAGCTTTTCATAAAAAACTTCAGGAGGAACTTTCTTTATCTAAAACAATTCTGGAAAACGCATTGGGTGAATCCGTAAATCTTCTCGCCCTTCCTTTCGGTTCCGGATTCAAAGAAGAAGCAGTAGAAAGCTACGGAAAATCTTTGGGGTATGATCTCATCCGCGGTTGGAGGAAAGACCTCGGCCACTTTCCTTCTTACGCACTGGATAACCTGAAGTTCTATCCCGTCTACAACAACTCTGATTTGAGAGAAGCCATTCGCCTGGCCTATGGAGAAAAGTAGTCCCTTTCACCACGTCTTTTACAAAGCTTTTGTTGTCACCATAGGCGATTCTAGCTATAATGAGGATATATAGTGAAATTATCTGAATTTAAAGAAGATTATCCAATGCCTGATCGCGTGGGAGGAATAGAAATGGATGAACGAATTAAACTGGGACTGGTGGGCTTAGGCTCCATCTGCAGAAAAGCTTATATGCCTGTACTCTCCAAGGAAACCAAATGGACCTTAGTAGGTGGGTATGCCAGAACAAAAGAAAGACGGGACGCTTTTGAAAAAGAATACCGGGTCAAAGCCTATGAAAGCCTTACAGCTCTTTCCGAAGACGTGGATGCTGTCATCATCAATGCATCCACAGAGAGTCATTTTACCTTGGCGAAATTTTTCCTGGAAAAAGGCATCCATGTGATGATCGATAAGCCTCTTGCACCTACGGTGGAGGAATGTGAAAGACTGGTCTTCTACTCCGTCCATCATCAGGCAAAACTCATGGTGAACTTCAACCGAAGATTCGCCCCCCTTTATCAGGCGGTGAAAGACGAAATCACCCCCACCTCTCTCATCCGGATCGTGAAGAACCGCTGCGGCCGCATTGGACCGGAAGATGCCCTCTTCACACTGAATGATGACTACATCCATCTGGTGGACACCGCCAGGTGGCTGGTGGACGGAAAGCTCATTATGGAGGACGGGAACATTGAGGTGAATGGAGACAATCAGCTCATTTATGCAAAGCACAGATTTGTAAGCCCGGAAGGGCTTCAGGTGGAAACACTCCTTCATCGGGACTCCGGAAAGACTCTGGAACTCATGGAACTGGTGAAAGAAGGAAAAACCGTCCGAGTCATCGATCTTGCCACCATGGAGACGGACGTGAAGAACGAAACCAGAATCAAATCCCCTTCCCAATGGGATACAGTGGAGAAGGTAAAAGGCTTCAGCGATGCCATTGACGCCTTTTCTGATGCCATTCTTCTAAATAAAGAAATGCCTTCTTCCGGAATGGAAGCCCTGGCGACCCAAAGAGTCATGGATTCCCTTTTGCGAGGCATCTGATCATTTTTTAAACAGGGAACCCCGACAATCACGAAACAGTACTTCACTGTTCGGAGAATGTCGGGGTTTATTATTTTCATTCCCTTGTTTATGTTCTACCTACTCCTCAAAGGATATTCGGAATCCTGCACCCATAACACCATTCATCTCAGTGCCATCTTTACTATACTGATAGATTTCATCCGAAGTCATGGTCACGCCATAATTCTTGAGTTTTACAATCACTTTGAATAGATCCATTTCGTACAGTTCTTCTGGAAGGTTCACTGTAAAAGTTTTGTGGGCAAAACCATAATCATGTTCTAAATCAGGAAGCACCTCATCCGTTTCTTTCATCTCAAGTCTTTCGGTTTCCTCATTTTTTTCATTCAAGACCACTGCAGAGACTTCTTTTAGAGATTTTAAAAAAGTAGCGGTCTCTTCTGTGGCAGCGGTGAGATTCATGACAACTTTCTTGTCATTTTCTTCCAGACTCATGCTTCTGATCTCTACAGCAAGGTACTGGTCCACATAGATTTCAGGAAGCTTCTCCTGAAGGGAACCTTCTTCTGTCTCTATGACAGCATAGACCTGATTGTTTTCAGCCACATCAAAGGGCAGAGAAGCTGCAAATGAAGTTTCATTCTCTGCTCTGGCCTCTACTTTATTGTATCCGGACACCACATAGTATGTGCTCCCTGGCTGCAGCATTTTGGGAACCATGGTGACATCCAGCATGAGCTTACCGTTTTTGAAAGAAAGTCTAGTTTCTGAGGACGCCAAAGCACTGGCTCCTTTTTTGAGCTCTTCCATGATCCGGTACTCCATGCCACCATCATTAAAGGAAATGGCGGAAATGGATCCTCTAATATTCTGAAGCTCCAGCTGCAGATCTGAAAGCTTATGCCTCAGACTGAAATTATTGACCAGGAGCAGTAGAAGTGCTCCTAAGACGACCAATACCTGACCTTTATTTCTTTTATCCATGAATAAACCTCCAGCTGTTTCTACTAATACTTACCTCCTATAGTATCATACTATCTTCCATCTCTCTCTATAAAATGACAGAAAGATCATAAAAATAGAACTCCAGCGTACTGTATTCCTTTCAGGAATAGGGCACTGAAGTTCTATCTTCTCTTTTTTCTTTTTTACTTCAGTGGCTGAAGCTTTGCGGTGAAATGTCTTAAAATCTTAGGCTCCCAGGTAATCTCATACCCTTTCAAGGAGTCCTTTCTCTTTTTGATTTCAACAAGTGCCTCCACAATCACATCCAGATGGGACTGGGTGTACACTCTTCTTGGCACCGCCAGCCTTGTGAACTCAAACTGGGATTCCAGCTGCTCTCCTGTGTCCGGATCGTTCCCCAGCATATAGGAGCCGATGTCGCAGCCTCTGATGCCCGCTTCCAGATAAAGCTCAATGGTCAGAGCCTGACCCGGGAACTCATGATAAGGAATGCGGGGCAGAAGCTTCTTGGCATCCAGAAATATGGCATGACCGCCTGCTGGAGTCTGGTGCGGGATGCCTGCTTCTGTGAGCTTTGATGAAAGGTATTCCATCTGACCGATGCGGTATTTCAGGAAGTCTTCCTCCACACCTTCCTGAAGACCAATGGCCAAAGCTTCCAGATCTCTTCCGGCAAGGCCGCCATAGGAAATGAACCCTTCAAAGGGTATGGTATTGGCTTTGACCTTCTCAAAAAGATCCGCATCTTCCTTGACGCCCACAAGACCACCAATGTTCACGATGGCATCTTTTTTAGAGCTCATGGTAAAGAGATCTCCATAACTGAACAGCTCTCTTGCGATCTCCCGGATGGACTTATCTTCATAGCCTTCTTCTCTTCGCTTAATAAAGTGGCAGTTTTCAGCAAATCTTGCCGCATCAATGACCACCTTAATGCCATATCTCTTGGCGATCTCTGACGTCTCTTTGATGTTCTTCATGGAAACCGGCTGTCCTCCAGCACTGTTGTTGGTCACCGTGATGATGATGGCCCCCACATTTTCTTTTCCATACTCTTCAATGAGTCTCACAAGACGCTCATTGTCCATGTTCCCTTTAAAAGGCGCATAGGACTCCGTATCAAGAGCTTCGGGCACGACGCAGTCCACAGCCCTAGCCCCTGCAATCTCCACATGGGCTCTGGTGGTGTCAAAATGCATATTGGAAATGGATACCTTACCTTTTCCAAGAAGAATCGGCATCACCACTTTCTCTGCTGCCCGTCCCTGATGCACGGGCTGAATGAATGCATAGCCAAAAATATCCTTCGCCGACTCCTGAAGGCGGTAAAAGCTCTTGGACCCGGAATAGGACTCATCCCCCCGCATGATGCCTGCCCACTGGTCCGCACTCATGGCACCGGTGCCGCTGTCTGTGAGAAGATCAATATAGCAGTCTTCTGCTGCCAGCGAAAAAACGTTATAGTCCGCCTCCTGGATTTTCTTCAGCCTCTCCTCTCTTGTGAGAATCTTGATGGGTTCCACCATTTTGATTTTGAAAGGCTCTGCAAAATACTTCACACTCATTTATAAATTATCCCCCAACCTCATTATTTGCGCATTTTAAACGCTACAGAATCGCCACGACCTCAATTTCCACCAGGGCATCCTTTGGCAGCCTTGCCACCTGGAAAGCGCTTCTTGCCGGAAAATCACCGGAGAAGAACTCTTTGTAGACTTCATTCATCTTGACAAAGTTTGCCATATCACTGAGAAAAACTGTGGTTTTCACAATCTTGTCCATATTGGACCCCGCTTCTTCCAAAATGGCTTTGACATTCTTCAAACACATTCTGGTCTGAAGGGTGATGTCGTTTGCCACCATCTCTCCGGTCTCTGGATCGATGGGCAGCTGGCCAGACGTATAGATCATGGTGCCTGCAATGATGGCCTGTGAATAAGGCCCGATGGCGCCGGGTGCTTTGCTGGTTGCAATGACTTTTTTCAACTCATATTCCTCCTTAATCTGTAAATGTTTACAAACTTATTATAGTACAGGTCCCTTTCTTCTTACAAGGACAAGTTCCGGAAAAGGTTCCTTTAGAAATTATACCACAAAACCACAAAGACCCGCTGAAACAGCGGGTCTTCACGTCATAATTCTTAATCAATACTTCGTCCATAAAGAAGCGTGGAGAAAAACATTCCATTTTGGCAGACATCTCTTGCAAGGCTTCCTTCTTCATAAAACCCAAGATTTTTGTAGATCTCCTGAATCTTGAAATGGTCTTCCCGGACCCGAAGATTCACCTTCCGGATGACGCCTTTGCCTTTACAGACCAGAATCATTCTGGCGATGAGCTCTTTCCCCATGGTGCTCACATGTTCATCCGTTCTCAGTGCCAGGGTGATGTTCCCCACATGCTTGTACTTTTCAGCACTTTTCTTTGTGAGTACCACGATGCCCTGGAGCACATCGTCCTCCAGACCCAAAAGAAGGTTTCCTGTTCCGAAGGTTTCCTGGAAGGTCTCATAGGTGGCATCCTCCAGTGGAAACTCCATCCAGTCATACTCTCCGTAAATATATTTGTTGACGGTGATGCATTCTTTCAGAAATGCTTTCATTTCCTCCACATCTTCCGCATTGCATCTTCTGATCACAAGATTCGTGTTTTGTTCAGCAATTGACATAGTTCACCCCAAATATCATCACACATTTTTTGTCATTGCCCATAATTATACTGCTTTGTCATGAAATTGTAAACCATTTCTATCGCTATGATGGTACACCGCTATGATAGTATCCCGATTCCACAGATTCATTATCCTGGAAAAAGGGATCGGCCGGTCCTCCACGCTACTAAAAAACACCATACAAAAGAGCATGCAGGATCTGCATGCTCTTTCTTCGCTTCTACTCATTACCGGTCTCCACAGGCTCTTCCGGTTCTCCCACAGAGGGAGTCTCCACAGGCGTTTCCACAGAGGGGTCTTTTGCATCGCCGGGATCTGGCTCCTCTTCCCCTGGCCCTTCCGAAGGCGTCTCAGGCGCTGCAGTCTTTTTCTTCCCGATGGTGATCTGTACTCTGCCTTTTACAGAAACTTCCGTTCCACCTCCAGGGGACTGGGAAATGACTTTTCCAATATTCACATCCGTATCTTCTTTTTCAGTTACCGATACCTCATAGCCTGCATTCTTTAGCAGACGTTCGGCTTCCGCCCTTGTCTTCCCCACCACACGAGGCACCTGATGCTTTGTCTCTTCGGGCTTTGCCCCAAGGCTCACCCACAGCGTCACTTCATCCGATGGCTGAAGCTTTGCATTTATGGAAGGCTCCTGCTCCATGACAATCCCTGCAGCCACATCCGCGCTGTAGTCTTTTCTCACCCGGACACGAAGACCCAGTTCCTTGAGGATGTTCTCTCCTTCTCTTTGGGTTTTTCCAAGGAGAGAGGGAAGAAGCACTTCCTTTTTCTCTTCTTCTTCCAGATTCCCCTGTCCAAAAGGACCTGCACTCACGGTATAAATGACTTCTTGCCCTTCAAACATTTCAGTCCCTTCCATGGGTCTTTGATAAAATACATAGCCTTTGTCCACCTGATCCGTATGTTCTGTCACAGCACTGGGAATGAGCCCCGCTTCTTCCAGAAGTTTTTTCGCCTCTTCTTCAGGAAGACCAATGATTCTGGGCACTGCAGTTTTCTTTTCCGTGGGCTTTTCCACAAGGGGTGGCTCTTCTTCCAGAGAGGGCGTATCAATGGACTGGGAGAGCGCATCCCGGATTTCCTTCTGATAGGAAACAAAGCCTATAAAAAAACCTAAGGTTACCATGGCAAAAAGACCACTCAAGAGTAATTTTTTCAGCATCTTGACCCCTCCCATCCTTCTAAACTTCTAGCTTTTTTGTTCTTCTCTGTTAGGACCCGGTGCTGACTCTGATGGTGATTCTGGTGCCCTTGGACACCTTGGAGTCCACCAGGTAATTCTGGCTGTAGACCATCCCTTTGCCATAGCCACTGGCAGGATTGTATTCATATCCCACCTGGAAACCAAGGTTTCTCAGCTCTTTCACTGCTTCTTCTTCCGAAAGGCCAATGAGCAGGGGCACCGCTATTTTTTCTTCTTCCCCCAGAAGATTCTGGTTGCTCACATAGACTGTGACGGTTTCTCCCTGCAGAATCTCCTCTTCCACATAAGGTTCCTGGAAAAACACCACTCCTGTGGCAAAGGAGGCGTTCTTTTCCTCCAGAACTTCCATCTTCAGTTTCAGCTCCGACAGAAGCTCTTTCGCCTCTTCCTCTGTCAGCTCATAAAGATCTGGCATTTCCACCCTCTCCGGATTTTCAATCACAGAAGGCTCTTCCTTTACGGGGTCTTCTTCACCGCCAGATCCTTCAGAAGGAATCTCAAGAGATGGCAGACCGGAATCCCCAATCTCCTTGGCCAGGGTTTCCTGTAAATTGCTCTGATACTTTAAAAAACCTGTGACAAAGAAAAATGTTGCTACAAGCAATATCAAAATCATAATGATTTTACTCTTCATGATACACCTCAAACTTCTTCCATTTATTTCTGCATCTTTTCTCAAAGATACTCTTAATATGAAAATAGTATAACATACCCCAGTACATTTTTTGAACATAAAATGAAAAACGCCTGCAAGAAAACCCTGCAGGCGTTAAAAAATCTCTTATTTCCAGTTGTAGGTGATGCCATCCCAGATCATTTTACCGGATTTCGCCAAAGAAACCAGTCCATAGACACTGTTTGGCAGATCCTGACTCATGATGGTAAAAATGAAATCCCCCTTCTGAAGCTCAATGAGGGTGGTGTCATTTTCTATGCCAGGCATATCTCCTGCCTTGGAGGCAATCTTGTTTTTCAGCGGTTCATCCAGATAAAAAGCCGTCTTCTTCTTTTTGTTCTCACCTTTCAGAAGCTCAATGATATATCTGGAATGTTCCTGGGAAAGATACTCTCCCTTTTTCAGGATCTTCCAGCATAAAGAAAGGTCATAGCTGGTGGTATGGTTTATCGGAGAACCCGGCATGTCATTCATGGCCGTATTCTGAAGTCCCATTTCCTCAAACTTTGACTTCAGCTCATCAAAACCGATGAGCGTCACAAGCTTCTGGGTAGCCGTATTGTCACTCTCCACAAGCATCACAAGAATCAGCTCTCCTACGGTGTATTCTCTGGAGTTCAAATGTTTCAGAATACCCGATCCTTCCACGCGGTCCCTGCTGATGAGAAGTACCTGATCATTGAGAGAAAGTTTTCCTTCCTCCACATCCTTCATCACCGCCATGGCCACAGGAAGCTTCATGCACCCTGCTGAGGTCATTTTCACATGTTCGTTGTACCCATAGATGAATCCGGATTTGAGATCCTCAAAGTAAAAACTGTAGGACCCGAGCCGGTCTTCCAAATATCTTCTGACTTCCTTCATTTTCAATCACTCCAATTCGTTACTAAGCCCATTTTAGCATAAAGAAAGACCTATTGAAAAGCATTAGATGGAAATGACATTAGTGAGAAGAAGAAGTGCAAATACAGTGGAAATGGCAATGCGGTAATAGGCGAAAATCTTCATGGGCTTTTTCTGGATGTAGCCGATGAATCCCTTTACGCATAAAAGCGCCACGATGAAAGCCACCACAAATCCAAGAAGAAATGCGGTCCACTCCGTAGCCCCTAAGGTGCCAAAGCCCACATCTCCCTGAAACTTCACCACTTTCACAAGAGAAGCGCCCACCATCACAGGAATGGCCAGGAAGAAAGAGAACTCTGAAGCCACCTTCGAAGAAAGGCCGCTGATCCAGCCTCCCATGATGGTGGAGGAGGAACGGGACATACCAGGCCACATGGCGAGGCACTGGAAAAAGCCGATTTTTAAAGCCTGAAGCTTTGTGATCTCTTCCACTTCATGAACATGGGCTTTCCCACGGTACTTGTTCTCCACAAATATGAGGAGAACCGCTCCCACAAAAAGGCCGATGATCACGGGCAGGGGCTTGAAAAGATACGCATCAATGGTGTCTTCCAGAAGGAAGCCAAAAAAGGCAGCGGGCAGCACCCCGATGATGAGAGCAAACCCAAAATTCAGCCCTCTTTTTTCTCCCTTAAAAAAGGAAATGGCTGCATGAAGCAGCTTCTGCCAATAAAGGACCACAATGGCCAGGATGGCGCCAAGCTGAATCACCACGTTGAACATCTTCGTGAACTCCGTCTCTGGAAACCCGATAAGATCTCCCACAAGAATCATATGCCCTGTGGAAGACACCGGAATGAACTCTGTAAGCCCCTCCACAATGGCCACCACCACAGCTCTAAAAATAAAATAAATATCCAAGAAAAAATACCTCCATCTTCAATTTACGTCTATCTTCTATTCTACTAGACTTTTTTTCATAAATCCCTGAAAATCCCCTTAATTTTCAAAAAGAAAAAGGCCCAGGACAGGCTCCTGTGCGCTTCCCCCAATCTCCTTTTCACACAGGGCCTGATCCTGAGACCTTTTTTTAGAATTTTAGTAAGGACCTGCTGCGACGATTCTTTCCGCAGCGCCCTCAAAGCGGTTGAAGTTCTCTTTGAACTTCCTGGCCAGTTCTTTTGCCGTGGCTTCATACTCGGCTTCATCCTGCCAGAACTTTCTTGGATGAAGAAGCTCCTCTGGCACTCCTGGTACAGAAACGGGCACATCCAGATGGAAGATCTCGTCATGGATGAACTCCACCTTATCCAGATCTCCACCAAGGGCTGCATCCACCATGAGCCTTGTGTACTTCAGCGGTGTTCTCTGACCTATGCCATAGACGCCACCGGACCATCCGGTATTGATAAGATACACTTCAGTATTGTGCTCGTCAATCATCTTTCCAAGTAGCTCCGCATACTCTTCGATCTTTCTTGGCATAAAAGGCTCTCCAAAAAGTGCAGAAAAAGTGGTTTCCGGATTCACAATGCCTCTTTCTGTGCCTGCGAGCTTTGAGGTGTATCCGGACATGAAGTGGTACATGGCCCCTTCTTTAGTGAGCCTAGAGATGGGTGGAATCACCCCAAAGGCGTCTGCTGTCAGGAACAGCACCGTGGAAGGATGGCCGCCTTTCTTCTCATCCACTCTGTTTTCAATATATTCCAGAGGATAGGTGCATCTGGTGTTTTCAGTTAAGCTGCCATCACAGTAATCAGCAATCCCCCGGTCACTGACGACGACATTCTCAAGGACCGACCCAAAACGGATGGCCTCATAGATTTCCTTTTCCTTGTCTTTGTCGAGGTTTATGCACTTGGCGTAGCATCCGCCTTCCATGTTGAAGACTCCTTCTTCTGACCAGCCATGCTCATCATCTCCAATGAGGAATCTCTTTGGATCCGCAGACAGGGTTGTTTTTCCGGTTCCGGACAGTCCGAAAAAGAGAGCCGTTTTTCCATCTTTGCCCATATTGGCAGAGCAGTGCATGGGCAGAACTCCTTCAGCCATAAGTCCGTAGTTCATCACAGAGAAAATGGATTTTTTAATCTCACCAGAGTACTTGGTGCCTCCAATGAGGACTACTCTGTCCGTGAAATTGATCACCACAAAGGCTTCAGAGTTTATACCATCCTCTTTGCCATTGGCTTTCAGGTTGGGCAGCGCGATGACCGTGAAATCGGCATCGAATCCTTCCCTGTCCTGATCCTTGATGAAGATCTGGCTGGAGAATACCGCCTGGGCTGCATCTTCACAGAACACATTGATGTTCAATGCGTGGTTTTCGGATGCTCCTGCCTTGGCTTTGATGACGTATAATTCTTTGTCCTCCACATAGGACTTTACTTTCTGAAGAAGACTTCTGTAGACCTCTTCTGATAAAGGAAGGTTGGTTTTCCCGAACGCCACCGTATCCTTTGTCAGTTCATCCAGTACAATAAATCGGTCCTTAGGAGAGCGCCCGGTATACTGTCCCGTTTCGATGAGCAGTGCTCCTTCTTTTGTGAGCCTTCCCTCGCCTCTCATCACCGCTTCGTTGATGAGCCTGCATACAGAGTAGCCAGCCTTCAGCTGTTCTTCTCTCAGTCCCAATAAGTCCATTGTTGACATTCCATTTCCTCCTTAGATTTACCCTAAATATCTATAAGTTGTTTCCATCCCCATCATAACCCCGATGAAGAAACAAACCTATATGCCCCGATGAAGAAATGCACTGAAAGTGCAGATGAAAACGATATTTCATCTCTTCGGCAAAATTATAACATAAGATGAAGCCTTTGGACCTTTTGCCCGTTTTTATATGACTTTTTCAATAATTTAACAAGTTATTCAATTTATGGAAGAACATTTCTAGAAAACTCATCATTTTTGAGATAAGATCCCAGTTCTATTTCATTTTTCATAGATGGTTTAAATTTTCACATTTCATATTGGATGCAAGGGAAAGGCTTTTGCCACAAGAGAAAAACAGATTGTCTTCCATGGCAGACAATCAAAAAAAGAACCTCAAAGAGGTTCTCATCTGACACCAGTAATGGATGATTTTACCACAAGTCTATTTCAGAGCATCTTTCACAAGATCCATGACTTCTTTTCTGTCCTTCTCATTTTCCAGAAGGTCATAGTTCTTCACATCAATGACCAGAAGCTTGGAGAGGTTGTATTCTTTGAAGTAGGCTTCATACTCCCGGTTCAGCCGTTCCCAGTAGTCTCTTTCCACAATCTGCTCATAGTCTCTGCCTCGTTTTTCTATACGGCTGATGGCGGTATCCACATCGCATTTGAGATAAATCATGAGCTTCGGGGACTCAATGTGGTCCAGCATATTGACGAGAAGCTCCTGATATAGATCAAACTCATCCTTTTCCATATCTCCGCCTTCATGGAGAAGCTTTGCAAAGATCACATCCCCATAGATGCTTCGGTCCATGACTGAAGCGGTGAGATTCGCTCCTGCATCCTTCAGCATCCGGAAACGCCTGTTGAGGAAGAAGACCTGAAGCGGGAAGGAATATCTTTTTCTGTCATGGTAGAACTTGGAGAGAAGGGGGTTGTCTGTCACGGGCTCTTCAAAGCCCGGCAGGGAAAGCTCTTCCTTCAGAAGATTCATAAAGGTGGTCTTGCCGGAGCCCACCACGCCATCCACAATGATGAGCTCATTGGGGTTATTCTTTTTTATCATATTAAAAAACTCCTTGTACATGAAACAGTCCTTTCAATCCGACATGAAAACTTCGGATCTTATAAATTAAAGCTTTCTCATCTTACCAAAAAATATCAATCCTCATAAGTCTTGAAATTCTTCGAAAGCTGTGAACCGCTTGAAAAAGCACAAAAAGATTCTTTTTACTGGTCCTTTCCTTGCTCTTTTGCATCAAGAACCGCACCAAGGAGAATGCCCAGGGTCATCCCCAGAAGGGGGGCCAGGGACCACAGGATGTACCCTTCAAAGAATGAGCTGAAGACGGCAGCAAAGGCCGCACCACCAAGAAGTCCATAGGTGATCCCTACGCCCACCCGGGAGTGTTTTTCCTTCTGCTCTTTTTCAAACTTCTTCTCCTTCGTTTTTTCCTTTTTTGTCATGGTGCTCTTTCTCCTTTTCCTCAATAATCCATGTTTTCTACATCCTAACCTTATTATAGCGGAAATCTCCTTCTAGTTTACCGATTCATGGGTCAAAAAAAGAGAAGAGAGGTTTCACAACCATTCTCTTCTCATCAGTTCGACGTCTATGCCGATTCTTTTTCTTTCTTTCAGGGTCTACAGCGCAAGCTTGTAGATTTCATAGACATCTTCCGCCTGAAGCTTCATGAGGCTTCCAAGAGGACCTCTCAGTACTGCGTTCTCCGCCATTTCCTTCAGATGCTCTTCTCCAATGTTTCTTTCGCTTAATGAAACCGGTGCGCCAATGCTTCTCAAGAATTCCTTGTAAGCCTCAATGGCTGCCAGAGCCTGCTCCTCTTTGTCCTCTTTCACGATGCCGAAGATCTTTTCACCAAACCGTGCGAACTTCTCCACATCATTTTTATACACATACTTCATCCAGGCAGGCATCACAATGGAAAGACCTTCCCCGTGGGCAATGTCATAGTATGCAGACACAGAATGCTCAATGCTGTGGGAAGCCCAGTCTCCTCTTCGGCCAAGACCATTCAATCCATTGAGCGCTAAGGTCGCTGCCCAGGCAAGGTTTGCTCTTGCTTCGTAATCTTCCGGATTTTCCAGAAGCACTTTCACAGAGGCCATGGTGGTGCGGACGATGCCTTCCGAGAACTCATCCTGCATCAGCGTGCCGCTGGTTCCGCCAAAGTAAGCTTCAAACACATGGGTCAGCGTATCCACTGCACCGTTTACCGTCTGATTTCTTGGAAGGGATTTCTGCACCGATGGATCCACGATGGAAAGTCTTGGATAGGTGTATTTGGATCCCCATCCCCACTTCTTCTTCTCTTCCTCATTGGTGATGACCCCACCGGAGTTCATCTCCGAGCCAGTGGCAGAGATGGTCAGCACCCCATAGATGGGCAGGGCTTTCTCCGGGTAAACCTTGCCTTCATAAAAGTCCCAGGGATTTCCATCATAATAGTACGCTGCTGCAGAAATCTTGGAGGTGTCCAGAACAGATCCTCCTCCCACAGCCACGATGGCATCCACTTTCTCCTTTTTCATAAGATCCACGGTCTCAATGACCTTGGAAAGAACAGGATTTGGCTTTACGCCGTCCATTTCCACATATTCAATGCCATACTCTTTTAGAGAGTTCACCACTTCGTCATAGACCCCATTCTTGAAGATGGACCCTTTTCCGTACAGAAGCAGCACCTTCTTGTCTCCATATTCTTTAATATGTTTTCCCAGATCTTTGATGGTTCCTTGTCCAAAGATCAGCCTCGTGGGATTGTGAAAATCAAAATTCAGCATGTGATTCGTCCTCCTTTAATATATCGATGAAACTTTTAACGATTTGAGCGGTGAAGCCCCAGATGACAATGTCTCCAAATTTATAGAAATACTGTTTGTTGGTGGCCCGCCGAAAGGGGTAATCCTTTCCGTTCTCAATGAGGTGGTAGGGAAAATCTTCTCCAAGCTTTGCCGTGAGATCAATTTCATATTTCAGCGGCACATGCTCCTCAAAAAATGAAAGAGGAACAAAAATAAGACGCTCCACTTCATCCGCACTGGGCAGAAACTCTGTACGGTTTGTCTTCGCCACAAAGGGATACATGGTCTGGCCATAGGGACTTAAGAAGTAGTCCATAGGCCCAATGACCTCAATCTCCTCCCTGGAGATGCAAAGCTCCTCCATGGTTTCCCGGACAGCAGCTTCCAGAGGGGACTCTAAAGGCTCGATCCCTCCGCCAGGAAGACAAATATCCCCGGGCTGACTTTTCAAAGTACTGGCTCTCTTTTCCAGAATAAGATGGGGCTCTCCCTCTATCTCTGTGAGCAGCAGCATCACGGAGTATTCCCGCCTTTTCCCAATGATTTTAGGCTTACGGGTACTGAAAATATCCACAGATTTCAAGCTTACACTCACCTCTACCTTAAAATTCTCTTACTATTTCATTATAACAGATTTATTCACCAGAAAAGGATGAAAAGTTCGTGTATTTTGCGTTATAATGTTTACAGGCTTTGATAAGCCTTGTGAAATCATATGAATGATATAACTTATTTACACATAGAAAAGGTACTACTTTCTGGAGGCGATTGAATGAAAAAGACTCTCTTAAAAATTCCAGCATTTCTTCTACTTCTGCTTCTGCTGTTTCCCGCAGTGGCAGCCCGGGCAGAAATGCCGGAGATCAATGGTTCCTCATCCATCACCTTTGATCTGGACACCAAGGAACTCATTTATACAAAAGACATTGACCGCAAGGTCTATCCGGCGTCTATCACCAAGCTTTTAACGGCTCTCGTCTTTTCAGATGAATACTCGGCAAAGAAAACGGAGTATCTCACCTATCCCCAGGAAGGGAAGCTGGTGGTCCCCAACGCCATCTACTGGAACTTAAAAAACATTCCGGTGGGCACAGAGTTTTCTGCAGATGATATGATGCATGCGCTGCTTCTTTCGTCTTTCAATGACGCTTCTGTAGTGGTGGCACTCAATGTGGCAGAATCAGAAGCCGCTTTTGCAGGGCTGATGAATGAAAAAGCAAAAGAAATCGGCATGATGAACTCAAACTTCGTCAACGCTTCAGGCCTTCATGATGACAATCACTACACCACTGCCTATGACCTGATGTTTCTTCTGGAAGCGGCCTACAATGATCCCTGGATCCGAGAGGTAGCCAGCAAGCAGTCCTATGACTTAAAGACCAAAGATCAGACTTTAGGCCTCATTGAAAGCACCAACAAGCACATCGGACTCCATGGAAACATCATGGGAAAGACTGGATACACGGAGCAGGCAGGCAGATGCTTTGCTGGAGTTTACCAAAGAGACGGCAGAACCCTAGGAAGCATCATCCTCAATTCTCAAAATGATGGAGTAAATATTCTCGTCTTCGAGGACATTCTGAAAGTCGTAGACAGCGCCTTTGAAGAAGACAAGATCATCAAGCTCTCCAAATCTGAAGAAGTGGGTGTCATCACGGTATCCTACAAGCCTTACTTCATCCTGGGTCCCACCAAGGAAATGGAAGTCCCCGTGAAAGCGGAAGACACCATCTCCTACTATGGAAACGGCGTCAACCTGAGTGAGTCCGAACTGGTTCTTACCTATAAGGAGGTCACAGCAAAAGAGGTGAAAGTGGACTCCATTGTGGGAGAAGCTTCCATCAAAGAGCGCCTTGTGGAAAAGAAAGTGAATCTTCTCTCCACGGTGGATGTGAGTAAAAGAATCCTAAAAACTCACCTGCTCAGCTACATCCTCATCGTCCTTGTGACCATTACAGTTATTGTCACCATCCTTGTGGTTTCCATTAAGAGGCGACGAAGAAAGCTTGCCAGAAGACGAAGAATCGAGGCGGCCAGAAAAAACAAACGCTATGTGGATGAGAGAAGCAAGAAAGGCTTCCTAGAATAAGATATACCGGGACCGAAGGAATCGGTCCCTTTCTTTTCACAAAAATGTCACTCTTTCCCTTCGATTTCATGCCATACTGTATGCGTAATGAAATGAGATGAAACTTGACCCCTGTGAGGTGAAACGCATGAATCCTACGGAGGAACAGGATAAGATACTTCAGTACCCTGAAGATTTGTCCATTCCGAAAAAGAATAAAAGAAATACAGCGCTCCTGACACTGCTGAGCCTTCTATTGGTTTCCGCACTTCTTCTTGCCTGCAGTGAGCTTTTTCAGGACGAGCCTGATTCCGCACCTTTGCCACCACCAGAAACGGAAGTGGAAACCCCTTCCGAACCTGAAGAGGAAGAGCCTCCTTACACTCTGCTGCCCGTGGAGAAAGACGAAGACAGCGGTAAATACGCTTTCCGCTCCGCTTGGATGGCTTCTGTGAGGAACCTGGACTTCCCAAAAAGCCAGGGTATGAGCTTGGATGAACTGAAACGTGCCTTTGAAAGAAATCTGGATCTCTATGAGCTCTACAGAATGAATGCCGTAATCCTTCAGGTGCGTCCTTCCGGTGACGCTTTATACGCTTCCGAACTGAATCCCCCTTCCATCTATGTCACAGGAGATATCACAAAAGGCCTCCCCACAGACATTTTGGCCTACGCCGTAGATGCTGCCCATGAAAGAGGCATGGAGTTTCATGCCTGGTTCAATCCCTTCCGGGTTACGGTGGATAAAATACCGGACCTGACCACAGAAGAGATTCTAGCTACATTGTCCGAGAAAAACTACGCAAGGCTTCACCCTGAAAAGGTGCTGCGCTTTGACGACAGACTGTTTCTCAATCCCGGAGACCCGGAAGTCAGAAGCTTCGTCATAGAAAGCATCATGGAAGTGGTGAGAAACTACGACATCGATGCGGTGCATCTGGATGATTACTTTTATCCCTATAGAAGCTCCAGGGTGAATGAGGATGGGGAAACGGTTCCCTACTTCTTCGGAGAAGATGAAGAGGACTTACAAACCTTTGAAACCCATAAAGGAGATTTCACAGACATCAAAGAATGGAGAAGAAATAACACCTACGAGTTTATGAAGGAGCTGAGCCACAGAGTCCACGACCAGAAGCCCTACGTGAAGGTGGGACTCAGTCCCTTCGGCATCTGGGGACACAGTGAGGAGACCGATGGTCTGGGGTCAGACACCCCTACAGACAGTTCAGAAACCTATCATCACAGCGTCTTTTTAGACTCCAGAAAACTCGTTAAAGAACATCTTGTGGACTATATCGTGCCCCAGATCTACTGGGCCTTTGAAGAAAACGCTGCTCCCTTTGGCACCTTAGCCAGATGGTGGAATGATGTGGCGGAAGGCACCAAGGTGGATCTATATATCGGACATGCAAACTACAAGCTCTATGAGAACGTCAAAGATCCAAATTGGGCTCAGGCGAGCGTCCTCACAGACCAGATGGCTTACACAAATACCTTGCAAAATGTAAGAGGAAGTGTCTTCTTCAGACTGGGTTATCTCGCAGAAAACAGTGGAGAATTCTCAGGCTCTGGTCTGGAAAACCTCAGGAAGAACAATGAGTACATCAAAAACCACTTCAGCCAGATGGCTGTGGTGCCTGTGAACCGGAATCTCCCGGAAACTATGCCGGAAGAGCCAAAAGAGGTCAGTCTAAAAAATAATGTACTCACTTTCCAGGACGGGTATGAAGGCTTTGAAGAAAAAGACAAGACCCGGTACTTCATGGTCTACCAGTTTCCAAAAGGAGACCAGAACACAGAAAACCCCGCCTATCTTTTTAAGAAAATCCCTGTGGTGTCTGGCATAAAAACCTACAGCCTCAATCATCTGGACACAGAAAACTACACCTATGGCGTATCCGCTTTCACCAGGCTTCATGAAGAGAGCAGCGTGGTGTTACCCCTCAATGATTGACAAACAGAATATCGCTCACAAAGAAGTCCACCCAATCATTTCGATTGTGGTGGACTTCTTTATTTTGATTTCTTCTGTTTAGATAGAAGATCAGGCTAATTCTTTTGTAAGAGTATACTCTGCTTCTATGTACTTATTCATCGCTTCATCCATCATATCCGCTGTGATTCTCTTTCTCTTCCCAAGAATAATCACTGCTGCTTCTTCCACCAGGTTCTCCCGGGCATAGTTCCTTACATTCTGGCTTGCATACATATCTCGAAGCACATGAGGAAGTTCAGGATTACCCATAGTCATAGAAAGCATCTCAGCAAACTCCTCTTTCTTTAGGTTCATGAGCATCACACAGTCGATGAACTCTTCTTTCAGAACCTGAAACATTTCTTTTGCATCATCCTCAATAAATTCATCCAGAACACTTTTTGCGATGAATCCACCAACAGCACCTCCAACCACCGCACCTACAACGGGCATGAACGTATTACCGATGGCTGCTCCGGCAATCGCCGCTGAGCTGGTTGTGGCATTTTTAAATAACTGCTTAGTTGAAATTCTGCCCACCATCGTACGAGCGATGTCTGGACCAAAGGTAAACGCGAACATAACTCCTGAGGATATAACCATCTTCCCATCAATTTTCTGGAGTTGAAGTTTGTTTCCCAAGGTAGATCTTGCCAGTGTAGATCCTTTTATATCCCGTGCCAGCTTCTCTGATGCGATATAGGCAGGATTCAGGATGGTGCTGTATCCCGTTCCATTCAAAATACCGTCCAGAGTATGACCCTTGAAATAATTAACAAACTCTTTCCTGGAGAGCTGCATAGAAAGCACATAGATTGCGGTTCCTCTTCCCATCACCTTGGCTGATACCTTCACACTGGAAGCAATGGAATCTTCAAGACTTGCTCCAGCCCATATATTCGTTGCAAAGTTCATGAGTGCGCTGATTCCACCAGCATAGGCACAGGTAATCACACCATTGGCTGTATCAACTACAAGCCCTTCAATCGTACCGCCTTTTGCTACTCTTTGAGATTCCAGATAGGTCAGCAATCCTTTCGCAATGATCTTTGTTGCTTTTGTTCCCTTGGGGAGATCTTTGATTTCACCATTATCGATTTTCCTCTGAAGATCATTGACCACTTTTTTGTACTGCTCTCTAGGCACTTCAATACGCATGGGTTTTCCCTCTGAGTTCCAATACCTCAAACGATCATGATCAATAATTTCTCCAAGAGTACTGGATGCAGACCTGCAGTATTTTGTTTGGATCTCGACCCCGTTGACTATACGGTCTGCACCATTTTTCACCTGACGTCCATCTACAAGTTTTTGGCCAGCATTCTGAACAGATTTTCCTCTTAGCTTATCCATGGTGTTATTTCCATACTCCGCCCCATATCCATGTCCCTGACGCCCATTCATCAGATTTTTTAGCTCTCCATACTGTCCGGCCATACTATGCATCGCTCCAACAGTACCCGCGTTTGTCAGTATATCATTACTGTAACTCTCGTTCTGATTTTTCGAAAAAGTCTCTTCTACCTCTTTCAATGCATTTTTATAGCTGATACCATCTGAAATGGTATCATCAGAAATGTTCTCTTTTAAAAGAGACAGCGTGAACCTATTATTGATCAAAAATTTGCAAAGTTCGTCTATAACTTCCAGTGGAATTGAACATTCTCCCCGCCTCAAACGGACTCCTGATAAATCATTGTAAATGAGTGTAAGTATGTCCTCATGGAGATTCGTCACGAACAGACCTTTGAATCGGATATCAAAAAGATCCACACCATATTCTCTTTTCTTACTGTCCAATAAGTACTGATTGGACAGATAAATCCCTCCAAGGGTTACAATCATGCCATATTCGCGTAGCTCCTCATCCTCCAAGCTTCTTTTTGGTGAATAATAGAGCACCTCTTCCAACTCTATGCTCTTCTCAAAATAATTCAGAAAATTATTCGCCCTACCGTAAGGTATCGTTTCTCCAAAATATATCTGCGTATTGGCATCTGTTTTAGCAATGGACTCAGGTACCCCATCAAACATTTTATAGATTTCTGAGTAGGAAAATCTTGGTGCATGCTGACTCTCCCATTCCTTAATCTGATTTTTAATCAGCCCATTGCCAAGATTGTTTTTCAAATTCTTATAAAATCTCAATAGAAATGGAGAAAATAAAAATAAAGCTACAATCCAGCTAAATCCAAAGTTCATTCCATGGGCATAGAACAAAATCAGCATGAATAGAAAGTACTTCACTCTTGCTGATGATGAGGTATTGAACTTTTTCACCCCATTCCGAATACCTTGCACGATCAGCCAGATGACACCTACAAAAAAAATAATTCCAATAATCCACCACATACTAGATCCTCCTCCGTTTATACATATATTATCCAATGAATAGATTGGATAATCAAATAATTTATCTGAGTTATTCTGACCTAATACAACCTAAACATATTCATGAATTTATTCCAATATTTAATTATACTTATGGATTATCTGGCTTTTTTCATAAACAGTTGATATTCCTCTTCATCGTATTTGATTTACTTTACTAGTTTTTCTTTTTCTTCGATAATATCTATCTTTTCATTCATTTGCGCAAAAACCCCCTCTGTTCTTAAAAAGAACTGGAGGGGGTTTTATTATCTTATTACTTTGCACTAAATGGCTTTCTGGTTCTTCTCTTCAATTATTTTCAAAAGTTCCCGCAGATCATCCACGGTATAATGAGGATATGCCCCTTTCAGCACTTCGGGTGCGATGACACTGTAAGATACTGCAACGGTGGTGGCACCTGCTGCGTTTCCACAAAGAATGTCATAGGTGGCATCTCCCACCATGATGGTATTTTTCGGATCGATGCCCCCGGCAAGCTCGCAGGCTTTCCATAAAGGATCCGGCTCAGGTTTATGCTTTTCCGTATATTCCGGTGTGACAATGACATCAAAATACTCTAAAAGTCCCAGGCAGCTGAGGCTTCTTCTTGCCATACGCTCTCTTTTGGAGGTGACAATGCCAAGCTTCAGTCCATTATCTTTCAGTGCCTTCAGTGCTTCCTCCACCCCTTCAAAAGAAGTGATCATGGCATCGTGATGCTCTGCATTATAGGCTCTGTAGTAGTCCATGATGTCTGTGATGTCCTCCTGGTATTTCAGAAGACTTGTGGTGAGAGGCTCTCCAAAGAGGCTATAAATCTCCGCATCCTCCACTTCCATCTGCATCTTATCGGTAAACATCCTTTTGAAGGACTGGTAAATGAGTTCATTGGTATTGGCCACTGTGCCATCCAAATCAAAAAACACTGCTTCTATCATCTATTTTCCACCTTTCCCATCTCATACTTTTCTTCACTTCTCACCTTTCTATCCACTAGGATGTGCTTTATTTATCGGTGAAAAGAAGAAACTGGACTCTTCCATTGTACCCAGTGAGAAAAGATTTGTCCACGAAAGCTCTTCAAAAGCGGAGCATGGTCTTAAACCTTACTCCGCTCTTAAAGATATATATGTCAAATTATAGAATCTAAAGCATCTTTCCACTCAGTTGAAGGAACCGTCATAGGTCGGGAGCCCTAAAAGGTACTCCGATCTAACAGCAGGCACGTAGTAGGCCCCATAGGTATTCATCCCTTCATATTTCAGTGCAGGCACTTCCACTAGAATTCTGTAGTAAGGCATGAAAAGTTCCTCTTCATAACCCGTGCGGTAAACAAGCTCCACCCTTCTGATATACTTTCTGCCGGGAAACACTTCCGGAACAGAGCTCACATAATTACCCTTCACTAGAAGGTCTCTGGCTTCTCTTTCAGAAATGATGGGATATTCCCCTACTTTTTGAGATAGATCCGTATGGAAAATAGCTATAGAACTCAGTTCGTCCATTTCCAACGCATTGAAATAGGTTCTACTAAAAAAGTAGTTCAAAAACTTTTCTTTTGGATCTTCAGAACCCTCATAGAAGAATACATGATAGTATCTCTTTCCATAAATATTCCTGTCTCCCCCCTCTACGGCCGTTTCAGGATAATTCATCATTAATAAATCACCATAGGTTGCAGCAAAGTACTCCGAAAGTCTAAGTTTCTCTTTGAGCGTTGGATAAACCATGCTGGAGTCTTGCTCGAAATATGGCTCCTCCTTACTTCTCAGATCATTCGGAATCATCACCGGCGTTTTGAACTGAATGGTAGCACTAAGATCCGGATTCACACTAATGGTATGTTCTTCTGATTCATAAGATACTATGGGATAATCCTCTTGGACCCATTCCACAAGAATCTCCTCTTCTTGTATCACTACCCCCACTCTCTCCCCTGCGGAGAGCAGCGTCTTTTTCATCCTCAACAGCTTCTCCTCCATGGTATAGACTTCACTCTTACTTCCCATGGCATTTTGAAACACTGGAAGGGTATCAAAGTCTCCACTTTCCCAAGGCGCATCATAGTGGATTTCCTCAATGTTCTTTCCCATGAGTCCTTCATAGCCCAAGCCTCCAGCAAATAAACGCTCATAGTCCATATGGAGGATCGGAAGGGTGGAATCAAAGGGTGGTACTTTCACTTCAGGCAAAAGGGAAGTCCTTGCTATGATGAGCGTCAGCACAGCCGCCGCTGCAAGTGAAGCTCCTTGAAACCAAATCGCCTCTCCAACAGTTTTTTTCCTCTTTTCTTTCAATACAGTAGAAACTTCATCATCAAGATCTACCAGAAACGAATCATCCAATTGTCCCAGAAGATCCATCAGTCTGTCTTCTTTTCTCATAAGAAAACCTCCTCCCTCTCAAGCGTTTCTTTCAGCTGAGATCTTAGGCGCCAGAGCTTCGTAGCCGCACCGCTTTCTTTGATCCCCATTTTTACTGAAAGACTTTTAACGCTTTCCCCATAAAAGTACCGCCTTACAAAGAGCGTTCGCAGATTTTCATCAAGACTTCCAAGAAACGTATGGATCGCTTGTAGAATTTCCTGGTCTTCGGCTTTAAAATCATCTTTACTGTCTGGAATAGTCTCCAGAAGCTCACGATGAAGCGCATCCATCTCTACATTTCTTTTTAGTGTCCTGCTTTTCCGGTACCGGTCGAGGGCCAGATTTCTCATGATCTTACTCACATAGGCCTTTAGAAACTCCGGTCTTTCCAGCGGAATACTGTTCCAGGTTTTAAGATAGGTGTCGTTTTCACATTCTTCCGTCTCTCTCGGATCTTTTAGAATGTTCATTCCAATCCACCGAAGATGCACAGCGTATTTAGCGGCCAGCTCTTCAATTGCTTTTTCTGATCTTCTGAAAAAAAGATCCATAATCCTTTTATCTTCCAAACTCTCCCCCCCCTATTCTCTATATTTTGTCTGTTCACTTCTATAGACGTTCTTCTTTTCACTATAGCACAGGTATCTTGAAAGAAATTAAGCTTTCTATAACCCTATTGTGTAATAATCTTCTATAAAGCTTCCCTGTTCAAATATAGTCCGATTCATGTTATGATTTTATAGAAAAGAAAGTAAATTGAAGTTGAGGAAATGACGATGAAAACAAGAAATCTCCCCATTTTAGATCTCCTGGCCATTGCAGGAATTTTTATCCTGATCTACAGCGGATACTCCACGCCGGCAAATCTGCTCATAGGCGCGTATCTTCTCTTTACGGTGTACAGAAACTTCCCGACCCTTCAGGCCACCAAAGGAAGTAGAGCCTATAACGCCGGAAACACCGATATGGCAATGACCTATTTTAAGAAAGCCGTGAAGCATCCCTTTGCCAAGCCCTATATCAAGTCCAGCTTTGGTTACATCCTTCTTCGGGAAGGAAACCTCACAGAAGCAGAGAAGTACCTGGTAGAAGCGGAGAACTCCAAGATGAAGGACCCCAGGTTCCGCTACAACAACATTCTCAACATGGCCATTCTCGAGTGGAAAAAAGGAAATCTCCCCAAGGCCATTGACATTGTAGAAGAGATCAAAGAGGAGTATAAAAACTCCATCATGTATGAGATCCTCGGTTACCTCTACATCGCGTCAGGGGACTACGAAAAAGCCCTGTCCTTCAATAAAGAAGCCTATGAGTACAATAAGGACGACTATGTCATCACAGACAACCTCGCCCAGTCCTACTTCTTCCTGGGAGACCTGGAGAAGGCGGAAGCCCTCTATGAGAAGGCCATCGACTACATCAAGTTCCCAGAAGCCCATTACTACTATGGGCAGATTCTCCAGAAAAAAGGAGACTATCTGGGTGCCCATGATGCCTTGAAGCGTGCCCTGAGACTGAAAATGTCCTTCCTGTCCATCATCACCAAGGAAGACATCGAAGAGAAGTTTGACGCTTTACAAAAAGAAATGACCGAAAAAAACCTCACGCTGGAATCTCTGGAAGAAGAGAAAAAGAAGCAGGAAGAGGAAGCCAAGCTTCTTGAAGAAAAAGCCAAAGAGGAGTCAGACGAGAAAGAAACCTCAGAATATAAAGTGGATTAGAAAACACCCTGGCAAAGAGAAAATCTTTCTTTTTGCCAGGGTATTCTTATGCTCTTTTAGAGAATACTCCCATCAGGTTTCATAGCTCCGAAGAATCTTTGAAACCTCCGTATCCTCATGGATCTCTTTTGCTTCCGAAAGAAGAAGATCCACTTCTTTTTCCGGAAGATGGGTGAGAAGAAGTTTCTTCACACCTGCTTTTTCCGCAATCTCCCCCGCTTCTTTTCCATGGAGATGGTGCTTCATCCGGTAGGGCTCCTTGCTTACATAGGTAGCTTCACATAGAAATAGATTCGCATTCTCTGCAGCTTTCAGGATCCCCTCACACAGGCCTGTATCCGCAGAATAGGTGAAGACTTTCCCGTCTTTCTCAAATCGTAGGGCATAGGTTTCCACAAGATGTGCCACAGGGACAAAGGAAACCTTCAAACCAAAAATCTCCAGTATCTTCTCACTCTTCACATAATTGAACTCAAAAATATGATTTTTCTCCAGCTTCTCCAGAAGCCAAGGTTCCATCCTTGGGGTATAAAGGGGGATGGGCCTTATCTCCTGCCCCATATACTTTAGAGCTTCTCTTTCATACCGGAAAAGAAAGAGGTCTGAAATATGGTCAAAGTGGTGATGGGTAAGAAAAATGGCGTCCATCTCCCCTAAGGAAAGGATTTTCTTCAAGTTGAACAGACTTCCATTTCCTGCATCAAGGAGTATTTTCTTTCCACAAGATTCCAGAAGATACGAAGAGCAAGCTCCTCCCGGCGTGACTGTGGTAGAACTGTTTCCAAGGACTGTTACTTTCATAGTTGCCTCCCATTTTTTTCGTTATTCTAATACATTCTTATTTTTACAGGAATTGCGCCAGAAAGCCCATACCGAGCTTGCCCGGCTTCAGCCGTGGGATGAATGGCGCTTGCGTGGTAAAACATATTGTAGCTTGAATCTCATACTGATACAATGTGTTTATGAGCCAAACATATAGAAGAGCTC
>NZ_DOPX01000033.1 GCF_003514505.1 Proteiniclasticum sp.
AGGAATGATTATAATAATGAAAAAAATACAATTGATGATCTTGACAAATGCACTTATGCTGACTATGGCTGTATCTGCGGGGACCGCTCTTCTCGCTCCTGTGGAAGTTCGTGCTTCTGAAGTGAGTGAAATGACAATGGAGGTTTCTGAGAAGTCGGTTCCTGCTATGGAAAATTTCATGAAAAGCAGAAGGCATGAGTATCACAAAGCGCTTATGATGGGGCAAGATGTACCGGGAAATGGACAAAAAAATGGAATCTACAATTGTCCGATTGAAAACAATCCCAATGTCCACCACTGTCAGATGTAGAGGCTGAAAAAACACAGGATTACTTGAGAAAAAACAAATTTTTGACACAAATGGATCATATGATGTAATCAAAGAACAACCAAAGGAGGAAATAAAAATGAACAAAATCAGTAAGATTATTGCAGGCAGCACATTGGCGGTGGCTATGGGAATCACATCCCTCACAGTATTTGCAGCAGCAAAGTACGACAATCCCTGGGAGGCCCTGGCTGGTATCACAGGAAAGTCCATTGAAGAGATTGAAGAAGAACATTTCGAAGAAGGAAAAATGCTCTATGAAATCGCGGAAGATGAGGGAAAATTGGAGGAATTCAGAAACGAAGTTCTGGAGCAGAAAAAAGATGTCATTGAAGAACGTGTGAAGGAAGGTTCGCTATCCAGAGAACGCGCAGATCAGATTCTTGAGAATATTGAAAATGGTACTGGTCCATGCGGTGGTGGAGTCGCTGGTCAGAACTATGGTCTCGGATTCGGAAGAGGCATGGGACGTGGTATGATGAATGGTGGTTTCGGAGGATTTGGTAGAAACAGATAGTTCATATAAATAAAAGGAGATGCTGATGCATCTCCTTTTATTTATGATGTATCAGAGCTTCTTTCCAGATCTTTTCTAGCATCTCTTCTGAAAATCTTGCATTGGCTGGACTGGTGCTTGGTAACTGAAGCACTTCAATCGCATCCCCTATCAAAGTCTTTTGAAATCTATTATATAGTTTGTAAGCGGTTGTGCCATTACATAGAATGCGCCGGATGTCCAAGTTTTCGAGAAGGAAGGTCAGGTCATTGGGGACAGCATCTTTGATGCTGCTGTCTGAGGAACCTTCTATCGTGCAGGAATGAAGAACATCCCAAAGTGCGATTCTCCGTTCCAGTAAAAACTGAGTTTTCTCCTCGTTCGTCTCCAGCGTCTTATGATAGTTAAAAATTCTTGGCAAGATCCTCCAGAATCGATTCTGAGGATGCGCGTAATAAAACATGGATGCTCTAGACTTCACCGAAGGAAAACTGCCAAGAATGAGAGTCTTAGAATATTCATTATAGATTGGTGAAAGTGGATGTATTTGATTTTCCGTGATTTGAACCCTCGTTTCCGTGTTTATTTACTCTTCACAAGGTATTGAAACCTTGATATAATGGTTTAAAATAACGTTTGATAGGAGATTATTATGGAAAACACCTTGGTACTGATCAAACCTGATGCGGTGGAAAGAAACCTCATCGGCAACATTATAGCACTTTATGAGGCAAACAGCCTGAAAGTCACTAAACTTCGTATGGTTCATGCGGATGTGGAGACTGCGACGGAGCATTATAAGGAACATGAGGGAAGAGACTACTTTGAGCCTCTTATTACCTACATCACAAGAAGTCCTTTGGTAGCCATGGTGCTTGAAGGTGAGAATGCCATCCAAAAAGTGAGAGAACTGAACGGAAAAACCAATCCTGCAGATGCAGAAACTGGTACGGTCAGAAAGCTCTACGGTGTCAGCTATCGTGAGAATACAGTTCATGCTTCAGACTCTAAGGAAAGTGCAGAAAAAGAAATCAATATCTGGTTTTAGAAGACCATGAGAAAAGACCGCTTTAAGTTTTAGAACTTGAAGCGGTCTTTTGATCTTTAGCTATTTCTTATTTCTGCGAAGTACTTGTGACAGCCTTGTTTCGGTACCCAGTTTTATTCTTCTGTAATTTTTAAGGTGAAGAGACATACTAAGGAATGCTCCTAGGATTGACAGAACCAGCGGACCTGGCCCAAAATCTTTCAGATAAGTCAGCACTACCACATAAGTGGTCAGTGCTGCTGTTCCTAGCACAATATAGTCTGTTAGCAAAGTGGTGGATGCAATAAGAAGGATACCGATGAGACCATATATAGGATTCAAACCAAGCAGGATGCCTATGAGGGTTGCTGTACCCTTCCCTCCCTTAAAATTCATATAAAATGGATAGATATGTCCTAAAATCGCTGTATAGCCAGCTAAATAAAGGATAAAGGCGCCTTCTGAGTTCAGCTCCACATCAAAGAGCAGCTTGACTAGAAAAATGGATGCTGCACCTTTTAGCACATCAATGAAAGCAACAAGTGCCCCGAACTTCCAGCCAAGAGATTCTACGGCGTTGGATGCCCCTGCGTTTCCCTGGCCCATGGTCCTGATATCCACTTTCTTGATCAGTTTTCCAAGTATATAGGCAGCTTGGATGTTGCCAAGCAAATATCCGATGACAGCGGAAATAATAAATTCTTTCATGTGTCTCCTAAGGAACTATGTCCGATTCATATATTCTGTGTTGAGGTGATGGTGTTTTAACAGTCTAGTAATCTAATGCACTAGAGCAGTCTAAAGTTTTATGGACTGTTTTCTGCAGTGGTCTTAAAACTTACTCGTCCAAAAACAGTTCGGGTTCAAGATCCTCATCAGAAATCTGATGACCGCTCATGAGAAAATCTATAAGGTCCAGATTCCGGTATCCTTCCTTATATCGTTTCAAAGTTTTTGTGACCGTTCTGAGAAGGCTTGCAGAGAGATGGATGGTGGATTTAATCTCCTCTTCCTGATAATATGGTTTTTCAAAAAGAAGATGCAGTTTCTCATAGAGCATTTTTTTATAGGAAGCATCCACCTGAGGATCTTTATGGGGACCGTGAGGTCCCCGGTGATGCTCATCACACAGATAGATCCTGTTCAGCGGATAGTCAAGCCCACCCTCTTCTTTATGAATGATGTGATGCCTGTCTCCTTTTTTTCCACAAACATAGCAAGGATTCAAAACTTTAGTTCTCACCCTTTGTTTCATCAGCTTTTTTAGCAAAATGATAGTTGAACTTGTTTTCATCTTCCATGACAATTCGGTTGATGAAATCTTCCATGGAAACCTTGCCTTCATCACCCTTTTCTCTGCTGGTTACAGATAATGTACCGTCTTGCTGTTCCTGTTCTCCAATGACTACAAAATATGGAATCTTTTCATTTCTAGCCTCTCGAATTTTGTAGCCGATCTTTTCATTTCTTTCATCCATTTCTGCGCGTATTCCCTTTTTCTTCATGAGCGCCAGCACTTCTTCCACATAATCATGATATTTTTCTGAGATGGGGAGAAGTCTTACCTGGACTGGAGCAAGCCAAAGTGGCATTGCGCCCGCATACTTTTCAATGAGGATGGCCAAAGTTCTTTCATAACATCCGATGGAGGTTCTGTGAATGACGATGGGGTGTTTCTTCTGCCCGTCTTTATCCACATAAGTCATGTTGAATCTGCCAGGAAGAGCAAAGTCGATCTGTACTGTGATGATGGTATCTTCCTTACCATGTACATTTTTCATCTGCAGGTCCAGCTTTGGACCATAGAAGGCCGCTTCCCCTTCTGCTTCCACATAGTTCACGCCCGCATGGTCGAGAATCTCTCTCATGGTATTTTGTGTCGCTTCCCAAGCTTCAGGGTTATTGATGTATTTGTGTGTATCCTTTGGATCCCATTTGGAGAATCTATAGGTAATGTCATCTTTAATACCCAGGACTTCCATGACATAATTGGTAAGATCAAGAACCCCTTTGAACTCTTCTTCCAGCTGATCCGGTCTTACGATGAGATGACCTTCTGAAATGGTGAACTGGCGGACTCTTGTTAAACCGTGCATCTCACCTGAGGATTCATTTCTGAACAGTGTCGAGGTTTCTCCCATTCTTACGGGAAGGTCTCTATAGCTGTGCTGATCAGAATTATAAATGGCAAATTGGAAAGGACAGGTCATAGGTCTTAAAGCCATGACTTCCCCTTCAACGTCATCACCGAACAGGTCTCCATGACCATGAGGGTCCTGACACATGATGAACATGCCATCCTTGTAATGATCCCAGTGTCCGGAAATTTTAAACAGATCAGACTTAGACATCAGGGGTGTTTGAGTAAATTCATAGCCTCTGCTTTCTTCCAGATCCTCGATGAATCTCTTCATGACCTGGAGAATCTTGGTTCCGTTTTTCTTGAATAGAGGAAGGCCCTGACCAATGAGCTCAGAAGAAGTGAAGATACCGAGCTCTCTTCCAATCTTGTTGTGGTCTCTTTTCTTTGCTTCTTCTACTCTCAAAAGGTATTCATCCAGGTCTGCTTTCTTAGGGAATGAGGTGCCGTAGATTCTTGTCAGCATTTTGTTCTTTTCAGAACCTCTCCAATAAGCTCCTGCCACCTGGGTCAGCTTAAATGCTTTCACCAGCTTTGTGGATGTGATATGAGGTCCAGCGCACAGATCCACGAACTCTCCCATCTTGTAGAAGGACAATACTTCATCTTCAGGAAGATCTTCAATGAGCTCCACTTTATAAGGCTCATCGATCTCCTTCATGAGCGCGATGGCTTCTTCTCTAGAAAGAGTATATCTTTCCAGTTTCAGATCTTCTTTTACGATTTTCTTCATTTCTTCTTCGATCTTCAGCAGATCCTCCGCAGAGAAACTGCCTTCTTTATCGAAGTCATAGTAGTATCCGTCTGCGATGGCTGGTCCAATGGCCAGTTTCACTTCTGGATATAGTCTCTTCACTGCTAGCGCAAGTATATGAGAAGAGGTATGCCGGAACGCATGCTGTCCGTCTTCATCATCAAAAGTTCTGATTTCAAGAGTACAGTCTTCTTCCAGCGGGAACCGAAGGTCTACACGCTCCCCGTTGACCCTTCCTGCCATGGCAGCTCTGCCGAGGCCAGATGAGATTGCAAATGCGGCATCTTTTACTGTGGAGCCTTTTTCAAGCTCTATGACATTTCCGTCTTTTAATGTAATGTTGATCATTTCCATTCCTCCTGTATAAATAAAAATAGACCCGTCCCAAAGAAAGGGACGAGTCGTCGCGGTTCCACCCTAATTAAAATAAAGATATACTTTATTATCACTCTACGCCTTAACGCGGCAAACGGAAGCACTTATATAAAAAGTATCCTCGTGCTCCACTCCCAGGGGGTCTTCGTTAGTAGAACTCACTGGAAACTTCCAGCCTAGGTTTCCTTCTCTTTGAGAGTTCTAATAAGTACTCGTCCTGTTCATCATGTTGATGGTATTGAATTTCCTTTATTATAGCGGATAAAAAAAGCATCGTCAACGGAAGAAGTCATCTAATGCAAGGATTTAGGTGTCTTTCTTTTTTGGAAAACTTCAGCACCGTAATCTTCTTTGGAACCAAGAAAAAATAAACGTTTACAGTCTTTTTTTAGGACACTTTTCAAAGTATAATGAAGGAGTATAAGGAGGTTTTCAGATGCTTACTATTTCACTTCATTTTCCGCGGTGCAGTGGCCATGAAAGAAAAAACCGGCTCATTAAAAGCATCGTCTTTCGTGTGGCAGGACGCTTTTCCTTGCCCGATCAGGACGTTCGTGTCATTTTTTATGAATCGGAGTTCCGATCTGATATGGAGCCTAATTTAGGAGATTTCATTCACATTGATGTGGTTTCCTGTCCTCCACTAGTGCTGGAGGAGAAAAAAGCTTTGGCAGAGATTCTGAAAGATGAAATCAATATTTTTTCTGGCACCAAAGTAGATGATGTATCCATCTTTATCATGAACAGCGATTGTGAATCTTTTTTCGAATAATAGCAGACAGAACAGGTAGGACTTCTGGAGTGGATGATGGTACTTCTCGGAGAGTTCCCGCCTGTTTTTGTTTATGAAAACCGTTGAAAATGCTGGATTTCTTAGTGTTTTAGTAGGAAATAAAAATCGTGTTTGCCCCATTTCTCATAGCTTCCACTGACAACAAATGCTTTTTTCTGAATTAAAATGACAATAATTTGACAATAATGTAAATTGTACTGAATTGAAGCGCTTTCCATTGATTTGATGATACTCTCGGGCTATAATTAATATTGTTTGGCAATTATTTAACAAGGGGGAGAATTAATGTGTAGTTTACTTGAAAATCCAAAAATCCAGGAGCTGGACACTTTTATTGATGAAATTCATGCAAAAGAATCTGACCTCATCGAAGTGCTTCATAAGGCCCAAAACCTCTTCGGATACATTTCGGAAGAGCTGGTAGCCCATATCAGTGATAAGCTTGGGGTCCCAAGAGCCAAGATCTATGGCGTGGTGAGCTTCTATTCCTATTTTACAACGGAACCTAGAGGCAAAAATGTCATCAATGTCTGTATGGGTACCGCCTGCTTTGTACGTGGTGCAGATAAGATTCTGAGAGAACTGGAATCCCAGTTGAGATTGAAATCAGGAGAAACCTCCATTGACGGTCTCTATACCATTGATTCCTTACGCTGTGTAGGAGCTTGTGGATTGGCTCCAGTTGTCATGGTCAATGATAAAGTCTACGGAAGAGTTGAAAGCGCTGATGTAGCTAAGATCATCAGTGAGTGTGAGGTGTAATATGCTAAGAAGTATTGAAGATCTACAGAAAGTAAGAGAGCAAAGCCAAGGCCTTCTCTTCCTGAGAAAGAATGTGGAAGCGGTCACTGGAAAAAGAGAAATCCTTGTATGTGCAGGAACTGGCTGCCACAGCGCCATGAGTAAAGAAATCGTACAGGAGTTCAATGACGAGCTGAAAAAGCGCAACATGTCGGATAAAGCGACTTGCCATATAACCGGCTGCTTCGGTTTCTGTGAAAAAGGTCCCATTGTTAAAGTATATCCTGATGATGTTTTTTATACTGAAGTTAAGGTGTCCGATGTGGATGAGATCATCTCCAACCATCTTATGGAAGGTGAGATTGTAGAGCGTCTTCTCTATGTGGATCCAAAGACCAAGAAGAAAATCGATACTCAGCATCATATGGACTTCTACGGCAAGCAGAATCGAATTGCTTTAAGAAACTGCGGTCTCATCGATCCTGAAAGAATTGAGGAGTATATCGCCAATGATGGATATGTTGCTTTGGCAGACATTCTTTCAAACAAGCAGCCCATCGATGTGGTGAACCATCTTAAAGATTCAGGACTGCGTGGACGTGGAGGCGGCGGATACCCTACAGGATCCAAATGGGGTATGACCTTAAGAAGCCCGGGTTCAGAAAAGTATATGGTTTGTAATGCTGATGAAGGAGATCCAGGAGCTTTTATGGACCGTTCCATTCTGGAAGGAGATCCGCACAGTATCATCGAAGCCATGGCCATTGGCGGGTTTGCTATAGGGGCGAACAAGGGTATTGTTTATATCAGAGCAGAATATCCCCTGGCCATTAAGAGACTCAAGATTGCCATAGCACAGGCGAAAGAATATAATCTTCTCGGCAAAAACATACTGAATACCGGATTTGATTTTGATCTTGAGATCAAGTATGGCGCAGGTGCTTTTGTATGTGGTGAAGAAACTGCTCTCATACAGAGTATAGAAGGTCACCGTGGAGAACCTGTATCAAAGCCTCCCTACCCTTCTGAGTCAGGTCTTTTCGGAAAGCCTACCTGTGTAAACAATGTAGAGACTCTTGCGAATGTTCCTGTGATTTTCCAGAAAGGTGCAGAGTGGTATGCTTCCATCGGAACAGAGTTCTCAAAAGGAACCAAAGTATTTGCTTTAGCAGGAAAGATCAACAATGTAGGTCTTGTGGAAGTTCCTATGGGCATCACCTTGAGAGAAATCATCTATGAAATCGGTGGTGGCATTAAAGGTGGACATGCTTTCAAGGCGGTCCAGACAGGAGGACCTTCAGGTGGTTGTATCACAGAGAAAGATCTGGATACTCCGATTGACTATGAGTCTTTGAACCGCATCGGATCCATGATGGGTTCAGGTGGAATGATTGTCATGGATGAAGAGAACTGCATGGTGGATATCGCTAAATTCTATCTGGACTTTACAGTAGAAGAATCTTGCGGTAAATGTACTGCATGTAGAGTTGGTAACAAGAGACTTCTTGAAATCCTCGAAAGAATCACTCAAGGAAAAGGTGAAGAAGCGGATCTTGAGAAGCTTAAGAACCTCTCGGAAACCATTAAGGACACCTCATTGTGTGGACTTGGACAGACCGCGCCAAATCCAATCTTAAGCACGATTAAGTTTTTTGAGGATGAATACCGTGCTCATATTATAGAGAAACGATGTCCTTCAGGAGTATGTAGAGACCTGATGCGCTATGTGATTTCAGATGCATGTATCGGCTGTACAAAATGCGCTAGAGCATGTCCAGTAGATGCAATTTCAGGAAAAGTCAGAGAGAAACATGTTATCGATCAGGAAAAATGCATCAAATGTGGTGCTTGTTACACCGCTTGTCCAGTGAAGCCTATTAAGGCAGTTCAAATTGTTTAGGAGGAATCGTTATGGTCAATATCACCATTAATAATAAGGAGATTCAGGTTCCTGCAAATTTCACCATTTTGCAGGCAGCAGAAACTCTGAATATCAAAATCCCTACCCTTTGCCATTTGGACCTTCACAACATCAAGATGGTGAACAAAGTGGCATCCTGCAGAGCTTGTGTTGTGGAAGTGGAAGGAAGAAGAAATCTTGCTCCAGCTTGTTCCACGCCAGTATATGAAGGCATGAAGATCAAGACAGATACCATCCGTTCCATTAAAGCCAGAAGAACCATGGTGGAGCTTCTCATATCCGATCATCCAAAGGATTGTCTGGTGTGCTTGAAGAATCAGGAATGTGAGCTGCAGAAGATTTCAGCAGATTTGGGCATAAAGCAGGTTCATTTCGAAGGCGAGATGTCTCTGTTCCCTGTGGATATGTCTTCTAAAGCCATTTATCGTGACTCTTCCAAATGTATCCTTTGCAGAAGATGTGAAACCATGTGTAATGAAGTGCAGACGGTACATGCGCTTTCCGGTCTTGACCGTGGGTTTGATACTGTTGTCGGTCCTGCTTTCCACGCACCGCTTGGAGAAACGGTCTGTACATTCTGTGGTCAGTGTGTAGCTGTATGCCCTACTGGCGCACTTGTTGAAATTGACAATGTGTCCAAAGTATGGAATGCACTGGCGGACAAGTCAAAAACAGTGGTTGTGCAAGTGGCTCCTGCTGTGCGTGTAGCCATTGGAGAGCTGTTCGGTCTCGAGCCCGGAGCTGTAGTGACTGGAAAGATGGTCACAGCCCTCAAGAATCTTGGATTCAGTTATGTTTTTGATACGAATTTCGCTGCGGATTTGACCATTATGGAAGAAGCCCATGAGATGATCAATAGGATCCAGAACAATAAAAAGCTGCCAATCCTTACCAGCTGCTGCCCTGCCTGGGTCAAGTTCTTTGAACATCAGTTCCCAGATCTGCTGGATATTCCATCCAGCTGCAAGTCCCCTCACGAGATGTTTGGGGCCATCACAAAACATTACTTCGCGAAGAAGATGAACATCGATCCCAAAGATGTTGTGGTGGTTTCAGTCATGCCTTGTGTAGCGAAGAAATATGAGGCAGAAAGACCAGAACTTGAGTATGACGGAGTAAAGGACGTGGATGTCGTTATCACCACCAGAGAGCTTGGAAGAATGATCAAAGAAGCTGGAATGAATTTCCTCATGCTGGAAGACTCCGAATATGACAATCCACTAGGAGAATCTTCAGGTGCAGCGCAGATCTTCGGCACCACAGGTGGCGTTATTGAAGCGGCGCTAAGAACCGCAGCAGTTCAGCTCACAGGAGGCGCAATTGATAAGATTGACTACAATGAAGTGCGTGGAATGGAAGGACTCCGTGAGGCAACCGTTGAAATCGGAGACCTCAAACTGAACATCGCCATTGCCAATGGCCTTGGAAACGCCAGAACGCTTCTGGAGAACATCAGAAAAGGAAAGAGCAACTACCATGCCATTGAGATTATGGCTTGTCCTGGAGGCTGTATAGGCGGTGGTGGACAGCCCTACCATCATGGAGACCTGGAGATTCTCAAAGAGAGAGCAAAAGGAATCTATGCCATCGACCAGAGTCAGAGCATCAGAATGTCCCATGAAAATCCATACATTCAGGATCTTTATAAAGAATTCCTCGGAGAACCTGGTGGAGAGATGGCGCACAAGCTCCTTCACACCAAGTACTTTGAAAGAGAAAAGTAAAATAACCCAAGCAAAAAGAGCAGCAACCGCTGCTCTTTTACTTTGAATTACTTTTTACTTGTTGATGATATCCTTGAGGTCTTTGCCTGCTCTGAATGCTGGCTGCTTGAACTCTGGAATCTGAATTTCTTCGTTGGTCTTAGGATTTCTTCCTACCCTAGCTTTTCTATTCTTAACTTCAAAGGTACCGAATCCGGAAAGCTGTACTTTATCACCTTCTGTTAGAGCTTCTACAATGCTCTCGATGGTAGCTTTCAGAACCTTTTCAGAATCCTTTTTTGTGAAGTTTGTTTTTTCTGCAATTTTGGTTACGAGTTGTGCTTTATTCATTTACATAGTCCTCCTTATTTCTGAACACAAAGATTATTAAAACAGAATTCACCTTAGAAATCAAGTGCTTCACGAGATTTTGTTCCTGAACCGTACTCTTTTTTGAGTTAAAGGGTTTCAAAATACTGTATCAATATTCAGGAACATGGACTCGGTGTTAGTCCTTTCTGATTTCTTTGAGTAGATTTCCAATATCTTCATGAGTGAAATCATACTTTGTGTTACAGAAATGGCAGACCAGTTCTTCTTCTTTGTTTTCGTCATAAAGCTTAGTCAGTTCTTCTTCTCCGATGGAGATGAAGGCTTTTTCAACTCGCTCTCTAGAACAGTCACAATAAAGGACAGGTGTGCCTTCTGTAAGAACCTGAAGGTCCATGTCTTCGAAAATAAACTGAAGTACCTCTAGAATGGAATTCCCATCACGAAGCAGTGTGGTTAAGTTTGGGATTTCTTCCAGGCGGTATGTGATGAGATCTGCCAGCATTTCGTCGGCGCCAGGCATCATCTGTATGATAAAACCTCCGGATTTCATCACACTGCCATCTACATCGACCAGAACCCCCAAAGCTACAGCAGATGGAGTCTGTTCAGAAACCGTATAGTAATAGGCTAGATCTTCTGCGATTTCACCAGTATAGATCGGTACAGAACTCACATAGGGCTCTTTCATTCCTAAATCTGTAATCACCGTGAGTTTGCCATCCAGACCGATGATTCCGGAAACATTGAGCTTTCCAAGATCATTGTGTACCATATCCGCATCCGGATTCACGATATAACCTTTCACCCGCCCTTCGGAGCGTCCGGTGACAAGAATGCCGCCAGAGATGCCCCCACCGTTTATCTGAACGGTGACAGAGTCTTGTTCTCCTTTCAGCATGGAACCCATCATAGCACCAGCTGTAAGCATTCTTCCATAAGCAGCCGTTGCTGTAGGCATCGTGTTGTGGTTTTTTACTGCCTCGTTCACGAGTGCAGTTGTTTCAGCAGCAATGATTCTAACACTGCCTTCTTTAGCCATTGCGTGTATCAGTTTGTCCATTTTATTCCCTCTTTCTTGCAATAATCGTCCATCGTTCTGTGGTTTGCATTGGTTTATTTTTTGAATAATTGTCATATAGTTCGATACTTTTGAACCCAGCAGAGTTCAGCATTGAAACCAAAAGATCTGACTCATAGGCACGTTCCATGTGAAACTCCTCAATACGCTCATAAAGATCTCCATTTTGAATGAAGAAGTTCAAAGACATCTCCACCGTGTCATCATCCAGGAAATTCTCCCAGGTATAGACCAGATCCTCCGTGGTATACACAAAGTCGTGATTTCCAAGGATCTCTTTTATTTTGTACGGAGACTGGACATCAAAGATAAATACACCATCTGGTGTAAGATGGTCAAAAACCTTGTTGAACACCTCTTGTACCTGGTCTTCCTCCAGAAGATAATTAAGCGCATCGATGGAAGAGGTCACAAGATCAAATTCTTTCCGGAAATCAATCTCCTCCATGGACAAGGCATAGGCTTTATGGTGCAATCCAGCTTCAGTGAATTTAGATACTGCTTCCGTAAGCATATCCGGTGACAGGTCCACAAGATAAGTCTCCTGAAAATGCCTGGCGATGAGCATTGATAAAGTGCCAGTTCCGCACCCAAGGTCCAGGTATCGGTTTTTATTTTCTGTGTATTCTAAGATAAAAGATGCGATATCCTCATAGCAGATATCCTCCTGAATCAGCATATCATAAATTCTCGAAAAATCACGATAACTTTCCATTTCATCACAGTTCCTTCCAAATTACTATATGCAGTTATGATTCTAGTATTTTATCATAAATCACCATATTATCCTAGGGCTGAAACAGGTGCAAAAAAAGACTGCTGTTCAGCAGTCTTTACCGGTTGTGCTATTGAGATTTCTTCTTTCTCCCAGTCAGAGAATAAACAAGAAATACAAAACCAATGGCGATGTACAGGATGCCTTGCAGATAAGCCTGATCCAGAATGAAAAGTACAGCTGCGAAAAGCATCAGGAGTATCACTACGCCTTGGATTAGAAGTAAGCTCTTATCCATAAATATCCCTCTATTCATCTATAATATGTAATTATAGGCTCATTAGAAAGGATGTCAATATGAAAATTATGATATATTCAGATTTTTATCATTCTCTTCAGAATCTTCATCATTTCCGAATAAATCGTTTACAGAACTTGCTTTCTGTATCGAAGATGATGAAACCTCATAGGCGACTTTATCTTCTGTCCGTCCATCAGGATAGGTTTTCGTATATCCTCGGGACTGGAGCCTTCCAGTGATTCTCAGCATATCCCCTACCTGCATATTCTTAGTGAACTTCGCGTTACGACCCCAGGCAATTACAGGGATGTAGTCGGTTTTATTGAACTGTCTGTTCACAGCCAACAATAAATCTGTAATTTCTCTGCCGAATGGTGTCATTCTATAAATGGGATCCTTGCAGATATATCCTGTAAGCTCAATAAGATTAGGCTCTTCTGCATGCTCTTCTGGAAACTCAATATCCCTTGCAAAAACGGTAAGGAGCAGCTTGTTTTTTGATCCTACCACTTTATTGTAGCTTCTCAGCTGCCCAGTGATTTTAGTGTATCGTTCCAAGAGGCTTTCGTTCTCAGGCAGCAGCTTTTTGGATATGGTTATGTTTAAAATATCCTTTGAATCACTCAACCGGTTTACAGAGAATAATCCGGTATAGAACTCTTCCCCAAAGAGTTCATGGCTGAATTCAGGTGGTTGTACAAAAAGACCTTCCAGGATGACAATGTTATCATTTGTTGCTTCCAAGTTGCGATTCCCCCCATTTGTTCCATATACATGTCACTTTTGTAAAAGTTCTACATTTAATTATAACAAACTTGTATTCGATTACAAGTCATCTCCGAAATATATCATAAAAATATGGAATTATTTCACAGAGTCTTCTACTGCTTTTTCAGTTGTCATGACCGTGTTTTTTGAGTATCATGGAAATAGTGTTAAGGAGGAGATTATGGACAACGCTTTAGCAGAGAATAAACTATTAATTTTGTATACATTGAATCAGTCCAAGCTGATTCTTACGAAAACTCAGTTTTCCAATATTATTCTGGAATGTATGTACATCAATTATTTTGAACTGCAACAGTACATTGAGGAACTCATAAAGACTGGACTGGTGCTTCTGGATGTTGTTCATGAGAAGGAAGCTGTGGTGATTTCAGATCAGGGAAAGAGTGTTCTTGGCATGTTTCAGGATAGAATACCGGACCGGAAGAAAAAGGTCATTGATACCTATCTCACAGAAAACATCAACCATCTAATCAGAGAGACCACCATTACTCATGAAATCAGTGAGGGTCCTCACGGTACATTCCAGGTGATACTGAGTGCCTTTGAAAACAAAGATGAACTGATACGGATCAGTATGAATGTGCCAACGAAGGAAACTGCGGAAAAATCCGTTCAGACCTGGAAGAAAGAGTCCACTAAGATTTATGAACTTCTTTATAAGGAGCTCAGTAAAAAAGGACAGTAGAAAAGTCCGAAGGAAGCAGTATGGCTGTTTTCCTTCGGACTTTTCTACTATTGAGATTATTTGACGGTTTCTTTTTGAATCTGTTCTGCAGCAGTCCTCATAGCTCCAATGGTATAGAGGGACCCTGTGGAGAGTATGAGATCTCCTTCTGTAAAATCCTCTACAGCTTTACTGTAAGCTTTTGCCACTGTATGACAAAGAAGGTATGGTTTTTCAGATGGCAGGTAGGACGCCAGTTCGTCCTCTGGAAGTGCCCGGAAATCATCTGGTGTGTGAAGATAACATTTTGATGCAGCCTCGGTAAGGAGCTTTGTGACAGCAGATACATCCTTATCTTTCAGCATACCCAGCAATAGAAGTATTTTTTTATTCGGAAAATAGGTCTGGATGCTTTCTATGAGCCGTATTGCCCCATCCTCATTATGAGCCCCATCCATCAGAGTCAAAGGCTCCTCTGCTACAATTTCCATACGACCGATCCAAGTGACTGTTTCTAGTGCTTTTTTTATGGATTCCACAGTGAGGTTCCGGTAGCCCAACTTTTGAAGTGTCAGCAGCGCCAGCACTGAAGTGGCGGCGTTCTCCAGCTGATAGGTGCCAAGAAGATTCAGTCTTGCAGTAAAAAGTGGAATGTCATCCATCTTAAAACGGAGTTTCTGTCTGAACCCTTCCAGTTCAAGAAATTCATACATGGTCGGTTCCACAAAGGTGATGCCTGTTTGTTTTTTAGTCGCTTCACTGCAGAGAACCTCTCGTGCTTCCTGCTTTTGTGTAGAAGAAATCACTGGAGCTGATTTTATGATACCAGCTTTATGGAAGGCGATTTCACGAAGCGTACTTCCAAGCTGACTCACATGATCTATGGAAATGGACGTGATCACCGATAAAATGGGTAACAGCACATTGGTCGCATCATAACGTCCCCCGATCCCAACCTCCATGACACAGACATCCACATTTTTTTCCTTGAAGTACAGGAAGGCCATGGCAGTGACCACTTCAAATTCTGAAGGATGACCGAAGCCTTCCTGAAGAAGCGTTTCGATTCTCTTTTTGACAATGCTGTAGTAGTTTATCACCTCTTCTTCTTTGATGAAGTTTCCGTTCACAGCAATTCTTTCTCTGAACTCAATGATATAAGGTGAGGTGAACAGCCCAACGGTATACCCGCTGGTGGCGAGACTATGGGCAATCATTTTGGAGATGGATCCTTTTCCGTTTGTGCCCGCAACATGAACACATCGGAGAGAGTTCTGAGGATCACCAAGAAGCTCCATAAGCCTTTCCATTCTCTTTAAATCATTTTCTTTTTTTCTTCTAGGAATACTATGCAGATTCTGTAATGTTTCCTGATAATTCAAGGCATTCACCAATTTCCTTCCAGTTTTCTATCTCCATTATAATGAACTCTGCCGTAGAATCAAGAAAAAGGAAGATGTTTCCATCTTCCCTCTCTGTACTTAGCGTAGGGCGCCAATTCTTTCAAGGACAGCATCCAGCATTAACTGATACTTCTCCCCTTTGGCTCTTTCTTCCTGAACCACATCTTCTTTTGCGTTGGCCAGGAATTTTTCATTGTTCAGTTTTTTGCTGACACGTTCGATTTCTGACTGCAGCTTCTGTTTTTCTTTTTCGAGACGTTCCAGCTCTTTTTCTCTGTCCACAAGATCTAGAAGCGGAATATAGATCTTTGCCGTGGATGTGACCAGAGTGACACTGCCCTCTTCTGCAGGTGCTGTCTCAAGCAGAGTGATGTCTTCTGCATAAGCAAGCTTTATAAGGTAGTCTCTGGAATTTTTGAATGCATCTTCCTTTCCGCTGTTTGGCAGAATGTTCAGCATGGTCTTTCTCTTGTTTGGCACATTCATTTCAGCACGGAGATTTCGGATGCTCTTGATGGCTTCAATGATGCCACCCATGGTGTCTTCAATGGCAGGATCCATGAAGGCTTTCTCTGCTTCTGGCCATGGTGCTTTCATGATGGTTTCTTCATCATTCAGGAAGGAATAAATCTCCTCAGTGATAAATGGCATGGTTGGGTGAAGAAGCTTCAGGGACTTGATGAGAACTTCCCGAATCACGCGGTAGCTGACGCCCTTCTCCTCGTCGGTTCCATTATAGAAAACAGGTTTCACCAGTTCTATATACCAATCACAGAGCTCATTCCAGATGAAGTCATAGACTTTTGCCAGAGCAATGCCTAGCTCAAATTTCTCGAAGTTCTCCGTGACTTCTTCGATCAGATGGTTCATCTTGGATAGGATCCAGCGGTCGGCTAAGCTGTAGTTCTCGCTGTCTTTGTAGGTTTCAAGCAAGGTATCATCCAGATTCATAAGTACAAATCTGGAAGCATTCCAGAGCTTGTTGGCAAAGTTTCTTGCTGCTTCTACCCTTTCTGGATAGAATCGGATATCACTTCCTGGAGCATTTCCTGTAATCAGCATGAATCTCAAGGCATCTGCGCCATACTCATCGATGGTGAGAAGCGGATCCACACCGTTGCCTAAGGATTTACTCATCTTTCTGCCCTGGGAATCTCTCACGATACCATGAATAAACACCGTATCAAATGGGATTTCCTTCATGTTGTAAAGACCGGAAAACATCATTCTCATGACCCAGAATGGAATGATATCATAGCCGGTGACCAAAGTGGATGTTGGGTAGAAATATTTGAGATCTTCTGTCTCATTGGGCCATCCCAGAGTGGAAAAAGGCCATAAAGCAGAACTGAACCAGGTATCTAGCACATCTTCCTCTTCTCTCAGATTTGTGCTTCCACACTTTTTGCAGGAGGAAGGAGCATCATTGGACACGTTGATCTCATGACAGTCATCACAGTACCATACGGGTATTCTGTGGCCCCACCAGAGCTGTCTGGATATACACCAGTCTTGAATATTTTCCAGCCAGTGGAAATATGTTTTTTCAAAACGCTCTGGGACAAAGTTTGTTTTCCTGGATTTTACCGCTTCAATGGCAGGTCCTGCCAGTGGCTTCATTTCAACATACCACTGTTTGGACATGATGGGTTCTATGACAGTGCCACATCTGTCATGGGTGTTGACGTTATGGACATGGGGCTGGATTTTATCCAATAGACCAAGCTCTTCCATATCCTTGACAATGGCTTTTCTTGCTTCATATCTGTCCATCCCATGGTACTTTCCACCCAGTTCGTTGACAACACCACGATCATCCAGAACTTTGATGGCTTCCAGATGATGCCTTGCACCCACATGGAAGTCATTTGGATCATGGGCTGGGGTAATCTTTACACAGCCTGTACCAAACTCTTTGTCCACGTAATCATCAGCCACAATGGGAATGATTCGGTTCATGAGGGGCAGTGTCAGCGTTTTTCCAACCAGGTGTTGGAACCTTTCATCTTCAGGGTGAACCGCAACAGCCGTATCACCAAGCATGGTTTCAGGTCTTGTGGTAGCGATGACCAGATATCCGGTTCCATCTGTCAGAGGATATCTGAAATGCCAGAAGTTGCCTTGTGTCTCCACATATTCAATCTCTGCGTCTGAGAGAGCTGTCTGGCACTTTGGACACCAGTTGGTGATTCTGTCACCACGGTAGATCAGTCCATCATTGTATAGTTTTACAAAAACCTCTCGGACAGCTCTGGAAAGATTATCGTCCATGGTGAAAGCCTCTCTTGTGAAATCACAGGAAGAGCCCAGTTTCTTGATCTGATCTCTGATTTTTCCGCGGTATTCTTCGGACCATTCATACACTTTCTCGAGAAAAGCTTCTCGGCCGATTTCTTTTTTTACGATACCTTCCTTCAGAAGCTCATTTTCCACTCGTACCTCTGTGGCGATGGATGCATGATCTTCTCCGGGAAGCCATAATGTCTCAAAACCCTGCATTCTTTTGAATCTGATGAGCATATCCTGAAGTGTGAGATCCAGTGCATGACCCATGTGCAGTTTACCGGTGATATTTGGTGGTGGCATCACGATGGTGTATGGTTTTTTGTCCGGATCCACCTTGGCTGTGAAGTAGTCTTTCTCCAGCCAGTGTTCATAGAGTCTTTTCTCGAAATCCTTTGGGTTGTACGTTGTGTTGAGATTTTTCTTTTCCATAAGTTCCTCCTAGTGAATTGCTCCGTCCCACATGGACAGAAAATGTACAGACATAGCTATATACATACTGAAAAATGTGTAAAAAAAAAGAGTCTTCATCCTGTAAAAGGACGAAGACTCGCGGTACCACCTTTATTCCCACTTCCATGGGCTCTCATAACATAACGGTTGGGAACAACCGTCTGGACTTACAGATAAAAGTTCAGTCCAGAAGCTCAAAAGCTACCTTCTCCACGGTTCAAATGAGAAAACCTTTCAGCCTCGGGGTTTTCCTCTCTGGCACATCCTCATGGATACTCCTCTTTTTCAGCGCATTTCACATATATTCTCATTATATCTGCCTCTTGAGGATTGTCAAGCGGTTTTCCTTGGCATCGATGTCCTGATTCTTTTCCAGGTTCTTGAATGCGATGGAGAGCATAAGCTTGATTCGGTTCAGCTGATTGACCTCGCTGGCGCCTGGGTCATAATCGATGGCGGTGATATTCACGTTCTCATTTTCTTCACGGAGTTTTTTGATGACCCCTTTTCCGGTGATATGATTTGGAAGACACGCAAAGGGCTGCATGCAGATGATGTTCTCTACCCCTTCTTCAATAAGCTCCAGCATTTCACCCGTCAGAAACCATCCTTCACCCGTCTGATTTCCAATCTGTACGATATCTTTTGTGATTGTAGCAAGATGTTCAATTCTGCTGGGTGCATGGAACCTCTTGGATGCCATAAGTGCTTCTTTCATCGGTCTTCGGATACTCTCAATCAGTCCGATGACAGCTTTGCTTGCCATGGCCTTCCCAAGACTGAGATGAAGCTCCTCATGCTTTGCCACATTATTATAGGCACAGTAGAGAAGAAAATCTGTCAGGTCCGGCATTACCGCTTCACACCCATTCTCTTCAATGACCTGAACAACAGAATTATTGGCTGTAGGATGGAATTTCACTAGGATTTCTCCCACAAGACCCACTTTGGGCTTCACAGTCTCTTTCAGCTCTAAGGTATCAAAAAGATCTACGATTCTGCGGACTTGTTTTTTGAAGGACGAGACGGTTGGATTCTTGAGAGCTTCTTCCACTTCTTGGCTCATGGTCTCGTAGAGTGCATTGGCAGAACCTTTGATGACTTCATATGGGCGAACCCGATAAAGCACTCTCATGAGAAGATCGCCATATAGCAGCGCCTGAAGAGCGCCGCTCAGTGTTTTCAGATCCAGCTTCATTCCAGGATGCTTCTCAAACTGCTGGACGGACAGTGGAATCACTGGGATTTGTGAAAATCCGGCATCTTTCAGTGCTTTTCTGAGAAATGCCACATAATTTGTAGCCCGGCAGCCGCCTCCAGTCTGTGTAATAAGACAGGATGTGTTGTTTACATCATATTCCCCGCTTTTCAGTGCTTTGATCATCTGCCCCACCACTAGAATAGAGGGATAACAGGCATCGTTATTAACATATTTCAGTCCTTCATCTACTGCTGCAAAGTCCGTATCCGGAAGCACCACCACATGGAAGCCCTGATTCTTGAGAACAGCTTCCACGAAACGGAAATGTATGGGTGACATCTGTGGGCACAGGATGGTATGTTTTTCTTTCATTTCTTTAGTGAAGAGAGGCCGGTCATAGGTCAGAGGCGCATCAGTTGAATGGATTCCGTTGCGGATCCGTTCTTCCATGGTTGCCTTGAGCGACCTTATTCGGATCCTTGCAGCACCAAGATTGTTGCCCTCATCAATCTTCAGGAGAGTGAACAGTTTGTTTTTGCTTCTGAGTATTTCTTCCACCTGATCACTGGTTACTGCATCAAGACCACAGCCAAAGCTTGTGAGCTGAACGAGCTCCAGATTCTCTTTTTTGCTTACATAGGCAGCCGCACGGTAGAGCCTGTTATGGTAGGTCCACTGATCCACCACACGAAGGGGCCGTTCTACCTGAGACAGATGCGCTACAGAGTCTTCTGTCAGTACAGCCATCCCCTGCTCTATGATCAGATTCGGAATGCCATGATGCACTTCTGGATCCACGTGGTAAGGTCTTCCTGCAAGAACAATACCCTTATGACCAGTTTCATCCAGATAACGGACCACTTCTTCACCTTTCTGTCTCATATCCTTCTTATAGGATTCCACCTCAATATACCCTTTTCGTACAGCTTCCTTTACTTCAGAAAAAGTGATGGAGTAGTGCTTTGAAAGGACATCGTGTAGTTTTTTCGTGAGGTGCTTCTGATCCTGAAGGTTTAGGAATGGATGAAGAAATTTCACGTTGTTCAAGTGAAGAACATCCATATTATTTTTGATCACTTCTGGGTAAGAGGTGACCACAGGACAGTTATAATGGTTGCTGGCACCTGTGTCTTCTTTCTCTTCGTAGGGGATACAGGGATAGAATATAAAATCCACATTCTTCTCCGCCAGTGAAGCGATATGTCCATGGGTAAGCTTACCGGGATAGCACACAGATTCTGATGGTATGCTGCTCATCCCTTTTTCATATAGAGTCTTGGAGGAAGCGGGTGAAAGCACCACCCGGAACTTCAGACTGTCAAAAAAAGCAGCCCAGAACGGATAGTTCTCAAAAAGATTCAGCACCCTTGGGATTCCAACAGTACCTCTGCTCTCCTCCACTTTTGTGGAAGGTTTATAGCGGAAGGTTCTCTGGTATTTGTAGTCATAAAGATTTGGGAGTTTTTCACGTGTGTTTTTGGATGCCAGTGGTCGTTCACAACGGTTTCCAGTAATATACTCCTCTTGTCCTTCTTTAAAGAAGGTGATGGTCAGAGGACAGTGGTTATTGCAAAGTTTACACCTTCTCATTTCAGTTTTGGGATGAAGGGAGTCGAGTTCTTTTAGAGAAAGCAGTGTGGTCTCTTTCCCGGTATAACGATCCCTTGATATTTTTGCTGCGCCAAAGGCACCCATGAGTCCTGCAATATCCGGACGTATGGCTTCCCTTTCAGAAATAAGCTCAAAAGCACGAAGAACGCTGTCATTATAGAAGGTACCACCTTGGACAATGATTTTCTCTCCCATGGATTTGGGGTCTCTGGCTTTAATGACTTTAAAGAGCGCATTTTTGATGACAGAATAAGAAAGTCCAGCACTGATATCAGAAAGACTTGCACCTTCTTTTTGGGCTTGTTTTACTCTGGAGTTCATAAAAACAGTACATCTGGAACCAAGATCCACGGGTTCACTGGAAGATACTGCAGCTTTCGCGAAATTCTTCACAGTGCTTCCCAGGGATTCTGCAAAACTTTCAATAAAGGATCCGCATCCTGAAGAACAAGCTTCGTTCAATAGAATCGAATCGATGGCACCATCTTTGATCCGGAGGCACTTCATATCCTGTCCACCAATGTCCAAGATGAAATCCACTCCCGGAAGAAAGTGGTTTGCTGCCTCGTAGTGGGCTATGGTCTCAATCTCGCCAGTGTCAATCCCCAGTCCAGCCTTCAGGAGTCCTTCGCCGTAACCAGTTACTGTTGAATGGGCGATATAAACATCGTCAGGAAGAAGATGATAAAGCTCCCTCAGAACTTTCAGAATCTCTTGCAGAGGGTCACCCTGATTGCTTCCATAATAGGAGTACAGGATATTGAGGTCCTCATCTGTGAGCACCACCTTGCTTGTGGTGGAGCCGGAATCGATGCCTAGAAAAGCAGCTCCTTTATGAGAGGCAAGGGGCTTTCTGACGGCCTGTGCGCTGTGATGCCTTTCCTGGAATGCTTGGTAGTCCTCCTCGTTCTGAAACAGGGCGGGAAGTCTGTGGACTTCTTTCTGGAACACATCTTTCAGTTTCCCTGCTCTTTCCATCAGGAGATTCAGCTCATGAGGATAGTTTCCTTCTGAGCTTAAAGCAGCCCCTAATGCAACATAGAGCTCTGCATTTTCAGGCTCCAGGATATCCTCCGCCTTCAACTGAAGAGTCTCTATGAAGCGTTTTCGCAGCTCTGGAAGAAAATGCAGTGGCCCTCCAAGAAAAGCAATCTTTCCTTCGATTTTTCTTCCGCAGGCAAGACCAGAGATGGTCTGATTCACCACTGCCTGGAAGATGGAAGCGGCTAGGTCTTCCTTTCTTGCTCCTTCATTGAGCAGCGGCTGAAGATCTGTTTTTGCGAATACACCGCATCGTGCGGCGATGGGATAAATATAGGTGGCATTTTCTGCCAGTTTGTTCAGTCCTTGGGCATTTGTTTTGAGAAGAGAGGACATCTGATCGATGAAAGCACCGGTACCACCTGCACAGGTACCGTTCATTCTCTGTTCTACAGCGCCTTTGAAATAGGTGATTTTCGCATCCTCTCCCCCCAGTTCGATGGCAACATCTGTATCGGGAATCATGGCTTCTACAGCCTTTGTTGATGCAATCACTTCTTGGATGAAGTCAATTTTCAGCCAGGATGAAACAGACAGACCGCCGGAGCCTGTCACAGCCACATGGACTTCTCTGTCTCCAAAGGCACCGTGGATTTTTTGCATAACATTCACCACGGTACTTCTGATATCTGAAAAATGACGTTCATACGAATGATAGATCATCCGATGATTCTTATCTGTAACAACAGCTTTTACTGTTGTGGATCCAACATCCAGCCCTAAATATAATTTATCCAGCATGAAGACTCACCTGCTCCGTCTTTGTTGTAGTTTGAATATAGAAATAATTATAGCACTGACAAAAAATAAAGAAAGAGTGGAAAAGTTAATATTTATTTCTCAATCCTGATTGACTCTAAAAAGAGATTTCAGGTAAAAAAAAGTGGAGCAAACCACCTCTTGCAAGATGCTTTGCTCCCATTAGTATTCCTCATCAGAATCAGCAAGAATTTTTCTCAAGGTGCTGCTGATGAGCTCGTATTCATACCCTTTTCCCGCGAGGAAAGTATAGAGTTTTGATTTCAGTTTAAAAGGGTCCTGTTCTCTTTTGCACAGCTGATCATATTTCTTTTTTGCCAGTTTGAAACAGGTCTCTTCTTCAAGACTGCTGTCTTTCAGAGATTCTAGAGCCTCATTGAGCACTTCTTTGTCCACGCCTTTATGAAGCAGTTCAAACTTTGCTTTTTTCTGGCCTCTGGACCGAAGCTTTTCTTTCAGATAAAGCTCTGCATAACGTGCATCATTTAGAAGATTGTATTCTTTCAAAAGAGAAATCACACGTGCGATGGTGTCATCATCAAACTCTTTCTCCAGGAGTTTCTTCTGAATCTCTTCTTCCGTTTTCATGGTCCGTTCCAAGCTTCTAAGGGCTGTTTCTCTTGCGCGGATAAAGGTATCTTCTTTGGCAATCTCTAAAAGAAGATCCGTGTCAATCTTCATGCCCTTCACTAGACCTCTTTTGAAAATCAGTTCTTTATCACAAGAGAGCAGAAACTCCTCATCCGCATAGATGCTGACCCGGCTGCTGTTTTTCTTGTTTTCAGAAATCTTCGTTATTGTCTTCATGCTCCTCCCCTCTTAACCTGTAAATGGTTGGTGATGTAAAAATTTTCTTTGCAATGGTCATGATGTCCTTCAGTGTCACATCTTTCAGCTTTTCCAGATCCTTCTGGAAGGAAAGCGGATCTTCTTTGCTAAGCACAGCATCCAGCATAAAGGAGGACAGGTCACTGTGATGGTGAAGTGTGCTGAAGATGCTGGTGGTGAGTACCTTCTTCATCAGCAGAAGATCCTCTTCTTTAAAGTACGCGCCCCGTTTGATCTCCTCGAGAATGTGAAGAATCAGTTCCTCAGCTTCTTCGATACGCTCGTCAGGAACCTGAGTGTAAATCATGAGATTCTGCAAAGGTTCTGTCAGCTCCAGGTCCGAATAGACATCATAGGCAAGTCCACGATTCTCTCTAAGCTCTCTAAAAAGAATGGAGTTCCCACTGACGCCAAGCTTATAATTCAGCACCCTAAGGGGAAGTTTCTCTTCTTCTTTGATTTCAAAGGTATAGAGAAAGCCCAGGGCGGACTGTTCCATATCTTTAAAGGAAGTATGAATACCCGGTGTGTTCTTTTCAAAGGCCACGTTTTTCTTTGGCAGCGGACCTCTTTTCCATCTGCCGAAGTGATCTTCTATCATAGAAACAGCCTCAGTATGAGGCAGATCTGATACAAGGACTACGATGGAGTCATTGGGAATATAGTGCTTCTGATGAAAAGAGGAAAGGTCTTCCGCTCTTAAAGAGGAAATGCTCTCTTTGGTTCCAATGACATCATATTTCAGCGGGCTTTTATTGTAGGCTTTCTCATACAGAAGTTTATGTGTGCTGTCTTCCGCATCATCCAGGGAGGCTTTCAGCTCCGAGATGATTACGGTTCTTTCTTTTTCCATTTCGCTTTTATGGAAGGCAGGATGCTGGACCATATCTGAGAGCAGCATCAAGGCATCCTTCAGCTCGCTGGTCATGGCTGAGACTGTAAAAACAGTGGAAATATAATCTGTATAGGCATTGAAGTCGCCGCCCAAATGCTCAATCCTATGATTGAGAGTTTGGTTGTCCAGAGTGTCCGTTCCTTTAAAAAGCATATGCTCGATGAAATGGCAGATTCCTTTCTGAGGGAGGGGTTCGTGGAGTGCACCGATACGGATGCCTAAGTTGAGTGAAAAAAGACTCCCTGGTTTCACCACTGTCAGTACAGTAAGTCCATTTTCAAGTGTACATTGTCTGTAATCGATCATATCTCTTTAATCTCCAATTATGATAGTTTTTTCTTTGCGACAACAATAAGAGGTGTGGAGGATTCTGTATAGGGCTCTTTCTTGAAACTGCCATAAAGATGAATTTCCTCAAAGCCCACTTCCATCAGTAAATGGACGAGCTCCTCTTTTTTCAGGGGAAACAATTGAACTGAAGCTTCTTCCGTTTCACCATGAACACTCAGTTGTGATGAAAAATCAATAAGATGTGCCTCAGCATCATACTTGTAGTTCCGTTTAAAAGTCAGGCCGATATCGGGCACATGGATGGTGGGAAGATGGTCAATATTCTCTTTCAGAATCCGGTCATAATTGATGATCTGGATCATCAGATCTCCTTCATCATGGAGAAGGCTGTACGCAGTAGTGATAAAATTTTTTATCTGGTCCATGGAGTTCAAGTGCACCAGTGAATTTCCGATGATGAATATCCGTCTTAAACCGCCTTCATGCACAAGGTCCATATCCAGCATGTTTGAAACGATGAAATCTCCTTGAATTCCCTGTTCTTCTGCCTTCTTTTCTGCGATCCGAATCATGGACTCCTCCAGATCAAGACCACAGGACAGGATGCCTTCTTTTCGGAGAGCAATGGTATAAGTGCCTGTACCGCAGGCGACATCCAGTACTTTATCCTGGGGATTGAGCCCATCACGGATGAAGTCATAGGTGGATTTCTGAAACGGGAATATAAAGTCATAGTGTTTTTCAAGAATCTCATAAAATTTCATCGGTATCGCTCCTTCAACTACGCATCTCTGTCACCTGTATGACACAATACAATACTATAATACAGTATACAACAAGAGTTCTTAAAATTACAGCTAGAGTGTTCAGATACCTGAACACTCTAGAATTCCCCCAGGGTATAATGATATAATGGGTAAAACTGAACTGGTACACTAAGGGGGATATGATGAATTACAAGTATACAGAAATCATGGATTATTTACGTTCTGAGATTGACAAGGATGTTTATACGGATAAGCTTCCTTCCATCCGTGGTCTTGCGATAAAGTTTGGCTGTTCAAATTCCACGGTGATCAAAGCATACAATGAGCTGGAATCCCTGCAACTGGTTTTTTCAGCACCAAAGAGCGGGTACTATATCAATAAAAATAAAAAGAGAAGCACCACAGAATATGATTTTTTCTCTGGTGTCCCCAACAATAAGAATCTTCCCCTGGCATCTATGAAAAAAATCTATGACCAGGTGTTTGAAGAGAACAACCAGAACCTTCTGAACTACAGCTATCCTATGGGATACAACCTGCTGAGGGAACATCTGCTGATGGAGCTCCATGATCCGGAGGTTTCTCTGGAATCTGTACTCATAACAGAAGGTGCCCAAGGAGCCATAGACCTATTGCTGGGTGCTGATCTTAGAGAGAAAAAGGTTCTGGTGGAAGACCCCACCTACAACATTGTCCTATCATATCTCAGGATCAAGAACATACCCCACGAAACCGTGACCCGCACCAAAGATGGTCTGGATCTCATACAGCTGGAAGAACAGGCTAAAACCGGAGAATTCCAGTTCTTCTACACCATCAGCAGAAACCATAATCCACTGGGAACAGACCTGAAAGAGAAAGAAATGAAAAAAGTTCTGGAACTTGCCCGGAAGTATGATTTTTATATCATTGAAGATGATTATCTCTCAGAATTATCAAAGGGAAACACATTTTTCAGTTTGGGAAAAGACCGTACCATCTATATCCGCAGCTACAGCAAGACCATCAGTCCTTCTTTGAGAATTGCTTCCGTCATCGCACCCATGGAGATTGCAAAAAAGCTGTCCTACAATATCACATATCTCAATGGTGGAGCCCCCCTCTTCAATCAGGCAATTCTACTGAAATACCTGAAATCGGAATTTTATATGAAAGACATGTCTGTACTGAAGGATCGGGTGAAGCAAAATATCATGATTTTCAAAAATGCGCTTCAGGGATTCCCCTTTGACTATTTCATTCCTGAAACGGGATTTTTTGCAAGTCTTTATTTTCCCAAGGACTTCAAGCTGAAAACCCTTCTGGAAGGATTACAGGTGAAAGGATACAGATTCCGTGATCTGCAGGGGTTTACCAAGCAAGAAGACAGGAAGATTCTAAGAATCAGTCTAACGAGGGTGGAACCCAATGCGATGAATACAGCCATTAAGGAACTTGTGAAGGAAGTTCTTCTCATGAAGGGCGACAAGGATGACAAGAACAAGATCTATATTTAGCTATCTGAAAGGATGAAGTGAAAATGGATAAATACATTCTCATTGTGGAAGATGAAAAAAGGCTGAGGGACCTCCTGCGCGATTATTTAGCGAAAGAGGGATATCATGTGGATTTGGCCTCGCATGGGGAGGAAGGCCTTCATATGGCTTTAGAGAAAGACTACGACCTGATTCTTCTGGATGTGATGATGCCGTTTATGAACGGATTCGATATGCTCAAAGAGCTGAGAAAAAAAAAGAGCACCCGGGTGTTTTATATTACAGCCAAAACCATGGATGAGGATTTTGTCAAAGCTTATGAGATTGGTGCAGATGATTTCATCTCAAAGCCCTTTTCGCCAAAGATCCTGGTCATGAAAATCGGGAATCTCTTTAAACGTCTGGAACAAGAAGATACTCTGCAGGAAGAGCTCACCTTTGGCAGACTGACTCTTCATACAGGAGCGCAAAGGGTTTATGTGGATGCATCGGAAGTATTCCTGACCAAGAAAGAATTTGACCTGCTTCTTCTTTTCACTCAGAATAAGGACCTGGTTCTATCTAGAGAGATGATTCTGGAAAAGGTCTGGGGATACGATTATGAGGGGGATCTGAGGGCCATAGATACGAGCATCAAGAGGCTCAGAGAGAAGCTCCAGACAGCTGCAGCCTATGTGGAGACGGTACGGGGATACGGATACAGATTCCGGGTGAGTGATGATGTTTAGATCCATTGCAAACAAGCTGACGTTGATACTGATTGTTCTCATGGGGACACTGCTTCTTGGATCGATGCTCTTTATGTCGTATTCTTTTGAGTCGTACTACACGGTCACGAAAAAAACCGCCCTTGAAGAAAATCTTCTGGCCTTCAGAAATCAGAGTATATCCCAGAGCGACACCTTTATTGAAGCCATCAATAATTTTGAGACCCAGAACAATACACGTCTTTTCATTTTCGGACAGAATGGACAGCTCCAATATATGGCTTATGGAGGCAACAGCATTGAAGGAGATTATATTGAGATCATCAATAGGTTCTTTAACGATCTTATACGAGATCCCTCTCTCCGAGAGAACCTGCTTAAGGGCCGGGAGATCTTAAGCAGAGAATATGAACGTCAAGACGGCAGTATCCGCTATTTCTTAACGGCTGGTTCCATTCAGGTTGGAGAATACGAATCTTTTGCCATTTCCATCAGTTCCATGCTTCCAATTAATGAGTCTGCAAGAACCATTAAAAATTACTTTTTTTATGTTTTCTTAGGTGGCTTTATTGTAGTGGCAATTCTCGCGTTTTTTGTGTCTAAAACTGTAACAAAACCTATCAGAAAACTGATTCAGACATCCAAGGAGCTTGCGAACCTGAATTTCGATGTACCCATAGAGAATAGGCAGAAAGATGAGATTGGAGATTTGGCCCAGAGCCTGGCTACCCTCTCCTATAATCTGAAAGGGTCCTTAATGGAGCTCCAGGAAAAGAACAAACTTCTAGAGGAGGATATTCTGAAAACACAAAGACTGGAGAAAGAGAGAAAGGATTTCATCCGAGATATTTCCCATGAACTGAAGACACCAATCACGCTGATACAAGGTTATACAGAGGGTCTCATTGATGGTGTGGCATCTGAAAGCAAAGATGAATATCTCTCGATCATTTTGGATGAGACCAAAAATATGGAAAAACTTGTGAAAGATATGATAGAACTGAACTATACAGAATCCGAATCTTTTACGGTGTCCATAGAACCGGTTCATCTCAACAGACTCGTGGTGAATTGCGCCTCACCATTTTTAGAAATCTATGGGAACAAGATTCATTTTGAGTTCAGGATGCCCGTCAGTTACATGATTTTTGGGGACAGCAGCAAGCTGTCTACTGCCTTGAGAAATATCATGAAAAATGCCATTACTTACACGGAAGAGAAACCTGAAGCCACGGTGATGATTTCCTTGGAGGAAACACAGAATGGTTTATCTCTTAAAGTGAAGAACTTCCCAGCACATATTGAAGAAACAGAACTTCAGAATCTATGGATCCAGTTCTATAAAAAAGATCAGTCCAGACAAAGAAAAGAAGGAAGTTCAGGACTGGGCCTTTCCATTGTGAAGAATATTCTGGAGAAGCACAAGTATCACTACAGCCTCTCTAACGATCATGAAGGTGTTGTTTTTGAAATTATTTTCAGTGAGTATAGAGAATTTGATGCAAATCCCCACGTATGATCCATGACAGTTTTTTAGATCATCGAATCCTGCAGGAAAACATCCCTGTGAACTCGGCGCACTCGCTGCACCAGGTTCACAGGGATGTTTTATGTATTATAAATATAAAGCTATAATGTGAATCCGCCATCAATGGTCAAAATTTGGCCCGTGATGTAGGTGCCTTTCAGCACCAGAAAAGCTGCAAGATCTGCAATCTCCTCCGGAGAAGCCAATCTGCTGAAAGGGATATCTTCCGTAAATGTGCGCATCTCCTCTGGTGTCAGATTGGAAAGAAGTGCTGTGTTAACGCCTCCAGGCGCAATGGCATTCACTCGGATGTTCATATGGGACAGCTCTGCAGCAAGGCTTCGGGTGAACTGCTCCACGGCTCCTTTCGTCATGGAGTACGCCACTTCCATGGAAGCTGCTCTGGACCCCCAGATGGACGATATACTGAGAATAGATCCTTGGCCTTTTGAAATCATCTCAGGGATGATCTCTTTTGTGAGATAAAATAATGGCTTTACATTGATATCAAACAGCTTTTCAAATTCATGCCCTCTCATCTCGTGAAAGAGTGTTCGGCTGGAAATGCCTGCGCTGTGTATGAGTACATCAACCGCACCATGATGGCTTAGAATCTCCCGGAATAAGGTGGTATATCCTTCCGTGTCGCTAAAATCCAAACTATAGATAGAGACAGGCACATGAGATGAAAGCTCTTCCTTCAGAAGATGGGCCTTTTCGAGATTTCTCGAGAAAATAAGGATGAGTTCATAGCCAAGGGATGCAAATTTTCGTGCAATCGCTTCTCCTATTCCCCCTGTTGCTCCAGTAATCACCGCTTTTTTCAAACAATCGCCTCCTTACGTCTTTCTAAATTATAACATTCTTCTTGAGCGAAACGAAGAAGGATCCCCATAATTGGAGATCCTTTCCGAGGATATTTACTGCTGAGATCTTTTCTCCCCAATGATGTCTGCAATGGCTGCAATGCTGCCAAGAGAGTTCAGTGTGTCCACAGGAAGAATGAGTTTGTTCGCTGGATTTGTTGCCATTTCCTTCAAAGCTTCCACTTGTTTCAGGGCAATGATTCTTGCATCTGTGCCTGATTCGATGATGGAGGCGTTCACTTTTCGGATGGCATCCGCCTCCGCGTTGGCGATGGCTTCAATAGCTCGAGCCTTACCTTCTGCTTCCAGAAGCTGAGACTCTTTCATACCTTCAGCCAGTCGGATGTTCTTTTCTTTCTCTGCTTCAGCGCGAAGGATGTTTGAACGCTTCTCTCCTTCCGCTCTGGCGATGCTGGATTCTCTGTCTCCTTCAGCAATGAGAATAGCAGCTCTTTTCTCTCGTTCAGCCTTCATCTGCTTTTCCATAGCGTTCTGAATTTCTTCAGGTGGTACAATGTTCTTGATTTCCACAGACAGAATTTTGATTCCGTATGCATCGGTGATGGAGTCTACGATATCCAGAAGTTTCATGTTGATTCTGTCGCGTCCAGCCAAAACCTCATCCAGTGACATATCACCGATAATGTTACGCATATTTGTGATGGTAGAGTACATGATACCGGATACATAATTTTCGATATTGTAAACTGCATCCTTGGGATTCAGCACCTGATAAAAGATGACGTTATCTACACTGATGTTGACATTGTCTTTCGTGATGACATTTTGAGGCTGGATGTCAAGGATCTGCTGTTTCATGGAAATTTTTCTTCTGACATAATCCACAAAAGGCAGTATGACATGCCACCCAGGCTGAAGGGTTTTATAGTATTGCCCGAACCTTTCAAGTACGTAGACAGAACCGGTATTGACGACTTTGATGGAGCTTAGGAGCACCACCATCAAAAATAGTAGAATGACTGCTGTAATAATAATCCATGGCATGTTAGTTTTCCTCCTTACGAATAATTAATTTGTTGTCTTCAATCTTCAGAACACTGAAACGTTCCCCTGGTTGTACAGGGTCCCCGATGTTTTTCAGGTTCCAATAGATTCCATTGATTTTTTGCTGTACTGATCCTGTAATCTCTTTTTCAGCTATAAAGGTATGTCCAATGATTTTATCTACCAAAATGGGATCATTGGGAATGTTCCTTTTGATATACTTCCTGCTGATTTTATTGCCGATGATGAGGGCAACAAGACCAATCAGAAAAGCTATCAGCATCTGTATCCAAAAATCAACATAGAATCCTGCAAGCCAGGCTGCAAGAAATCCAATGCCAATCCATGAAAACAGAACATTGCTGGTCATGAGATCCAGAACGGCTACAACAATAATCAGAATGAGCCAGATCCAGTTCATATTCATCTCCTCCTTATGTTTTACAGTATAACACACAAATAGTATAAAATAAAGCATTAAATGGTAAATAATAACTTATAATAAAATAATTTAAACTGTTTATAAAAAGTGATGAAGTTGGTGTATAGAGACAGGACGACTTTCATGAAATATGAGTCATAACTTATGTAGAATTATGAATAAAATGTAAATTATTTTCAGAGGGACAACTGCTGGAATATTCTAAACATGATGAAACCCTCATGTTTCAAAGGGTTTCATCATTGATCTCAGAATCTGCATGAAATACTGTCGAAATCGCAATATGAAATCTATTACAAATGAAAGATTGTTCATGTTATGATAAGAGTGAAAATAATGCTTGCTCAAACCTGTGTATCTGTTGATATCTGTGTAGTTGAGCAACATTTAAATTAGGGAGGTCAAAATGAAAGAAGTAGTAATTGTCAGTGCGGTGAGAACTCCGGTAGGAAGCTTCGGCGGAGTTTTCAAAGATGTTCCTGCAGTGGATCTTGGTGTGGTCGCTGTGAAGGAAGCCATCAGACAAGCTGGTATCAAGCCAGAAGATGTCAATGAAGTCTATATGGGGTGTATTCTTCAGTCCGGGTTAGGTCAAGGAGTGGCAAGGCAGATTTCTGTGAAGGCTGGAATTCCCGTGGAAGTCCCTGCTACAACAATCAATATGCTGTGCGGCTCGGGTTTGAGAACTGTTTCATTGGCTGCCCAGACCATCATTGCCGGTGACAATGATGTGGTTGTGGTAGGCGGCGCTGAAAACATGTCCAGAGCGCCCTATGTACTGAACAACGCTCGTTTTGGATCCAGAATGGGCAATGATACCATGGTGGATACGATGATTTATGATGCGCTTACAGATGCATTCCATGGATATCATATGGGGATTACAGCAGAAAATATTGCTGAAAAATACGGAATTACAAGAGAGGAGCAGGATGCATTCGCAGCTGCGAGCCAGAATAAAGCAGAAAGAGCCATGGCGGATGGAAAATTCAAGGATGAAATTGCTCCTGTGATGATACCACAGCGACGAGGCGAACCTCTTGTGGTGGATACAGATGAGTATCCTAAGAAAGGTGTTACGGTAGATTCCTTGGCCAAACTGAGACCTGCATTCAAGAAAGATGGCACAGTTACGGCTGGAAATGCTTCAGGAATCAATGACGGGGCAGCTGCACTTGTGGTAATGAGCAAAGAAAAAGCAGATGAGCTGGGGCTGACGCCGTTAGCGACCATTGTCTCTTATGGAAATGGCGGTGTGGATCCAAGCATCATGGGCATTGGGCCTGTTCCATCCACAAAAACAGCACTTCAGAAGTCTGGACTCACCATTGATGATATGGACCTGATTGAGGCGAATGAAGCTTTTGCTGCTCAGGCTTTGGCAGTAGGCAAGGATCTTAAATGGGATGCGGAAAAGGTTAACGTAAATGGAGGAGCCATAGCATTAGGACACCCTGTGGGTGCTTCTGGAGCAAGAATTCTTGTGACACTTCTACATGAAATGAAGAGAAGAAATTCCACATATGGTCTTGCGACATTATGCATCGGTGGCGGTATGGGTACTTCCGTAGTTGTGAAGAGATAATCTCAAAATTGATATAGATTGGTTTCCCTACCTTTCTTCAAGCCATGGCATCAAAAATGTCATGGCTTTCTTTTTGAAGAAGATTGTTCAAGAAAAATAATCTGGAAAAAATAATAAAGGCTGTCTTCCTTTGAAGACAGCCTTTATGGCTTTTCTTATGCAGTGATATCTTTTGGTTTAGCCTTATGAATCATAAGAAGATTCTCAATGGTTGTTTTTGGACAAACTTCGACGCAGGCATTACACTGAGTACATTTGTCGTAATCAATCTTCGCCAGGTTGTTGTTCACGTGTATTGCATCGTACTCGCAAGCTTTTTCACATTTCTTGCAAGCGATACAGCCAACTTCACAGTTCTGCATGATGTCTCTGGCAGAGTCCAAAGAGTTGCAGGCAACTCTTACTCTGGAATTCAGAGGAACAGATTCAATGATGTTTTTTGGGCATGCTTTTACACAAGCGCCACAGTTGGTGCATTTGTTCTCATCTATGATGGCAATACCGTCACGGATGACGATGGCGTCAAACTCACAGACACCTACACATGTTCCAAGGCCAAGACAGCCATAGGTGCAGGATTTTGCTCCTCCACCTGGAAGTGCTGCAGCACTGACACAATCCATAATACCATGATACTCATATTTGTCTTTTGCTTTATTGCAGTCACCATTGCACTTCACATAGGCGACCATAACCTCCTGAGCGTTCACTTTTACGCCCATGATATCCCCAATCTGATTGGCTACAGGGTTTCCGCCAACGGTACAAAGAGATGGTGAAGCACCTTGAAGAGCAACATCCTTTGCATAGGCTTCACACCCAGCAAATCCGCATCCACCACAGTTTACACCAGGAAGAACCAGAAGGATTTCTTCAACTTTGGGCTCCTGCTTTACAGCAAACACTTCTGCAGCATATCCGAGAAGTACCGCTAAGACGATGCCTAATCCAGCCATAATGGCAATTGGAATTAATATTTCAGTCATTGTTTCATCCCCCCTTCTTTAAATCATACCTTGGAAACCAAGGAATGCGATAGCCATAAGGCCTGCTGTAACAAGTGCGATGGGCAGTCCTTGGAATGCCTGAGGAATGCTGGAAACACGGTCGAGCTTTTCACGGATGCTTGCCATCAGAACGATGGCGAGGAAGTATCCAAGTGCAGCCCCTACTGCGTTGGTTAAGCTTCCCAGCAGGGAAAGCTTCTCCTGCACATTGAGGAAGGTAACTCCGAGAACAGCACAGTTCGTTGTGATGAGAGGTAAAAAGATACCAAGTGCATCATAAAGAGCTGGACTGATTTTTTTGATGACCATTTCCACAAACTGTACAAGAGCTGCGATGACTAGAATGAAGGCAACTGTCTTCAGATAATCCAGATCATAGGGTTCCAGAAGAAAAGTGTAAACAGACCAGGTACCTAAAGAAGCGATCACCATAACAAACAATACGGCAAGGCCCATACCAATGGAAGCGTCTCTTTTCTTGGATACACCCAAGAAACTGCAGATTCCAAGGAATCTTGACAGAACGAAGTTGTTAATGAGCATTGCGTTGATAAATATAATGAGCAGGTCCATTAATTGACACCTCCATTCTGCAGAACTTCTTTATCGAGTTTGATGTTCATCTTTTCTGATTTGGGAAGATCGCAACCCATACCACAGCTCTCGCAGTCATGGATTTTCAGGGAAGCTTTTCCTTTTTTCAGGTTTCTTTTATTAATGAAAGCCATGATCAACCCTAAGGTAAGGAAGGCACCAGGTGCCAGGATCATGATGTTTGCTGGTTCATATGCCGCTGGCATTACTCTGAGACCCAATACAGTGCCTGCACCGAAAATTTCTCTGAAAAATGCCAGAATGCTCAGTGCAAAAGTGAAGCCAAGGCCCATTCCGATGCCGTCGTAGATGGAATGAAGCACGTTGTTCTTGCTTGCATATGCTTCTGCTCTACCGAGGATGACACAGTTTACAACAATCAGCGGAATAAACAGACCAAGAGATTTATAGAGGTCTGGCAGGTATGCTGCAAGGAACATATCGATCATGGATACAAATCCCGCGATGACAACAATGTATGCAGGAATACGGATCTTGTTCGGAATATACTTTCTCAGTACGGATATGATTGCGTTCGACAGTATCAGTACTGCAGTGGAAGACAATCCCATACCCAGCGCATTTTCAACACTGGTGGAAACTGCCAGAGTAGGACACATGGCGAGAACCTGAACGAAAATCGGGTTTTCACTGAAAAGTCCATTTTTCAATCTTTCTATCAATGCCAACATATTAGTTTCCTCCTTGCATCAGAACATCATTGTAATAGAGGATGGCCTGATTTACTGCTTTGAATGCGCCCTTTGAACTTTCGGAAGCGCCTGAGTAGATTTCTACAGTAAGCTCCTGAGCGTCTTTACCCTGGAAGAGCTGTTGGAAGCCTTCCTGCTCAATGACATCTCCAAGACCCTTTGTTTCATTTTGCTCCAGAACGACGATGTTGGAAATTTTCTTAGTGGCGTTGTCAAATCCGACAGCAATGGTCATCGGCATATCCTGATAGTAGCCAGCGTGGGAGGTGATGACAATATATCCTGTGACTTCACCGGCTGTCTTCACTTCGAAGGTTTGGTATTCCCCTTCTATCTCAACCATCTCATCTCCTGTAAGCAGAAGAGTTTCAATGGTGGCCTCAGGTGCTTTTTCTTCAATAACCTCTTCCCCGAGGATGTTCTGTTTATGGAACTTCACTGCCTCATTGATGGCGCTTGCAACTGCGTTGGAGGAAATCGTTGCACCAGAGACAGCAACAATTTCATTCTCACTTGCAGCGGTGCCTTTTACCACCTGAAAATCGGCAGCAGTGGTTTTACCGGTAAACTGTGAGATAAACGCTTCTTCTGCAACCAGAGCACCTAAACCAGGGGTTTCGGAAGACTGTGTTACTTTTGCGGCAACAAGGTTACCGTCTTTATCAATTCCAGCAAGAATGGTGAGACCTGGTTTGTATCCATTTACGGTCATTTTATAAACATGACCGATGACCTCATCCCCACTCTTTGCACGATACATTTCGGTGATGACTTCATTTGCTTCGAACTCACCGGCAAAATCTTCAATGGTTTCTGTTCCAGGCATAATCACAGCCAAGTCATCTGCGTTCACTGCATTGTTCATGGCAATCTGTTCTTTGGTGGTCTCGTAGACGAAGGCAACAAGACCTCCGATGACCACGGAGATGACCATTAGGGTCAGACCCAGTGTAATGAGTTCCTGAAGTAAGCTTTTCTTCTTCATTATGCAGTCGCCCCCTTCTTCGTATCTACTTTTCCTTCAAAGAAAGAATCAATAAATGGTGCAAAAACATTGCCGATGAGAACTGCATAGTAAGCTCCTTCGATATTCTTGGATAATCCAATGAATAAAGATGCAGCCAGCCCTACGAATGCGGCGTAGATCCATTTACCGGGATTGGTGATGGATGAGCTTGCATAATCGTTGGCGAGGAAAAATGCGATTAAATAAATACTGCTGTTTCCTGCAAGGATTGAAATATCTCCGAGGACAACTGCTGAGAATACAAAGGAGACAAGAAGCACCATAAATGGAACTCTAGCGCGGATGATTCCCTTCACTGCAAGGTAGATTCCACCAACAAGGATGGCGATGATGGAAGCTTCTCCTAAGTTTCCGCCTGCGCTTCCTACGAGTCTTTCCTGAATTGAAATCCCTTCAAACCCTTTGTTTACAACGATGTTTCCATAGGATACCACAGCAAAGATCTTCGCTGCAGCAGCAGGATTCATGAAGTTCTGTCCAAGTCCGCCAAAAATCTCCTTAACCAGGGAGATGGCGAAGATGGAAGAAAGTAGTGCAACCCAAAGTGGTGTGTCTACAGGTAAGATGAGTGCGAGGATGAGTCCGGTCACCACTGCGGATAAGTCATTCAGTGAGTGTTTCTTATGAAGAAGTCTCTTGAAGACAACTTCGGTACCCATACTGCCAAGCACCGTAACGGCAATGAGGATTAGACCCTTGATTCCATTGAAGTAGATCCCAGCTGCAGCCACAGGTACTAGGGCAATGATGACATCCAGCATGATTCTGTTGACCCTCAGGTTTGATTTGATATGTGGAGAGGATGCAACGGTTATTTTTCTGTTTTCCATTCTTATTCCCTCCTATCTCTTAACCTTTTTCGCTGTTTTGAAAGATTGAAGCAAGTGTCTCTTGGATGGGCACACATATGAGCATCGGCCACATTCAACACACATACCGCCACGCTTCTTGAAGAACTCATCGAAGTCCCGGACAATGACCAGCTGATTGAGCTCATAGGGCTGTAGGCCCATGGGGCAAACGTCTGCGCATCGACCACACTTAATGCAGTTCACTTCCTCATCAATGGAAACTTCATTCTCGTTGAGGAAAAGCACTTCTCTGATTCCTCTGTTGATGGGTGAATCTGTTGTGAAAACAGCATCACCGGAGAGAATATTCCCTGCCACAATTCTGAATGGGTTTTCCACGCCTGCTTTTTCCATAACAAGGTCCAGAGTTGTACCTGACATTACCTTGTATATACCAGGGTTTTTCACTGCTCCGCCATTGATGAGAAGTAGTTGATAATGGGTGAGTCTCTGATCCATAAGACCTCTAGCCACAGCGGGCAGAAGGAATGCATCAATGACCATGGTATCTTTCATGGCGAAATCACCAAATACGTCTCTTGCTGCAAGGTTCATGTCATGATAAAACTGTGTCGGAATTTTTGAAATCAGGCTTACCCCTGAGTTTTTAAGCAGTTCGGTGAATCCGATGACTGAATCTGCATCTGATGTGGAAAGGACAACAATCTGAGCGTCTTTATAAAGAGACTTCAGAAGTTCGATGCCCCGAAGAAAATCCTGTTTTTCTTTTTCATACAGGTAAGAATCCACTTGTCCATAAAGTCCACTTTCCTGGGCATTGATCAGGATGTTTTTCGCAGTATCTTTGAACGACAGCTGCATCCCTCTTTTTCGGTTGGACAGGTTCTGTGTTTCAATGAGGCCTAATGCTTTTACTTTCTCACGGAGTTCATCCATGGATAACGCACTGTAGCTAAATACTTCACGCTCTTCCTTCTCGTAAAGACCGTCATTTTCCACCAGGACCACATCCACCTTGTTTCCAAGAAGATCCGTTTTCGTGGTGATTTGTTTTACTGTACCAGAAACACTGGAATACACAGGAACAACGCTGTTGTTCTCCCCTACACCAATGACCTGATTGACCAGTACTCTGTCGCCTCGTTTGACTGTCGGTGAGCATTTCATATTATGCTGTTGAGATAGTGAATATACCATGTTCTTCGGTGCATCCACTTCTATGATTTCACTAAAGTGTTCCGCAACCTTGAACTTGGGCACATGCACTGCTTTTGAAATGGAAAACAGTTTCATATACATCCCCCTATTTTTCAATAAAAATATAACAAATACACTACATAGTATAACATTGTAAACGTTCATTAACAATATTTGACAAGAGATTAACAAGTTGTATTTTAAGAAAAACCGTTGATAATCAACGGTTTTTCTGGATTTCTTTTATTTAACAGTTTTTTAAATTATAGTGAAAAAATTAGTACAGTTTAAAAAGCTGGGAAGATGGATCCTTCGTACTTTTCCTCAATAAACTTCTTGGTTTTCTCACTGTTGAGCACGGTGTTCAGTGCTTTTGTTTTTTCTGAATCCTTGTTTTCTTCTTTTACAGCCAGTACGTTCGCATAAGGTGATTCAGCGGATTCAATGACAATGGCATCTTCCAGTGGGTTCAGATCTCCTTCGATGGCATAATTGGTATTGATCACAGCTGCGTCCACATCCACCAGTGTTCTAGGAAGTGCAGGTGCATCGAGTTCTTTGAATTTCAGGTTCTTCTCATTGGAAGTGATGTCAAGCACAGAGGCGATTTCAGTGTCCTTCAGGGTGATGAGACCATTGTCTGCAAGGAGCTTCAATGCTCTGGAACCATTGGTGGCATCATTGGGAATTGCGATGGTAGCACCGTCTTTCAGCTCATCCAGGGAGGAAATTTTGTCAGAATAGAGACCCATTGGCTCTATATGGACTTTAACGGTCCAGGTGATTCCTAAATTTTCCTTGCTGTTCATCTCCTCAAGATAAGGAATGTGCTGGAAGAAGTTCGCATCCAGCTGGCCTTCAGACAGTGCAGTATTGGGCAATACGTAGTCGTTGAAGACTTTTACTTCCAGCTCATATCCCAGTTCCTTCAGATCGTCTTTGACATTTTCCAAGATCTCAGCATGTGGGACTGCAGATGCTCCAACCACGATTTTTTCTGAAGAGCTTTTTTCTCCGCAGGCGGTTAGGATGGATGTGCTAAGCAGTGCGGCAGTTAGTATAGCAAATATTTTTTTCATTTGATTCTTCCTCGCTTTTTTAATCTGTTTTTTTCTACTGTACTATTTTTAATGGAGTCTAAATTTTCGGTTTTGCACGATATGTTAAAAAATTATCGTGATCAGTGTTTTATGTTCAATAATTTTGTCCTGATATGGGTCATTTAACGTGTGAGCTTCTGGAAAATCCTATTTCCAAGAGATTGGAACAGCTGTACTAAAAGGAAAATCATAACCACCACAATGAACATGATGGTGTCTTCCCATCTATAGTAACCGTAGTTGATGGCTACAGCACCGAGTCCCCCACCACCGATGACACCTGCCATGGCAGAATAGCCCACGATGTTGATGAAAATATTCGTGATGCCCTGAACGAGATTCGGTAGTGCTTCCACGAGCATGACTCTGAAGATGATCTGTCTGTTGGTGGCGCCGAATGAACGGGCAGCTTCAATGATTCCTTTGTCTACTGTATCCAGTGACCCTTCGATAACTCTTGCAGCAAATGGTGTGGCTGCAATAGTTAAGGGCACGATGGCAGCCACTGTTCCTATCGAAGTGCCTACAATCACTCTGGATAGAGGGAACAGAAGAAACATCAGGATAATGAATGGGAAACTTCTAAAGACATTGATGACAAAATCCAGTGCATTATAGAGGTTCTTTCTGGGAGAAAGTCCCTTTTCCTTTGTATAAATCAGTACAATGGCCAAGAATAAGCCTAGTACCACAGAAAAAATACCGGATAGTACAATCATAAGTAATGATTCATATAAGGCATTCAGATACCCATTAAGATTCATTCTTTATCACCTCCCATTTCAGGCCTCTTTGTGTCAGGTACTCTCTGATTCGGTGCTCGTCTTCAGGATGGATATGAAGTACAAGACTTCCTAAAACGCTTCCGTTGAAGTTCTCCAGTTTTCCCCAGACAATGGAGAAATTGATGGAAAGATCACGGCTCATGTTGGTGATGATGGCTTCATCACTGAACTCCTTGGTGAAGAAAATACGAAGGTTTGTACCTTTTGGCAGTATTTCAAGATCCTCCTCACCGAGAAGTTTTTTCAAACTGACTTCTGGATTCAGGAAAAGATCTTCCACTTTGCCAAGTGCCGATACTTTACCACTCTCCATGACACAGACACGCTGACAGATTTCTTTGATCACTTCCATCTGGTGTGTTACAACAACCAGTGTCAGTCCCAGGGATTTGTTGATCTCCTTGAGTAGGGAGAGAATCTCCTTGGTTGTCTTCGGGTCCAGTGCTGAGGTTGCCTCATCGCATAGAAGAATCTCTGGATCAAGGGCGAGAGCTCTGGCGATGGCTACACGCTGTTTCTCTCCACCTGAAAGGGATTTTGGTCTGCTGTGGTATTTTTCTTTCAGTCCAACCAAATCCAGAAGAGACATGGCTTTTTCCTTGGAGGGCTGTTTGTCCATCCCCCATACTTCCATGGGAAGCATGACATTTTCAAGAGCAGTTTTCTGATTAAGAAGATTGAAATTCTGAAAAATCATACTGACTTTTCTTCTCAGATTTCGGATGCCATCGCTGTCCAAAGACGCCAGCCTAAAATTGTCAACAACGATATCACCGCTGGTGATGGGCTCCAGTCCATTGATACAGCGAAGAAGTGTCGATTTTCCAACACCGCTCTTTCCGACGATACCAAAAATTTCTCCTTTCATGATATCGAAGCTTACATCATCGATGACAGCTTGCTGATCATAGTTTTTTCGAAGTGATCTGATTTGAATCAACATCCGTATACTCCTTTACTTGGTCTTTTAGGCAATAAAAAAATCGCCTAAGAATAAACTTAGACGATACACATACAAGTTTATTCTCATCTTTCAGCTGTTACGCTGTAGGAATTGGCACCATATACTCTCGTATTGGTTGCCGGGTTTCACAGGGCCTATCCCTCCACCTCTCTGGATAAGAACATAAATTATTGAATTGGTATTATCTTAGCACGAATTTAGCCTATGTCAATGCTATTCTTCATTCTTTTATAAAAGTGATTTTTGTAAAGGTTTGTAATATCAAATCTTTCCAATATCATTTCGATAATAAAGGTTTTCATTGCGAACTTTTTCTAGAAATCTGTAGATCTTATCCGTGGCGACGTCCTTATTGCCACTGGCAACTACTGACAGGACGCGGCCGGAGTCTGAGAGAATACGGCCATCCTCCCATCTGGATTTGTAGGCATACAGAGTAACCCCTTCTGGACAAAGCCTAAAATAATCGGTGATATCAATCCCCTTTTTATAGTCCAGCGGATAACCTGCAGAAGAGAGTACGACACAAGCGGCGCCCTCTTCCTGAAAGGAGAGCGGTGTTTCTTTCAGTTTGCCGGAAAGGAGCGACAGAAAAACCTCGTGAAGGTCAGAGGACAGGACCTGAAGAAGGCTCTGGGTCTCAGGATCGCCAAAACGAAGATTATATTCCAAAAGATAGACCCCTTTTTCGGTCATCATGAGGCCGAAGAAGATGATGCCTTGAAATGTAAGACCATCTTGGGACAATCCTTCTTGGGTAGGCAGCAGAATGTTTCTATTGAAGTCTTCTTCCATGAATGGAGAATAATGAGGATTTGGGGTAATACTCCCCATTCCCCCTGTATTAAGTCCTGTTTCTCCTGGTCCGATTTTCTTGTGGTCCATGGTGGACCATAATGGAACAATGTGATTTCCATCATAAAGAGAAATGATGGAGGCTTCCTTTCCCACAAGATACTCTTCTACTACGATGGTTTTTGAAGCATCCTGGAACTTCTCCTGTATCATGAATTCAGTGAGTATTGTCAAGGCGTTCTCATAGTTCTCAACGATTTCCACCCCTTTCCCCTGAGCCAGGCCGTCTGCTTTGATGACCAGGGGGTAGGAAGCGGTTTTCAGATATTCCTGAGCGGTGCGAAAATCATCAAACACTTCATAGGCAGCTGTTTTGATATGATGTCTTTTCATAAAATCCTTTGCAAAGCTCTTGGAGCCTTCCAGAAGGGCTGCATCTTTGTGCGGACCGACAATGCTCAGGTTATGCTGTTGAAAGAGATCCACAATCCCTTCCATGAGATTTTTTTCAGGACCGACCACGGTATAGGCGATGCCTGTTTTCTTTGAAAAATCAAGAAGCTCCTCTTGGGTCATGGGAGGTAAGTTTTCACATTTGCTTATATAATGGGTTCCTCCGTTCCCAGGACAAAGATAAATCTCTTCCACGCTGGGAGACAGGGACAGTTTATGGGCAATGGACTGTTCTCTCGCCCCATCACCTACAATCAGTATTTTCATAGAATCCCTCCTAATGCTTGAAATGCCTCATTCCAGTGAATACCATGGCAATGCCATGCGCATCGCAGGCCTGTATGGAGGCTTCATCTTTTAATGAACCACCAGGCTGAATGATGGCAGTAATTCCATGGGCAGCAGATTCCTCTACCACATCAGGGAAAGGGAAAAATGCATCCGATGCAAGTACTACAGCTTGTCCTTTTGCCTTTAACAGTGCAAATTTAGCTGCATCAATCCGGTTGACCTGACCTCCTCCGATGCCTAAGGTCATTTTATCCTTTGTCACGACAATGGCATTGGACTTCACATATTTGACGACTTTAAAGGCAAAGATCATTTCCTCCATCATCTCTTTTGTCGGATTCGTCCTGGTTACGGTCTTTAGCTGATCAAAGATTTTCTGGTCTTCCTCCTGGACAAGCAGGAGTCCATCCAGAGAAACCATGGTGTTTGTGGCAGAGGGCTTTTGGCTGCAGGTGAGGATCCGGAGATTTTTCTTGGTTTTCAGCACTTCCAGTGCGTCATCTGTGTAGGATGGCGCAATGATTACCTCCAAAAAGATCTCATTCATTTTTTCCGCACAATCCTTGGTCACCTCCACATTAAAGCCGATGACGCCACCAAAGATGGAAACAGGATCCGCCGCATAAGCTTTTTCATAACAGTCCAATGCGTTCTCGCCCAGTGCGACTCCGCAGGGTGTGTTATGCTTCAGCGCACAGCAGCAGGGCTCGGAAAATTCATGGACGACCTTCCAAGCGATATCAAGATCTTTGTAGTTATTGTAGGAAAGCTCTTTTCCACTTAGAATTCTGATGCTTTTTAGTGCGCCATGTCCATCGATTTCTTCATATACAGAGGCTTTCTGATGTGGATTCTCTCCATAGCGCAGTGTCTGCAGTTTTCTGTAGGAAAAGCTTCCGTAAGTTTTCTCTTCTTCTCTTAGGAGAAAATTGGCTACAGCGCTGTCATAGGCACCCATGAGATTATAGACAAGCCCTGCGCTCTTTCTGCGGAAAGCGTGTTTCTCCTCTTCTGTGCCCTCTTTATACACGTTCATGAAGGTGCTGTATTCTTTCGGATCACTGAGAACATAGACAAAGGGGTAGTTTTTGGCGGCTGCACGAAGCATGGTGGGTCCTCCGATATCAATAAACTCCACCTGTGCCAGCTCAGAAAGGTTTTCCTCCAGTTTTTCAAAGAATGGATAAAGATTTACGCAGACAAAATCGATGCTCGAAAGTCCGTTTTCCGACACATCTCTTAAATCATCTTCCTGATCCCTTCTGTAGAGGATTCCTCCATGGACCTTCGGATGAAGGGTTTTCACCCGACCATGAAGGATTTCAGGACTGTTTGTGAACTCTTCCAGTTTGGTTACAGAGTACCCTAATGCTTTTAGATGGGTATAGGTTCCTCCTGTGGAGAGTATTTCAATCCCCTCCTTCACAAAAAAATCTGCGAGTTTTTCAATGCCTTCTTTATTATAGACACTCAGTAACGCTTTCATTGATCCGTTCCTCCTTTGCAAGCAGTCGAATGGCATCAATCAATGCGCCTTTCTCCACTGCTGACACTTTCTTCATAACATCATCGCTGGTATGGCACTCTCTGATGCCAACAATTCTCTGAAGCAGGATGGAGCCTCCATCCACCACCTCGCTGACATAATGGACTGTACAGCCTGATATGGGAAGTTTGGACTCCAGTACTTTTTCATGCACTCTCATTCCATACATACCCTTGCCACCGAATTTTGGCAGCAGCGAGGGATGAAGATTGATGATTCTGCTGGACATTTGTGTTAAAACCGGTCCTTCAAGAATGGACAAAAATCCTGCCAGGACCACCAGATCGAAGGCGCAAACCTCTTCGAGAATCCTTCCGGATAAATTCTGATCCCTGGGGAGAATTTTCGTTCTGATTCCTTCCATTTCTGCATAGCGCAAGCCTTCACAGGGACGGTCTGCGAGAACAAGAGACACCTCATAAAGAGAATCCCTCTTCTGGTCCTTTAAAATAGCCTCCAGGGTTGATCCTTTACCGGAGATGAGTACAGCTACCTGAAACATAGTTCTTCGTCTCCTTCATCCACATAACCCAGAAGAACCGGTTCTTCACCTTCTGCTTTGAGAAATTCCAGGAAAGATTCTTTCAAAGCGTTGCTTACACAGAACACGTATCCGATCCCAGTGTTGAAGGTTTTGTAAAAACTCTCTCTGTCCACACCTCTTGAAGCAAGGACATCATAGATGGCAGGCAGCCTGTAGGAATCCTTGTATATGTTCAGTCGAAGGTGCTCTTTCTGAGTGATTCGGGGAAGATTCTCGATAAAGCCTCCTCCGGTGATATGGGCCATTCCTTTGATTTCAAAGTGCCCTAATGCTTTCATGACAATGGATGTATAAATTCGAGTAGGTGTTAGAAGCAGATCCCCAATTCTTTCTTCAAGGACCATTTCCTCGAAATCAGGAAACACCTTGCGAAGCAGTGAAAATCCATTGGAATGAAAGCCAGAGGAAGGCAAGCCGATGAGCACATCTCCTGATTCAATGGTTTCTCCGGTGATGATCTGATCTTTCTCACAGACCCCTACAGCAAATCCTGCCATGTCATAATCCCCTTCTTCGTAAAAACCTGGCATTTCAGCGGTTTCTCCCCCAATGAGTGACATAGAGCCCTCTATGCATCCTTCCGCGATGCCTTTCACAAGTTCTGAAGATACATCTGCATCCAGTTTTCCGCAGGCGATATAATCCAGAAAAAAGAGCGGTTTTGCCCCGTGGCACAGAATGTCGTTGACACACATAGCAACGCAGTCAATCCCAACAGTGTCGTATTTTTTCAAATCCAGTGCAATACGGAGCTTCGTGCCCACGCCATCTGTACCTGAAATCAGCACTGGTTTTCTGTAGCCTTCCGGCAGCTCCATCATTCCCGCAAAGGAACCTAATCCATTCAGAACCAGAGGGCTTAAGGTTTTTTTCGCATAGCCTTTGATTTTCTCTACGGAACGGTAGCCTTCCTCGATATTCACGCCTGAAGATTTGTAATCCATCATCTTTATTCAAGACCTCCTAAGAATTCGTTTGGTGCACCCAAGGGGTATATCCCCGTAAAGCAGCCGATGCAGAAAGACGTGTCTTCAAGACAGGAAAGGAGTCCTTCTGTAGACAAATAAGTGAGACTGGTGCTGCCTATATAATCATTGATTTCTTTTTTGGACATATTTGCAGCGATGAGATTTTCTCTGTAAGGGGTATCAATGCCAAAATAGCAGGGAAACATCACCATGGGCGAAGATACTTTAAAATGAACTTCTTTAGCGCCAGCTCTATAGAGAAGATCCACGAGATATTTGGACGTTGTTCCTCTTACGATGGAGTCATCGATGAGAACTACACGTTTTCCAGCCACCACATCTTTCTGTGCATTGAGTTTTAAGGATACTACTTTTTCTCGTGTTTCCTGATTTGGTGTAATGAAGCTTCGGCCAATATACTTATTTTTAGAGAACCCGATGTCAAAGGGAATACCGGAGGCTCTGGAGTAACCGATGGCCGCTGCCAGACCAGAATCAGGCACACCAATGACTACATCTGCTTCTACAGGAGATTCTTCATAGAGTTTTTCTCCGGTTTTCACTCGCACATCATGAACGCTGATTCCATCGATGACAGAATCAGGTCTGGCGAAATAAATATACTCAAAAGAACAGGTCTGTTTTTTGGTTTTTTCGGAGTATATATAAGAGGTGAGCTCGCCATTTTCAATGACGACCATTTCTCCGGGAAGCACATCCCGAAGCACTGTTCCTTGTACGGTATCGATGGCGCAGCTTTCTGAGGAAAGAATATAGTCCTCCCCTCTTTTTCCGATGATGAGGGGCCGTATGCCGAAGGGATCCCTGATACCGATGAGTTTGGAGCCGAATGCAATGACCAGTGCGAAACTGCCCTTTACGGTCTGAACCGCATTAAGTACAGCGTTTTCCAGACCCTTATGAATCCCTCTGGAGATGAGATTCACCACAATCTCAGAATCTGTATCTGTCTGAAACAGAACACCACTGTCTTCCAGAAGACTGCGGATGAGATTGGTGTTGATCAGTGTACCGTTATGGGCAACTGCCAGAGAACCGAATTTGCTTTTGGCTGTCAGGGGCTGCGCATTCAGTACATTGGAATCTCCTTTAGTGGAATAACGCACATGTCCCACAGAAATATTTCCTTTCAGTTGAGCCAAATCTTCTTCACTGATTGCAGCGTTCACAAGTCCCATTCTTTTTCGGACCAGAAGTTCCCCCTGATGAATGGATGCGATCCCTGCGCTTTCCTGTCCTCTGTGCTGCAGAGCGTAAAGGCCATCGTAGACATCATAGGCCGCACTGCTGGAATCTGAGTAGATTCCGAAGACACCGCACTCCTCTTTAAACTTATCGATGATTTCAATCATGCTTTTTATCCTCTTTTCATACGGGACACAACTTCTTCGTATGCGCCCTTCACATTATCAAGATTTCTTCTGAAACGGTCTTTGTCCATTTTTTCCAGGGTTACTTCATCCCAGAGTCTGCAAGTGTCCGGGCTTATTTCATCTGCAAGCAGCAGAGCTCCCTCCTGATCCTTCCCGAACTCCAGCTTGAAATCCACAAGGATCAGACCTAATTTCTGAAAGAATGACTTCAGAAGCACGTTGATTTTTGCTGTTGCATCATAAATCTCTTTCAGCTCGTCAAAGGTGGACAGACCTAGAGCCACGGCGTGGGTATCGTTGATGAGAGGATCGCCGAAGTCGTCATTCTTATAGCAGATTTCAAATATTGTTGTGTTCAGCGCTGTGCCCTCTTCAACACCAAGTCTTTTGGAAAAGGACCCTGCCGCGACGTTTCTCACAATGACTTCAAGTGGTACGATGGTTACCTTTTTCACCCTCTGCTCTCTTTCAGAAAGCTTCTCAATGAAGTGTGTTTTAATGCCATTTTCTTCAAGATATGTATAAATCATGGATGAAATCTCATTGTTCATGACACCTTTGTCAGAGATACTGCCCTTTTTTTCTCCGTTGAATGCAGTAGCATCGTCCTTATAGTAGACAATGACTTCACTCTCCTTTTCTGTGCTGTAGATGATTTTTGCTTTTCCTTCATATAGCTTATTCATGAATACATTACCTCCATTGTGTTATTCTTTCTTATGGTTTCTTTCATGGTCTCTCGGTACGCTTTCAGTTTTTCTTTCAGTTCCGGATACTTGATGGAGAGGATTTCCACAGCCAGCATGGCAGCGTTGAATGAATTGTTGATCCCCACCGTAGCCACTGGAATTTCTTTCGGCATCTGAACGATGGATAAGAGAGCATCCAATCCTTCCAAAGCCCCGTTGAGGGGAACACCTATGACAGGCAAAGCTGTCTTAGAGGCGACAACACCGGGAAGATGTGCGGCAAGACCTGCCCCGGCAATGATGATTTCAAAGCCCTCTTCCTCCTTTTTGTGGAGAACCTCTCCCAGCAGTTCAGGTGCGCGGTGTGCTGAAATGGCATAGGATTCATTGTGCACACCAAACTGATCCAGCAGGTCCTTTGCTTTTTTCATGATGGTCTGATCGTTGGGACTTCCAAATAGAATAAGTACTTTCATAAGATCCTCCTAATATAACTACATTTGAACATGTTTTATTTTTTGAAGTAATCCACACCGGCTTTGAAAAAATCCTCATAATATGAGCCCGTGTAGTTTTTGTATAATCCATCCTGATAACGCTCTGTATGACCCATTTTCCCGAATACACGTCCGTCCTTGGAGGCGATTCCTTCGATGGCATACATGGATCCGTTGGGGTTAAAGGGAGCTTCCATGGTGATGTTATGTTGAAGATCCACATACTGCGTGATGATCTGTCCATTCTCAAGAAGTGTTTTGAGCATCTCAGGAGTCGCTGCAAATCTCCCCTCCCCATGGGAGACTGGTACATCATGGACATCACCCAGTGCACAATACTGCATCCAGGGAGTATTTCTGGAGACTACTTTGGTTTTTACCAGTCTGGACATATGTTTTCCAGCAGTATTGTATGTGAGAATCGGCATATCTTCTTTAGGACTGATGATTCTGCCATAGGGCAGAAGACCTGATTTCACAAGGCCCTGGAAGCCGTTGCAGATGCCAAGAATCAGCCCGTCCCTCTCATTTATGAGCCTTTCCACCGCTTCTTTCACAGGTGTGCTCCTGAGCACATTGGCGATGTATTTTCCTGAACCCTCTGGTTCGTCTGCTGCACTGAATCCGCCAGCCAGCATCAGTATTTGACAGCTGTCGATTTTATCAGCTAAGGTTTTAAGACCATTCTCCAGGGCATCTTTTCCGCTGGGCAGAACAAAGGAATGCACTTCCGCTCCTTCCTTTCTGAAGGCGAACTCCAGGTCCAATTCACAATTGGTGCCGAAGAAAACTGGAATAAGGACCTTCGGTTTTTCTGTCAGCTTTCCATGATATGTATCCGGTGTCTTGTGTGAAAAAACTGCGGGAAGGTTCTCTCCTTCTTTCCGGAAAGACGGGAAAACATTTTTCAGTGGTGACTCCAGATGGGTAAGCGCTTCCTCATAGGGAATGAACGCCTCGCCGTACTTTACACCATCGGAGTCCGTGGTTTTACCAACCACCAGCAGTGAATGGTCCTGACCTTCTCTCAGAATCCCACACACATCTTCATAGGCCACTTCCAGGAGAAAGCTTCCGGGATCTTTTTCAGCCCAGCCACTGGGGATTCTTGTGAGCTCCATGCCCACTCTGTTGCCCAGGGCCATGTTCAGCGCTGTGGGAAAGAATCCTTTCTTCAATGTGTCAACGGATATAATTTTTCCTTGTTCTGTCAAGGTCTTCAGGAAAGCTGCATTTTCTTTGAATGAGGTCTTTTCATACATCCCATTGTTTCTTTCCGTTCGCAGCAAGAGAAGACTGGTCTTTCCACCTTTCATTGTGTTCACAAGAATCTTCTCTTTTTCTGCTGTCTGTACAGCAAAGGAAATCAGTGTGTTTGGTACGTGAATCTCTTCAAAACTGCCGGACATGGAATCTTTGCCGCCAATTGCAGGCACCTCAAAATCCAGCTGCGCTTGAAGTGCTCCGAGCAGTGCGGAAAAAGGCTTTCCCCAGTTGCGCGCATCGGTGCCCAGTTTACGGAAGTATTCTTGAAAACTCAGTCGTATGCCGGTGAGATCTCCCCCCATGGCAATGATTTTTGCGATGCTTTCCACCACGGCCTCATAGGCGCCCTCATACGGTGCGCGGTCTGTTACTTCCGGGTCAAATCCATAGGTCATAAGAGAAGCATCCAGAGTGGTCAGGTTTTTCAGAGGAATCACCGCAGCCATACCGGGGCTTTTGGTGTCCTGATACAGTCCCCCATAAGGGAGCAGGAGGGTACCTCTTCCGATGGTGGTATCGAAATTTTCCAGGAGCCCTTTCTGGGAGGCGTTGTTCAGCTGCTGCAGCATACTGAACACTGTTTCTTTCGATGGCAGTTTATCAGCTGGCGCATCCTCAGCGGATGTTGCCGCTTCTACGAAAACATCTGTCTCCTGATGGGCACCGTTGGTATCAAGAAATGATCGCTTCAGTCGGACCACAATCTGATCTCCATGGTACATTTCCATATAACCCGTATCTGTTACTTCTGCCACAAAAGTAGCTTCCACATTTTCTTCCAGGCAGATCCTTTGTACAAAGTCCAAATCTTCTTTACGGATGACAACAGCCATTCTTTCCTGTGATTCCGAAATGGCAATTTCAGTAGGATCTAGTCCCTGGTATTTTTTAGGTACCCGGTGGAGATAGATCTTAAGGGAAGGTGCAAGCTCACCGATGGCTACAGAAACACCTCCTGCACCAAAGTCATTGGATTTTTTGATGCATTTTGTCAGGTCTTCTCTTCGGAAGAGTCTTTGAAGTTTCCGTTCCTCAACGGCATTTCCTTTTTGCACCTCCTGTCCGGAGATTTCCACGGAGTTCTCATCATGCTCCTTGGAAGAGCCCGTCGCACCACCAATGCCGTCCCTGCCTGTCTTGCCACCAAGAAGAAGAATCAGATCTCCTGGGACGGGTGTCTTCCGTATGACGTTTTCCTTCAGGTTGGCAGAAATGACAGCACCAGTCTCCATTCGTTTCGCTTCATATCCAGGGTGATAGATTTCTTCCACAAATCCAGTAGTCAGCCCTATCTGATTTCCATAGGAGGAGAATCCTTTTGCAGCACCTTTCGTAATGGTCCGCTGCGGAAGTTTTCCTTTCCTGGTCTGAGCTATGGTTTTTCTAGGGTCGGCAGCTCCTGTGATTCTCATACCCTGATAGACGTAGGTTCTTCCACTGAGCGGATCTCTGATGGCTCCTCCCAGACAGGTAGCGGCTCCACCAAAAGGCTCGATTTCAGTAGGATGGTTGTGTGTTTCGTTTTTGAACATGATGAGTGCTTCTTTCAGGCCATCTGTGGTTCTGACGGTTCTCTCAATACTGCAGGCATTGATTTCCTCCGATTCATCCAGATCCTGGACCTTTCCGGTTTTTTTCAGGTATCTGGCCCCTACCGTTGCCAAATCCATCAAAGTGACAGGTTTATGATCTCTGCCCAGAATCCCTTTGATTTCTAGATACCGTTCAAAGCTCTCTTTTTCTTTCCTTGCCTCCTCGCTGAATCTGATGTTTTTGATTTCTGTAAGGAAGGTGGTATGTCTGCAGTGATCGGACCAATAGGTGTCCAGCACTTTCAGTTCTGTGATGGAGGGGTCGCGCTTTTCTTCGGTAAAGTAGGTTTGTATAAGAGCAAGATCATCCACGGTCATGGCAAGCTGATGCTCTTTCTGGAATTCTTCCAGTGAACCAGGATCAAGCTTTGTGAAACCCTTCATGGTCTCCACAAGGAGAGGCTTTTCCGGAAATTCTGTGAACTTCTCTTCCATCATCCCTTCTCTCATTTCCACAGGATTGAGCAGGTAGTTTTTAATCTCAACCAGCATTTCCGAAGTTGCCTCCGGTATCACATAAAGGGTTTTGTAACGTACCTCTATATCAGAAAGACCCAGGGTAAGAAGAATGCACTCTTTTACAGCTTCTGCTCTCTGATCATACTGCCCCGGAAGAAGTTCAAGCAGAAAATGTGGTTCATCTAAAAATGAAAAAGGTTCTTCGTGGACCACATCAATCTGCGGATCACTAAAAACCGTGTTCTTTAGAGCGTTCAACTGTTCGTCCTGAAGTCCTCTCACCTGGTACAGGTGAAGAACTCTTGGCGACAGGTTGAAACCCAGCATTTCATTCAGTTCATTTTTCAGCGCCTCAGCATCCTGCTGAAAACCTAATCTCTTTTCCACAAAAACATTTCTTATAAGTTCCATGACAACCTCCGAACGATTTATAGGTAAATAATAACATTGTACATGGAATAGTCAATAATTTTCGATATTTTTCTTTTTATAATTCGTACAGGTAAGAACAATAAAACACGAGTTGATTTATGTGTTTGCGCATAGAGGACGAAGGTTCTTGTGGGAAGTTAAACGAAGGAACCTTTTTATGTAAGTGCTGGTGCAGTTTCAAGACCCCGCCTGCCCCTGCTGTTTCAAGGAAGAACTGTAGGTGGTATAATATGGTTAATTTCAAAGAAACAAGACTATAGACAGATTGTGAGGGAATCGTATGAATTATATTAAAGCTGCGGCCGTCTCACCTGAGCTTCGGGTAGCAGATGTGGCCTACAACACCAAGGAGATTCTGCATGTTGTGCGAAACAGGCTTTCAGAAGATGTGAGAGCTGTTCTTTTTCCAGAACTCTCCTTAACGGGATATACGCCAGCAGATCTCTTTTTTACGGAAGATTTATTGCATGCTTCAGAAGAAGCGCTTCGTCTCATTGCAGAGGAAACGAAAGAACTGGATCTGATCCTTGTGGTGGGACTTCCCCTTCGTCACAGAAACCGCCTCTACAATACAGGGGCTGTGCTTCATAAGGGCAAAGTGCTGGGGGTTGTACCAAAGCAGCATTTGCCAAATTATAATGAGTTTTATGAGAGCAGATGGTTTACTGCATACGAAAAGAGCCATGGAAACGAGATTTACCTGAGAGGGTTTGGTGCAGTGCCTTTTGGACATCTTATTTTTGAAAGCGAGGCTTTCACCTTCGGTGTGGAGATCTGTGAAGATCTGTTTGCGGCGATTCCACCTTCTGCCAGTCTTTCTCTCCAGGGGGCAGAGATTATGTTCAATCTGTCTGCATCCAATGAACTGGTCGGGAAAAAAGAGTTTCGCCGAAGCCTGGTGAACCTGACCAGTGCCAAGAACATCGGAGCCTATGTATATGCTTCTTCTGGACCCAATGAGTCCACAACAGACCTGGTGTTTTCCGGGCACCTTCTCATTAGTGAGTATGGAACCCTCTTAAAAGAAAATAAACGCTTTTCCTTTGAAAGCGACCTGCTGGAAGCCTTTATTGATGTGAGCAGAATCCGTGGGGAACGCTTGAAGAACACCACCTTTCAAAGAGAAGCGCATCAGGCGTCTCATGAGGCTCTTCGAGTGCGTTTTTCTCAGGAACAAACTCCCATAAGGAATTTTGACAGAGAGATTGATCCCCATCCTTTTGTGCCCAAAGCTGAATCAGAGCGGATAGAACGGGCCAAGGAAATTCTTGCGATACAAAGCCATGGTCTTATCAAAAGGCTGAAGCATGTGGGACTTGATAAAACAGTACTGGGCATATCCGGTGGACTGGACTCCACCCTGGCCCTCCTCGTCATTGTGAAGGCCTATCAGGTGCTGAATCTGCCTTTAAAAAACATCATCACTGTGACCATGCCGGGATTTGGCACTACAGACAGAACATATCAGAATGCGCTTTCTCTTTGCAGGGAACTGGGGACAGATCTAAGGGAAATCAGTATCGTGAAAGCCTCTCTTCAGCATTTTGAGGATATCGGCCACGATCCTTCGGTTCATGATGCAACTTATGAAAATGTCCAAGCAAGAGAAAGAACTCAGATTCTGATGGACATCGCCAACAAAGAAGGTGGCATTGTCATCGGTACTGGGGACTTGTCAGAACTTGCCCTTGGCTGGTGCACCTACAATGGTGACCAGATGTCTATGTACAGTGTGAACGGTTCTATTCCAAAGACCCTGGTCCGTTATTTGGTGAAATACTTCTATGAAGTGGAGTTTCATGGAGAACTGTCCAGGATACTGAAAGATATTCTGGAGACTCCTGTCAGTCCCGAGCTTCTTCCCAAAGGAGATCAGGATGAACTGCTGCAGAAAACGGAGGATCTTGTAGGTCCATACGAACTCCATGATTTTTTCCTTTATCATTTCATGAAATACGGTGCAGGAGTGGAGAAAATTCTCTTTATGGCCGAACATGCTTTCCAAGAAAAGTATGACAAAGAAACCATCAGGAAGTGGCTGAAAGTTTTCATCCGCCGTTTTCATACCCAGCAGTTCAAAAGATCAGCCATGCCCGATGGCCCCAAAGTCGGCAGCATCTCTCTCTCTCCGCGAGGAGATCTCCGCATGCCATCAGATGCCGACTACGGAACTTTCACAAAACATTTAGACTAAGTTCATCTGTTTGAACATTTGGGGAATATAATAAAAGAGGTAATTGTTGCTTTATATAATAGATTTAAGAGAGGTGTTGCATATGTGGTTTCAGAAATCACAAGAAGAAGCTTTAACCGAACTTCAGGTTGAAGCTTCAAAAGGTCTCAGTAATGAGGAAGTTCAGAAAAGAAGAGAAAAATATGGCGAAAACAAGCTTCAGGAGAAGAAAAAGAAAACCCTTCTTCAGCTCTTTCTTTCACAGCTTCAGGATGCGCTGATCTATGTGCTTCTGGCAGCTTCCGTGGTCACATTAGTTGTAGGAGAGTATGCCGATACGGTCATCATCCTTGCGGTGGTCTTTCTGAATGCAGCCATTGGTGTCATCCAGGAGAACAAAGCGGAAAAAGCCATTGAGGCGCTGAATAAACTCACCACCCCCCATTCTCTTGTCAGAAGAAATGGTGAGACAACAGAAATCAATTCAACCGATATCGTCCCAGGAGACATCGTCATTTTGGATGCTGGCCGTTATGTTCCAGCGGATCTTCGTCTCATCAGCAGTGTGAACCTTCAGATTGAAGAATCAGCTCTGACAGGAGAATCGGTCCCGTCAGACAAGTTTTTTGACAAAGTGTTCGATGAAAATAAAATTCCGCTGGGAGATCAGGCGAACATGGCATTCATGTCTACCCTGGTCACCTATGGCCGTGGAGAAGGTGTGGTTGTTTCAACCGGTATGGATACTGTGGTGGGTCAGATTGCTAAGAGCCTGAATGAAGAGGTGGATGGAATGACGCCCCTTCAGAAACGTATGGATGAACTGGGTAAAACACTTGGAAAGCTAGCCTTAGGGATCACCATTCTGATGTTTGTCATAGGATTCTTCCAAGGCAGGGATCTTCTGGATATGTTGCTCACATCTATCAGTCTTGCGGTAGCGGCAATTCCTGAAGGACTTCCTGCCATTGTAGCCATTGTTTTAGCTTTGGGCGTCACCAGAATGAGTAAAATCAACGCCATTGTCAAGAAACTGCCTGCAGTGGAAACCCTAGGATCTGTCAATATCATCTGTTCCGACAAAACAGGCACTCTAACCCAAAACAAGATGACCGTTTTGAAATACTATGTTTATGATCAAATCAAAGATGTGGATATCAATGCGAAGTCCATTGAAGTGGAAAGTGAGACTCAGGAAGAGCTCATCAAATCTTTTGTTCTTTGCAGTGACGCCACATCCAACGAACAGGAATCCACCGGTGATCCCACAGAAATCGCGCTGATCGTTCTTGGAAACCGTCATGGGATGGCGAAGGATGAACTCAACAGACTGTATCCCAGAATCGATGAGAAACCTTTCGATTCAGACAGAAAACTCATGTCCACTCTGAATGAGGAAGAATCAGGGTACCGAGTCCATACGAAGGGTGCCATAGATAATATTCTAAAAATCTCAGATAAGATTCTCATCGGTGGAGAGGTAAAGCCGCTGACGGAGGACATGAGAGGAAGCATCATGAAAGCTTCAGAAGAAATGTCCAATGCAGCGCTTAGAGTACTTGGAGTAGCCTACAAGGATACAGAAGAGAGAATCTCTCCAGAGGATATGGAAAGCAACCTTACAGTAATCGGATTTGTCGCAATGATTGATCCACCCCGTATTGAAGTGAAAGACTCCATTGCATCCGCCCATGGTGCGGGAATCACCTCTGTGATGATCACAGGAGACCATAAGAATACCGCTGTGGCCATCGCCAAAGAGCTGGGCATTGCAGAGCGTATTGAGCAGGCTATGACAGGTGCTGAGATTGATGAACTCAGTGATGAGGAGTTTGCAAAGAAAATAAACGAGTATCGTGTTTTTGCAAGAGTTTCTCCTGAACACAAGGTGAAAATCGTGAAAGCCTATAAGGCTCAGGGGAACATTGTATCCATGACGGGTGACGGCGTCAACGACGCTCCTTCCCTGAAGCATGCGGATATCGGTGTAGCCATGGGAATTACGGGTACAGACGTATCCAAAGGCGCTGCGGATATGATCCTGACAGATGATAATTTCACCACCATCGTGGCAGCCATTGAAGAAGGAAGAAACATTTATAACAATATCAAGAAAGCGGTCATATTCCTTCTCTCCTGTAACCTTGGCGAAATTGTTGCTATTTTCATTTCGGTGCTCTTCTCCTTTGCGATTCCGCTCTTGCCAACTCAGATTCTTTGGGTGAATCTGGTGACTGATACATTACCAGCAATTTCCCTTGGCGTAGATCCAGGAGATGATGCTGTGATGAAGAAAAAACCGAGAGATCCAAAGGAAAGTTTCTTCGCTCAAGGAGCTGGAGTTCGCGCCATCATCGGTGGTCTTCTCATTGGTGCGCTGACTTTACTTGCTTTTACCATTGGTTTAGCTGAAAGAGGTGTTTCCTTAAGAGACTCTATGAATGCACCGGATGATGTCATTGTCTATGCAAGAACTATGGCTTTCGTCGTACTGGCGACATCACAGCTCTTCTACAGCCTGACGATGAGAAGCGAAACAAAATCTATTTTCCAGGTTGGCATCTTTAAAAACAAGTATCTCATTCTATCCATCATTGCTGGTGTAGTCCTTCAGTTTGGGGTCATTACAATCCCCTTCCTGGCAAATGCGTTCAAAGTGCATGCACTGCCTTTGAATGATTGGATCATTGTATTTGGATTGTCTCTGCTGCCTTTAATTGCAAATGAGATCATCAAAATATTTATGAGAATGAAAGAAGACTGATTATTCATTTTCGGGCTCAGAACTGGCGGTTCTTCCATCAGTTCTGTGTCTTTTTTTTAGATTCAATAAAATGAATATACCGAAGAATTTTCCCCCATGGTATAATCTTTAAGCAATCAATTTTCATAAGATCGAAAGAATAGTGAGGTTAATATGGAAAGATCAAAAAGATTCTTAGGACTCAAAAAAGAAGCGGTGCTTCTGGACTCTTGGCTCTATATCCTAAAAGCCATGCTTGCCATCGGTACGGGTTATATCTTAGGCAATATGTTTTCCGTCACAAGACTGGATATGATTTCTGTGCTGCTTGGTGTTATGTATAATCTAGAGGCAACGAATATTTCTGCTGTAAAAGGCGGGATCAACCAGCTTCTGGCATCGTTTCTTGGTGCAGTAACAACAGGAGTTTTAGTCTATATACTAGGTGTGAATGTAGTAACAGTCATGCTTGGGATGGGACTGACGCTTTTCATTGCCCTAAAGATTGACTACACAGCGGTCTCACCTGTGGCGATTTTCACAAGTATTTATATGACACAATATCTTCAAAGCGATGCACTGGGGAATCCCAGCATCCTTCTGACCATCAGACTGCGTATTTTTGCGCTGGGTCTTGGTGTCCTTATAGCTATGGTTTTCAATCTTGTGTTTTCCTTGATCTATTACAGGAAAATCACAAAGAAGAGGCTGGAATATGTGAAAGTGAAGCTGGATTTTGTCATGAGCTATACGTACCGTTTCCTGACGGAAGAAGGAGATTTGCAGCCTCAATATAATGCAGTATTTTCTTCTGCGTTTGCTGATATTGAAACGGTCTCCAGTAATTTGGCCGCATTGTCAAAAGACCCTCTCCTGCCCCTGAAAATATTGGAGAAGGAGCATCTGGAAACCGCCAAGGATATTGTAAAAAGAATGAAACTGATGACCCATCTGGCCTATGACAGCTGCTTTATCAAAGATACATTTAAAGTCATGATAAAACCGGATCAGCTGAAATCTTACCATGATTTCGCGGATAAGTTCGGACAACTTGATTTTCTCAAAGCAAGTCCTGACAAGGATAATTTCATGCCTCACTATCCTGTCTATGAGCTGGGAGAGGATCAGGCAAAAAGAATATATGAAAATTTGGATCTGATTTTTTCAGAATACAATACCATAGTGGAAGAACATCTTCGGGTGAAATAATGTAAATAAAAAGCACTGAAAGAACTCGCATTCTTTCAGTGCTTTATTGTCTTATGATCAGAGTGAACTTTCTAGAAGGTTCACAAGCTTCTCCATATATGTTTGCTCCAGATCGTTGAACCGGGCCAGTGAAGGACTGTCGATGTCAAGAACACCAAAAACAGCCCCTTCTTTATAGATGGGAACCACCAGCTCTGAACGGGATGCTGAATCACAAGCGATATGGTTATCAAGACTGAGCACATCATCCACACGCTGGGTTTTTCTTTCCTGTACCGCTGTTCCACATACCCCTTCTCCCACAGCAATTCTGTTGCAGGCAGGTTTTCCCTGGAATGGGCCAAGAATGAGGGTGCCCTCTTTCATCAGATAAAAGCCAACCCAGTTGATATCATCCATGTACATGTTTATGATGGCACTGATGTTGGATAAGTTTGCCAGAGTGTCTTTTTCATTTTTCAGTTGCGCCTTTGTAAAAAGAAGAGCGCTTTCCATTTTCTTTTCTGCAGTCATTCCTTTTGGATCTTTTGTCTCTAACATGCTGGTCTCCCCTTACTTTTCATCTTTCACCAGGTGTGTTCCCTTTTCATCCTGTCGGATCAGCCCTTTTTTCATAAGGTTTCCAAGAGCGATCTTAAAATAATTCTTGCTGCTGTTCCATTTTGTCTTGATTTCATCCGGTGTGGATTTATCATTGAATGGCATGAATCCGTCGTGTTCTTCCAGGTATCTGAGGATGGTATCAGAAAGCTCCTCTTTTGCTTCAATCATTTTCTTTCTTGGTGTAAAGCTGATTCTTCCATCTTCCAGTATTTTTTTCACTGTGCCAGAAATTCTGTCTCCTGGCTTTGCACTGAAGAAGTATTCATTCACCAGAATGATTCCTGGATACATATCATCTATGGCCACTTCCAGTGTGCCATTTGTCTGTTTATTATAAACAATGCCTGAAACGGTATCTCCTACTTTGTAGATCTCCTCTTCAGGTGTTTCCAGATATCTGCCGACTTCCGTGGAAGCAGCCAGACGTCCAGTCTTATCCTCATAGACAAAGAAGAGGTATTCTCTTCCCGTTTCCAAGGGGAATTTCATTTCTCTTTTGGGGACCAGAATGTCTCTTTCCAGACCAAAATTTACAAAGGCTCCAAAGTTTGTGACTGAAGATACACTTAGTACAGCAGTATTGTCAACTGTAACTTTAGGTTTCTTCATGGTGGCAATGAGACGGTCCTTGGAATCCCGATAGATAAATACTGTCACGGTCTCACCGACTTTTGGTTTCTCTCCTACGATGTTTCCGGTTGGAAGAAGAATATCATCTGAGGTGTTGCCTGTTTCTTTATCAAGATACAGGCCAAAAGATGCTTCTCTGGCCACTTTCAGTTCATTGTAATCTCCAAATTTAATCATTTTTTTCTCCTTTATGCGTCAGGCCATTTTGGTAATAATGTTCAGCGGAAGCCTCAATCTTCAGCACTTCTTCCGGAGTGAGATTCCTGATGAACTTTGCTGGCCGACCCATCCAAAGTTCTCCTTCTTTCACTACTTTTCCTTCGGTGACTAGACTGCCAGCACCGAGTATGGTGTTTTTCTCTATGACGGATCCATTCAGCAAAATGCTCCCCATGCCGATGATGGAGTGGCCTAGTATCTTTGTGCCATGAATGATGCAGCTGTGCCCAATAGTGACAGCATCTCCTACTTCCAGGGGCAGGTCATGGTCTGAGTGGAAAACACATAAATCCTGAATGTTCGTTTTCTTTCCGATTCTTATGGGAGCAACATCCCCACGAAGTACAGATCCATACCACACAGAGGAGCCTTCATCAATTTGAACATCCCCAATGACCATGGCATTTTCTGCGATAAAGGTATGCTCATTAATTTCTGGTGTGAGTGTATTCAGTGATTTTATCATACATCAGCCTACCTTTCTGAATTTAGTGTTTTTGACCTTTTAAAATCCTATTAAATTTCTTTTCTTTGAACCCCAAGGCGTTCCTATTGCGAAACTGGCAAAAAACCTATATGTTGTGTTTTTAGAGGTTGAATTGCACTAGATATGGTATTATACTTAAGCCATCGTAATAAATTCAGGAGGTTCGAAATGAAGGATATTAAAGACTTGTTCAAACGTTATTATACTAAAGAGCTGGAGAATAATAAAGACAAAACTGTATATGATCTGTTTGAATGGACCAAGAGAGATGTGCTTCTGAAAAATCATAAGACCGGTAAAGTTCTGGTGGATATGAAAGATCTGGAGTTTCCTGCTCATTATTCACAAAATGCAGTAGATATCATCGCTTCCAAGTATTTTAGAAAAGCCGGTGTGGACAATGAGCTTGGCTATGAAAACTCCATGCGCATGGTTGCCCACAGAATGGTGAATTTCTGGACAGAATCACTTGTGGATGAAGGAATCATCACAACGGACGAGGAAAAGGACATCTATTATGATGAAATGGTCTATGGACTGCTGAATCAGATGTATGCGCCAAACTCTCCACAGTGGTTCAACACAGGACTTCATTTAAGCTATGGTATCACCGGCGGACAAAATGATCTCTTCTACTATGATGAAACCGAGAAGAAAGTAGTCAAATCCAAAGACACGTATTCAAGAACACAGGCATCAGCCTGTTTTATCCTCTCTATTGAAGATAAGCTTCTTGGAGACCATTCCATCTCTGAGCAGTATGTCACAGAAACCAAGCTTTTTAAAGGCGGATCAGGAACTGGAACAAACTTCTCAAACATCAGAGCCATTGGAGAGAAGCTTACTGGTGGTGGCGTTTCATCAGGGCTCATGAGTTTCCTGAAGGGACTCGACAGAAATGCAGGAGCCATCAAGTCAGGTGGTACCACCAGAAGAGCAGCGAAGATGGTTTGTCTTGATATTGACCATCCCGAGATTGAAGAGTTCATTCTTTGGAAGGCAAAAGAAGAAGATAAGGTACGCGCATTATCCAAGATGGGGTATGATGCGGATATCGATGGAGAAGCCTACGAGACCGTATCTGGCCAGAATTCAAACAACTCCTTGAGAATCTCAGATGATTTCATGAGAAAAGTGAAAAATCTTGGGGAAAATCCAAATGAAACCATCACACTCAAAGGAAGAGTGGATGACAGAGTCAACCGGGACATTGAAGTGGCGAAGCTCTGGGAAGAGTTCAATGATGCTGCTTGTAAGTCAGCAGACCCCGCTCCTCAGTTCACGGATACATTCAATGCATGGCATACCTGCCCTGCTGGTGAAGATGGAGAACTGTATGCAAAGCACAATATGCTGAACTCCACCAATCCATGCGGAGAGTATGCATTCTTGGATGACACCAGCTGTAATCTTGCGTCCCTCAATATCTATAGATTCTACGATGTGGAGAAGAACCATCTGGATGTTAAAGGCTTGAAGCATATGATCGGACTGAACCAGCTTTTACTGGAAGCGTCGATTCACTGGGGACAGTTCCCTACCGTGGATATCGCAAGAAAGACCTATATGTTCAGAACCACAGGACTCGGTATTGCGAACAGCGCTTCCCTGCTCATGGCTTTAGGCATTCCTTATGATTCTGAGGAAGCGAGAGCATTGTCTGCAGCAATCATGGGCCTGATCACGGGAGAAAGTTATCATATTTCCGCTCTTATGGCAAAGGCTGTGGGAACATTTGAAAAATATGGCATCAACAAACCTTATATGAACCGTGTCATCAGAAACCATGCAAGAGTTGCAGGTGCCCTGGATTCTGAACTGGAAGAGCTCCATTATGAACCATTTAGAGTAAACCATGGGGTTCTGCAGGATCTTGGACATGTGGAACTGAGTGACACACTGAAAGAATCCTGGATGGAAGCTGTGGAGCAGGGTGAGAAGTATGGATATAGAAATGCCCAGGTGAGTGTTATTGCACCCACTGGCACCATCTCCTTTGCCATGGACTGTGCAGCCACATCCATTGAACCATTCTTCTCTCATGTTGTTTATAAGAAACTGGTTGGCGGCGGATATATGACCATTGCGAACCCTATCATCGAAGTGGCACTGAAGAACCTTGGCTATAGCCGGGATGAGATCAAAGACATCATGGACTATGTCGGCAAGGAAGAAAACGGCATGGTTGTAGATGGTAAGATTGAAGGTGCGCCTCATTTGAAGGAAGAACACTATCCAATCTTTGATACAGCGAATGTTTGTGGAACAGGAAAGAGATTCATTCATCACTATGGACATGTATACATGGTGGCAGCTCTTACCCCACTGGTATCCGGTGCCATCTCCAAAACTGTGAATCTGCCAAAGGAAGCAACAGTGGAAGATTTCAAGGAAGTGCATATCCGTTCCTGGGAAACTGGTGTAAAGGGTATTTCTCTTTACCGTGATGGATCCAAGTTCGCTCAGCCACTGAACACCAAGATCGACTACAAGGATGAGAACCTGGCTCTGGAGAATCTCACCTATGATGCTCTTCTTTCCTATGCGAAGGAAGCGAAGAACCATATGCCAAAATCATCCAGTGCTGCAGGAAACAGAAGAGAAAAGATGACAGGAATCCGTGCAGGACATACACATCCAGCACAGATCGAAGATGTTAAAGTATATATTACAGTGAATAGAAATGCTCGCGGAGAAATATCAGAAATATATATGACCACAGACCGCGAAGGAACACTGATCACTGGACTTCTGAACTCTTTATCAAAGACCATTTCTGTGATGCTCCAGTATCATATTCCGCCAAAGGATATTTCCAGAATGCTGAGAGGCCAGAAATATGAGCCATACGGATTTGTATCCAAGCATCCATATATTAAGAATGTGAGTTCCATCTCTGACTTGATCTCTAAGGTCATTGACATCGAGCTGGGAGATTTCTCCAGAGTTCAGATCAAACCGGAAGAAAATGATGTGCTTACAAGATCGAAATCCCGTTTTGTCAACGCACAGTTTGAAGAAGTTGCGACAAAACAGCTTTCTCTTGTGGTAGATGAACGTGATGTGAAAGACATTATCAAAGATGCAGAAAAAAATGGAGAGAAAATTTATGACTCCGTCTGCCCTACCTGTCAGAGTACAAGAATGGTAAAAAACGGAACCTGTAAAGTCTGCCTTGACTGCGGCACCACAACTGGTTGCTCATAAAACAAACCAATCTAACAGCGAAAACCCCCGTTGCCTTTTGGCATCGGGGGTTTATCAGTTCAAACCATGTGGTTATTTCTTTTTCTTTTTCCCTTTTCCGCTGTCCCGGATGATGTCTTTCTCATCCACATACTTCAGCTTGTTAGGCTTCGCTTTAGGTTTGATGACTTGAGTGTTTTGGGACTTTTCTTTCGGTACTCCAATCTTTGAGAGTCCTGAAAGATCTGCATACCATAGGAATAAAAAGACAAAGATTCCGGTTGGCAGATAGTTCAAAAACATATTGTCGGTATACGCTGGCACAATCAGACCAATGAAGAGAAAGACCAGTCCAAGGACCAGTACAATCCACTTGTTGATTTTGATTTTACTCAAGAAGTAGAGATTGGCCATGGAGTACACGACGAAAATACCGATAGAAAGTGCAAAGACCATAAGTAAATTGTTCCAGTTCAAGATTAAAACCTCCTCAGTTCTCTCTTATTTTAGGTTATTTCCAATTACTTGGCAAGAGGCCCACTTGCAGATCTGTTTTTGTAGAAATCATAACAATACTTTGTTTTTCAAAAGAGTATCTAGACAAATCGTTATTTTTTGTGTATTATAAATTCCATGGAAAAATAATATTTTTTTTACGATATTATTATTTTATGTCATTTTATTTGATATAATAAGTTATATCGATTATGGGGGTGCATTATGACAAGTCACGCAGGTATTAACTTAGATGATTTGGATCTGCAGATACTGGAGATTCTCATCAAAGACGCCAGAACACCATATCTAGAAATCGCTAGAGTATGCCATGTTTCCGGCGGAACGATTCATGTCAGAATGAAGAAAATGGAAGATTTGGGGATTATCAAAGGCACAAAGATCCTTTTGGATATGCCGAAATTAGGCTATGACGTCTGCTGTTTTGTTGGAATCTATTTGGATAAGAGTTCATCTTTCCAAGCGGCTATTGACGAGCTATCCAAGATCAATGAGATTGTGGAGCTTCACTATACTACTGGAGACTACTCCATTTTCACAAAGCTTGTATGCAAGAACATCGCTCATCTGCAAGACCTGCTTCTGAACAGCATTAATGTGATCAGCGGCGTGCAGAGAACAGATACCTTCATCTCTCTTTCTCAGCCACTGGATCGGAATATTAAGCTGTAATATAAAAAGCAACACTGCTATGGTGTTGCTTTTTTGCTTGTGTTCAGCTGTTCCAGCTGTCCAGTTCGTTCTGGATTCTCGCCGCAAGGATCTCATCGATATTTTTCTCATCTTCTGGGTCCAGCTCTCTAAGATAGATCGGTGGCAGAAATCTTAGATGGACTGGAACATGGGGTCTTACCCGATAGGTTTCCTCAAATACTTTATAAGCATCATTAACGACCATAGGCACAATGGCGGCACCGGACTTTTGTGCAATCTTAAAGCTCCCTTTGTGGAAGTCATTCATTTTTCTGGACTTGCTTCTGGTTCCTTCTGGGTAGATCAGCACATCGTGCTGCTCTTCCTTGATTCGCCTGATGGCCTCCAGAATGGTTTTTAATCCCTCACGGGCATTCTCGCGGTCCAGATACAGAACGTCCATCTCTGTGCCCAATCTGCCTATGATGGGCATGTTCAAAATCTCCTTCTTTCCGATGAGTGTCAGATGGCGGGATTTGATTTTCTGGATCAGAGCATTGACTGTTACATAAATATCGATATAAGACTGGTGATTCCCCATAAAGACCACAGGTTCGTCCGGGATATTCTCCAATCCATCCACGGTCAGGTTCATCTTGGAATATTTTATCAGTTCTCCAGTATGAATTTCCGCTCTTTTTACAATCTCATGATAGTATTCATCTTTTGAAAGGCTCTGTTTCCTCCGTTTTACCCAGATCAGTCTAAACCATAGGCGGATCAGAGACAATCCAAATCGGAGTTTTGCAATAATATCAAAAAGCATGTTTTTCTCTCCTCTTTTATTAGAACTAGTTCTATTATAAGGGATTTCTTACTTTAATCCTATGATTTTGTATCTTAGCGCATAGTTCGCAGATCTTCTTTCATAATATCCAATACAAACCATGTATAGGTTTAGAAAAGATGAATTAAATGGTAGAATAAGAAGATGAAAAGAAAGGAAATGAGCCATGAGAAAAAGAAGTTATATTCCTATGATACTGATTGCATTACTGGTTGCTGGTCTATCAGGCATCTATTTTTTTCTGGACTATGGCATTGTCGGCATCGAGAAAACATCTGAAGTCGAGAGAATACAGAATACTCCCCTGCCAGTGAAAGTTCATTTCATTGACATTGGTCAGGGAGATGCCACTTTTATAGAAATACTGGGTCAGACCATGCTCATTGATGCGGGAGAGAAAGAACACGCAGAAAAGATCATTGAGTACCTGAAAAGTTATGATGTGGAGAAATTGGACTATGTGATTGCAACGCATCCCCATGAAGATCATATCGGAGGTATGGGAGTGGTTCTCAGCGCTTTTGATGTTGCTTCGTTTTATATGCCTGATAAGCATCTTGTCACAAAATCATTCCAGCATATGATGAGCGAAGTAAAGAACCATGGACTGGAGCCGCTCTACATTAAGGGGGGAATGGTGCTTAATTTCAGCAAGGACATCCGCTTGGAGTTTCTGTCTCCAAACCGGGATACCTACCTGAATCCAAATAATTACTCTCCGATTATGAGACTTGTGGTTGGAAACAATGCGTTTCTATTTACAGCGGATGCTGAGGAACTCATTGAACAGGAAGTGCTGAGATTGGGTGTTCCACTGGAAGCTGAAGTGATGAAGGTTCCACATCATGGGTCTAAAACCAGCAGCTCTGAAGCTTTTCTTGAAAAAGTGACGCCCAGATATGGTGTAGTGACATCTGGTCTTGGAAATGACCATAATCTTCCCTCCCCTGAGATTCTGGAACGCTATGATACGCTAGGTATACAAATACTCCTGACCGAAGAGCTGGGAACTATTGTCTTTGGGTCCAACGGCAAAGAAGTGATTCCTCTACGCAATTGACAGAAATCCGATGGATAGTATAATTAGAATGACGATGAAGTTTTGGGCAGACCAAAACTTCTTTAATCTGTAAGGAGGCCATTATGAGCAAAATTAGAACAAGATTTGCCCCTAGCCCAACGGGTTACATGCATGTGGGTAATTTGAGAACAGCACTTTATGCTTATCTGATCGCAAAGCATGAGGATGGAGATTTCATCCTCCGAATTGAGGATACAGATCAGGAGCGGTATGTTGAAGGTGCAGTGGATGTGATCTTCAAGACACTGAAAGATACAGGACTGATTCATGATGAAGGTCCAGATGTAGGCGGAGACTTTGGTCCCTATGTGCAAAGTGAACGTAGAGATCTTTATAAGAAATATGCACTTGAACTGGTGGAAAAGAAAGAAGCCTACTACTGCTTCTGTACAAAGGAACGTCTGGACATGCTGCGAGACAATGCAGAAGCTCAGAAAAAACCCTTCAAGTATGATAAGCACTGCTGTGCGCTGTCGGAGAATGAAGTAGAAGAGAACCTGAAAAAAGGACTCCCCTATGTCATCAGACAGAACAATCCAACAGAAGGCGTCACTAAGTTTGAAGATGTCATTTATGGAACCATCAGTGTTGATAATGAAGAGCTGGAAGATATGGTGCTTTTAAAGAGTGATGGTCTGCCTACTTACAACTTTGCCAACGTGGTGGATGATCACCTGATGGAGATCACCCATGTGGTGAGAGGATCCGAGTATCTCTCCTCTTCCCCTAAATACAACCGACTTTATGAGGCTTTTGGCTGGAATGTGCCCGTGTATGTTCATTGTCCCCCCATTATGAAGGACGCTCAGCATAAGCTCTCCAAGAGAACGGGAGATGCATCTTTTGAAGACCTGCTTGGCAAAGGTTATCTGAAGGAAGCAGTGATGAACTATATTTCCCTACTCGGATGGAATCCTGGTACCACACAAGAAATTTTTTCCTTAGAAGAGCTGGTTGAAATATTTAACTACAAGAACATCAATAAAAGTCCTGCCATTTTCGATTCAGAAAAATTGAGATGGATGAATGGGGAATACCTGAAAAAGATGTCACTGGAAGAGTTCCATACGCTAGCACTCCCTTATATCCTAAAGGATATTAAGGAAAAGCCATTGAATACAATGAAGATTGCTGAAATTCTTCATAATCGTGTTGAAGTCCTTGCGGAAATTGAAGGTCAGCTAGATTTCTTCTATGCACTCCCTGAGTATTCTACCGAACTTTATACACACAAGAAGATGAAAACAGACAGTGCTGTGGCGCTGTCTTCCCTAGAAACCATCCTGCCAGTTCTTGAAAGTATACCGGATGAGGCGTGGACACTGGATAATCTTCATGAGATTGTGCTCAATAAGGTGAAGGAACTGGGTCTTAAGAATGGTCAGATGCTCTGGCCTATCAGAACCGCTTTATCGGGGAAACAGTTCACTCCAGGTGGGGCATTTGAAGCGGCAGATATACTTGGAAAGATAGAATCACTGGAGCGAATCAAGATCGGAATTGATCTGCTGAAGAAAGAGCTACAATAGTAAATAACAGTAGAAAAAGCAGTTAAAAGTAAAATTTTGACTGCTTTTTTGATGCTGTGAAACGAAGATAAATTCTCAGGAAATCAATTTACTGTAAAATAATCCCGGATTTTATCCAGCGTTTTTTCACCAATCCTATTTACATGAAGAAGATCCTCCACGGAGGTGAACCTTCCCGTTTCTTCCCTATAAGCAAGAATATTGTCAGCAGTGGATGGACCAATGCCGGTTACGGTCATGAGCTCTTCCCTTGTGGCAGTGTTGAGATTGATTTGTCCTTTCTTTTGACTACCTTGAATATTAGGAGGGATTTGAAGGAGTTCCTCTCCTATCTCAGGAAAGTAAAAGGATTGACCGTCTTCTATGTGCATGGCTAGATTGACCGTCCTCAGTTCAGCAGATTCAGTTCCGCCACCAGCTTTCCAAAATAGATCGTGGAGTCTGGAATCTTTATTCATCTGATACACCCCTGGATTCTGGACGGCACCTTTGATTTCAACGATGATTTCGCTTATTTCCTCGACTTTTTCTGGTAAGGTTGGAGAAATCAGGTCCGTAGCATCCTTTGTATCGTCCTCCACATAGAGATTCTTCTGTTCTAGTGCACAACCAGTAGAAATAGATAATAAAAGAGACATCAAAAGTAGAATTAAATATCTTCGCATGTTTTGGTTACCTCCTGCATTTTGGTCATATATATTATGCAGAAGTTTTGATTTTTTATAGAGTTGATTTCAATATTTTGTTATAATTACAACAGCGAGGTGTTAACAAATTGAGACATTATATGAGATTTATGAATTTTTTGCTTACATTGACACTGATTTTTTCACTTGGCTCCCCTCTTTGGGAAGTAAAGGCCATTACAAGTCCACCAGAAATCACAGCAGAATCTGTTCTGATTCTTGATGTGGAGTCTGGTGAAGTTATCTATGAGAAGAATGCAACAACAAAGCATATGATTGCGTCCACCACCAAAGTTATGACAGCGATACTGGCCTATGAGAACCTGGAGATGGACAAAGTGATCACCATCGGTCCCAATCCCCCTTATGCTCAAGGATCCTCCATGGGATTCAAGGAAGGGGAAGAAGTTATGGTGGTTGATCTGCTCTATGCCTTAATTCTTCACTCTGCCAATGATGCAGCAGAAGCTCTGGCAGAAGCAATAGATGGAACTATGGAAAAGTTCGCGGAAAGAATGACAAAAAGAGCACATGATATCGGCGCTGTTGACACAGTTTTCCATAATCCCTCAGGACTTTCCGATTCGGATGATCTGGAGAACAATAATTATACCACCGCAAAAGATCTTTCTCTCATCATGGCCGAAGTATTAAAGTATGATGAGCTTGTTGAACTGGGACAGAAAAAAAGTCACATGCTCCCTCTCACAAACCTTGTTGCGGACACCAACCGATGGGCAACCAATAAGAACCAGATGTTGTATCAGAACAGTAAGTTTTATTATGAACCTATCATTTTTGGTAAAACAGGATGGACGCCAGAAGCTGGATTTTCTTGGACAGCCTTGGCGGAAAAAGATGGACGAAAATTCGCTGTGTCTATGTTGAGGGCTGTGAATCAGGATACCTACTGGTTGGAGACCAGAAGTTTGCTTGAATGGGCTTTCCAGGAAACAGAAGTACATAAGTTGTATACAAAAGGACAGCTTCTTGAAAATGCTGTGCTCAGTAATGGTGAGACAGTTCCCCTTTATGCGAAGGATGATTTTTATTATGTTACAGCTCCATTAGAACGTCCGATGCCTGTCATTGATTTTCAAGGATTAGAAATCAGTCAAAATTATAATGCTGGTGAGACCGTACATGTGGCGAAGGTCACCTTAGACCAAGAGGTCATCGGAGAAATTGAACTCGTCTGCGAAGATAACATTCATCTCATTGCCAGTGAAGGAGAAGAGTCTCCAGAGGGAGAAGGTTCAGAATCGAAGAGTTCCATCTTCAGTCACCCATTTGTTCGAGTTCTCTCCATTTTATTCTTCAGTATTATACTCGTCTTTTCGGTCCTGTTCATTTTAGGGCTCGTACTGAGAAAACGTCGAAGAAGAATACGTTCTAGAAAAATGTCCAACAAAAGATTGCAGTATTTGAAGCAGCTGGAAGAAACCAGAAGATGATAGTGTAAAACCCACCTGCAGCAGGATGATTTATCCGGCTGCATGTGGGTTTTTTTAAGCTCACTTTAGCATGATATGTCGATGCGTAAAGCTATAAGGCTCCAGATGATGCACCTCACCAAACTGTGCTGAGATATCACAGCTCATATTTTCAAGTCCGATGACATCAGCAAGTACAGTCCGAACCTTTTCTGGTTTCGAATTTACAAGTATCAGGTGGCACTCCTCTTCCGTTTTCCTGAGGTAACCAAACATCTCTTCCTGATAAAAAGGGATGAATTCTCCTGATGTAAGTGCTTCATGGTTTTTTCTGAGTTCAATCATAGACTGGTAGATGGCAAAGATCTCTGGAGACTCCTTCCCCCAAGGGTAAGGACCGCGGTTAAAAGGATCCGCCTCCCCTTCCATTCCAGCCTCATCACCATAATAGATGCATGGTACACCAGGAAATGTCAGCAGCAGGCCCACAGCAACCTTAAGTTTTCGAGTATCTTTCAGCTCTGTGAGGATTCTACGGGTATCATGAGTACCCAGGTTGTTTAAAGCGGAATAAAGAGCTTCAGAGGGATAATTTTCTTTGAGAGACATAAACCTCATATAAAGGTCTTTTGCCCGCATGTGGCCATTAAGATAAGCTATGACCCCATCCTTAAAAGGATAGTTCATGGTTCCATGAAGTTCATCTCCTAAGAGATACCGTCTTCTTTTGCCATAGGCGATCTTATTGGACGCATCTTCCCAAACTTCTCCAATGAGAACCTGATCTTCACTTACAGCATCTATGGCTCGGCGAATCTCTTCAATAAATTCATCAGGCATCTCATCAGCAACATCCAGTCTCCATCCGCCTATTCCCATACGGGACCACTTCTCTATGACACCATCCCTGCCAACAATGAAGTTTTTATAACTGTCATCATTCTCGTTCACGTTGGGCAGGTCTTTGACGCCCCACCAGCTTTCATAATCATGAGGATACTGGAAAAAGTTAAACCAAGAGTAGTAAGGAGAATCTGTACTTTGTGCTGCACCTACAGTTTCATAGCTGCCAAAAGCATTGAAGTATTTGGAGTCAGCACCTACATGATTGAAGACCCCATCCAGAACAATACGGATTCCCCTTTTTTCAGCTTCCTGTAAGAGTGTCTTAAACGTTTCTTCATTACCGAACATCTCATCAATTTTCATATAATCACCAGTATCATATTTATGATTGCTTCGCGCCTTGAAGATGGGATTGAGATAGATTCCGCCAATCCCAAGAGACTTCAGATAATCCAGTTTTTGGAGAACACCTTTGAGATTTCCACCAAAGAAATCCCAGCGTAGAATATTCCCCTGATGGTCTTTGATGTACATGGGACTGTCGTCCCATGTGGCATATAGAAAAGAGTTCTTCTTGGGAGAGCGTACTTTTCCATGTTCTTCCCCATTAAAGAACCTGTCCACAAAAATCTGATAAAAGACAGCATTTTTATACCATCCAGGGGCACTTTTTTGATAGTTGTGTACGGTGATCTGATAGGGTATGAGTTCCCATCTGTTTTCACGGACGACGGCTTCGCCACCGATCCCTTGAGTGGGTGCACCCAAGTAAACTGTTCTGCGCATGCCGTGGTCATCATAGTTCAAAATAAAGAAATAAAAGCACAGTCCAAGTGCTGGAGAAGAAAAGGATGCGGTGAAAATGCCTTCCTCGGGAGAGGACATTTTTAAGTACTGTTCCCCCTGTCCTTCTTTGGAAACAACAAAAGTCACTTCTGGATTCATGGCGTGCTTCACAGAGAGGGTAAATTGAATCTCCTGATCTTTCAGCACAGCACCAAATGGTTTTTTGTGCTGAATCTGAAATGAATTATATTGGATTTGAATCTCGCGGTATTTCATCTTTTATTCTGAGACTGTCTGTCTCTTTCTCCTTATCTCGTTTCAGCTTATATTACAGAAGTCCTGGATTTCTCCAGGACTTCATTTATATTATCGGGTCTTATCTCTCAATGATTCTTGTGTCCCAGATTCCTGAAGCATACTGCATAACAGTAACATCTGCTGAAAACACGCCTGATGAGGAGATATTCTCAATGGACATCTTGTTCCAGGTAAATCTGTCCTGATACAAGGCATCAATCTTCTTCTGGGCATCCACATAAGAATCAAAGTCTTTCAGTACAAAGAACTCATCATTATAGTCGATGAGGCTCTTGAAGATATCGACTCCTTCCACAGGAATTCCTTTGATATGTCCGTTCACAAGACTGTCCAGCACTCTCTTAACACGGATATCTGATTCATAGATTTCTCTGGATCTGTAACCACCGTTTCTGTAGTAGCTGAGAATTTCTTTTTCAGTCATCCCAAAAATCACGATATTCGGATCTCCTACTTCCTCGAGGATTTCAACATTGGCCCCATCTAAGGTAGCAAGAGTGATTGCGCCGTTCATCATGAACTTCATGTTGCTGGTACCTGACGCTTCCTTTGTCGTTGTGGAAATCTGTTCGGATACTTCAGACGCAGGTATGATTTTTTCAGCCAAGGTCACTCCATAGTTTTCAAGGAAAACCACTTTGATGAGACCCTTTACCCTAGGATCGTTGTTGACCTGTTGTGCTAAAGCATTGATGAACTTAATGACTTCCTTGGCATAGTAGTAACCTGGAGCCGCCTTTGCAGCGAAAATATAGGTTTTTGGCACCATATCATAATTTGGATTTTCCAGAATCTCATGATACTGATGCAGAATATGGAGTGCATTGAGAAGCTGTCTCTTATAAGCATGAAGTCTTTTTACGTGCACATCAAATATGGAGTTTGGATCAACGATGATGTCATTTTTCTCCTTGATATACTCTGCAAGCTTTTCCTTGTTGTGCTGTTTGATGATTTCTACTTTCCTTTGCGCTTCCGGATCTCTTTTGTATTTTTTGAAAAGCTTAAGATCCTGAGGGTTTCTTCTCCAGGATGTACCAATGGTATCATCAAGAAGGGTGGAAAGTTCAGGGTTTGCAAGCATCAGCCATCTTCTGTGTGTAATGCCGTTGGTCTTGTTATTGAACTTATACGGATACAGCATATAGAAGTCTTTCAGTTCCTGACTTTTCAGAAGCTCTGTATGGAGCTTCGCTACACCATTGATGCTGTGGGTTCCATGAATACACAGATGTGCCATCTTCACAAATCCGCCAGATATGATGGCCATCTTTTCCACTTGGTCCTGCTGTTCGCCAAATTTAGCGGTGAGGATTTCTCTGAACCTACGGTCGATTTCTTCGATGATGAGGTAAATTCTAGGCAGAAGATCTTTAAACAGATCCACTGGCCATTTTTCAAGAGCTTCGCTCATGATGGTATGGTTGGTGTAGCTCATGGTATTCTGGGTAATATGCCACGCTTCGTTCCATTCCATACCCTCTTCATCCATAAGGATTCTCATAAGTTCGGGGATGGCTACCGCAGGATGTGTGTCATTAATGTGCACAGCAACAAAGTTATGCAGTTCAGACAAAGGTCTTCCTGCTTCTTTGTGCTGGGTTACGATGCTCTGAAGTCCAGCAGAAACAAAGAAATACTCTTGCTTCAGTCTTAAAACTCTACCCTCATGATTGGAATCATCTGGATACAGCACCTCTGAGATGCTTTCAATTTCGCGCTTATTAAGAAGCACTTTATGGAAGTTCAGCTCCCCTCTCGGTTCATCTGCGTAGTTCGGAACTTCAGCATTCCAAAGTCTTAACGTATTTACGGTTTTGTTCTCATAGCCAACGAGAGCGGTGTCATAAGGCACAGCCAGCACTTCCTGATAGTCTGTATGAACAGGTATCAGTTTTCCGTCCTCAGTGGGTTTCATCCAGGCATCGCCATAAAAGCGGACTTTCACAGCTTTATCTGATTTACGGATTTCCCATACATTGTCATCTCTCAGCCAGTTTTCAGGAAGTTCCACCTGATAGCCATCTACGATTTTCTGCTGGAACAAGCCGTACTTGTACCTGATTCCATTTCCGTTTCCAGGAATACCTGAAGATGCCATGGAATCCATAAAACAAGCCGCAAGTCTCCCAAGGCCGCCATTTCCTAGACCAGGATCCACTTCCACATCTTCTATGGATTTTAAGTTCAGACCCATCTCATTCAGTGCTTCCTGCACTGTGTTGCGGATCCCAAGATTCAGAAGATTGCTTGCCAGAAGTCTTCCCAGAAGGAATTCTATGGAAAAATAGTATACCTGCTTCTCTCCGTATTTCGTATATCTTGTGGTGGTTTTTGCCCATCCTTCGGAGATATACTCTTTAATCAGATACCCAAGGGTGAAATACTGCATTTGGATTGTCGCATTCTCCACTTCCTGAGCATAAAGTTTAAGCATTTTCTTCTCAAAGTCCTTTTTGAACTGTTCTTTTGTAATAATCATTCGGTTTTCTCCTTTTACTGTTTCAGAATGTCCTCAAACAGCTGTCTATAAAGTAGCGCAGAGGATGTCCAGCTGTAATCCATACCCATACCTTGTGTGATGATGTCTTTAAAACTGTTCTTGTCCTGATATGCTTCTAAAGCACGGTATATAGCTTGTAGCATATCATAACTGTCATAGTTTGAAAAGGTAAAACCGATTCCCTCACCTGTAAACTTATTATAAGGCGTTACGGTATCTTTAAGACCGCCTGTCTCTCTGACGATGGGCACACTGCCGTAGCGCAGTGCCATAAGCTGTGAAAGGCCGCAGGGTTCAAATTGCGATGGCATGAGAAAGAAATCTGTAGCTGCATAGATTTTCTGAGCGAGCGTACCATTATATGTGATATTTGCAGAAACTTTATTTGGATACTTGAAACTGAAATAGCGGAACATATCTTCGTAACGCCGCTCACCTGTTCCAAGAACAACAATCTGGAGATCGTTTTGAAGCAGTTCTTCTATGCGCTCCGCAATGAGATCGAATCCCTTTTGGTCAGTGAGCCTTGATATGATTCCGAACAGGGGCACATCTTCCCGAACCTCCAACCCCAGTTCTTTCTGAAGGTCCAGTTTATTCTGGATCTTTCCTTCCAGATCATTAGATGTGAATCCATGAGGAATATGAGGGTCCTTGGACGGATCGTTAATATCATAATCGATACCATTAAGAATACCCTTCAGTTTATAGGATACTTTCTGCATTACACCATGAAGACCCTCCCCAAAATACTCTGTCTTGATTTCATCAGCATAGGTGGGGCTTACTGTAGTCACAAGATCTGCGTAGTTGATTCCACCCTTCAGATAGTTGACATTTCCATAATACTCGAAACAGAAATCCTGAAGAAGTTCATTGCCAAGCCCTAGAAGATTCCCAAGCACATCTGGTGGGTAAACGCCCTGAAATCTCAGATTATGGATGGTCAGGACGGTCTTTACTTTATCATACTTTTTCTCCCAACGATACTTCGTGCGGAGCAGCACCGGAATGACAGCTGTATGCCAGTCATTGGCATGGAGCACATCAGGAATGAAATCAATCCTAGTTAAGATCTCCAGAATCGCTTGTGAGAAGAAGGAGAACCGTTCTCCATCATCAAAGTACCCATAGGGTGCTTCACGATGAAAGTAGTACATGTTGTCCAAAAAGTAGTAGTCAATCCCTTCATGCTTCAGATACTTCACACCCAGATACTGTTCTCTCCATCCAACACGTACAGTGGTTTCAAAAAGATGCTCCATCTTATCTGAAAATTCTTTCCTGATGGTGCCGTAGTTGGGCATTATGACTCTGCAGTCTTCCCCCATTTTTACCAGTTCTTTTGGAAGTGCATAGGCAACATCAGCCAATCCTCCTGTTTTTAAAAAGGGATAACATTCTGAAGTCGCAAACAAAATTTTCATAATTTCCTCCTATAGAACGGAGCCCTTGCTGACCACAAGTGGATTCTTTGGACTTCCCTTCAGTTCAGTTTCACTGGTTAAAATGACCTGTTTGTCCGTAATGACATTTTCCAGACTGCAGTTTTCTCTTACTTCAGAGTTTTGCATAATGATGGAGTCCTTCACAACACTGCCTTTGGCTACATGGACTCTTCTGAAGATAATGGAATTGATAACAGTGCCCTCAATCTTACATCCATTGGCAATCAGAGAGTTCTCTACCTTACTTTCTGGAGCATAGTAGGTGGGCGTTTCATCTTTTACTTTTGTTTTGATTTTATTCTCTCCAAAGAAAACCTCTTCGATATGATCTTCATCAAGCATATCCATGCTTGCTTCAAAGTAGTTCTCAATGGATCCGATGTTTTTCAGATATCCTTTGAACTCATAACCACGAACCTTATATTTGGTCACTGCATCGTGCAGTACTTCTGTAAGATAGACATTTTCTCCTGTGGTCACCGCATCAGTGATCATATCTACAAGAAGTTCTTTTTTCACGATAAAAATCTCCATAGAAACTTTTTTTCTTTCGGAAAGCATATCAGGTCGTCTGATGTTTTTCCCAAAAGCAGTGACTGAGCCGTATTCATTGGTCGTTACAGTATTGCATCTTTCAAAGCCCAAATCGTCCTCGGCAATATTCTTATAGACAACAGTGATGTCGGCTTTGGTGCTCAGATGATTTTTAAAGACTTCCTTTAAATCAATATTGCATACCATGGACGTTCCCATGATGACCGCATAATCCGCGGAGGCTTCTGTCAAATAATCAATGTTTGAAAAATAGGTGGATAAGTCTCCTCTTAAAGAGCTGTGGATGTCAGGCGTAGAATAAGGAGAGAAGTAGAATACGCCTCCTTTTTTGCGGTCGAGGTTCCACTCTTTTCCATTACCGATATGATCCATTAAGGAACGGTACTTATCATTTAAAAAAATACCAACGGTATCGATACCCGCATTCACCAGATTCGATAAGGTGAAGTCAATGAGTCTGTATCTTCCAAGATATGGAACAGATGCCAATGGTCTGTTGATGGTGAGCTGCTTCATGTAATAATCATTTTCTGTGAGGTTTACAACCCCGAATAATTTATTTCTTGGCATATTAGTTCCCTCCCTTGAAGATTTCGTGTTCGCCCACAACGGCGATTTCACCTTTTTCGTCGATGACAGAGTTGTCTGGAATCACTGCATGGGAGCCAATCATGGCCTTCCTGATGACACAATTCTTTCCAATCTTGACATCCTCCATGATGACGGAGTCATAGATTTCTGTCCCTTCGCCCACGATAACCTTTGGTGACAGAATGGATTTTCTGATTTTTCCGTGGACAATGCATCCTTCCACCACTAGTGAATCTTTGACATCTGCAGTTTTGGACAGGTATTGAGGCGGCATGGATGGATTTTTGGAGTAGATTTTCCAGGACCTGTCATTGATCTGAAGGGCTGAGTCCTGATCCAAAAGATCCATATTCGCTTCCCAAAGTGAATCAAGAGTACCTACATCTTTCCAGTAACCTTTGAAAGGATAAGCATATACCCTCTCTTTTGCATCCAAAAACTCGGGTATGACATTCTTGCCGAAGTCGTCCATATTCTTTCCGGCGTTGATGCTTTCATTCATATACTTTCTCAGCATCTTCCAGTTGAAAATATAAATACCCATGGAGGCTAAGTTGGATTTTGGATTTGCAGGTTTCTCTTCAAATTCAACGATTTTAAGTTCGCTGTCCGTATTCATGATACCAAATCTTGATGCTTCATCCCAAGGAACTTCAAGGACAGCGATGGTGAGCGCCGCTTCTTTCTCTTTATGATAATCCAGCATCGCTTCATAGTTCATTTTGTATATATGATCACCGGAGAGAATCAAAACGAAATCTGGATCGTAATCTTCAATATAGGAAAAGTTCTGGTAAATCGCATGGGCGGTTCCTCTGAACCATTTTTCTTCGGTGGCGCTGGCATAGGGCTGAAGGATGGTGACACCACCGGTCCCACGGTCCATGTCCCAAGGTGCGCCAATACCGATATGGGTATTGAGAATCAGCGGCTGGTACTGGGTCAGTACACCAACGGTATTCATGTTGGAGTTGGCACAGTTGGAAAGAACAAAATCGATGATTCTGTATTTACCACCGAAAGGAACGGCTGGTTTTGCAATATTTTTGGTGAACTTACCAAGTCTCGTGCCTTGGCCACCTGCAAGGATCATTGCTAGAATTTCTGTTTTCATCATTTGGCCCCCTTTATTCTTTTAGGTTTTATGATAAGAACGGATAATGGTGGAATGGTCACTTCCAGGGAGAAGTCTTTACCGTTCATCATTTCATCTTTTGTCTGATAGGCATTTTGGGAATAGTCCCAAGTTCCGCCATATTCTTTCAGCTCTGTATTGAGGAGTTCTTCATACTGACCTTCAAAAGGAACGCCAACTTTCACTCCCTGTCTCTCCACGGGCACAAAGTTGCAGATCACCAAAAGAAAATCTCTGGTGTTCTTCCCTTTTCGGATGAAAGTGAATAAGCTCTCCTCTTTGTTGTCCGCATCCAAAATATCGATGCCATCATAGGAATCATCAATCTCGTAAAGAGCTTTATGATCTTTGTAGATTGAATTAAGCACTTTCACAAAGTGTTGATGTTTCTGATGGTTTTCATGTTTCAGTCCAATCCATTCCAGACCTTCTCTGAATCTCCACTCCATCCATTGTGCAATCTCATTGCCCATGAAACTGATTTTCTTGCCAGGGTGGCACATCATATAAGTCATGAGTGTTCTAAGGCCACGGAATTTCATGATTTCATCACCAGGCATCTTATTGAGCAGAGAGTTTTTGCCGTGGACCACTTCGTCGTGGGACATGGGCAGGATAAAGTTCTCATTGAACACATACATAAAAGAAAAAGTGATCAGGTTATGGTGATTCTTTCTGTATAATGGGTCCAGCTCGAAATACCTTAAGATGTCATTCATCCATCCCATGTTCCATTTATGAGTAAATCCAAGCCCACCCTTTTCAATTTCGTGGGATATCAGCGGAAAAGCAGTACTTTCTTCAGCGATCATCAGTGCAGCAGGATACTCTTCTTTGATGACCGTGTTGAGCTTTTTAAGAAAGTCTACCCCTTCCAGATTTGTGTTCCCACCATACATGTTTGGAGTCCAGGGTCCATCGTCATAATCGAGATAAAGCATTGCAGATACAGCATCTACACGAAGTCCATCTATGTGGAAAAGATCCATCCAAAATAGAGCGTTGGAGAGCAGAAAACTGTGGACCTGTGGTTTTCCGTAATCAAAATGGGTGGTTCCCCATCTGTTGTTGGCTGCTTTATTCGGATCCTGGTATTCATAGGTTGGTGTTCCGTCAAAGAGAAGCAAACCATGGGCGTCTCTGCAAAAATGAGCAGGGACCCAATCCATGATTACACCGATTCCCTCATTATGGCATTCATTCACAAAGGCCATAAGATCTTTAGGTTCACCATAACGAGAGGTCATACTGTAGTACCCGGTAATCTGATAGCCCCAGGAATCGTCTAAAGGATGTTCCATCAGCGGCATGAGCTCAATGTGTGTGTATCCCATTTCCTTAACATAGGGGATGAGTTCTTTGGTGTACTCTTCAATGGTAAAGAATGTTCCGTCCCAATGTCTTTTCCAGGATCCCAGATGTACTTCATAGATATTCATTGGTTTTTCATTCACAGGCACTCTTTTGCTTCTTCCTCGCCAGTTGCCATCTGTCCATTTGAAACCATCCAGATCCTTTACAACGGAAGCAGTTTTTGGACGAAGCTCGGAGTAAAAGGCATAGGGGTCCGCTTTTAAAAACTCATACCCATCATGTCTTCTAATTCTGTATTTATACAGGACATTCTCGCCCAGACCTTCTATAAAACAGGTCCAGATTCCTGTGGAGCCTTGTGGAAACATCTCCTCATAACCCCAATTGTTAAAATCTCCAGCAAGGGTTACATTCTGTGCGTTTGGTGCCCAAACTGTAAACTGTACACCCTTTTTCCCTTCAAATTCAATGACATGAGCGCCCATAAACTCATAGGCCCTCCTGTGGTTTCCAGTGTTGAACAGATAGTGGTTGAATTCCGTGTTTAATACCTTGTTTGGATCGTCTTTTGTCTTTGCCATAGCTTCCTCCCATGTATCGAATACAGTGCTATTATCAGCGCTAGAATTTTGCTTGCTTATTCAATTGTACTAATCACGCAAAAAAACTATGTGATAATGTGAGAATATTTACTATTTTCTATTTATAATATACCATATTTCCACTGGTTCTAATAGTGCAAAAGTAGGAAATAAGCCATTTTTACTGATATATACAGTTTATTGGAATCGAGGTTTTACTCTCTCGTTACCCAAAGAATAAGGGCGATGAGTATTCCTAGAATAAACATAAGTTGCGTGAGCAAATACAGTGTGCGGTTTCTTCGGAAATTGGAAACAGCCTTTTTCTCCTTTTCTTCATAAGTGCTTCCTGTGATGCAATCATTCTCCATGATTTTTTTCTCTTTCTCCTTATATTCATCCAAGATGGGATTGAATGAGGAGGAATGTGGTTTTTTATGAGTTCTCATCTAAATTCTCCTTCCGCTTTTGTAGTTTCATTCTAACATTATTTTATGAAAATTATGAAAATACAACGTAAAAAAAGGTTGTGAAAAGCCTCAGCTTTCCACAACCTGTAATTTTGCGATTTCATTATCAATTGTATCCAGATCCAGTCCAAGACTCTGTGCGGCTTCCTTAAAGTCATCTAGAACCTCTGCGTAGGCGTTCATCGTTTCTTCAGTCACTGGATGCCTAAAAGAAAGATAAACGGCGTGAAGAGCCTGTCTTTTCATGATGGAGAGATCTCCACCATAAAGCTCATCTCCGATTATGGGGAATCCGAGATGACTGAGATGAACGCGGATCTGATGGGTGCGGCCTGTCAGTAGCTTTAGAAGAAGCAGAGTATATCCGTCTGCGTAGTGGAGAACTTTTACCTCTGTCAGACTTCTTTGGCCTCTTTCATCCACAACCCTTTGATAGGCTCCCTCTTCGTCCCTGTAGATGGGCAGGTCAATTAATGTAGTTTCTTCAGGGAACGCTCCTTTCACAATGGCCACATAATACTTCTCGTATAAGTCAGCCTGCATGTCCTGAGAAATTCGGGAATGCACAAACTGGTTTTTGGCAAGAATGATAAGCCCGGAGGTGTTCATGTCAAGTCTTGATACCAGTCTGATGATGGTGCTTTTTCCATTGCTTTTATAATGGTGCATCACAGCATTGCTGAGCGTGCCGCTTTGATAGGATTTCGTTGGATGTACCACCATATAAGGCTCTTTGTTCAGGACCAAAATCGCATCATCTTCGTATACCACATGGATGGGAATATCTTCCGCTTCGATTTCCTGATGCTCCTTCGCCTCCAAATGGATTCGAAGCTGATCTTCTTCCCTTAGTATATAATCGAGTTTTACCGTTTTTCCGTTGATCAGGATCCGCCTGGAAAGTGCAGCACTTCTCACAAATCTCGTGGACAGTCCCAGTTCATCTTTCAGGTAGGTTTTGATTTTTTCTCCCACATAGGTAAGAGGGATGGCTTTTTCAATGGATTGTAGATTCTCTCTATCGTTCATGATTGGTCCTTTCCTTCAGCACTTTTTCATAGTATTCCATTGCTGATCTGGAGATTGCAGCTACAGGCTTATTCAAGCTTTCCAGATGCCTAATGGTGCCTGACAGTGCAGTGAGCACTGCCTTGTCTAGATTCTCTTGTGCGAGTTTACGAAGCTCTTCCACACCAGGGAAGTTTCTGCCTTTTTCTATATAATCTGCAATAAATATTATTTTTTCAGTAAGACCCATTTGAGCTCGTCCCGTGGTGTGGTACCGCACTGCGTTCAACAGTTCTTCATTTCTTATACAACAGACATGCTCCAGATAAATCGCACCTGCCTGTGCATGAAGGATTTGGGGAGAGTTCCCATCATCAACTGGTACTTCCCCATACCGAAGGATGAGTTCTAAAAGGTTGGAGTCTTCATGATCTTTCAGCATATCATGACATAGGGCTGCAAGAGCGATGGTGTCCCTATTCCCGCCATAGAGGTCAGAAAGGATCAGGGCAGCTTCCATCACGCCTTCAATATGAAGGTATCTGGAGGGCTTCACATGGTCCTTCACATAGGCCTGCAGCTGTTGGAATGTCCAAGGATGGCACTGGTAAAGATGTTTCTCTTCAATATACTCTGCCACTTTTCTGGGGAGAAGCTCACAGACATCCTCACCCTCCTTCAGCCTGATTCTGATGTCTGTGCTGGAAATATCAACCGTTTCAGACTGGATGCGGAAAGCTTCTTTATGATTTTGACGGAAAAGTTCATCGGTTTTACGGGATGCATCTTTTGAAAATCCACTCCGTTCAATGACGGCAACCTCCACATACTTGAGGATTCTGCCAGGGTTTTTCCATTTCCAGAAATTAACATAAGAATCTTCGCCAATGATAAAAAAGAAGGTATCCAAAGGATGCCTTCTATGAAGTTCTTCTACTGTTTCATAGGTGTAGCTGACGCCGGCTTTTTCAATCTCAAAGGTAGAAACTGAAAAATCAGGATGGTCTGATAGTGCAAGATGAAGCATTTTCACACGTTCATCAGCCGAAACAGAAGTATTTTCTTTATGAGGGGGGATGAAATTAGGCATAAAAATCACGTGGTCAAGCTTCAAATTTTTCATAGCTTCTTCAGCCATATAAAGATGGCCTAGATGAACGGGGTTGAAGGTCCCCCCTAGGATGCCGATGTTCATCTTTTTGGAAGTTCTATTTTCTTATTGTTTTTGCTTTCTTTATAGAGCACAATCTTCGAGCCAATAATCTGAATGCCTTCACATCCGATTGCACTTACCAGCTGATCATGGGCTTCTCTTGCATCCATACCGCTGTTTTCCAGCACATGGATTTTGATCAGTTCTCTTTTTTCAAGAGCATCTTCTACCTGTCGGATAAAAGGAGCTTCAATGCCCCCCTTTCCAACCTGAAAAATCGGGTCAATCTGATTGGCTAAGCTTCTAAGATACGCTCTTTGCTTTGTTGAAATCATGTAAGTTCCTCCTATGCGTAATACTCAAATTCAAAATCATTGAGTCTGATAAAGTCTCCGTCTTCAATACCCATTTCTTTGAGGCGATCAAGAACTCCCTTGTTTCCAAGCACTTTATGGAAGTATCTCAAATGGCTTGGGTTATGGATGTCAACGGCATAAAGCAGTCTGTCCACGAAAGAACCCGAGACAACAAATACACCATCTTCATCAATCTCCACATCATAGGTGAACTGTTTGATTTCAGGAATAAAGAAGTCTTCCACCTCATAGATGGTTTCTGTCACTGGAATTGTCTGAAGCTTTTGAGCACATGCTTTCATAACTTCTGCAACGCCTTCCCCTGTAGCAGCGGAAATGGCATAGATTTCAGAATAACCGAGACTTTCAATCTCTTTTCTGAACTCATCCAAGTAAGATTTATCAAAGAGGAGATCCAACTTGTTCATGACCACAATCTGAGGTCTGTCTGTGAGATCCAATTTGTATTTCTTTAATTCTTCATTGATTTTGATGAAGTCTTCCACTGGATTTCTTCCCTCAATACCTGAAACATCTACGATATGTAGAAGAAGACGGGTACGTTCTATGTGGCGCAGGAACTGTATCCCAAGACCAACACCTTCAGAAGCTCCTTCAATAATTCCGGGGATGTCTGCAATGACAAAAGGATTGATTCCTGGCATTGCGACTACACCTAGATTCGGTTCCAGAGTGGTGAAATGATAATTGGCAATCTTTGGCTGGGCTTTGGATACCTTGGATAAAAGCGTGGATTTACCGACATTCGGGAACCCTAAGAGGCCCACATCTGCCAGAAGTTTCAGTTCCAGTGTCACATGACGTTCCTCTCCAGGCATACCTGGTTCAGCAAAGTCTGGAGCCTGCCTTGTGGGGGTGGCGAATTTGGTGTTTCCTTTTCCGCCCTTTCCGCCCTTTAGAACGATATACTTGTCATCAACTTTTGAAAGATCAGAAATGATTTTTCCGCTTTCTTTGTCCTTGATGACAGTTCCTAGTGGAACAGGAATAATGAGGTCTTCCGCATCTTTGCCATAACACTTGTTCTTACCGCCGTTTTCTCCGCGGCCTGCTTCGTGTTTTCTTTTATACTTGAAATTTAGAAGTGTTGTCATCGAAGGGTCTACTACGAAAATGATGTCACCACCACGTCCGCCGTCACCGCCGTCTGGACCACCATGAGAAACGTATTTTTCTCTTCTGAAGGAAATAGCACCGTCGCCACCATCGCCGCTTTTAATAAAAATATCTGCAATATCTATAAACATATTCATAGCCTTCTCACCTACCTTATCTGGTTTTTTTCTATTATACTACAAATCACTTGTTTCGTGATTTCTCTTTCCAAAAAATAAGGCCTGCATAAAGCAGGCCCATTCAAGCTAACTATTCTGCAACTGCTTCCAGTTCAACTGGGTAAACACTCGCTTTCTTTCTATCCTTACCAAGTCTTTCGAATCTTACGACTCCATCAACTTTAGCGAATAAAGTATCATCGCTTCCCCTGCCCACGTTGGTGCCTGGGTGAATCTTTGTTCCTCTCTGTCTAACGAGAATATTTCCTGCAAGAACAAACTGTCCGTCAGCGGACTTCACTCCAAGTCTTTTCGCCTCAGAGTCTCTACCATTCCTTGTACTTCCTACTCCCTTTTTGGAAGCAAAAAACTGAAGGTTTAATATAAGCATGGTGTTACACCTCCTCTTCAATTAGGTTAATAAAATGACCGTACTGCAATTTAATTGCTTTGATTCCTAATAGCAATGTCTCCATAATCACTTGGGCATCCTTCTTTTCAGAAGCATCTGCACCATCGATGCTGACGGATAAATAACCGCCATCTTCGTGAAGATCAATCTTGTTTTTCACTTTGAGCACTTCATCCAGACCATTATATGCCATCATACATTGTGCTGTAACTGCTGCACATACAATGTCTTTGCCATATTCATCATAGTCTGCATGACCTTCGTAAGTGAACGAGATCAGATTACCGGATTTTCTTAAAAATCGGACTTCAATCATGATTACGCTTCGATTTTCTCAATCAGAATCTTTGTGAAAGGCTGTCTGTGACCCTGCTTCTTTCTATAGTCCTTCTTAGGCTTGAACTTGAAGACAACAACCTTCTTCGCCTTACCATGAGCAAGAACCTTCGCAACAACCTTAGCACCCTCTACTACAGGGTTACCAATGGTCAATTCACCTTCTCCGTTGGAAACTGCCAAAACATCAGTGAGTTCTACAGTAGAATTCAGCTCTGCAGAAATCTTCTCAATTCTGAGAATATCTCCTTCAGATACCTTATACTGCTTACCACCTGTGTTTAAAACTGCATACATATGAAACACCTCCTCATATCAGTACTCGCCTTCAAGGTACAGCTTAGAGCTGTTTAACAAAACCTCTTCGGAGCGGCCTACAAAGTATTATAACAATCTTACATTGCAATGTAAAGGATAAGTTGCTATGTGATCAAATATTTTTCCATCTCTTGGATCTGATTTTTGAAAACCAGAGGAAGAACATCATAATCCAGGTGGGAATCTATAAATTCCAGATAGATTCTTTTCTCGCCCGAATCAATCGTATGGATAAAAGAGGTCATGTCCTCTCTGACATTTTTCTCGTAATGCTTATGCAGTTGAATGTGGAAATCTTTGATGTCGATCTGCTCAGTCTTGCTTGCCAGTTCATTCTTGATACGCATCATGACATAGGTGAACGAAAGTCTTCTACCAGATCCTTTACAGAAAGTGCAAGGCTCCTCAAGATAAGTATAGACGGGATACCCCTTTTTCTTTCTTGTCAGCTGCAGAAGTCCCAAATCTGTGATGGGATAACATTTGCCAAAGAGTGGATCTTCCAGAAATGCTTTTTCCACTGCTTCCTTCAGAAGAATTTTCTGCGCATCATTTTTCACATCGATGAAGTCTATGAGGATGATTCCTGATAAATTTCTGAGTCTGATCTGACGGGCAATCTCCTCTGCAGCCTGAAAATTCACCTCCATCACAAAGTCTTCTTTGCTCTGGGATCCTTTGTGCTTGGCGCTGTTCACATCAATAACCACCATGGCCTCAGTTTCTTCAATGATAATATTCCCGCCATCTTTGAGATAGACTTTTCGATTCCGGAGATTTTCCAGTTCGTTCTCAATACCGTAGAAATCAAAAAGACTTCGTTCGCTCTTGTGAAGCAGTGATGGAATTCCATATTCTTCTTCCAGCTCTCTCTGCAGGCTTCTTGTATTGACATAGATCATCTGTATTTTTGAGAAGTTGTCCCGCAGAATTCTTGAAAGAACAGAGCTTTGTCCATGAAGTCTCAGAGGTCCTGCTCCGGTTTCAGCTTTTTGATACACTTCATTAAAGGAGTGGGTGATCTGCTTTATTTCTTCCACAATATCTTCTCTTGCCGCATCCATGGATGCTTCCCGGAACAGAACGCGGTAGCCCTCTACCGATGTGAAGCTTCCATGAGCTTCAAGAAAAAGATCGCGATTGAGTTTTTTAGAAAACCCGAGACCTTTTCCGGGGAATAAAACCACGTACTTTCCACCAATGGAAATTTTATCTGTGACCTTCGTTCCCTTGGAGCCTTCCTCTTCTTTCAGTACTTCCACAAGGACGCTCTGACCTTCTTTGTAATCCTGAAATCTTTGGAAATCCTGAACATAGAGATAGGCATTTTTTTTTGCACCAATGTCAATAAATACAGATTTCAGAGAGTTTACCTTTTTTTTAATAATTCCAAGATAGAGGTCTCCGGGCTGAATGCTTCTCTTGGCATCTTCCACGTAAAATTCAGTCATGGTGCCTCGGTCTTTTAATACAATTCGACGATGTACATCATCTTCTATAAACAGTTCAATCATTTTATTCTACCTTTCTGAGGAGTTTAGACCTCAGCATACTTACTAGAAAAGAGTTGTTTTCTTTTTCATGCCTACATTGAGGACCATTCCGATGGCAATAAACGTAGTCAGCACAGAGCTTCCCCCGTAAGAAACCAGTGGAAGTGTGATCCCTGATATGGGCATGAGTCCCATGGTCATACCTACATTTTGAAGAATGGAGAACAAGAAAGATGAAAATACACCAACAGCAATGGTGCTGCCGAAAATATCTTCGGACTTCTTGGCGATTCTAATCATGCGATACAGGAGAAATCCATAGAGCAGGAGCAGTGTGACCCCACCTATGAGACCGAAATTTTCTGCGAGCACAGAAAATATAAAGTCCGTATGATTCTCTGGAACACGATTGAAAAATTGAGTGCTGGATTGTGTGGATACAGTCATGTCCTGAAGAAATTGACCAAAATTGAATTTTCCAGAGACTTGTCCTGAACCGATACTGATGACGCTTCTACTGAGCTGATAGTTTATACCTAGCTCACTTCCTTCATTGAATAGAAAACTTGTGAGTCTGGCACTCCAGTGAGCAGGTAGAAAGTTGGTCTGAAGCACAATGATGACAGACATTGCGACAAAACCAAATCCAGCAAAAATAACCTTTAGAGACAGACCAGCTGCGAAATAAATGCCCAACACAATGAAAAATGTGATCATTGTGATGCCCATTTCGGGTTGAAGCATCATAAGGATCATTGGCAGTGCGGCATAAAAAGTCACCTTCATGAAGTTTCTCAGATTGTTGATGTTTCCGTCCACTTTCTGAAGTTCTTTTCCGACCATCAGCATCGTGGTGAGTTTTGCAAACTCCGCTGGCTGGAATCCTCTTGAACCAATACTGAACCACCCTGCAGCTCCTTTCACTTTGGAAGTGAAGAGAACCATTACAAGTAGAAGTATTACAATCCAGTAGAATACATCCACTATTTTATAAACTTTCCGATAATCCATAAGAAGAATCACATAAACGACGCCCAGGGACAGAACAAGCCAGATAAGCTGAAGTCTTGCATAATAGAAGTTCGTAGCAGTATATATATTGAAGACACCATAGAACAGAATCGCCACTGCACTGAGCAGCATGCCGAAATCCAGTTCTTTGAGATCTTTGCGATCAATGATCAGAGCTTTGAGTACATTCATGTGTTAAAATCCCTTCCCTTATGGATACAAAAAATAAAAGTTGTATGCATTATTATAGTAACTCATACAACTCTCACTTTCAATTTAACATTTTCTTAGGATTTAGCCTATTTTTTCTTTCGGATCGGAATGTTTGCCACTAGAGCAGGTACTGAGCCAAACTCACTTTCAGTCTGTGTAATCTGCAGGTCCAATTCCTGGTCTATGTCGATTTCCACATACTTTCTCAGAACTTCCAGAATATCATTTTTGATATTCTCTAAAAGTTCGGGAGAAACATCTCCTCTGTCGTGCATTAAAATCAGTTTCAGACGGTCCTTCGCGGTATCTTTAGATCCGCTTTTCTTTTTAAAGAAGCTAAATATATCCATGCCGTACCCCCTCTACTTTTTTTTGAATAACTTGGATATTTTTCCGAAGAATCCGAGTTCCTCTGGTTTCAGGTTCAGTAGAGGCACTTCTTCACCGGTGATTCTCTTTGCGATGTTGATAAAGGCGGTTCCCGCCAAGGTTCCTTCAACGGTTACGATGGGCTCTCCTCTGTTGGTGGAAATTGTGATGTTTCGATCATCAGGAACGATACCCAGCAGTTTTACAGAGAGAATCTCCAAAATATCTTCTACATTCAGCATTTCCCCATTTTCTGTCATCTCATAGTTCAGTCTGTTGATGATGACCTTATGGTTCTCAATCCCTTTGGAGTCAAGCTTTCCGATGACACGGTCCGCATCTCTTACAGAAGTGACTTCGGGATTGACAACGATGATGGCACTGTCTGCAGCAGCCACAGAATTCTCAAAGCCCTGCTCTATACCTGCAGGAGAGTCAATGAGAATGTAATCAAACTCTTTCTTCAGCTCTTCAATGAGTCCGATCATCTGGTCTGTAGAGATGTCGTTCTTGTCACGGGTCTGAGCCGTAGGCAGAAGACATAAATGAGGAAGACGCTTGTCTTTGATCAGGGCCTGCTTCAGTTTGCATCTTCCTTCAAAATAATCAAGAAGTGTATATACAATTCTGTTTTCGAGCCCCATGAGGACATCAAGATTACGAAGTCCTGTATCCCCGTCGATGACGACGACTTTGTGACCGAGCTGGGCAAGCGCTGTACCTATATTGGCTGTGGTGGTGGTCTTGCCTACCCCACCCTTTCCGGATGTGATTACAATGGATTCTGGCATTTAAGTCTCTCCTTCTTTCTAATATTCAAACTTTGTTGGGATGTAAGGTTCCACATAGATGTTCCCATCTACAAGTTTTGCCACTTCTGGGAAGTTTGGTTCATTTTCTGCCGAGCGGGCAAAGGTGCCGGCTATGGACATGAGGGCCGGTGTAAGTTTGAGAGCTGCTACAAAAGCTTTCTCATTTCCGGAAGTTCCTGCAAAGGCTCTTCCTTTTAGCTGGCCTAAAATCACAATATTTCCTTCGGCGAATATTTCCGCCCCGATATGAACATCTCCCACTACAACGACATTGCCTTTATATTCTATCATCTGACCGCCCCGAAGAGATCTTGTGATGAACTTCGTTGGGCCTTCTTCGACGCCATCGAATATAGAAGGGAGATCCTCCTTACGATTGGATTCTTCAAAAGTGACACTTGACAGTGCAATGGTATCATAAAGGAGTTTTTCCAGCAGTGCTTTCTCCTCTTCTTTCAGCCGGATGGGGTACGTTGTAACATAGACAGCATTTCCGCTGTAGAAATTTTTAACAGGTTCCAGTTTTGATTTGACTGCTTCAATCAGTTCTTCAAAAGAATTGAATTCCAGCAGGTTTATGATGAGATTCAGGCCTTTACGGTTTCCTTTCATCTGAATGCGGTCCATAGTGCTCATTGAGTTCCTCCAAATGCTTAAAAATACATCTAGAATCTATTTTAAAGGATTTATAAGAATAATTCTACTCTAATCAGGAAAAACCTGGAAATTGACAAATTTTCATCAAAAAAAAGAACTTGCTTTAAAAAGCAAGTTAAAATCTCCATTCTTTCTTTACAATCGGTATTCTGCTGTAAGACACACAGGGGCGGTACAGAAGTATGCCAAGTACAGCGGTGTAAAGCGGCATGATGAGAAGAGCATAGTAATTCCCTTTTATCCCAAAGATCCAGAGCGTAAGAATCATAATGAGCGTTTTGACGCCTTGGGCAATGGATACAGAAAAGACCGGTACTGTTTTCTTTCCTTCCTTCAGTGTAAGCCCGATTTTTGAGAGAATCAGAAAAAGCAGAACATTGAGTAGGGTATTCAATCCAAACACATAGGGGAAAAAGAGATCCTGCATCACACCAGTGATTAAGCCGATATAGAATGCATCTTGCTCATCCGTCATAAGCATGAAGAGCCCCATGAATGTAAACAGTAGACTTCCGCTGGATTCATAGACAGACAGAAAAGGCAGAAGAGTCTGATCAAGAAGCAGCCAGAGGAGTACAGTCAGGAAAATAAATATCTTTCTCATCAGTACTCCACATCTCCCATGGATTTTGGCTTCACCACAAAAAGCTGAGCTGCTCGTTTAAAGTCAACAGCAGTTTCTACGATGGCTGTTTTCATAAGGTTTCCTTTGTCTTCTTCTACTCTTACCACCGTTCCTACAAGAAAATCCGGTGGATAAAATCTGCCTAGACCTGAGGTTACAATGGTATCGCCTTCTTTGATTGATGAATCAATGGGCAGGAAAGAGATTTTCGCCATCTGGGTCTGTCCGCTGCCAATATGACCCTCCAGGATACCGCTGATGGAAGCATCATCTGTTGATTTCACATGAATGGCAATATTCTCACTGGAGAGCGTTTCAACAAGTGACCAGGTTTTCGCAGTTTCTGTAATCTGACCTACGATTCCTTCTTCTGTCATGATCACCATTCCCGAAAGCAAACCATCCTCTTCCCCTCTGTCTATGATATAGGAAGTGATGATCCCGCCACCGGATCTGCCGATGACATTCACCCCCACATAGTCATACTGGTCTGCTCGGTTCTTGAAATTGAACATTTCACGAAGACGTTCATTTTCCGTCTTCAGCGCTTCATAATTTCGTAGATTTGCTTTCAGTTCAATGTTTTCCAATAAAAGCGACTCATTCTCTTCTTTGACTTCCTCATAGCGCAGAAAGAAGTCAATGAAACTCTCCATCCGCTTATTTACAGTATAGAGAACACTTTGCACAGGATTAAGGGCTGTGCCTGCACCGCTTTCTATAAGAGTTTTCTGATCTTTGTAAACAGTGAACCCGAATAATACAATGAGAACAGCTGCCAAGAGAATGATTCGTCTTGACAGCTTGTTTTTCAAAAGTTTGGACATTAATTAGTAGCTTCGCGCTATTTTGTCAAAATTGTCCAGTGCTTTACCAGCACCTAACACAACACAGTCAAGTGGAGAATCTGAGATCTCAACCGGCATATGGGTTTCATGGGTGATGAGTTCTCCAAGACCTCTTAACAGCGCCCCTCCTCCTGCAAGCATGATGCCCTTATCCATAATGTCTGCAGATAATTCTGGTGGTGTCTTCTCTAGTGTGGTCTTTATGGCTTCAATAATATCAGAGATTGGTTCATGAAGTGCTTCTCTGATCTGAGTTTCTGATACGGAAATGACCTTTGGCAGGCCTGTCACAAGATCTCTTCCCTTCACATCCATATAAGCTTCATCCTGGCCCTCAATTCTGAAAGCAGATCCAATGGTCATTTTGATGGCTTCAGCGGTTCTTTCTCCAATCATGAGATTGTATTCTCTCTTGATGTAAGCGATGATTGCCTGATCCATCTCATCTCCACCAACGCGGAGTGATTTAGCGACAACGATACCACCCAGGGAAACGACTGCCACCTCAGTGGTTCCTCCGCCAATATCAACAATCATAGAACCTGTTGGCTCATCCACAGGAAGGCCAGCTCCGATGGCGGCAGCCATGGGTTCTTCCATGAGGATGACGTCTCTTGCGCCTGCTTGCTTTGTTGCTTCCAGAATAGCGCGTCTTTCCACTTCAGTAACTCCTGATGGGAAACAAACGATGATTCTTGGAGAAGTGAAGGCGGATTTAGAAGCAGTCTTTTCAATGAACTGTCTCAGCATAGTCTGTGTCACGTCAAAGTCTGCAATAACACCGTCTTTAAGTGGACGGACCGCTACAATATTCCCTGGTGTACGTCCGATCATTCTTTTAGCTTCTTCACCTACAGCCAGAGGCTTGTTGGTATGGGTGTTGAAAGCCACAACTGAAGGCTCTCTGAGAACAATCCCCTTTCCTTTTACATAAACTAGGGTATTAGCCGTTCCCAGGTCAATTCCCATATCCTTGCTCATTCCAAATAAACGCATGAATGATTTTCTCCTTTCAAATTTACAATAAGTTCTTTTCTCTTAAACTGATATATTTCCCATCACCGATGATGATATGGTCTAAAAGGTCGATACCGACAATTTTTCCGACTTCTTTGATTCTGCTCGTAGCAGCGATGTCTTCACTGCTTGGAGAAGGATCTCCAGAAGGATGGTTGTGAACCATGATGATCGATGCGGCACTTTTGCGTATGGCTTCTTTAAAGATCTCACGCGGATGCACGATAGAAGAGTTGAGACTTCCAACGGATGCGTTATAAGTGCCGATGACAATGTTTTTTGTGTTAAGCAGAAGCACTTTCAGCACCTCTTGTTTGTACTCCCTAAGCTCGACCATAAGAAGATCCGCCGCATCTCCAGGAGCGTTGATCTTATAACTGTCTCCGCTTCGATAGGTCTGGAATCTTTTGGCCATTTCAGCCACTGATAAAATCTGGGATGCTTTAGCTTCTTTGATTCCCGGAATCTTCATGAGATCTTCCTGGGAAGCTTCGAGAAGTCCGTTGATGCCGTTGAACACAGTGATCACCTTTTGTGAAAGCTGAATGATGTTCTCTTCTCTAGTGCCGGCACGCAGAATGACGGCAAGGAGCTCACTGTTGGAAAGACTTTCAGCGCCATATCGGAGCAGTCTTTCCTGTGGTCTTTCGTTAAGGGCCATATCCATGATGCGATTTTCCATAAAATCCTCCAAAGATTGCCCAACCCATTTACATGATATAGGAATATTCTCTCAGACGGGTATAAAGTTCCTGTAAAGGCAAACCCATGACGTTATAGTAATCTCCATGAATCCCACGGATATAGATACCCGCAGCGCCTTGGATACCATATGCGCCAGCTTTATCCTGCCACTCATCCCTGGTGAGATAGAACTCAATCTCATTGTCATCCATTTTGGAAAAGGATACTGTAGTGACCACGGAAAAAGCAGTTTTCAGATTTCGGGCCGGATGTATGAGTGCAACACCTGAATATACATAGTGGTCTGTGCCCTGGAGCAGTTTCATCATTCGCTTCGCATCTTGCCGGTTCTTGGGTTTTCCAAGAATCTGGCCGTTTGCATAAACAATAGTGTCAGCACCTATGACGAGACTATCGCCAGAAAGCGTTTCTGAGACACTGTTAGCCTTCTCCATAGCAAGTTCTTTCACATAGTCACTAGGATTGCCCTCAAAAGAAACGGAGTCTTCGTCGAAATCAGATACGATGATTTCATACGGTATGTTCATTCTTTGAAGCAGTTCTTGTCTTCTCGCCGAAGCAGATGCCAATACAAAACGCACAAATATCCCTCCATTCCAGACTGTTACAGAATTTTACCCAAAAAATTCCTACTTAATAGTTTACCATCATAGAATTTTTTAAACAAGGTGGTAAGTATGATTTAAAGTTACTTTAAGAGAAACATCAGGGGTGGTTTTTTGGACGTAAGAATATGGGAACAAGAATAGTATGCGACTTCCTTTTAAACTTATGCAATAAAAAAATACTTCCGGTTCATCGGAAGTATTTTTAATCAGTATTTACTGTTATCCACCTGAAATGTTCTTTCCTTTAGAATCTTCTCCAAAGCAGATATCAGCTTTGCTAGGTTATAGTTATAAATCATGTCCTCTCTTGTGGAACTTTCCATGGTGACAAACTCTGTCTGGAAGATTTCAAGTGAGAGGAGTTTGTATAGTTTCTGATGGTTATCCTTTGTCATTTTCACATTGGTTTCACTGAGAGAAGTTGCCTCTGCATAGATAAAAACCTTCTCGGATGCTTCTACCATGAGCGTATAGTAGTCGTATTCCTCTTTGTCATATTTCTTCAGGATAAACAGCTCTTTGTTCAGTTCATTGAAGGTGTCTTTAAACCCATCCAGCTGAGTTCCAAGGGTGTCCAATCCATCGGATATTCCGTATAGTATCAGGTCTCCAACCACATGCCGTGCAGTGTCCCTGAATTTCTGGAAGCTGTCACGGACACGGATCATCTGATCCGGTGGATAAATCAGCATGTTGATTATGGTCGCAATGACAATACCAATCACTGTGTCCAGCGTTCTCTGCATGGCATAGATGGCAGGAGAGCTTTCTGAAGAACCTGTGACGATGATGATGACAAGAGTGATGGCAATGCCTGTAGCCTTCTTAATGTCCAGGAGATTGCAAAAAAGGATGGTGATGACTACACCTGCTGCCATGGTTATGGCACCATACAGTGGTATATAAGACATGAAAAGTCCGATGATTCCCCCCACCACGGTTCCAAGAACACGGTTATATCCAATCTTAAAACTGGATACCACAGAAGTCTCGACACAGATGACCGCTGCATAAATCAGCGCAAAGGACAGTTCATCATTGATGATGGAAGAAACAATATAAGACAGTACCACAACGAGTGCAGTTTTAATTGTTCTCATACCGATGAGTCTGTTTTTCATCTTAGACGTCCCTTTCCACCACGTTATCTTCATAGCTGATATAATCACTGAAGCTGCCGACGTAGAGTCTTGACTTCTTCCCCAGTTCATCAAGGGCCATGATATTGGTACAGGCGGTCACGCCGGACCCGCAATGGAAAATCACATCATCCACATGGAGAATTTCATGGAAGTTTTTATTTGCTTTCTCCAGATCGAAGGTCTGATCTTCCTTGAAATGTTCTTTAAAAAAGATGTTCAGTGCATGGGGAATATGGCCTTTTTTGTGGTCCACAGGTTCAACCAAACCTTGGTAACGCTCCTTGCTTCTGGAGTCTATGAGAAGCTTTCCAGAGAGAGAGCCGTTTTTCGCATAATCAGTGATTTCCTCTATGGGAGCAATCATATCCGGATGCGCTGTTAAAGTGATATTTCCCCGCTTTGTTTCGGAACTGTCTGATGTCAGGTCTTCAGGAAGAAGCATTTTGAATCCTCCTTGAAGAACATACACCTGAGACAAACCATAGTACTTCAGCATCCACCAGAGTCTTCCGGCGGATGAATTGTCTCCATCATCATAGATCAGCACACGGCTGTGGTTCTCCAAACCGATGGACCTTAACTTTTCCTCGAAATGTTTCATATCTGGAAGAGGGTGTCTGCCACCGTGTGTTCCTACTACATCCGCCAGGTCCTGATCCATATCAAGAAAGTGAGCTCCTTTGTAATGAGAAGCTGCATAGGACTTTTTTCCATACTCGGCATCGCTCATACTGTACCGCACATCAAGGACAATAAGATCTGGGTTCTCTATGAGAAAGTCACGGTCTTTAAAGTTTTTCATCGATCGCACTCCACTTCGCTTTTATTTAAGTTCTTTCAATACATCCAGTAAGAACTCATAAACATTCTTTACAGAAACAAGGTCCATATGCTCATCGGGTGTATGCACATCGTAAAGATTTGGTCCCAGGCTGATCATATCTAGACCAGGAATTCTTCCAGCCAGAATACCGCACTCCAAACCTGCATGAATGGCTTCGATCTGAGGTTTTTTGCCGTATTTTTCTTCATAAACTCTTATGAATGCATCCCTAAGGCTCGATTCTTTCGCGTATTGCCACTCCGGATAGGAAGAAGTGATCTCGGATACCGCACCAAAAACCTTTCCGATGGCATCCACTTTCTGAAGTACCATTTCTTTTCGAGATCCAACACTGCTTCTAACTGCAAAATCAAAATAAAGATGGTTGTCCTTCTCATGAAGCACACCTAGGTTCAGGGATGTTTCCACAAGACCTTTGATGTCCTGGCTCATGCTGATGACACCATTAGGCAGTGTGAACAGAAGGCCTATGGCTTTGGCTGTTGTTTCAGGAGTATAGAAAGGACCGGAAGCGTCGGATTTTTCGATCTGCAGCTTGAAGCCACTGTCCTGCGTCTCGATCTCTTTCCCGAGGAGGGTCTCAATTTCTGATACAGCAACCGTCAGATTTTCCTCATTGCCTTTCACAAGAAGCAGCGCTTCTGCCTCTCTGGGGATGGCGTTGTTCTTGGATCCGCCACGGAGATTTGAAAGAACAAAATCATATTTCTGGGAGAGCAGGTAAAGCGCTCTTCCAAGAAGCACGTTAGAGTTTCCGCGTTCTTTTGGAATGTCGATTCCTGAATGACCGCCACGAAGACCAGAAATGGAAAGCTTGTATACAGAACCTGTGGCCTCTTCGTATCCTAATGGAAGCTTCACGGTCTGTCTAGCGCCGCCTGCACAGCTCACAAGGAATGTTCCCTCTTCTTCGGAGTCAATGTTGATCAGCATTTTCCCTTCAAAAAGAGTACCGTCCACAGAGGCTGCGCCAAGCATACCGGTTTCTTCTTCTACGGTAATGAGCACTTCCAGAGGAGGATGGGGAAGGTCTCCCTGATCGAGGATTGCTAGAGCATAGGCTACAGCGATACCGTTATCAGCACCTAATGTGGTTCCGGTGGCATAAAGATGCTCCCCTTCTATTCTGAGTTTAAGTGGATCTTTTGTGAAGTCATGTACTGTATCATTGTTCTTTTCATCCACCATATCCATGTGGCCCTGGATGATCACAGGTACGCTGTTTTCATAACCTGGAGCACCTGGTTTCTTAATGAGGATGTTCATCACGGCATCCTGCACCACAAAAAGATTCCTGTCCTCAGCGAATTTTTTCAGATAATCTGAAACCGCCTTTTCATTACCGGATCCTCTTGGGATTTTGGTCAGCTCTTCAAAATAATGCATCACTTTCTTTGGTTCATAGGTCTGTAGTACGCTCATTTATTCATCCTCCTTCAGCTGGTCCAGAAGATTCTTGAAAAGATCTCCTAGTGTGACTGATTCTTCTTCTTCATAGTAGCTTTCATCTGTACCGGTTCCTTCGCGCAGAGAGAAGCTGATTCTTTTCTTTTCCTCATCTATCTCAAGGATTTTAACGGTGACTTCCTCTCCTTCAGACAATACTTCTCTTGGATGAGAAATATGCTCCTGACTGATTTCTGAGATATGGACGAGTCCATCCAGACCATTTTCCAACTCTACGATAGCGCCAATATCCAGAAGTTTACGCACTGTGCCGGTGTAGAACTGTCCCACTTTAAGGCTACCAGATTTGATCCAAGGATCTTCCTCTTTATTCTTCAAAGACAGGGAGATTTTTTCGTTTTTCAGATCTACTCGAATCACATGCACTTTTACTGTATCTCCGATGGAGACCACTTCACCCGGATGGTCGATTCTTCTGTGAGACAGGTCACTGATATGACATAGACCAGTTAGTCCGCCTAGATCAATGAACGCTCCATAGGACGCAATGTTTGCTACGGTTCCTTCCACTGTATCTCCTGGTTTCAAAGCTTGAAGAAGCTTTTTCTTGTTCTTCTCTCCCTGGAGTTTCAGGTAGGCTTTTCTTGAGAAGATGAGTTTTTTCTGAGTATCATCAAATTCTTCAACAAGTGCATCCAAGGTTTTTCCTGCATAATCTTTCAGATTTTCCACATAGCTGTCGGAGACAAGAGAAGCTGGCATAAATCCAGTGAGACCCTTGTAAAAGATTCTGAGTCCGCCTTTTACTTCATCCATAACTTTGACTTTTAAGGGAGTCTTGTCATTAAACGCAGCTTCCACTTCTTCGATGGAGACGATGGCATCCGCCTGTATTTTGGATAAGAGAACATTGCCCTCCCCATCATCTGCTTTCAGTACGATGACTTTAATGGAATCTCCCACCTGATAAAGATCACGGAGACTCTCATTATGGTCTTTGGTGAGTTCATCCCTTGGCACAACACCATCTGCAAAATAATTGATATTGACGATGACTTCATCAGCATTGACCTTCAGAATCGTACCTTCGAGGATATCCCCATCTTTTACTTTATTGAGCGTAAAGCCCTCCATTGCTTCAGCCATAGACATTTCGTGATTCATTTGTTCATCCATATACTTGCAGGCAGTTTTCTCACTGCCTCCCCCTTTCTATTCTTTGCAATAGCGCATTATATAAAGAATTCTAACATAAAAAAGCTGAAGAATCTTCAGCTTTTCACAGGAAATAACTATACAATCATCTTTTTGTCGGATATGAGGTTATAGCAATAGTCAATGATGTCACTTCTCTTGATGATCCCGATAAACACACCTTCATCATCCACAACCGGGACAAAATTCTGAGTTCTTGCAAGGACAATGATGTCATTGATTTCTGCACTGATGGTGACAACCTCGTGTTTCTTACGTCGCTCTATATCAGAGACTTTTACCTTGTTGGTGTTGCGAAAGGAAAGCCCTGGAGTATTTTTGATCTTCCAAAGCAAATCACCTTCTGTTAAGGTTCCCACGTATTTTCCTTCACGATCCAGAATCGGGATGGCCGAATAGCCATGATGTTCCATTCTTTCAAGCACCTGTCGCATGGTTGAATCAACCAGTTCGTAAATCAGCTCTGATTTCGGTGTAAGGAAAAAAGCAATATTCATATGCAAAGTACCTCTTTCATGATTTATTTACACTTTCATTATACCACAACAAGGAGATAAGTAATCGTATTCAGAAGATATTAAGGACTTATTTACAACTGCTTCATAAGTTGTTCTTCTGAGGCAGTACAAGAATCTCTGCGTTGTTTTCAAGAAATACCCGTTCTCTTTTATGGCTTGTGAAAATAAAAACCTGGTGGCAGGAGAACTCTTTTAAAAGAAGCTTCAGTGCATTCTCCATACGAAGATCATCGTAGCTGTTGAACACTTCATCCATAAATATTGGAACAGAGTTCTCGGAAAAGATTCTTTTTATCATGGTCAGCCGCAGGGATAGATAAAGCTGGGAAAGAGCACCACTGGAAAGTTTTTTATCATCTTTCCTATGGGTTCCTTCTTGAAACGTCATGTTATTAAGGTCTTCCACGAAAACAGTTCTCTTCATACCCGTTATGAGTTCAAATCTTCTGGTGACTTCATCCCCCAGGATCTGTACATATTGTTTTTTCAGGAGGTCTTCTGCAGTCATTAAGAGCTCTTTGGTTTTCAGAAGCACTGCCAGCCTCCGGTGAAGACCTTGCTCCTCCATATGTTTTGTGTTCAGATAGTCTTCCAGATAATAGGGATCCCTGAACTGGAGTCTTTCGTATGTTTCACTAAGCTCCATTTTTGAAGCTTTCATTTTGGCCATCTGCAGCGATAAGTGCTGTTTTTTCTCAGATAGAAGCTCTTCACTGATATCCTCTTGAAGAGAAAGCTCTTCAAAGGCAGACAGTTCTTCCAGAACTTCTTCCAGGGGCTCCTCTCCGATGAGTCCTTTGATGGAAAGATGAAGCTGGTTTTCTTTCTCCTCAAGAAGGGACCTTCTGACTTTGTTCAGTTCATAACTTTCCCAGAAGTCTTCCATGCTGGATTTATCTGGTTCATACCCTAAGGGCTTAAGATGATAAATAAGGTCTCTTTCAAGAATGGAGATTTTATCTTGCTGGTGCGTGATACGCTCTTTTAGAATAGTCTCTTTGGCTTGTCTTTCCTGATGCAGCCTGATGTTCTTTTGACAGGTTTCCATCACGGATACCAATTCTTTCAGTGTAGAGGTGCCAGATAATCTGTAGTAGTATTCCCTATTTTTCTTTATGTCTTCTATCTTTTTGGTGAGGATCCTCAGGTGCTGCGTGTTTTCTGACATCAAGAGAATTTTCTTGGATCTCAGTACTTCTTCGGAATCAAGGCCAAGCTCCGAGCTGATCTGGTCAATCTTTTTTTCTGAGTGCCTGATTTTTGTGAGCACATGAGACCTCAGTTTCCTCTGAACCGGAGGCGCATAGATGATGAGACTTGGAACCAGGAGAAAGTGAGTACTGAAGATCAGCCCTGAAGGTCTTAGCAGAGAGAAGACTGCAGCGGCAATGAAAAGCATCAAAATCAATGGGAATCGACCGCTTCTTTGTGTGCTTTTCAGCCACTTCAATTGTCTTTCGTATTCTTTTAAAAGAAGAAGCACTTCTTCTTTTCTAGAGCCAAATGAATGATCGTATCCCTGATGCTCTCGATTCTTCAGGAGTTCACGTTGCAGTCTATGCTCTTCTTGCTCCTCTTCTACCAGCTGCATCCATGTCTCAGCTTTAATTTCGTCCATGAGTTTCAGGTCTTCCTCATAAGTAAGATAGAGTTCCAGATCACGAACCGTCCTCTGATGCTCCTCATTCATTTTTAGAAGCTCCTCTTGGACCAGATGAAACTGTTCTATTTTATCTCGGATCATTCCAGCGTCTTCTTCCGTTAAAGAAATCCAGTTCTTCTCTTTTTCAGCCATGAGTTCATTCAGCTCATCCAAGGCGCCTTTCAGCTTCAGGATATCGGACTTCTTATGAAGTAAACGCGATTTTGCTTGGAGCTCCGAAAGAAGTTCCTCCTGCCTCTCGAGTGAAATCAGTTCAGTATCCAATGCTTCCAGTTCATTATGGATTTTTTCCTTTTCCAGAAACATCCTTTTGGATGCCTCCAACTCTGCAAATAGAGACCTGATTTCCCCTTGCAATTGAGGAATTGACCCTGCATTTTTTCCGCTTTTCAGTGCTTTAATCTGCCTGTCGATGTCTTCAGCCGCCTTTTTGTAGGAAACCTCTTCTTCTCCAGAATCCAAAAGATTGGAGAGCTTCATAAAAAGACCGTCATTTTTGTCGTTGAAAGCAGGCGTTGTCTCTGATCCCATGAATAATGTCTTAATGAATTCATGAACCGTCAGTCCAAAGATGCTTTTGCCGAGAGGCTCCTGATAATAACGCTGTTCCTTAGAACCTTTCTCATAGATGCGAAGGAAATCATCCCTTCTGTTCAAGCCGCTTCTTCTTTCGATGATCAGTTGAGAAGAGCCAAAGGATACTTCAAGACTTCCAAAAGCATAGGTTTCACCATGAGGAACTGCAAGTTCACGTAGATTCAGGTTGAACTCTTTTATGGGAACGGCTCCGTAAAACATCCATAAAAAGAATCTTTGAAGGGTGCTTTTGCCTGCTTCGTTTTCACCTTCGATCAGCTGTATCTCTTTGTTGAAGGACAGCTCCAGTTCTTTCAGTTTCCCGAACTGTTTGATGTTCAGTTGATGTATTCTCATTTCATTCCTCCGGGTAAGAGTGCAGCAAGTCCTGTTTTCTCTACTTCATTCCAGAATTCTGCATCGGATGATTCGCGGTTTTCATTGAGGATGTCCATGAAAATACCACGAAGGGAGTGTGGTGGAAAAGCGAGAGTGTTTTCAGCTAGGGTCGTTTCGTCTCTCAATTCAAAATCGGGCAGCTTCTCATAGAGCATCAATGAAAGCTGCGCAATATCGATGGAAAGATAGGGCGATACCTGTCCACGGAGCAGTATTTTGTAAATACTGGTATCGCTGTGAAGAGAGGATCGGATTTTCGAAAAGATTTCCTGGGTAGTCAAAAGGGATGTGATCTCTACCTCCAGGATTTCGTAGGTTCTCCTATTCAGCGGTTTAAACTGAAGCGCACTGCCGTTGCTGTAGATGGATCCCACAAGAACGCCCTTCTCCCCTGTTTCATCAAATCCCCGCCCCTCGGGAATCCCTGCGTAAGCATACTGTGTGCTGCCTTCTGACAAGATCCCGGAGAAAGAATGTCTATGGCCTAAAGCGATATAGCTGAATCCACTCTGGCGGATGCTCTCGCTTGACACTGGATTATATAGAGAACTCCCTTCTGTAACGTCACCATGCATGAGGAGAATTCGGATCTCAGCCTGAGTAGAGCAGCTTCTGCCCTGAAGCAGGCTTTCTTTGACATAACCAGATTGGAACCCAGCACCACAGACAACACAATCCAACTCCTCCAGATAAACTTCCTCATAGGAGGAGAAGATGTGCACATTTTCCGGGAAGGAAAATGTGCTGTAGGGGCTTTCGGGTATATAGGGGTCGTGATTTCCTGGTGCAATGAAGATTCTCCCTGGAAATCGCATAAACTCCTTCTGGAGATAAAGAAGCGTTTTTCTGGATACTCTCATGGAATCGAAAAGATCCCCCGTCAGCAGGATCAAATCTGCTTTCTCTCTCACTGCCAGTGAAATGATTCTTTCCACGGTATTTAAAAGTTCTTCTTTACGCTGGGATCTGAAATTTATATTATGTAGGGTCAGTGGAGAATCCAGATGAAAATCACCACTTTGAACTATTTTTACTGTTTTCATCACATCACCTCGAACTCTAGTTCTATTCAGTATAGCATGTTTGTGATGCTTAGAATAGATGTTCTGTTTTCTTAGGAGCACCTTGTGCTATAATTGCCATAATGAGTTCCATGGAGGTATTCAATATGAAGATCATTGCCCATAGAGGATTCAGCGGGAAATATCCGGAGAACACTCTGCTTGCTTTTGAAAAAGCAGTGGAGGCATCTTCGGATGCCATTGAGCTGGATGTGCAGCTCACAAAAGACGGAACGCTGGTTCTTTTCCACGACGACACCTTTAATCGTCTCATTCAGACCGAAGGATTCTTATTGGATCATACATGGACTGATCTTGAACAGTATCAGATCAGGAAAAGGCTTTTCAACAGAACAGTCTATGCGCCGATCCTATCCCTGGAATCTTATTTCAACTGGGCTCAGGACCGGGATATCATGACTGTCATTGAGCTGAAAAATAATCTGCGCTCCCATGAAGGCATGGAGGAAAAGCTTGTATCTCTTACGAAAAAGTTTAAACTGGAACACCGGGTGATTTTCTCTTCATTTCAAAAAGATAGTGTACTAAAACTGAAAGCTCTTGATCCTCTTATTCCCTGTGCCTATATCACGAAACTGAGAAAAGAAGAGGATCTGTCTTGGATAGAATCTGCTCAAATTGAATTTATTCATCCAAAATTCACCAGTCTCTGGCCCTGGAACATAGCCAAACTGAAAAAACTGGGGGTAAGAATATCCCCATGGACCGTAAACCATCCTCTATTCATGTGGTATCTTCTCCACATCCCAAATCTGTATGGCATGATCACAGACAGACCCGACAGATTGAAGAAAGTACTGCAGAGAAAAAGGAAAACCTGATCACCGCGCTGCGTAAAGCAACTGGAGATCAGGTTTTTTAGTTACTGCTGTTCTTCTAAATTAAACGGGCCCACTTCCTTGGAAAGATCAGCTGGTTCCTCCTCTGTCTGGACCGCTTCTACTTTCTTCTCTTCTTTTTTCACTTCATAGGAAGACATGGGTTCTCCATACTGTGTGAACTTGATATTGAGCTTCAAGTCATGAAGGGTAAACTTCTCTGCTGGGATGTCCAGAACGATATCATTATTGACCGAGGTCATTGAAATTTCCGGTTCCTCCATGGGAAGACCGTCAATCTCTTCTTCCAGAGCTTCTTCCACTTCATAATGGAGTGTCTGGTTCTCGGCTTCATAGGTGCTGCTCTTCTCTCCATGACTGCCAAGTCGTAGCTTTATATTGAGGTCACTCAGATTGTACTTTTCGATGGGAATTTCAAGTAGCAGTTCTTCTTCCACTGGTTTAGTTTCTGCAATTTTCTTTCCTTTTTTATGATAATCCTTATCTTTCAGCCCCATGATCTTATTCACCTGATGGATGAGCTCATCTATAGTTTTAAATTCATAAAGCTGGTCTTTAAATTTAAAAGACGGTTGTTCATTCCCCCACTTCCGGTCCTTTGAAAGTAAGGAGATTTCAGGAAACTCCTCCACCAGTGCTTTTACAATGTCCACGTGTCTGGGATTTGATGAGTTCAGTTTGATTTTCATTTTGATTCACTCCTTTACAGGCGCCCTTCTCTTTGAAGTTTTGCCAGTCTTTTTCTATATTTGTTGAATTTTCTTTCTGTCCGTATGATGAAATCCTCCTGACAGTTATAAGGGGCATCTTTTGTCTGGATTCTTTTATATTCGCCAGTGGAAGTAAGAATACGAGCTTTTGCTGTATCTTTCAAGTTCAGGTCCAGGATGGTTTTCAGCTTATGTTTTGCATCGTCGTTGGTCACGGGAATCATCAGTTCTATGCGTTTGTTGAGGTTTCTTTCCATCCAGTCCGCGCTGGAGATATAAAACTCCTCGTTTCCTCGATTATAAAAATAGAATATACGGGAGTGCTCCAAGAACCTGCCAACAATAGAACGGACCTTGATGTTCTCGCTGAGCCCTTTGATGCCAGGACGCAGACAGCATATTCCACGGATGATGAGGTCGATCTCCACGCCATCCTTTGATGCTGCATAGAGCTTTTCTATGATGTCTTTGTCCACCAGTGAGTTCATTTTGGCAATCATATAGGCCTTGTGGCCCTCTTTTGCCGCTTTTCTCTCCCGTTCGATGAGCTGCGTAAAATAGTTCCGCATATCTTCAGGAGCCAGAATGGCCTGCCGCATCTTCCCATACTTATAATGTCCGGAAAGTCTGTTGAACAGATCTGAGATGTCCTCTGCCAGTTCTCCGTTGCAGCTGACCAGGGACACATCGGTATAGAGCTTGGCTGTGATGTCATTGTAGTTTCCGGTGCCCACATGGAAATACCGTTTTATCTCGCTGTTTTCCCTTCGTATAATGAGCAGTGCCTTACAGTGGGTTTTCAGTCCCGTGACCCCGTAGATGACATGACAGCCTGCTTTTTCGAGCCTCAGCGCCCAGTTGATGTTGTTTTCCTCATCAAAGCGTGCCTTCAGCTCCACCAGTACGGTCACCTGTTTTCCATTCTCTGCTGCTTCAGCCAAAGCTTTCACGATGGGGCTGTTTCCAGAAACGCGGTAAAGCGTTTGCTTTATGGCCAGCACATCCGGATCAGAGGCGGCTTGTTTCACCAGTTTCACAATGGTGGAAAAACTGTCGTAGGGATGGTGCAGCAGCGCATCTTTATGGGTGATGGACTGAAAGAGATCATCATGGGAAAGAAGTTCTGGAACTGGCAGTGGTATGATTTCCTTAAATTTCAAAGACTCATCCACATGAAGTCTGCTGACTTTATGCAGAAAACGAAGGTCCAAAGGTCCGTCAATCTGAAACACGTTTTCCTTTGTCAACTCGAACTCATCCATGAGATACTCCAGCAGTTCAGAGGAGATGTGTTTTTCCGCTTCCAATTTAATGACATTTCCCCATTTTCTCAGTTTAATGGTTTCTTTGATCACTTCCAAAAGATCATCGGCTTCTTCCTCGTTATACTCCAGATCGGCATTACGGCTGATTCTGTAACAGGAATAGCCCAATATATCGAAAGCGTTGAATAAATCTTTCAGTTTCAGCTTCAGGATCTCCTCCAGAAGGATATACTGCTTTTCTGCCTCTGAACTTCCGGGAATATAGTAGAACCGATCCAGCACATTCGGTACTTGAATGGTTCCGATGTGATGTTTTTCAAGGGAAGCTTTGTCCTCCAGAAGAACGGCGATATTGAGCGTTTCTGAAGTGATCAGCGGAAATGGCCTGGACGAATCCACCACCATGGGGGTCAGCACCGGATAGATGCTGTGTTCGTAAATAGAATCCACATAGGAAAGCTGCTCCTCTGTGAGGCTCTTATGGTCCAGAAACTCCATACCGATGTTTTTCAGATCCTTTTTGATTTTTCCGTTGACCAGATGATACAGATCATCCAAAAGTATTCTTGTCCTTCTGTTGATGGCGGTGGTCTGTTCTTTTGGGGTCATACCAGATGAATCTCTTTTGTAGATTTTTGCGTGTATCTGATCGGATAAAGTCCCGTACCGAATCATGTAGAACTCATCCAGATTTGATATAACAATGGCGGCAAATTTCAATCGTTCGAAAAGTGGATTATTCTGATCCTTCACCTCTTCCAGAACCCGGTGGTTGAACTCCAGAAAACTCAGTTCCCTGTTGATGAAATCTTGGGGTGATGATAAATATGAATCCATGAAATTCCTCCTATCCTTCATTTGTTTAGTTCTATTATATCCATTTCAACCTTTGAATTATACAAAAATTGCGATAAATTCATAAGAAATTACATGTTGAGGGTCCAAGTCTCCCGATTTTATAAAGATAATCTCCTCTTCACGTATCCGTCAGATTGAGTGTTAGGAAAGATAAAGAAACCCTGATATAATAATATAAAATACGAAAGATTTGAAAGGAGGAGCTATGAGAATCGGTATCATCGACATAGGCTCTAACTCCATGAGACTGGTCGTTTATGATGTGCAGAAAACCTATTACACCGTGGTGGGTCAGGTCAGGCACTCAGCAAGACTCGGTCAGGATATGGTGGAGAATCATCTCCATCCTCACCGCATCGATTATGGAATCCGTGTCCTCAAACATTTCAAATCCTATATGGACTCGAAAAATGTAACTGAGGTCATTGCGGTGGCAACAGAGGCAATAAGAAAAGCCAGCAACAAGGAGGAATTTCTCGGAAAAGCAAAAAAAGCTCTCGGGAAAGACATCCGGATTCTTTCAGGAGAAGAAGAAGCTTTTTATGACTATTATGCTACAGTCAATACACTGGATCTGGACCGATGCCTTATGGTGGATATCGGAGGCAGCAGCACAGAGATTGCACTCATCCATGACAACAGGCTGCAGGAATCTATTTCCATACCCTTTGGAAGCATTGTGCTCACAGAACTATTTGATCTCAAACGCAATCCCAAAGCTGAGAATCAGCTTCACCAGTACCTGAGAAATACATTTCGTGATGTGCCCTGGCTGAAGAATGCCAAGGGATATCCCATTGTTGGGATTGGGGGGTCCATCAGGACTCTTGGAAAAATCGACAGGTTCAGAAAAGACAACGCCATGTTCATTTCCCACAACTACAGCATGGAGCAGAAAGATGTGGAAGAAATCTATGAGCTGATCAGAGGTTATTTGGGCGGGAAAGTTAAGAAAGTTTATGGACTCAGCAAAGACAGGGAAGACATCTTCATTGGTTCTTTAGCAACTCTAAACGTGCTTATGCAGGTGCAGAATGCCAAAAAAATCTTTGTGTCCAATGCGGGCATTCGTGATGGCTTACTTTTTGAGCACATACTTGGCAGAAATAAACGGGTTCGTGATGTGCTGGAGTTTTCCCTGGAGAACATCATTCAGAATCATATGTCTCCCGGTTATGAAGGAAAAGATCTGTTCAAGATCGTCAGCCCCCTTTACGGAGCGCTGACTAAAAAATATCCGTATCTTCTGGGCAATGGAAAAGTACTGAAAACCGCCACCTATCTGTATGATCTGGGCACCAGCATCAATTACTTCCAACGGGACCGGAATACGTTCTACAGCATCCTCAATGCACCTATAAACGGGCTCAGTCAGAAACAGATCTTAATGGCAGCTTCCTGCGCTTCTGTTTTTTCTGCCAATGATCTTCTGAAGGAGTTCTTCAACAAGAAGATTCTATCCCAGAGAGATATGAGGACCATCGAAATGCTTGGAATACTCATTAAGATTGCAGAAGCCATCAACTTCGGCGTTTCGAAAGAGGCACAGGTGAAGAAGGTGGAAGTCACGGAAGATGCCCTCGTCATTGAGGTCCATACCAAAGAGGATCCGATATTTAAAGAAGAAGAGCTGAAACCTTATCTGACAAAGTTCAGATATCTTTATAAAAGACATTTAAGGGTACAGTTCCAGTACCGTGGGTAATCATATCGGTATAATGAAAAGCTCTGGCTAGAAACAGCCAGAGCTTTTTGTGAGGTATGGATCTATTTTTACAGTCCGAACAATTTGTTCAGTAGGCCTGTGGTGGACAACAGGATGAGGAATACAAGAATTGGTACCACAAATTTAATCAGAATAGACCAAAGCTTTTCTGTAACAAACTTGCTTCCGATTTTGATTTCCTTCACTGCATTTGGCACGCCCCAGACAAATCCGATGAAGAGAGCCCCCAAGAGTCCGCCCAATGGAAGCAGATAATAAGATGTAAGCACATCCAGGAAATCAAAGATTCCATAGCTTTTTCCGTCGATCCAAGGAATGAGGAAATCGCTCCATTCGCCCATGGATAAAGATGCACCGATACCGATGATAAACATCAGGGTGGTGAATATGATTACGGATGTCTTTCTGCTCCACTTGAGCTTATCAATACCAAAAGCTACTGTAACTTCCATCAGTGAGATGGAAGAAGATAAAGCTGCAAAGAATACAAGTACAAAGAAGAGTGCTCCGAAAATGGAACCTAGAGGCATGTTCTCAAATACAGCTGGAAGCGTGATGAACATGAGTCCAGGGCCTTCACCTGGCTTAAACCCTAAGGCAAATACAGCAGGAAGTATTGCGAATCCTGCAAGGATGGCCACCAGAGAGTCCAGAGAAGGAATGATGAAGGCGTCTTTTTCCATGTCCTCGTCTTTTCTCAGATAGCTTCCATAGGTGACCATGATGCCCATGCCAAGGGAGAGAGAAAAAAAGACCTGGCCAAGTGCGGCGATGACAACCTTCAGCGTAATTTCACTGAAGTTCGGTGTCATGAAGTACTTGATACCTTCCATTGCTCCATCCAGTGTTACTGAACGCAGCACTGTAACCACTAGAAGCACAAACAGTGCAGGCATCAGGAACTTGGATGCTTTTTCAATACCACCTGAGATTCCACGAATAACAATAATTGCAGTGAGTCCCATAAAAATCAAGTGATATACAAGTGGTTCTACTGGAGAAGATATGAAGTTTGTGAAGTATCCTGCTTTGTCAGCACCAGTGCCTGAAAAAGAAGCAACGATATACTTCATGACCCATCCACCAACAACAGAGTAATAAGATAAAATGAGGAAGCCGGACAGAATACCAAAACCGCCAACAAATCCCCAACCCTTTTTGATCTTGTTGTAGGAACCGTAAGCATCAGAGTTCGCATGTCTTCCAATGGTCATTTCAGCCAGCATCAGTGTAAAACCAAGAAGAATCACAAGACCGATGTACACAAGCACAAATGCGCCTCCGCCGTTCTCGCCCGCAAGATACGGGAACTTCCAAAGATTACCTAAGCCAACTGCAGAACCAACGGCAGCCATCAGGAATCCGAATCGTGAGGACCAGGATCCTCTGTTATTTTCCATAATTATTCCCCCTTTTTATTTTTTAGAGTTTGTGATTTTTTCCTCAGGATTTACATCCTTTGAGAAGCTTCACACATCCGCTAAAAATTATAGGTTATATTATAAGTGCAATAGAAAAACATTGGCAATAAAAATATGCTTATCCTACTGAAGATTCCCATATCCGTAAATTGAACTTCATTTTCATGATGATTTATTATATTATTTTCCATAAGTTTATGAGAAAAAGACACTTGCAATCCTTTACAAATGTCTTTTTCGTTATTTCAGCTTGAAATTATTATAGAATTCAATATTTGTATGGGTTTCCCAACCGGAGTTTTTGTGAACTACTTGTCAAGGAATCGTTCGGTGCAGGCGGCGATGACTGTTTCAAGGACTGTGATCCTGGCATACCGTTTGTTGTTTCCGTTGATCACCAGCCAAGGCGCTTTTTTGACATTTGTTCTGTCCAGCATATCATTGATGGCTTCTTCATAAAGATCCCATTTTTCACGGTTTCGCCAGTCTTCATCTGTGATTTTCCAGACTTTGTTCTCATCAGCCTGCCGTGCCTCGAATCTCTTCAGCTGCTCTTCTTTCGAGATGTGGATGAAGAACTTCAATACGATGGCACCAAAATTTGTCAGGGAAGTTTCAAAATCATTGATCTCCTCATACGCTCTTTCTACATCTTTATTGGAGGCGAACCCTTCTACCCTTTCTACCATGACCCTGCCGTACCAGGAGCGGTCATAGATGGATATATGGCCTGTCTTGGGTACCTGTTTCCAGAAGCGCCACAGATAATGATGGCGCAGCTCCATGTCTGTTGGCGCAGCGGTGGTGCTGATTTCGTATCCAGTAGGATCCAGCTGCTGGATGATCCGCTTAATGTTTCCGCCTTTTCCTGCTGCATCCCAGCCCTCAAAAACAAGAATAAGCGGTATTTTCCTCTCATAGAGTGTATACTGAATATCCCGCATCTCTTTCTGAAGCCGATCCAGTCTATCCTTGTAGTCTTCTTTGCTCAGGTCGTGGTTTTCTTCATGTTTCTTCAGGATATCCGGATACTTTCCATTGAAGAAACCATCTCTTTTTTCTGGTTCCTCCTCGGCTCTTTTCTTTTCCTTCTTCAGCCGTTTTTCCAAACGGCTCACGATGGTTTCTAATACTTCGTTGACGGATACAAAGCTGCTTTCATATTTGATGCGGTGCCAGGAGCTTTGATCCTCTTCAACGATTTTCTCCATCTCTTTCTTATAGTCTTCATCATTATCACGGTCATACTCCTGAGCTTTCCACATGGTTCTGGGATTATCATACATACGCCTGATATGTTCCTTCTGTTTCTCTTCCTCAATGTCCACATAGAATTTGATCAGTTCTGTGCCATCATTACGAAGGGTCTTTTCAAAGTTTCTGATCTCCTGAAGCAGAATCTTGCTTCCATCATACAAGCTGTCTTTGATGATATTATTTTTCATGGCAATGTATAAAGAGTACCAGCTTCGGTAATAGATGTATACTTCCTGGTGGCTGGGTGAATTCACAAAATACTGCCATAAGAAAGGTTTTCTTCGCTCTGTTTCTGTTGGGGCATGGGTTGCATAGAATTTGGTGTATCTGGCATCCAGAGCAAGGAGCAGTTCATTGGACAACCTGCCTTTGCCTGAAGCGTGCACTCCTTCAAACACAATCATCACGGGTACTTTATACTCCTTCAGGACACGCTGAAGATATCCGACTTTAGTCACAAGTTTCTCTTTTTCTTTGAGATATTTTTTCTGTTCTTTTTCTTCCATGAGGCACCTCCACTTCACTATACACTGAAAAAATGTTCAGGGCGGTCTTTCTCTTCTTTGTAAGAGAGGAGAATGGGTAAAAATGTTTTACAAGCATCTATAATTCTATTATCCTATATTTAGAGCAAGAATGACTTCTTTTTTTGAATGTTATTATTTTTTTCACAGTTTACCCATGATCAGATAACAAAGTTAATGCAGGAGGCCCTATGCGATTTGAAATCAAATCTTTTCACGAACTGACCGTCTCAGAACTATATGCCATGCTCCGATTGAGAGAAATGGTTTTTATTGTGGAACAGAACTGTCCCTATCAGGATCTCGATGACACAGACCAGAAAGCGCTTCATGTGTTTTTGTACGAAGATGAGGAACTGGCTGCCTATACCCGTATTTTCAAAAGGGGGATCAAGTATCCTGAGGCTTCCATAGGGCGTGTTGTCACAAGTCCTGTTCATCGCGGCAAAGGATATGGTGCAAAAGTAATGAAGGCATCTATAGAAGCGCTGCAAAGAATGGGAGAGCCTCATATTGTTCTATCTTCTCAAGCTTACGCAGAGAAGTTTTATGAAAAGCTGGGATTTAAAAGGACTGGAAAGGAACCCTATCTGGAAGATGACATCCCCCATGTGGAAATGGAGTTTAAAGGAGAGTTGGAACATGAGTGAGAAAAGCTACGAAATTGTCAAAAGCACGAAACCAAAACGGAAAAGGCAGAGCTGGAATGAATATTTCATGAGTATCGCCAAAGTTCTGGCCATGAGATCTTCCTGTGACAGAGCTTATGTAGGTGCTGTCATCGTCAATAAGGACAACCGGATCATCGCCACTGGATATAATGGCAGCGTAGGAAGCAAAACACCACAATGTGATGATATTGGGCATGTGATGCGGGATGGACACTGCATTGCAACACTTCATGCGGAGATTAACTGCATCGCCTATTGTGCTCGGGAAGGAATATCTTTAAAAGATTCCAAAATCTATGTCACACACTTTCCATGTCTTAACTGCACCAAAGCGCTGATCCAATCTGGTATTCGGACGATTTATTATCTGGATGACTACAGACTGGATGATTATGCGCTGGAACTTATGAGAATCAATCAGATTGAGACAATCAAGCTTCATATGGAAGATGAAACATTGTAAAGTAAAAAAACCTCATCCTGTTCGGATGAGGTTTTTTTTACTTGTCGAATAAACCGCCGTTTTTCTTCATTTTCTTGGGTTTGGAAGTTCCTTGGATACTCTTTTCAGGTCTATCTGACTTCCCGTTTTTTCCGTTTCCTTGCTTCTTTGCTTCAATGATCTGAAGCATTTTTTCTCTTGCTGTATTATTCAGTGCCATACTTATCCCCTTTCTGATCCGCTTTTCAGTATATCCTATGAAGGAGCTAAAGAAAAGCAGTTATTTCTCGTAAGGTTTTTCTTTCTTAATTATCTTCATCTGCTTCTTCAATTCCTTCTGCATGAAGTCTATGATCTCACTTTGCTTCATGGTGGCATTTTTATACTCTGCAGTAGCAACAAGGACCATAAGGTTGATATAAGCATAGGCCAGCGCTGTAGTGATCAGCGCTGCTGTGCTGCCTGAAATGATTCCGCCAACCACTGTTCCTGCACCCGGAATCATTTTCAGAAGATTGCTCACAAGAGCCCTTCCGGTATAGACAGCTCCCGAAACTCCGGTAACCGATGAAACAATGCTTGTCACAAGAGCTTTATTCATGGATACACCAAAGATGCTCGTGATTTTTGCAATCATAGCCACTTGGCTGGATGCAAGGATGGGTGCATCCGCAAATGGAATGGGTGTGAAGCCCACCATGAAAGTTTCAGTGATAAATCCTCTGGACCATTTACGGGCAAGCTCCGCCTTTTTCATCACATCAACTTTCTGGGCGTTGATAAAAGCCGGCTCTACCTCCTCGGGCAGAAGCCTTAAAGTTTCATGGACCAAAGCTTTGAGTCCGGTGACAGGAAGCTCTTGAGAACCGATTCTATAAGGTTTAGCCACCACTGGAATAACCTGTTCCAGCTTGAGCTTAAGGGAACAGATGTAGTCCATGAGCATGGAAGTCTCTTCCTCCAGGATGCTCTGAGTGAGCACAAGAATCACCGGCAGTTTTTCTGAAAGCTCCCGAAGAAAACCCTCCTCAAAGGACTCCAAACGATGACTGGCTGAACTGATGCAGTACCAGACTGCATGGATTTCCTTGGATCTGTCTCCCGTGGCGCGGGCTCTCTGTATCTCTTCCAGTACTTCTTTGCGCACTTCTTTCTGTACCTGTTCGTTCAGCTCGAACCCTTTTGTATCGAAAAGAACCAATGGAATCCCTTCTTTTGTGATCCGTTCCAGATGTTTGGTCACTGGTTTTCCGATTCCTGTCTGGGTGAGATTTTCCCGGAATACCGCATTGATGAGAGTGCTTTTCCCTACACCTGTCTTTCCAGCTACTAGGATATTGACAGGCGCCATGGACTTTACCTCTTCTTCTGTTTTCTGCAATATGTCCTGAACTATATGTATAACATCCATTCATACTCCTCATTTCGGCTTTTCTTTCAGTGTACCAAAAAAGAGTCTGGTTTTCACCAGACTCCTGAATTGTTCAATTAAAGTACACGTCTTGCTGTGATAAATTTGTGGTATCTCATGGTGGTGATTTCCACGCTCTTGCCAGGTCTTGGTGAGTGGACCATGTTGCCGTTTCCGATATAGATTCCTACATGGGAGATGCTTCCACTACCAAAGAACACCAAATCTCCAGGCTGAAGGTCAGCGTAAGCTACTTTTGTGCCTACGGTTGCCTGTGATCTGGATACTCTAGGAAGGTTAATCCCAAAGTTTCTGAATACATAAGAAGTGAATCCAGAGCAGTCAAATCCGCTTGGTGTGCTACCACCCCATACGTACGGTGTGCCAATGAACTTGTATGCGTAGTTCAGTACTGCTTGAGCAGATGCACTGGCTGGTGCGCTGACAGATGGAGTACTTGGTTTTGAAGGTGCTGGCTGTTGAGAATTGCTGCTGTTATTTTGTGCTTGTTGAGCTTGTCTTTCCGCTTCAAGTCTTGCTGCTTCTGCCCGTCTTTCCGCTTCTCTTCTGGCTGCAGCTCTCTGGTTGAGGATTGATTTCCCCTGCTCAATGAGAGCAACCACCTTAGCATCGGTACTGTCTGTCACGATGCTGCTTCGGACAGCGCGGAGCTGGTCGATGGCCCCTTGAATCATCTCATCGCTGCTGCTGGAGTCGGCGATGATGTCGTCATTGTTTCCGATAAAATACAGTTCAGCCAATGCCAGGTTTCCAAGAATTTTCTTCTCTTCTTCTTCCATCTCTTCCAGAAGCTTTTCGGTTTCTGCCATTTTTACTTTCTGCTGTTCCAGTCGTACAACATTTTCCGCTTTCAGCACTTCAACTTCACGTTTTGCTGCATCCAGCTCTTCCTTCTGTGAAACGAGCAGATCTTTGATTGCCTGAATCTCATCTAAAAGCTGTTTGTCGATCTTTGCGAACTTGATGATGGCATCAGCGCGGGCGATAAAATCAGCGATGCTGTCAGCCCCAAGAATGGTTTCGATCATGCCGTTGTTGCCCTGCTTGTACATGGCTCTTAAACGCTCGCCATATTCTGTTTCTTTTTGGAGTAGTTCTATTTCAGTGTTTTTGATTTCTTCTGATTTTTGGGAGATTTCCTCATCCAATCTGTTGATATTGGCATCATTTTCTTCGATTTGAATAGTAATATCTGTGATTGTGTCAGAAATTTCTGCAATCTTTCCGTCGATTTCAGCCATTTTTGCTAAAATACTCTCATACTCAGTCCGTACCGCATCCAGTTCCTGCTGCTGAACATCGGTCAGCGGTTCTGCTTTAACAGGGATAGATCCGCCATAAACAATACTTATTGCGACTAAGGCTGCAGCTACTTTATATTTAATATTTCTCATTTCTACCTCCAAAAAGGAAAAATTCATAATGATTACAAACTTATTACAGATTGAATTATAATTTTAACTTATGAAGAACGTATAAAGTTTGCTCATTTTGTTAAAATAATCGCATCACTTTTTTTACTGTTTTATTACTATTTTTGTTGATACTCCAATTGTTGCGAAAAATGTTGTATGGATAAGTAGAAATTCTGAAAACCATTTACTAAAATCTTTCGTCTTTCTGTCAAGATTCTTTGCCAACACAAGAATCCAGGTGTTATAATCACATCAAAGAAATGAGGTGTTAATTTGAATAAAATACTGATTATTGAAGATGAACCTTCCGTATTGGAAGCAATATCCGCCTATTTAAGAAAAGAAGGTTATGAAGTCTATACTGCAGAACGCGGATACAAAGGACTTGAATACACAGAAGATATTGCCTTTGATCTGATTATTCTTGATCTCATGTTGCCTGACATATCAGGTGAAGAAATATGCAAGAGGATTCGCGCAAAATCAAACACGTATATTTTCATGCTTACAGCGAAGTCCAGTCTTGAGGAAAGAATACGCGGCCTGGATTTAGGTGCGGACGAGTATTTGGTGAAACCATTCTCCCCTAGAGAGATTGTGGCTCGAGTCAATGCGCTCTTTAGAAGGATCAAAGATATCCCGGAGAATAAGAATGTAGTAGCGTTCAACGGCGGAGAACTGGTCATAGACCACGACAAACGTGAAGTGCGGCTCCGTGGGGACGAAGTGGCCCTTACACCCATTGAATTTGATATCCTTACGCTGTTGTCGGAGAATCCTGGTATAGTTTTGTCCAGAGAAACGCTCATCGACCGTGTTCTTGGTCCTGATTTCGAAGGTGTGGACAGAACCATTGATGTACATATCAAGAATATCCGAAAGAAGATCGAACTGGATACAAAGAACCCCTCGTACATCATTACTGTATTCAAGTTGGGGTACAAGTTTGGTGGTGGTCAGTAATTGAGGAGCATTAAATACAAGCTCACTGTGGCCATATCAATCAGTGCTCTATTGTCTCTTCTTATTGCTTATATCGTCATAAACCTGACGCTGAATGCACGGTTCAATGATTATCTCCAGGTGAACCAGACCAAAAGAGATGAGCGAATTATCGCCACATTCCGGGATGCCTATTTGAGGGACAAACGATGGACAAATGTTTCAGGCAAAAGTCTGGAACGTGAGGCGGAGTCTGCAAATTTTACTTTGTCTCTCTTGAATTGGGACAAATCAGTCCTTTGGGCAATGGACCCACTAAAACTTGTTGAGAAGGAAAAAGAGATCAATCCGGATGGGGCTTTCACCATGGAACAGTATGTTCCCTATGAGTATCCGATAAAAAGTGAGAATCAGATTCTTGGCTATGTCGTGATTGGGCAGTTCTCTCCCCTGGTGATTTCCACAGAAGACAAAAACTTTCTAAATTCTATTACGATGAGTATTCTGATCAGCGCATTTCTCGCGGTGTTTATTATCGTTCTCATCGCGCTTTTTGTCGCAAGGCAGCTCTCAGATCCCATCGAAAGAATCTCCCATACGGCCTACAGTTTATCCATGGGTGAACTGACTGCACGAGAGCTTCAGGAAGGCGATGTGGTGGAGATTGAGACACTAAGAAACAGCATCAACTCCCTCGGGGAAAAGCTCGATCGTCAGGATATGCTCCGTAAGCGGCTGATCACCGATGTATCTCATGAACTGAGAAATCCTCTAAACGTCCTTCAAACAAATCTGGAAGCCATTATAGATGGGATTCTGCCAGCTACACCAGAAAGACTCCAGGCACTGAATTCAGAAGTGGTTCGTTTCGGTAAGCTTCTGGACAATCTCAATATCTTAAAACAGTTTGAAGCAGAAAGTATGGTGTCAAAAATCGCTGTTTTGGATATCCGGCAGATCCTTCAAGATATATATCATAACTTCCAGGGCATCACCAAAGAAAAATCCATCAAGCTGAAGTTCATCCCGCAACGATCGGGTGAATTTTTGATTCTGGCGGATAAGCACTCTATTTATCAGATTATCAACAACCTGCTGCATAACGCCATCAAATTCACCCCTAGAAATGGAATGATTACCATAAAGCTGTCCAGGGATGATAAATTCTGCTACATCAGAATTAAGGATACAGGCATCGGTATTCCAAAAGAAGACCTGCCTAATGTATTTGAGAGGTTCTATAGAGTCGATAAGTCGAGAGAACTTGTTGAAGGCAGTGGCATTGGGCTCACCATCGTCAAGAACTTTGTGAAACTGAATGGAGGGACCATAGATGTTACTTCTACAGTCGGAAAAGGGTCTACCTTTACGATCAAGTTCAGACTGTATGAAGTGGGTGGCCCCTCTATGGAAATCGCTGGCAGGTCATCGGAACTGATGGATGAAGAGAATATATGACAGGAAAAAGCCTCTGATACCAAATATAGGATATCAGAGGCTTTCTGTTCTTACTTCAAAAAATTGTCTTTGGACTGATTTTCCAACTGGTCAAGGATGAGTTTCAGCTGTTCTCTCAAACCTACGATACCATCCAGATCCATGGGTAAACTGCATGCGATATTGTTCGGCACCTTTTCAGCTTCTTTCATCAGTTCCTTGCCTTTTTCGCTCAGATAGATGATGAGATTACGTTCATCCCTCTTGTCTCTGGTTCGTTCGATGTTTCCATCATTCTCCAGTTTCTTCAATAGAGGTGTAAGCGTTCCTGAATCCAACCGCAGCTTGCTTCCAAGCTCCTTCAGGGATATTCCATCTTTTTCCCATAGGACAATCATCACCAGGTACTGCGTATAAGTCAGTCCCAACGGTTCCAGTAAAGGTCTGTATATTTTTGTGATCTCTCTAGAAAAAGCATAGACTGCAAAGCACAATTGATTTTCGAGTTTTAATTCATCTATCATACGTATTACCTCATGTTTTATTGTATTCAATTAAATTGTATCATAAAACTGGAGTTGTTGTCAATAAACTTCCCGGACTAGGTACCTAGATAGAGTCTTTGGCCTAGAAACTCAGGAAGATCTGCTTTCAGGATACGATCTGCAGCTTCTTTTATATCATAATCCAATGCTCTGAATCGAATTCTTCTTTTCACAGAATCATAGACAATATAATGGGCTTTAGGAATCCCGTTTCTTGACTGCCCCACACTGCCCACGTTTACAACGTAATATGCATCATCCAGATAGATATCGCCATGGTGGATTGGATAAACCTCAATCTGTTCATCCTCTCTCTTTTTAAAAATGCAGGGTCTGTGCGTATGTCCGGTAAAATGAATCTTTTTACCCTGTTTTTTAAGCACATCAAAACTTTCCAAAAGAAATGCGGAGTCTTTATTCTCAGGAAATACGTATTGAAAACTTAAAGGCTCTCCGAGCATCGCATGGCACAGTATAAAGTCCTCTACTTCAAGGATAGGAGGCAGTATTCTCATATGGTCGATGTATTCTTTAGGAATGTGCTTCATGGTGTATAAGATTCCCTTTCGGGCATTCTCGCTGAACTTTGCCAAGGTTTCTGGTAAAATGACCCCCTGTTCATGATTCCCGAGGACGCCTGTACCACCAAGCTCAAGGAACTTTTTATAGCAGAAGTAAGGATCTGCGCCATAGCCGATGATGTCTCCGACGAAAAGGACTTCATCGAATTTTTCTGTATTCAATATTTTAGTGAATGCCTGATAATTTGAGTGGATATCACTCAGAATCAAATACTTCATCTTCTTCGTCTCCTCTAATAGTTGCCTTCATACAGTATATCGTAGCGATTCTCAATAAGACTGCCTTCCAGGATGAGATCCAGATTATGAACGTCGAGTGCTTCCAGTAAAGTGGTAGCAAGAGCCTGATCCACTGCTTTCTCAACTTTATTGATATAAAGGACTTTCTTCCCTTTTGCATTCTTGAATAAGGCCTTAGGGTTCTCTACGATCTTCACAAGATCCTGTATGGTCACTAAAGATCCTATGGAAGCACCAGTCAGTTCTAAATACTTGTCCAGATGGTGGATGTTTTTGCTGTTCACCTGTAAGCCCAACGCTTGTATATCGACGATTCCGATGGTGACATCGGTGGTCTCCGGAATCTCAGGTTCATATTCTCTAAAGCCCTTCAGCGGGCGACCGTTTGAAAAATCGCATTCAATGATTGTCTGATCGAAATGAGCAGAGATTCGTTCAATATCAGTAACCTCCAGTCCCATGACCAGATCTTTTAAGTTCTTCCCGCGGCCTATGAGATAAATTCCTGTTTTATCATAGCTGGAAAGATCATAATCTTCGCTGTAGGCGACGTCAATGAAATCAAACATCGTTTCTGCGGGTTTGATGAAGGTTGTGGTGCTGGATACCAGGATTTTCTTTTTTTTTCGTAATGACTCGGTAAGCCGGTTAATGAGGGTAGTTTTACCACCAGCACCAACCAGTGCCACATCATGGTATTTATGAAGATGTAATAACTCAGCCAGCATAAGAACACCTCCTCCAAGTAAATCCTCTTTATATCTCTGATTCTTATTTTTGAACTGTGCCTTGTAAAGTTTTAGTTATTACCATCATTGTAGCATATGTGAAGAGTTCTGCATCCAGAAATATTATTTTTCAACACAGCAAAAATCTATAGAAATCAGCTGTTTATGTCAAAAAGCAAGTTCATTCTGTTGCATCAGAAAAACCAATGACAGGAATAGGAGTGTTATCTATGAACAAGACTAACTTCCACTTCATTATTTTCTTTTTTCCAACTGGAAGTTAGTTTTAAAATTAAGGGTGTAGAAAATGATAGAAAATGATTCAAGAAATGAGGTTAAATTCAAAAGTAACTTC